>JAKQVC010000160.1 GCA_029571985.1 Bacteroidota bacterium | reverse complement strand
ATCATCATCAATACCATTACCACATACCTCTGTTGCAGCAGGATTTACGGCAGGGTCTGCGTCATTGCAGTCGCCATTCATGGCCACATAACCTTCAGGTGCTGAACAGGCTTCAGCAGTCATGCCATCATCACCATAAGTATCACCATCGCCATCGGCATAGAAAGTAGTCAATACGCCTTCGTCGATGTTACCATCACAGTTTTCATCAATGCCATTACAGATTTCAGCAGCTCCCGGGTTGATAGAACCGTCGCCATCATTACAATCTGTGTTATCGGCTACATAACCTTCCGGAGCTGAACAGGCTTCTGTTGTAGAACCTGCATCACCGTATGTATCGCCATCAGCATCCGCATAGAAAGTGCTTAAAACACCTTCATCGGTATTGCCATCGCAATTGTCGTCGATACCATTACATACTTCAGCAGCACCAGGATTTACGGCGCCATCAGCGTCATTACAATCGGTGTTATCTGAAACATAGCCTTCAGGTGCTGAACAAGCTTCTGTTGTAGAACCTGCATCACCATAAGTATCGCCATCGGCATCCGCATAGAAAGTAGTGGTTACGCCTTCATCGGTATTACCATCGCAATTGTCATCAACACCATTACATACTTCTGTAGCACCAGGGTTAACGGCGCCATCAGCGTCATTACAATCGGTGTTATCTGAAACATAACCTTCAGGTGCTGAACAGGCTTCTGTAGTAGAACCTGCATCACCATAAGTATCACCATCGGCGTCAGCATAGAAAGTTGTAGTTACGCCTTCATCTGTGTTGCCATCGCAATTGTCATCAACACCATTACATACTTCTGTAGCACCAGGATTTACGGCACCGTCGCCATCGTTACAATCAGTGTTATCAGCTACGTAACCTTCAGGTGCTGAACAAGCTTCTGTTGTAGAACCTGCATCACCATAAGTATCGCCATCAGCATCCGCATAGAAAGTGCTTAAAACACCTTCATCGGTATTGCCATCGCAATTATCGTCGATACCATTACAAACTTCAGATGCGCCCGGATTTATTGCTCCGTCGCCATCATTACAATCTGTATTATCAGCAACATAACCTTCTGGTGCTGAACAGGCTTCTGTTGTAGAACCTGCATCACCATAAGTATCGCCATCGGCGTCAGCATAGAAAGTAGTGGTTACACCTTCATCTGTGTTACCATCGCAATTATCGTCAACACCATTACATACTTCTGAAGCGCCAGGATTAACAGCGCCGTCGCCATCGTTACAATCTGTATTGTCGGCAACATAACCTTCAGGTGTGCCATCGCAGGTAGAAACTGTATTTCCGGCATCACCATAAGTATCGCCATCCATATCAGCATACCAGGTTTCGAAAGTAAGACCTTCATCGTTGTTGCCATCGCAATTATCATCGATGCCGTTACATACTTCTGAAGCAGCAGGGTTGATGTCTGCGTTACCGTCGTTACAATCTGTGTTGTCTGACACATAACCTTCAGGCATAGAGCACGCCTCGGTAGTTGATCCGGCATCACCATAAGTATCGCCGTCAGCGTCAGCATAGTAAGTAGTTGTTACGCCTTCATCGGCAGTACCGCTACAGTTGTCGTCAATACCGTTACACGTTTCTGATGCACCTGGATTGATATCGGCATTATTGTCGTCACAATCTACATCAGAAGTGTAACCATCGTTATCGATATCGGCATATGAAACACCGCCTGATAAAACGAGGTTAGTTAAAGTTCCAACACCATTTAATGCGCTGGTAGCACCATAAGAATACACGCGAACCAACACAGTGCCTTCGGATGAAAAATCCGGCATGTCCCATGTCAGCGTATTAGAGGTTCCGCAGGTAACGGCTGTAACGCTGTAATCAGAACCATTGTTTGTCCAGGTAGCACCACCATCTGTTGAATACGCAAAGCGCCACAATGCGGGTCCTTTGTTGTTGCGACGCGCATTAACTGAAACAGAGGTTACATCAAGCTGATAACCTGTATTGGGGGAGATGGAGAACTCTACAGACGGGCGGGTAACGCCGAATGTAGTTGCTTCTGAATACTTGTTAGAGTTGAATCCATCCGGACAGCCTGTAATTGGCAACGCGCCATCTACACGTGCAAGGTTTGAACCGGTTGTGTTAGTGGCCGTCGAGGCCGGAACGCCACCAAGATCGTTGGTGTAGTTGTACAATTGCGCATTGGCCGCCGTGAAGCCCATTGCCAGCGCAATCATCCCTGAAAAGAGTAATTTCTTTTTCATTCGTGTGGGTTTTAGTGAAAAAATTGGTTTAACTAAATAAATGCACCTGTATTCACCTGGGGGATGTCGAAATTGAGAAAACTTGACATATTTTGCAATAACCCATTGAAAATCATGGATTTACGATTTGTCACAAAAATCGCCCCCAATAAACCGATTTTACATTAAAAGGCTCAATTGGCGCATATTATACAATCCGGTGAAATAAAATTGCCACATTATGGCCGTCACAGGCAACCGAATTAAGCAGTACATTTTGGTAAATTTGTAAATTGATGATTCACTATTAAATTGTCACATTTTTCTATTTTTTTTCAACTTTTTTATGAAACTCTCTAGAAATGTTCTGTGTTTGGTAATTTAGCAACTGAAAGAATAAAACTATGGAAGTCATTACATCACCAATAGGCCTTACAGATAGCGCTGTTAAGGAAATTATGCAAATTATAGCCGACAAGCAGATACCAGCCGAATACGGATTACGTGTTGGGGTAAAAGGCGGCGGCTGCAGTGGTTTATCTTATGTATTAGGTTTCGACCTGCAAAAGGAGCAAGACAATGTATATGAGGTAAATGGTATCCGCATCCTGATGGAAAAATCACATGGCATGTATTTAGCAGGCATGGAGATTGATTTTGTAGAAGGATTAAATAATCGTGGATTCTCTTTTAACAATCCAAACGCGGTAAAAACCTGTGGTTGCGGAAGCAGCTTTGAGGCGTAAATATATTTTCATAAGGTTTCAATGAAAAGGCTGCCTTTTGTCTAAGGGTAGCCTTTTTTTTGAGGAATGAGGAATGAGGAAAAAGGAATGCGGAATGAGGAATGAGGAGAAAGGAATGAGGAATGAGGAATGATGCTTAATTGCATTCTGCTCTTGCGTTCGGCGAGATTGCTTCGCCGCTCCTTGGGTCGCGGCTCGCAATGACGGGTGCGCGTTTTGCATGTGTGGTTGCGAAGCAACCACTTATAGGGCCATCACGCGTAATTCATAAATGCCTGCAACTATTTTGATTTATTCCATAAAAAAGGCCATCTCTTGAATAAGAGACAGCCTTTTAGCAAATGATAAATCAAGATTATTGTGCAATCACCACTCGTGTATTCCATGCTGCATTACCAGATGTAATGGTAACTACATACATGCCATTCACAATTTGATCGCCGAGATTAATTGCTTCTGTAAGAGCGCCATTGGCAATTACTGTATTGTTGGTGTAGATCATTCTTCCGGTTATATCAGATACATGAATCAGTGCATCTCCATTCAACTGCGCATTTTGCAGGGCGACAGTGAAATTACCTGAAGCCGGATTTGGGAATACGGCAACCGTGCCTTGCTGAACGCCATTATCCAGTTTACAATCAGCAGTAAGTGTTATCGGTTCGCTGGTATTTGAACAACCGTTTGGTCCGTATACAATTACATGATAATCGCCGGCAGTTGATGTTTCATAAACATAATTTGTTGCGCCGGGAATTTCAACACCATCAAGGAACCATTGATATGTTGCGCCTGTTCCGGGACTGGAAATACATTTTACTTTCGCAATTCCCAAAACGCAGATATCTGTTCCGTAAGGTGCAAATGCAATTGCATCCGGAATTTGTTTAATCATGAGATTAGTAAGCGGTGTAATTGATGTACATGTTCCATTAGATACTTCTAACTGATAGTATCCATTATTTAATGGTGTATATGTGTCATCAGTAGCACCTGCTATAGGCATTTCATTGCGATACCATTGGTAAGTTATCCCAACACCGGTTGAAGTTGATTGTAAATAGGTGCCATCATTCGCACAAGCAGGATTGTCGCCTATGATATCAAATGAGGCCATGACATCATCTTCATCAATATTTCCATCACAATTTTCATCAATGCCATTTCCGCAAATTTCAGTTGCACCCGGATTAATGGCGCCATCAGCGTCATTGCAATCACTATTGTCAGCCACATAACCATCCGGCGCAACGCAGGCTTCTGTTGTCATAGCGGCATCGCCATAAGTATCCCCATCAGCATCTGCATAATAGGTCATCAGAACGCCTTCATCTATATTGCCATCACAGTTATCATCAACTCCATTGCATAATTCAACTGCTCCCGGATTTATGGCTCCATCTGCATCATTGCAATCGGTATTATCTGCAACATAACCATCCGGTGCGGTGCAGGCTTCGGTCATCATCGCTGCATCACCATAAGTATCGCCATCCGCATCTGCGTAATAGGTTGTTGTAACACCTTCATCAATATTGCCATCGCAATTATCATCTATTTCATTACAAATTTCTGTTGCACCCGGATTAATATCCGGATCTGCATCATTACAATCAGTCAACCAGGTATATCCATCACCATCAGCATCAACTGCATCTATGGTGCCATCTACAACAACATTGCGCAAAGTCGCCTTTCCATTAACGCTGCTAAATGCGTTGAAGCCAACCAGTCGAACCCATATGGTGGAAGTAGTTGTAAAATCATCCAGGTCCCAAGTCAAAATATTTACAGAATCGCAGCCTGAAGAAGTAACGAGTAAATCGGAGCCATTATCGGTCCATGTAGCACCACCATCTGTAGAATAAGTCATACGCCAGAGTGAAGGGCCCTTCAGATTAATCCGCACGTTGGCCGATATAGCGGTCACTGTTGCTTCATACATGGCATCAGGCGTAATTGAAAATTCGATTGACGGTCGATATGCGTTATATGTCGCATTCTTCGAAAACCGGAACGAATTAAATCCGTCAATACAGCCAATCGTTACTTCAGTGCCATTAATGCGGTTGAGATTGGTGCCGGTGGCATTGGCGGCAACGGTTGCAGGAACTCCACCGAGATCGTTGGCATAATTATACAATTGCGCCTGTGCTGAAAAGCCGACTGCTAAAATACAGGCAGTCAGGATGTGTGTGTAGATCTTTTTCATAAGAAAAATTTAAATGAAGAAATAAAATAGGCAAGAACAATAATGATATAAACGAAAAACAAACTATACCGGTTTGCAGTTACTGCAAATAATTATTCTGTGTGAGGAGTATGACAATAAGTGTTTGCAGGCAGACAATAAGTGATACAGATAATATATCATTACTCGTCCACTATAACATGTACAATTCACCCCAATAGCTGCTTGGTCATGTATACAGTCATGACCAGATGCAGCAGGGCAGATTGCTGATGCTTCTGCACAAAACAAACACGTCAAACCGCATTAAAATAGATGCCACTTAGATGCGGCAGGTTGTCAATATTAAAGAGGATAAAAAATAACCGCAACTGAATACGCATACATCCTATGTCACATAATTTGCTCAAAAAATCAACAATTTTATCGTGAAACACTGAGTGGGTTTGAAGAGGTGTATTGGACAGCATCCGGATACCCTGTCACAACCGCTATCAAAACGAAACAATACTGGCAAAAGGGCTAATCTTCGATAGACAAAAACTTCTGGCAAAAAAAGTCCCGCAGCTTGTTAACTGCGGGACCGGTGTGTGTTGAGATCAGGAATTGATTATTTCTGAATGACCAGTTGCTGGCTATATTCTTTATTTCCTACATATACTTTTACAAAGTATAATCCGGCAGCCACCTGATCGTCGAGTGTTATTACTTCACTCAGGGTTCCATTATTGATTGCTGCATCACGACTGTAAACAACATCACCCATAATATTCACGATGAATATTTGTGCTTCTGTGTTTTCAGTGTTCAGTTCCATATTAATATTTACCACTTCATCCGTTGGATTCGGGTAAACATCAAATATTTCTACCGGTGCCTCAGTCAACTCTTCACCCTCTTTGCAGGCAGTAACCACAATGGATGCACTATTGCGGGAACAACCTGATGCGTTAGTAACGCGACAACGATAACTACCTGGCAATGTTGCATTGTAGAGGTAATTTGTTGCGCCGGCAATAGGTGAGCCATCACGATACCATTGCCATGTATAGGTTGCATCAAAGCTTGCCTTTAACTTCACTACAGCGCATAAGCTGGTACCATTAGGTGCGCTGATATTTGCGTTTGGTGAAGAAAGGAATTGCACAAGCGTTGCACCAGATACATCCGAACAACCGCCAGGAATAGTTACCATCGCCTGATAATAAGCAGGTTTAGTTACATTATATACTGCACTAGTTGCACCTGGAATCGGATTTCCATTTTTGTACCACTGGTAAGTATATCCAACACCCGCTGTTACTGACAATGGAATTGTAGAACCTTTACAACCGGTAACCGTTCCTGCAGGAGTAACTGTTGCAGTTATAAGTTCTTCATCAGTATTGCCATCACAGTCATTATCAAGACCATCACAAATTTCTGTTGCACCAGGATAAGATGCTGCTGATGCATCATTACAATCTGTATTATCTAATACATATGGTGCAGCCGGCACGTAGCAGAAGGTTGTTCCTGCATCTAAATTATCGCCGTAGGTATCACCATCACTATCAATATAATACGTTGTGAAGAGTGCATCATCATCAATGTTGCCGTCGCAATCATTATCGATACCGTTACACAAATCAATGAGCCCCGGATGCACATCTGCATCACTATCATCGCAGTCTGCGCTATTTTCTACCCACATTGGACCAGTTGCTGCGCAGGCTTCTAATGTTGACATTGGTGTACCATATGTATCACTATCTGCATCTAAATAGAAAGTTAATATTGGTAAACCTTCATCTGCAATACCACTACAGTTGTCGTCGATGAAGTTACAGATCTCTACTTCGCCAGGATTGATGTCAGCGTTGAAGTCATCGCAGTCACCTTCAGCAGCTACATATGTTGCAGGCGCGCCATCACATGTGGTTACGGTGCCAGATGACACTGAGCCATAAGCATCTTCATCAAAATCTCTGTAATACGTTACAAAGGTTAAGCCATCATCTGCTGCACCATCGCAATCTTCATCGATGGCATTACATACTTCAGCTGCACCCGGATTGATGTCAGCATTTGTATCATCACAATCTGTGTCATCAGCAACATAACCTGCAGGAGCGCCATCACATGTTGTTGTGCTTGAACCGGCGTCACCATATGTATCGCTGTCGGCATCTGCGTAATAAGTTGTGAATGTTAATCCATCGTCAGTCACACCGCTGCAATCATCATCAATTGCGTTACAGATTTCTGTTTCGCCCGGATTGATATCTGCGTTTAAGTCATCACAATCACCATCAGCAGCTACATATGTTGCTGGTGCGCCATCGCATGTAGTAACAGTACCAGACAATGCCGAACCATAAGTATCTGCATCCAGATCTTTGTAATACGTTACAAAGGTTAAGCCGTCATCTGCTGTACCATCACAATCTTCATCGATGGCATTACATACTTCAGCTGCACCCGGATTGATGTCTGCATTTGTATCATCACAATCTGTGTCATCAGCTACATAACCTGCAGGAGCGCCATCACATGTTGTTGTGGTTGAACCGGCATCACCATAAGTATCGCTATCAGCATCTGCGTAATAGGTAATAAATGCTAAGCCGTCATCTGCTGTTCCATCACAATCTTCATCGATAGCATTACATACTTCAGATTCTCCCGGATTGATGTCTGCATTTGTATCGTCACAATCTGTGTCATCAATTACATAACCTGCAGGTGCACCATCACAAGTTGTTGTGGTTGAGCCAGCATCACCATAAGTATCACTGTCGGCATCTGCATAATAGGTTGTGAAAGTTAATCCTTCATCTGTATTACCATCGCAGTTATCATCAACGGCGTTACAAACCTCTGTTTCGCCCGGATTGATATTTTCATTTGTGTCATCACAATCTGTATCATCAGACACATAACCTGCTGGAGCGCCGTCGCATGTTGAAGTGCTTGAACCGGCATCACCATAAGTATCGCTGTCGGCATCTGCATAATAGGTTGTGAACGTTAATCCATCGTCAGCTACGCCGCTACAATTATCATCAATACCGTTACAGATTTCTGTTTCTCCTGGATTTGCATTTTCATTTTCATCATCACAATCACCACCAATTGTGGAATAACCGGCACCCGGGTCAGCACATGCTGTAATTGCAGGTGCAGTTTGAATAAATGTTCTGAAATCAAGGTCATCTACTCCTGATGGGTAGAAGTCATCCGTCATCGCTTGGTAAATATACATTGCACCACCAGCGTGTTCGCCAGGGTTTGGTCCACCTGAACTTCTCCATAATGTCATTGAATTTGTATTCACTTCAGATGGGCGTATCCAGAAATAGTAAACATTGCCGGCAGTTAATGCAATTCCCGGAGTTAGTGTAATGGAGTGCCAACCGGTGGTGCTTACCGAAAGACCCTCGGAGTATAATACGGTTCCTCCACCGATATCTGTTCCGGTTGCTAATTGGAAGTTAATCAGCATACCCGGTTCCGCAATCGTATTAATATTAAATTGTATTTCTGTGATATCTCCAGAAACAGATGGTGTAAATGTTTGCGCAGCAATTGCTTTATCAAAGCCATTATCATACACATACACGGAACCTTCAGTAGTAACCTCACTTTTTGCATCAAGCTCGATACCGCCACCAATGCCGTAACCATCGCCATCAGCATCTGTATAATAATCAGTAAATGTTAAGCCATCGTCTGCTATACCATCGCAATCATCATCAACTGCATTACATATTTCAGATTCGCCAGGGTTGATGTCGGCGTTTGTGTCGTCACAATCCGTATCATCTGCAACATAACCGGAAGGCACACCTGAACAAGACAAGGTAGTGCTTGATGCATCGCCATATGTATCACTATCGGCATCCGCGTAGTACGTGATTAACAATCCATCATCCGCTGTGCCATCACAGTCATCGTCAATCGCATTACAAGTTTCAGTTGCACCCGGATTAATGGCATTATTATATGGTGCACAATCTGTATTAGAAGGAACACCACATTCTACTGCAGGACCTGATCCATAACCATCACTGTCCACATCCGAATATAATAATTGTGTGTCGTCGCAATCGCTATTATTGATTACCGGACCACAAGGAACAGGAGCGCCAAAACCAAAGTAATCGCCATCGGCATCTGTATATGTAATAAATGATGGCTGGCAATCGATATTATTCGCTACATATCCCGGAGGCGGAGTTACTGAACAAGAGGTGGTTGATACTCCTGCATCACCAAAACCATCGCCTTCTGCATCGGCATAATAAGTATATAAAGTAAGATCCTCATCTGTTGCGCCATCACAATCATCATCTACATCATTACAAATTTCTGTTGCGGCAGGATTAATATTTTCATCGCTGTCATTGCAATCGTAATCATTTGAAACCCAAACAGGACCGGTTGGACCGCAGGCTTCTAAGGTTGACAGTGGAGTACCATATGTATCACCATCCGCATCTAAATAGAAAGTTAAAATAGTTAAACCTTCATCTGAAATTCCACTACAGTTATCGTCAATGAAGTTACAAATCTCCACTTCACCCGGATTCAAATCTGCATTGAAATCATCGCAATCACCATCAGCAGCTACATAAGTTGCAGGAGCGCCATCGCATGTAGTTACAGTTCCAGAAGATACTGCCCCATATCCATCTTCATCATAATCTTTATAATACGTAACAAAAGTCAAACCATCATCTGCAACGCCGCTACAATCATCATCAACTGCATTACATATTTCAGCTTCACCCGGATTAATGTCTGCATTCGCATCATCACAATCTGTGTCATCAGCAACATAACCTGCAGGTGCGCCATCACATGTTGAAGTGGATGATCCGGCATCACCATAAGTATCGCTGTCGGCATCAGCGTAATAGGTTGTGAAGGTTAATCCTTCATCTGTATTACCATCGCAGTTATCATCAATGGCGTTGCAGATTTCAGTTGCGCCCGGATTAATATCGTTATTTGTATCATCACAATCTGTTCCATCAATCACATATCCAATCGGTGCGCCATCGCAGGTGGTGGTGCTTACTCCGGCATCACCATAAGTATCTGCATCAGCATCAGCATAGTAGGTTACCAATGGATTAACGGTTAACTCAAATTCATTTGAATAACCGTCAATTGCACCTGAGATACAAGTTACTTTCAATCGGTAATAATAGGTGCCCGCAGCAAGTGCATCAGTAGTGTACGATGTTGTTGTCGCGCCAGTTCCACCTGTTACATTTGAAAAACCTGCTCCTCCACCAACTGAAGAAACTTCCCATTGATAGGTAATATCGTATCCGGTAGTTGCACCGGTAGCCGACATCGCATAATTATCTCCGTCGCAAATGGCATCTGACGATGGCGAAATACTACCGCCATCAGCAGCCACACAAACAGGAATAGTAAATTCATCAGCACCCATATCCGGTGGCGATAAACGTGTTGCGCCATCGATATCTGTGGTAACACCTGCTATAGCAACACCTGTTCCATTAAATGGTGCATTGCTTTCATTATACTGCATGTGTAAATCGGTGGCAGATGTAAACAGCGGCATATCATCAACAGAATGCACATCCTGACCGGATGCATAAGCACCCTGCCAAGCGGCTAATGAGGCATACTGACTGGTTAATGTTGCGCCGCCCAAATTACCAAGTCCGCCGGTGAGCACCTGTGTATTTGAAGGATTTATATAATAAGCGTTATAATCCTCACCACCAGTGCCAAAATTGTATGTTGTACTATAACCACTCATTGCATAATATCTTACACTCGCATTGCTTGACGAGTATAAATCCATATACACAATATTGTTCTTTATGGTCAAATTTTGGTGTGAACTACCATCAGCAACTGCGATGCGAATACCACTTCCAAAGTTTGCCGTTGCTGTAGCAGAAGCACTTGGGTCGGTATCACCGGTAAGGTATATTGTATTAAATACAACTTTATCGGTATGACCGCCACTGATACCAATACCAACGGTTTGTTCATTGGTGCCGCCGTTAGCTCTTACATTGTAAATGAAATTATTGGCAACAATATTATTGGTTGGAGATCCACCACCGGTAGTACTCAATGTAATACCAACTGCAGATACACCGCGCTCTTCAATGATATCATGAATAATATTATTGGTAACTGTATATGAGTTGCTGGTTAATGTGCTTGGAGACATACTCCACGATTCCTGTCCGATTGCAATACCCACACGGTCGTTGCCTGAAGTCGTATTGGCAAAATAACCACCCACAAATTGCACGGTATTATTGCTGACAATAGCTCCCTGATCTGCCTGCATAAAAATGCCCACTTTACCAATTTGGTTAGAACCAAAGGCAGTTGGGCCAATCGTGTTATAAGAAACTACGATACCCTGATTTAAATTCGTGGTTGCACCTCGGGTTACTATACCATAACGACATTTCGTAATGTTATTATAGAGGTATTGGTTATTATCATTGTCGTTACCGTTATCTGTTAATGAAAGGATAGTTCCACTTTGAATTATACCTATAGTTAAGGTTGTACCGGTTGTTTGGTCGGCACCACAAGCTATATTTAGATTTCGAATGATATTATTAGTCGCTCCTGCGCCGACACCGGTACTGCTTACCCAAATAGCAGCTGTGCTTGCGCTTGTGCTGGTATTGGTTACATTGATGAAATTACCTGATCCGCCAATTCGGCCATCAATGGTCACATTATCAGCACCATTTAATTTAATAACCGCACCTGCAATATTTCCGGAAATAGTACGTGCTACATTTTTGGGTGTAATGGTAACACTTGTATATGAAGCAGGAGCGCCGCTGGCGTTTAAGGATGCACTTGCAGTTTCTGTGGTATTACCCCAGAGGTTAATGGCAATGGTTCCGGTATGTGTTCCAGCATTGATGGCATCAAATGCGCCTTTTAATGTGCTGTAGGAAGCCAATTTAGTACCACCAGTTGCAGTTACTTCAACATTATTTGAAGCCGCCACAGTATAAGAGAATACGGTAGCCAATCCTGCATTAGATGTGGGTGTACCGCATCCGCAAGGTGAACCGGGGCCATTGGCAAATATTTCTGCGCCTCCACCACTGTGCCAGGCGCTAATAATATATTTTACGTTTTTACCTGCAGCCTGTGCCGGGATGGTAGCCGTAGCAACATCTACAACCGGACCGCCAAAGGTACAGTTATAGGTTCCGGCAATTACCTGAGTTGTTCCGGTTCCGACCCCGAATGATCCGGAAGGCGTGGTGCCATCCGTTGTATAATATACCACTGTATTGGTGGTATAAAACTGATACTCAATTTTCCAACTTAACTGAACACCAGCCGCATTGGTAGGCGAGGTAGTGCTCATGTAATTTGGTCCACATCCGGGATTATTGGTGGATTGTTCGTGATAGATGTAATGCACCTCTGCAGAAACCTGCTGAGAGGCCATCATTAAAATGGCAGCTACCAAAAAGGTCAGCATGCGGCGCATCCGGTTTACATGTCCGGATAAATGGGCGTAAATGTTTGTCATAAGTGCGGTTTGTGTAATTGCGTATGCCGATTAACCATCGGGGGAATCTGGCAAAACAGGCCTGAAATTAACAGGTCTTTTGCTAAGACAGGTAACCAAAATGCTAAAGGGATATGGATATACCGGAATTCAGGTCGTAGTGCACCTGGAAATATGAATCTAACTCCTTGATTATCTACCAATTAATTCTTCGGCTAGCAGACAGAAAATCCTTACAATTTAACTTAATCTTCTTATAAAACAGGCCTGAACATGTAAGGTGAGGCTGCAGAACCCGATAATATGCGTGTTACAAATGAGTCAAATTTTAGGGTCAACGGGCAGGATTCAATCAATACATATAAATAATTGTACCTTTGAAAGGCGACTGGCATCCTTAAGCCGCACACACACCTATGCCAATCATTTACCAACTGGTAAAAACATTAACGCCAAAAGAACTGGCGGAAATCAGCGCTTTGCCTTTACAGGACAGGGAAAGAGATGTGTTGCAGGTGATGATTCAATTGCAGACTAAGGTGTTTCCTTCTTCTTCCGTTTGCAAAAAACTGAATCTGAATACCTCCCATCTCGACAAGATTAATTCACTGTTATTTCGAAAAGTAATCGAGTGTTTAGCCGGCACAATAATATTTGATCAGGTGCACTACCTTGACCAGAAAAACGGGATGTGGTATGCTTCGCTTCGACTGTTGAAGCAACATGAGCAAAAACAGTTTTTACACCTCACAGAAAGAAACGACGAAGCATTTACTTTTTACAAGTTTTATTTTGAATGGATTATGTCCATTGCCAATGCCATCACAAAAGATGGTGATGTGCAGCACATTGCGCAAAAACTTTTAAAACATTGTCCGAAGGCAACTTATGATGAAACACAATTGTGGATTAAAATTGTGTTGTTCAGAAAGGAAATAAATAACAGCACTACAAAAGCCTCCTATAGCGAACCAAAAGTGCTCGAACACTTAAACAGCCAGCTGCAGGATTTAATGTATGAGGCAGAAGCTATTCAATCAGCGACTTGCTTATACAAAGCTAAATTAGCCGGTATATTATTGTGCAACCTGACCAGAAACTTTACCCAGAGCAAAGTATATATTTCTGAAATCAACGACCTGTTTTCTGCCTACCGTGAAGCGTTTTCGGAAACAGAGATACTGATAGCCCAATGGCATTACGGACAAATATTATTTTTCAGCAGTAAATTCACGGAGAGTTTTGAAGTATATCATGGATTATACAGTCGTATCAATATTCGTGAAACCATGCGTTGGTATGTGTTTATGGCTGAATATTTCCAATTATGCCTCGTAACCGGCCACTATGAAATTGGCGAAGAAATTTGTCGCGACTATTTTATAAAATTCTTCGATGATAAAAATGGCAGCTTCTATTTATCCGCATTAATTCAGTGCGTTAAATTACTCATACACACCAACCAGTTTGAACTGGCACAACAAAAATTAGAAGAACTCAATAAGCTGACAACCAAGTCATCCTCATTACAATTTCAATTTGCACTGCGCGAATTAACTGTTGCTTATTATTACCTGAGTGGCAACTTTAAAGAAGCGCTTAGTCTGGCAGAAAAGAATTTGAAATTTATGCGGTCAAAACGCATGCATTATCTGATTCCCGAGTATACCTACCACGCCCGACTTACCAAGGCCTTTGTGAAACGCAAACTTAAAAACAAGCCATTAACTTCGGAAGACGAGCTCATGTTTGATGCTATGCAAAAGGGAACCATGGCTCAATATGGTATTCTATTAAAAAAACTGGCTGACGCATAAGCGCCCGGTTATGCATAATCGCGGGTAATCAGACAAAATACCCGGCCTCCTGGCAGATATTTTACATCATTTCACCAAAAAAGAGCGTCACTATCCGGCATCACAGTTGCTCAGGGTCTGAACATGTGTGAGTAGCCGACTTAAACCCGCCGGAAGGGTAGATTTAAGCTCCATACAGCCAAAGTGCGCATTATATAGTGCAGGATATGAATAAAGTGTTACAATTTATTTGACCCGCAAGGCGTTTTCTGTCTTATTTTTGCCCGTTCATGTCAGTAGTTGTAGACCATATCTCGAAAGTATACGGGGAGCAGAAGGCGGTTGACGATATCAGCTTTCGTGTAGAACCTGGTCAAATCCTCGGATTTCTTGGCCCTAACGGTGCAGGTAAATCTACGACTATGAAAATGCTCACCTGTTTTATACCCCAAACCTTTGGTAAGGCAAGTGTATGTGGGTTTGATATCAATACCCATTCAGTAGAAGTGCGCCGTCATATTGGCTATTTACCTGAACACAATCCTTTATATAAGGAAATGTATGTAACAGAATATCTCGAATTTGCCGCACGCATTAACGGCATGCGTCAAGCCGGGAAACGCATTCAGGATATGATTGGATTAACCGGATTAACCCCTGAACGCAGAAAAAAAATCGGACAATTATCCAAAGGATACCGTCAACGTGTTGGTTTAGCCCAGGCTATGTTGCACGATCCAAAAGTGCTGATACTGGATGAACCTACCTCCGGACTCGATCCCAACCAATTGGTGGATGTGCGTTCGCTCATTAAAGAAATTGGCAAAGACAAAACGGTAATCCTCAGCACTCATATTATGCAGGAAGTTACTGCTGTCTGCGACCGGGTTATCATCATTAATAAAGGACAAATAGTGGCTGATGACACTATTGATAGTCTGCAATCACGTCAAAAAGGATATACTGTTGTATTAGTAGAGTTTAAAGAAACCCCTGATAAGGCAGCCCTGCAACGTATGACCGGAGTTCAGAAAGTTGAACCTGCCGGGTCGGCATGGCGCATTACGTATTCCGGCAATGAAGATATGCGTGAGAAAATGTTCCGCTTTGCAGTGGATAATAAACTCACCCTATTGAATTTGCAAATAGAAAAACAAAGTTTGGAAGACGTGTTCCATACCCTTACTAAACGTTAAACATCCATTGATTTTACAAGTTATACTTTTCATTCACAGCAACTAAAGGAACAGCATTCAGTGATAGCCATTTTCAGAAAAGAACTTAACGTATTTTTTAGCTCGCTGATAGGATATATTGCGATTACCATTTTCTTAGTGGCTAATGGTTTATTTGCATGGGTGTTTCCGGAAACTAATATTTTAGACGATGGATTTGCCACGCTTGATGCCTTTTTCAATTTTGCACCCTGGATTTTAATGTTTCTGATTCCGGCAATCACCATGCGCTCATTTGCGGAAGAAAAAAACAGCGGCACTATTGAATTCATCACCACGCGTCCGGTAACAGATTTTGAAATAATTTTTGGAAAATACTTAGCAGCCCTAGTGCTGGTAGTGTTTAGTATTATTCCTACCATCACCTACTATTTTACCGTGCGCGCCATGGCATCTCCTGCAGGAAATGTTGATACCGGTGGAATCATGGGTTCATATATAGGTCTTCTGTTTTTATCCGGCACTTTTGTGGCCATTGCCATGTTTACATCTGCCATCACCAATAACCAAATCGTCGCATTTATTGCCGGCATGTTTGGTTGTTTCTTTCTGTTTCTGGCTTTCGACTCTTTGTCGCTGATTCCAGTATTTGTGGGTAATGTGGATGCCTACTTTAATGCCATCAGTATTAACCAGCATTACAGAAATATCAGTAAAGGATATATTGATTTACGCGATGTGGTGTATTTCATCAGCATGATGGCCTTGTTCCTGCTGATGACTAAAACCGCGCTGAGCAGCCGAAAATGGTAATACACAACATGAACGCGCAACAACTATATAAAAAAAATCGCCGGAGGGCTATATTGCAGCTAGTGCTGCTCGCAGCCATCATTGTGGTGGTGAATGTGGTTGTATCCCGTGTGTATTTGCGTGCCGACTTAACCTCCGAAAAACGATTTTCAATTTCCAAACCTACCAAGGACCTGTTGCGCAACCAGGAAGATATATTATTTGTGCGCATATATCTGGCAGGTGATTTAACGCCGAATTTACAACGCCTGCAAACGGCCACAACAGAAATGCTGGACCAGTTTAAAAATTATGCCGGCGACAATATTCAATATGATGTGTATGACCCGTTCAGTATTCCTGACGATGAAAAACAGACAGAATATTTAAAACAATTAGAAGAAAAAGGCATTTTAAGTGTTCAGTTTTTTGAAAGCGCCACTGATGAAGCCTCGGTTAAATATGTATTTCCATTTGTGTCGGTGGTATACAAAGACCGTGAACTTATTTTCCCGCTGATTGACCGCGGCACGATGCCATTACCATTAAATCCGGATAGCGACCCGTCCGTATCCGTGTCGCTGCTCGAATATAAATTTACCAAGGCCATCAGACAACTCACGATTGCTGAGAAACCATATGTGGCATTTATTTCAGGCCATGGTGAATTAAACCGCTTGGAATTAAATGATATCGCCGCCGGATTAAATGAACTCTATAATGTCGCACAAATTGATTTGGAAGATGACAGCACCTTCGAAATTCCGCGCGAAATTAAAACCATCATAATAGCAAAACCAATTGCCCCTTTTAGTGCTAAAGGCAAATATATTATTGACCAGTACATCATGCAGGGTGGTAATGTATTATGGTTGGTGGATCCGGTTATTGCGGAATTTGACAGCTTGTATAGCGGCAACGGGCAGTTTATGGCCATTGACCGTGAATTAAATATTGCCGATATGCTGGCTCAATATGGAGTTCGCATCAATGGCAATATTGTGCAGGACAAACAATGCACCCATATCAATGTTCCGGTTTCAAAAGGTGATAATTTTGTGATGCGCCCGTGGCCGTACAATCCGATACTCAATAATTTCAATACAGAAAATCCAGTTACAAAAAATGTGGATGCGCTGGAGGGAAAATTTGTAAGCACTGTTGATACCTTAGGTGTAGCCGGTATTGATAAAACCATATTAATTTCTACCTCGGCACTTAGTCGCTACTTAAATACACCGGCTCGTGTTAATTTCAATATTGTTGATCCCAAATTCGCCCCTACCGATGCACAATATAACAAACCAAACACGCCTGTAGCCGTATTACTTGAGGGCAATTTCCCTTCTGCCTTCCGAAGCATTAAACCAACTGCACAAAGAATTCACCAGGCCGGATATGGGTACCAAGACACTTCTTATATGGACAAAGGCAAACCATCAAAACAAATTATTGTTGGTGATGGCGACATCATCCGGAATGCCGTTTCACGAGAAGGCCAACCTGAAATGTTAGGCGTAAATTATATTGAGCAATACATTTTTGGCAATAAAGACTTCGCCATGAACTGTATCGAATATCTGTGTGATCAAAATGGCCTGATTGAAACACGCGCCAAAGAAGTGAAGCTCAGACCATTAGATGAACAAAAGGTAAAAGAAAATCGCACACAATGGCAAGTGATTAACCTGCTGGCACCTCTATTACTCTTGTATATTTTCAGCGGTATTTATTTCTTTATTCGTAACCGCAAATATGCGGGCTAACATCAACTGATTATGAAACGTAACCTGTTGTATCTCGGCATATTAATTATTTTATGCGTTGTTGCTTACTTTACCCTGATTCGCGATTCTGGCTCCTCCTACAGTAAAAAAGATGCCGATTTTGCCATAGAGGACACCACTGATATTGGCAGAGTTATTATGACCACCCTGACCGGCGACACCATCGACTTGAAGTTTAGTAATAACACCTGGACATACAACAATGGTCAGACACCACGTCCTGATGCCGTACACAATTTGATGAACACCCTGCATCAGCTGGAAATAAAAGTGCCTGTAGCTAAAAGCATGCACAATACTGTTGTAAAGAATATTGCAGGTAAAAGAACACTCGTACGTATTTACAATAAAGAGGGTGAAAAAATAAAAGGATTCTTCATCGGTGAAAACACAGATAAACTGAACGGCACCTTTATGCTGATGGAAACCTCTGAAAAACCATTTGTTGTAAATATTCCCGGTTTCGCCGGATATGCTTCCACGGTGTTCTTTACAGATGAACGAGACTGGAGGAGTAAAGAAATTTTCAGCATTAAATCAGCAGATGTGCGGCAGATAGACATTACCTATCCCGCAGTAAAAGACTCCACTTTTTCTTTAGTTCGCCAGGCAAATAATTCTTTTATACTCATCTGCAATCAGGTTAGTCAGAAAACCCTGAACCAGGAAATCGTTCAGTATTATATCAAGCAGTTTCAATTCCTGAATGCCGAATATTATATCAACGAAGACGATAAACGCGATTCACTGCTGGGCGTTCAGCCTGCCTGCATCATGTCGGTAACAGATATGCAAAATAAAAACACCACATTGAAAATTTACTACAGGCCTCTGACCTACCGGTCTAAAATGCAATTTACGTATGAAGACAAGCCTGTTGAATTTGATTTAGATAAATATTATGGTGTTTTTAATCAGGACCAAGATTTAGCGATTATTCAAAACTTTGTGTTTGGCAAACTACTCATCGGCCCACAATATTTCTACCGCCAACGTCCCGGAGGTAAGAATGTGCTGGTTGATGGTGCTATAGGGAAGTAGAAAATTTACTTTGCCGACTCCTTGCAGTTTGCGAATTGGGTGCGAGTTTATCTTTAGGTTTTAGTTTGCTTTTTTCTCATAGCAGATTTTTCAACCCTGCCCATCCCCATCTCCTTTCAGTCGGCGGAGAGGGGGTGATCTGGAAGTGAATTTTGCATTTGTAATCCACAGGCATATATAATTAATAGGAAGACAATAAGCGGTTAGTGTGGAAATAATAAACTGCAAATTGTAAATCAACAAATATTTTAGTGATTAACATGGGATATATAAAACGAACCGTTAGAAAATTACGCCGAAAAAGCACTCCCGCTGAGCGCATCATGTGGGAGGCTTTGCGACACCATAAATTAAATGGTTGGGAATTTCGTAGGCAATACCCTGTTGGCATTTGTTATACACCGCAATCGAGAACTTTTTTTGTCCTGGATTTTTATTGTAAAGAAGCGCGTTTGGGTATTGAGTTGGATGGCAGCTCGCACAATGGAAATAAAGATTATGATGTGGCGAGAGATTTGGTGATTAGTTCATATGACATTCAAATCATCAGGTTCGAAAATGGCAAAATTGAACGCAACTTGCCCGAAACTTTAGTGACAATATTAAATGCACTTGAATTAAGAAAAAATTACTTGAAAAATAAAAAATAGAATTAATTAGATGCAGACCCAAATTACCAAATTCAACACAAAAACCAATTTAGCTGCAACAACTTAAACTCTCAAGATAAATCATATCGAATCCCCCCTCTCCGCCGACTGTAAGGAGACGGGGAGGGGTCGGGGGTGGGGTAAACAAGCTATTTGCATTGCATACTGCCTATCAATAAATACACCATTCACATCTTCACACAAACCCCCAAAAACACCTCATCATCACCACGAAACTGAATGAAATAAATGCCTGTCGACAAATCGGCAATTTGCACGGTTTTTTGATAGCCGGGTAACAGGTATTCAGTACCTGACATTACGATGTTTCCTACGGCATCTGTTATTTGCCAGGTGTTAATCACCTTGCCGGTTTGATTACGGAATGAAATCTGATTTTGTGCCGGATTTGGAAAAACGCGAACGCCTGCCATTTCCTGCTGGGCAATACTGATTTCTTCATCTGGCACTATGCACACTTTTAATAATACATTAGAAGCAGTTGAAGGCGTGAAATTCGGAATAAGTGCATCTATACCGCCAAACATATACCCAATGCATGTTTCAGTAGTAATTTCATGCAATTTAATTACGCCGTTTTCATAAACAGGTACATCCGCTGAAACCCAAAATTCAGCATTACTTCCCAACAATCCGGATAATGTAACAGGCTGAATAAATTGCTCCATAGAACCATCCGCAGCGCGAATAATTGTTGTAATATCATTGACAAAAGGCACATTTAAATCTTCTATTAAAGTGCCATCAGATTCATCGTACCAGTTTTGACTAATGCCACCTAAAAGAGTATGGTAATTTGTTCCGTCAGGAGCGTCATACATGGATATAACGGGACATGTATAATTATTCATTTTTTGCATAAAGGCTTCATCTACTACATATCCGGTATCTGTAACAATAACAGGCTCGTACCAAACCGCGTCTGATTCATATTGAAAAACACCACTCAGTGCAATTAAAGCAGGTGATCCATCCGCCTGCATCATGGGTTCAAAATTTAAATCACGACGATGAAAAGCAATTGTGTCGGTGCGAATATGTATGTTGTCAATACTCAACATTTCACCATCATCCGTCAACGTAAAAGAAGTGAGTTGATTGGTATACACTTGCGTAAACTGAGGTCCTGCCGGTTTACTATACTCGCCGGTAAACGAATGTCCGCCAAACACATAAATCGTATCTCCAATCATACCTACCTCACCGCCCGTAATTTCCAGCATCGGGTCAGAAATACTTCTAAAAGCACCTGCAATTTCGGTACCCGCCTCCAAGGCCTCCGCCAGCGCCTGTAAATCGACGGCCGTCAGCGTTGGAAAAGTAACCATATCGGTTCCGAGTGGTTCGCGACCGTATCCACCAATAATATACAGGTATTGCCCCCGCTGAAAAGCCTGGGGATTCGTACTCTGCAACTGCGCCTGCACCTCACTAGGCAATCCATCAGTTGAGGCCTCCCACATAGCCCCGGTTTCCGGTTCAAACATCCACACCTCTTTATTTGCTTCCAGTGGCGTGAACGGATTGGGCGGCAAAAAGCCATGTAACCCTCCCGTACGGCCACACATCACCAAACGGCGGCCTTCCCACTCCCCGCTCACGAAAGAGTGCAGTCCCGGCCAGTCAGGATAAGTTACCTCCTCTAAGGATAAGGTAAAGGGGGGAGATGACTGTGTGTAAGCGGTTGTACGTATCAGTCCCAGTACGCTGGCTCCAATCATGAGGGCATGGGTAAGCTTCATACAGGCAAAGATAAGGTGTTGTTGGCGGCGGTTGGGTGACCTAAATCTTTGAAAAAACCCCCTAACAGTATCCACATCTGTTGAAAAACATTAGGGTGTATTGGTTACCTTTGTCGGGTTCAAAAAAAACACTACATGAAGTTTATCGTAAGCACGACCGCGTTATTGCGCAACCTGCAAACAGTGAATGGCGTTGTGAGCCCGAATACCGTGTTGCCTATTCTGGAGAATTTTCTGTTTGTTGTCGAAAAAAATAAACTCACAATTTCAGGAACCGACCTCGAGACATCTATTACCACCTGGATGGAAATAGAATCGAAATCAGAAGGCAAGGTTGCCATTTCTGCACGTATTTTAGTTGATTATCTGAAAACACTTCCTGAGCAGCCGCTAACTTTCAGCGTATCTGATGATGGCAGTCAGGTAGAAATTACTACCGATCGCGGTAAGTATAAATTAAATGGCGAAAATGGCGATGATTTCCCACGCGTATCCAGCGATGATAAATTATCAGAAATTAATTTGCCTTCAGGTGTATTGCAAAAGGTTATCAATAAAACAGCTTTTGCCACCAGTAATGATGAGTTACGTCCACCTATGACAGGTGTATTGTTCCAATTAAATAAAGATGGTGTAAATTTTGTGGCTACTGATGCACACAAACTTGTAAAATATCGTCGCACAGATATTAAAGCGGATAAAGGCTCATCCTTAATTATGCCTAAAAAAGCTTTAAACCTGCTGAAATCTAATTTACCGAGTGAGCAAACTCAGGTTACTTTAAGCTATAACAGCTCGTTTGCTTTCTTCAGCTACAACAATGTGAAACTCATTTGTCGTTTAATTGAAGGTCGCTATCCGGATTACAACGCGGTTATCCCGCAGGAAAATCCGAACCGCCTCACCATTAACCGCGCTGATTTTCTGAATACATTACGTCGTGTCATTATCTTCTCAAATAAAACAACGCATCAGGTTATCCTCAAAATAAAAGGAAACGAGATAGCAGTAAGTGCCCAGGATTTAGATTTCAGTAATGAAGCGAATGAGCGCATTGACTGTGCATATGACGGAGAAAATATGGAAATTGGTTTCAACGCTAAATTCCTGTTAGAAATGCTCAATGCCATGGATAACGAGGAAGTTCGTTTTGAACTATCGACACCAAATCGCGCAGGCTTATTATTACCTACAGAAGCTGATGAAGCAGAAGATTTATTGATGCTGGTGATGCCGGTGATGATGAACGTTTAGGGGAGGAATGAGGAATGAGGAATGAGGAATAAGGAATAAGGAATAAGGAATAAGGAATAAGGAATAAGGAATAAGTTGTGGGTAAGTGGTGAGTAGTGAAATTTTAAATTCTATTATAACTGAAAAGGGATACTATGTATCCCTTTTTTATTTTAATGATTTTTCGATTATTCAATTCGCCATTTAACCTTGAAATAGAAATTTTTCAATGCGCTGCATTGAAAAATTTATCCTCATACCAATCCACTCACCACTCATTGTTCACCATTCACCGTTCACCACTCACCATTCACCACTCACCAAAAAAAACCCGGCCTTGAGCCGGGTTTTTTTTTCTTTACTGCAGGTGCTCCATTGGAGCAGAGTTTCTGCTGTAGTTCAGAATGTTGTCGATCACCTTTTGTGAGGGCTGCAGGCGGATTTTATCGAGTTCGGCCTTGCTTTCTACCAACTGATCATATAGCTCTTTAAGCTCCAGATCGCTGGTTAGCGCCTCTTGAATGAGGCTGGCCTCCTCTGCAGAAATCTCACCGTAGATGAACCGAACAAGATTGTCTTGCGTAACGGTTTTGATCATGCGGTATGTTTTAGGTTTAACCATAAATATGCACCTAAAACGGACAGCATCAGCCACTTAGTATATCAAATGGTAATATTTTTTGTTTCCATCAACTTTCTCAGGTTGATTAAGGCATAACGCATCCGACCCAGTGCGGTATTGATGTTTACGCCCGTCATTTCAGCTATTTCGCGGAAATTGAGGTCCATATAGTGGCGTAAAACCACTACTTCGCGCTGCTCTTCCGGCAAATATTCCAGCAGTTTGCGCACCCGGGAGGAGAACTCATGGTCCATCACCTTGCCCTCTGCACCCGGCTCAGAAAATTTCAGAACACTGAAAATATCAAAGCCATCGCGGGTTACCACCTTAGGCATGCGCTTCTCACGACGATAATAGTCGATGCATAAGTTGTAGGCTACGCGGCTGATCCAGGGCAGGAATTTATTTTGCTCCTGATATTTCCCACTCCTCAACTTGTCAATCACCTTAATAAAGGTTTCCTGCAAGAGATCCTCGGCGGTATGGGTATCGCGACAAAAGAGATAGATGTACGTGTATATCCTATCTTTGTGGCGGTTGAGGAGTTCGCCAAGGGCAGATTCTTCGCCGGCCAGATATAATTCTACCAGCTTGTCATCAGAAAGGGTTCTGGACTGCATACTATTAGGTTGTGCGTGAATAAAAAAATACTATTCGTTTCGCGTAAAGTTGAACCTGATAGGCAGTAGTTTTGGTGAGTTATTGTAGACAAATATACAGAGGATTCTGAAATTTGCAAACGGTTTGGTTAATTTTTACGTCATTTTGTTAAAAAAGTTTCAAGAAAAGCGCATTGAAAGCAAAAAAAAACCATCAGAACGGTCATACTGACGCCATATTTATAAAAGGGGCCCGCGAACATAACCTAAAAAATATCGATGTGGCCATTCCCCGCAACCGGCTTGTAGTGGTTACCGGCGTAAGTGGATCGGGCAAATCAAGCCTGACATTCGACACCCTGTATGCCGAAGGTCAGCGCCGCTATGTCGAAAGCCTCAGTGCCTATGCCAGGCAGTTTATGAATCGTTTAGATAAGCCGGATGTCGATTATATCAAAGGTATTGCCCCCGCCATAGCGCTCGATCAAAAGGTAACAACACGCACCACCCGAAGCACGGTTGGCACCCTGACAGAAATTTACGACTACCTCCGCCTGCTGTTTGCTCGAATTGGCCGCACCTATAGCCCCGTTTCTGGCCGGGAGGTAAAAAAAGATGAGGTGAACGATGTGGTTGATTACATATGTAGCCTCCCCGGAAATGCCAAGGTGTTCCTACTGGTGCCCCTTTCCGGCGATCAGAAAAGAAAACCCGAGGAGCTGGCCCGCATCTATCAGCAAAAAGGATTTACACGTTTTTATACAGATACCGGGGTAGTGAAAATTGATGATGTGCTGGAAAACCCCAAATCCATCTCCCCAAAAACACCGATATGGTTGCTGATTGATCGTATCGTTATGCAAAAAACAACAGATGGTACAACAGAAGTGCCTGAGGTTGATGAAGAAACACGACAGCGCATTGCCGATTCTGTAGATATTGCTTTTTCTGAAGGCAACGGACAATGTCTGGTGCGCTCGGATGTGCAGGACGACAGAAGTTTTAGTCACAATTTTGAAGCCGACGGTATTATATTTGAAATACCCTCTCCACATTTTTTTAATCAAAATAATCCGTACGGTGCCTGCAAACGCTGCGAAGGTTTTGGAACTGTAATTGGCATTGATCAGGATTTAGTTTTTCCGGATACATCACTGTCCGTATATCAGGGCGCTGTTGCCTGCTGGAAAGGAGAAAAAATGAAAGCGTGGCAGGAAGACCTGATTAAAGTGGCCGGCAAATTTCATTTTCCAATTCATAAACCGGTTAAACAACTTACAAAAGAACAATATCAATTACTGTGGACAGGCAACGAGCATTTTTGGGGACTTGACCAGTTCTTTAAAATGCTGGAAGAAAATGCATATAAAATACAATACCGCGTAATGCTGGCTCGCTATCGCGGAAAAACTACTTGTCCCGAATGTCATGGAAGTCGTATACGTCAGGATGCACAATATGTAAAAATAAATGACCAATCCATTGCCGAATTAGTGGACATGCAAATTGAGGATCTGGAATTATATATCAATAGCATACAGCTTAATGCTTTTGAAACAAAAGTTGCGGCGCGTATTCTATTGGAAATTAGAAGTCGTATTACTTATATGCTTGATCTCGGATTAGGCTATCTCACACTTAACCGAAGAAGTAATACGCTCAGCGGTGGTGAAACACAACGCATTAATTTAACCCGCACCTTAGGTAGTAACCTGACCTCTTCATTATATATTTTGGATGAACCAAGTGTAGGTTTACATCCAAGAGATACAGAGAGACTGGTAACTGTACTCAAGCGCTTGCGCAATTTAGGGAATACGGTTGTTGTTGTTGAGCATGAAGAAGAAGTTATTCGCAATGCAGATCACATTATTGATATCGGACCTGCTGCCGGGATACATGGTGGCAAGGTTGTAAGTGAAGGTAATATTCAGGAAATCATCGACGACCCGAAAAGCCTGACCGGTAATTATCTGAATGCCACAAAGCAAATTGCCCTTCCACGAACGCGTCGGAAAAGTTATAGGAAAATTCAGGTAAACGGTGCGTCTATGCATAATCTGAAACATATTGATGTAACCATTCCGCTAAATAATCTCGTGGCAGTTTCAGGTGTGAGTGGCAGCGGGAAAACAACTTTGATAAAACACATCCTTTATCCCGAACTGGTTAAAATGCTGGACGACAGCAGCGATACAGCATTTATTTCTAAAACCATTGAAGGAGATGTCCGCAGCATAACACAAGTAGAATTAGTAGATCAGGATCCCATCGGAAAATCATCGCGCAGCAATCCGGTTACTTATGTGAAAGCATATGATGAAATTCGCGAATTGTATGCCAATCAGCCACTGTCGAAAATGCGTGGTTATAAATCCGGATTCTTTAGCTTCAATGTTGATGGCGGGCGTTGTGAAACCTGCAAAGGTGAAGGCGAAATTGTTGTTGAGATGCAATTTCTGGCTGACGTACATCTGGTGTGTGAAGATTGCAATGGGCACAGGTTTAAAGATGAAATTCTGGAAGTGCAATACAAGGGAAAAAACATTTCCGAATTACTTGCCCTGAGTGTTGAAGAAGCCATTCATTTCTTGCAGGACGAAAAAGATATCGTACAAAAACTGCAACCGCTTTACGATGTTGGTCTCGGGTATATCAAACTTGGCCAAAGCAGCAGCACCCTTTCAGGCGGAGAAGCACAACGCGTAAAACTTGCCAGTTTTCTGGGAAAAGGAAAAGGCCGTGAGCATATCCTATTTATTTTCGATGAACCAACAACCGGATTGCATTTTCACGATATCCATAAATTAATGGATGCGTTTAATGCGCTGATTGAAATCGGACATTCCGTGCTGGTGATTGAACACAACCTTGAAGTAATCAAATGCGCTGATTATTTAATCGACCTCGGACCAGAAGGCGGCGAAAAAGGCGGCTATTTATTATATGCCGGACCGCCGGAAGGCATTGAGAAAGAAAAAAACAGTTATACCGGCAGGTATCTGGTGCCTAAATTAAAATAAGATACCTGTAATACAGATTTTTATACTTTATGATTACCAATATACTCATCGTCATAGCCGGATTATTTGCGTGCATTATTGTTGTTGGCATATTTATACCGCGTGCGTACCGTTTCCATAAAACAATCGTGATAAAAGCGGATAAGAAACATATTTTTAATACCATCGACAACCTGAGCACCTGGAAAATATGGAGCCAATGGAGTCCGGAAAGAGACCCGACTATTGTATTAACCTACAGTGATGAAACCCAAGGAAAGGAAAGTTGGATGGAATGGAAAGGTAAAAAAATGGGTGCCGGAAAAATGGAAATATCTGCTACTGACCCTTATCGGGAAATACACATACAATCTGCCTTTAATAAAGGTTTATTTAAAATGGAATTCACCTTTACGCTGGAAGAAATAAAAGAAGAGCATTATGCAGTTAAATGGACGGTAAGCGGATTAACCAAACGAGGCGGTTTCGCGAAGATCCTCGGACGTATGCTACCCAAAATGATGGGAAAGGATATGGAAATCGCCTTAAAACTGTTGCAGGCTTATTGCGAAGGAAAGCTTAGTTCAACCAACTAAACCTTACAACTTTATTCATACTAACCGAAATTGTTTAACTTGCATAAAAGTCAATCATCATGAAAAAAATACTTCTTGGTATTATCGCATGCATTGCAGGAGTAAGTACATTTGCACAAACAGAGGGTGTAACCACACCTTTGGCCACTCCAAAAATGAACATTGTAAAGTTCAACTTATCTGCAGCCGGCTTTGGCAATTACACCATGGCGTATGAGCGGGTATTAAACAGAAAGCAATCGGTGGGTTTAGCATTTGGCTATGCGCCCAATCAACCATTGCCGTTTAAAAGTGCCTTACTAAATCTTTTTGAAGGAAATGCACAGGCCGAATCTGCCATTAACTCAACTATTTTTAATACTGTGAATGTGACGGCTGAATACCGTTTTTATCAGGAAATTAAAGGTGCACCATTTGGTGTGTATGGCAGTACTTTCATCCGCTATATGCATATGCAGCACGAAGGCACCTATTCGTTTAATTTAAGCGATGGTGAACATAATCCATTTATTACCACCACGTTTACAGGCATTGGTGCGGGCGGTATGATTGGCGTTCAATGGAATCTTGGTAAAAATTTCGCCCTCGACTGGTGGATTGCCGGACCATATGTCGGTTACTTAAGTGGCAGCTCTTATGGAGATGACAATCGCCCGGTAGATGATAATGATAAAATTAAATTAGAGCAGGATATAGAAGATATTGGAAACAGTATTCCAGGTTGGAATGTTGACGCAACCGTAACAGACAATCCTGCCACCGGACTGGGTGATGTTGATGCTGAATTAAAAGGTGCATTTTATGGAATACGTTTCATGGGCATTTGCCTTGGTTATATGTTTTAATAGCTGAACGAACACTACTCTAAAAGAGGTTGCTTCACTGAGGAGCAGCCTCTTTTTTTTATGACTATCTACACAGCAAAATCAACTTGAATACCAACAAATGGAAACGCAAGGGTAATCAACCCTAATTGTTTTTGTTACAGGCAAAAAAAAGCCTGTCATATACATGACAGGCCATAATTATTATTTCAATTTTATTTATTCAACAACAATACTGCGGCTGATAGATTTGCCATTGGCAGTAAGTTTAACCTGATACACACCAGAAGCAACGCCACTGATATCTACAGGTAATTGAACGCTGCCGTTCGGATTTTGCAGAATTGTGCTGTACACCTGCGCACCCGTTACATTACAAACAGTTATTTGCATTTCGCTTACCGGCAATGTATTCAGATTAACCGTAAACTGTCCGTTAGTTGGGTTTGGATAGATATCAAGGCTATTTAAAGTAGATATGTCGCCAATACTACTGCACACTTTAACTTCCACTTCAGTTCCTGTACGATCGCTCGGACACACAAAAACCGCATCTCCACTCACACTCCAATCATAGAAATAATACCAACGTGTTTCATCAAAACTGGAGTTTGTGATGCTGATTAATCCATCAATCGTATAAGGATACTCAGTTCCTGATGAGCTGCGCTTTAATCTTGGGCTGATATCACCAAATACATCTGTATTTTTTGAATCGCTGGTACCGAGGCGATAATTCGAACCTGCTGGTACATCGAAACCTAAATCAATAACGGTTGTTCCGCTTGGAATATTTACTACAGCTGATGTAACCAAAGCACCGCTGGCATCACGCAATTCAATTTCACGTTCACCTGGATAATCTGTATATACTTTTACACTGTTCAAGGTTAAATCTTCGATAGCATCAAACACTTCATAACCATTGTATGGAGTACCTGTGCTGTAATCAGAGCCCGCGTGGTTAACCTGACCAACATTTCCATCTATCGGAGATAAGATTTGTGTTTCATTATCTGCATAGAACATAGTGTTCTCAAACAACTCACCGGTTTCTAAAGTTTCACCTGAACCTAAATAGGTTCCGCCAACTTCAGCGGTGTACCAATTGATAATACCATCGCCGGTTGCTGTAAGTGTGGTTGATTCACCAATACAAACAACAGGTGCAGGAGTAATAACCGGAACCTCAGATGAAATCATTTCAACTACAATGGTATCGCTGTATACATCACCACATTCGCGAGTAATAAAGCAAGAATAAGTGCCAGATTCTGTAATGGTAATTGTATTTGAAATTGCTCCGTTTGACCATAAATAAGATGTTCCAATTGGAGGAACACTTAACTCAACAACCTCAGAAGCACATATCTTCAAAACATCACCACCTAAAAATGCACCGGCTGAATGTGCAACAGAAACAGACTCAATTGTTTCAGGCTGGTCAGTCAGGGTAATAGGAACGGCAATTACGTTATTGTTATCGCTTTCTTCCAGATAATTATTAAATGGATCGATTTCAGCAACGATATAATAATCACCATTACAAACGCCTTCCGGAATGGTAATTGACATACCATCTAAATAGTAATCGTAAATATCGAGGTATCCAACAGAAATACCCTGGTTGGTTACTACGCAGTTATATCCACCGCCACCTAAGCCATAATTATCAATATCATTGGTAACAACAGTGCCGTCATCTTCACGGCAATAGCCATAATTAGATGGTGAAGCACAGTTTGCTAAATCCATCAAACAGAAACCCATTTTTGTTCCGTAACCAACAATTGTCCATTCGGTTGGATCGGTTACGCCATCGATAGGCTTGCGCAAAGTATAAACACCCCAGTTATCTGTATGAAAGTGACCATGGTCAGGATGGTAAGTCATTGTACCGGCTGCAACTTCATACCAGGTCATTTCAGAACCATTTTTATGATAGATGCGCTGGTTAATAATCTGACGAGGGGAAGTTCCATCAGGACAAACGGCTAATCCGCCCGGACTGTAAATCGTATCGCCACCACAAACAAAGTAATCTGTAGCGGTTACGCGCAGTGGTCCGTGTCCAATATTGGGCGTTCCAACAGAAAGTCGCAATTCGCCGGGTGTTTCTACCGTTTCATCTGCTTCTTCTAATAAATCATAAGAAGCGGTAATGTCTGGTAATAAATCACATTCAGAACTGCCGTCTAAACACACGCATGACGTGGCATTTGTTGTAGTACACTGACTCCACACCAATACAGGTGCAGCCATCATTAAAGAGAGTAAAAGCTTTTTCATAATACGGGTTTATTGCTCCTAATATGCCTTAGGGATAATAAAGGTAAGAAAAGGATTGAAATTATATATAGATAAAACCTTCAACCCATTACATTTCCGTGCGTTTTATGACACCGAAAAGACATACGTCAAACAGGTTAACCTGACAGGTTTTGGGGCTTCCTACCCTGGCAAACGACCTGTCCAGGTTGCGCAAAGCCTTTGCCAGCAGGAGATTCAGCCGGTATACATAAAAAAAGACGCCACAAGGGGCGTCTTCAAATAGTATTCAAATACCGATTATTTAATCTCCCAGGTTTCGTTACCACGCAGCAGCTTATCCAGGTTTCCTTCACCCTTAGCTTTTGCGGCATCTAACTGAGCGGTCATTAAGTCTTCGTATGTAGCCCTGTTCGGATTTTCATAGAATACCCCGAATGGTCTTGGCATATGGCCTTCAACAGTTGGGTCATCGAAAATGCGCACCAGAATTTGTGCCTTATAGATATCATTTTCGTTGTGTATCCATAAATCATCTTTAGAGTGGCCATCGTTTAAGTCGACCACAATTGGTGTAAAGCCATCCAATTTGATACCCTTATTATCTGATTCGCCAAATACTAACGGCTGACCATTTTTTACAAATAAGTCATTCTCTTTCTTGGAAGCTTTTTCTGTAAATACTTCAAATGCGCCATCATTGAAGATATTACAGTTCTGATAAATTTCTGTGAAAGAAGTTCCTTTATGTTGATTTGCGCGAATGAGTACTTCCTGCAAATGTGCAGGATCACGATCCATACTACGGGCAACAAAAGTAGCATCCGCACCCAATGCTAAAGCAGCAGGATTAAACGGATGATCTACAGAACCCATAGGTGTAGATTTCGTTACTTTACCTAATTGAGATGTTGGTGAATATTGTCCTTTAGTAAGGCCATAAATCTCATTGTTAAACAGCAAAACATTCACATTAAAGTTGCGGCGTAACAGGTGAATCATATGATTACCACCGATGGATAATCCATCTCCATCACCGGTAACAATCCACACGCTTAAATCAGGACGTGCGGCTTTTAAACCGGAAGCGATAGCTGTTGCGCGACCGTGAATACTGTGCATACCAAACGTGTTGGTATAGTAAGGAAAACGGCTGCTACAGCCGATTCCGGACACTACTACAATATCTTCGCGCGCAATACCTAATTGTGGTAAAACGGTATGCACTTGTTTCAGGATGGAATAATCACCACATCCCGGACACCAACGCACTTCCTGGTCGGTTTGGAAATCTTTTGCTGTAAGTTGTTGTGCTACTTCGCTCATTGTATTTCTTTATGCTTAAATGCAATTATATAGTCACAAAATGTTGCTTGTGTTATAAATCGCTCGGGATTAATAATTTTTCATGATTACATCAATCAATTCTGCACTGGTAATTGGCGTGCCTTTGATTTTATTAAATGGAATGGCAGGTATCATGTATTTATCACGAATTACTTTAACCAGTTGACCATTATTAATCTCAGGTACAATTACTTTATCATAATTGAAGAGAATTTCGCCCAGGTTTTTAGGGAATGGTTTCAGATAACGCACATGTGCATGCGCAACAGAATATCCATCCGCTAACAATTGGTTTACTGCACTTTGAATAGCGCCGTAAGTAGATCCCCATCCGAGTACCAATACTTTACCTTTTTCAGGACCGCTTTCAATTTTTTGCAGTGGAATATAATCGGCAATACGCTCTACTTTTTCATCACGCAGTTTCACCATGAATTCATGGTTTTCTGCGTCGTAGGAAATATTTCCGGTGATGTTCGCTTTCTCCAAACCACCAATACGGTGTTCGAGTCCTTTCGTTCCCGGAATCGCCCAAGGACGGCTCAATTTCTCATCCCGATCGTATGGTTTGTAAACTGAACCATCTGTAATTGGCTCAGCAAATTTTACCGGAATTTCAGGCAGGTCTTTGCTTTGCGGGAATTTCCAAGGCTCGGCGCCATTGGCAATATATCCATCGCTTAACATCATTACCGGGGTCATATGATTCAATGCAATGCGGCAAGATTCGAAAGCCACATCAAATGCATCGCTCGGACGCGCTGCAGAAATCACCACCATCGGGCTTTCTCCGTTGCGACCGTATAATGCCTGTAATAAGTCGGCCTGCTCAGTTTTGGTAGGCATACCGGTTGATGGACCGGCACGTTGAATATTCACCACAACCAATGGTATTTCCAGCATCACGGCCAAACCCATCGCTTCACCTTTGAGTGCAACACCAGGGCCGGAAGTAGTCGTAATCGCTAAATGACCACCAAATGAAGCACCAATAGAAGAGCAGATAGCAGCAATTTCATCTTCCGCCTGGAAGGTCCGCACACCAAAATTCTTGTTATAAGACAAGTAGTGCAGGATATCTGATGCCGGCGTAATGGGATAAGAGCCCAAAAACAGCGGCAATCCGCATTTCTGACTAGCGGCCACAAAGCCCATGGCAGCTGCTTCATTTCCCATGATAGAGCGGTAGGTACCCGGCTCCAGTTTGGCTGCTTCTACTTTATAACGAGAGGCAAAAACCTCTGTTGTGTCGGCATAATTATAACCGGCGCGCAAGGCACGGAGGTTAGCCTCCAATACATCCGGTTTTTTGCTGAATTTGCTGTTGAGGAAGCGCTCAGTTGAATCGAGGGTGCGGCTATACATGTAGTAGAGGAAGCCCAATACAAACATGTTTTTGCAACGGTCTTTTTCCTTAACCCCCATTTGGATTTCGCTTAAGGCTTCGCGTGTCAGCTTCGTCACATCAATTTTGATCACCACATAGCCATCCAGCGTTCCATCTTCCAACGGATTGGTTTCGGCGTTAGCCAGTCGCATATTTTTTTGGTCGAACCCGTCGGTATTCACGATAACAATGGCGCCCTTTCTCAGGTTGCCCAGGTTTACCTTCAAGGCCGCAACGTTCATAGCCACCAGCACATCGCAATGATCGCCGGGGGTAAAGATTTTGCGGCTGCCGAAATGGAGCTGAAAGCCCGACACACCCGGCAAAGTGCCTATAGGTGCCCGAATTTCCGCCGGGAAGTCAGGAAACGTTGCTAAATCGGCGCCCATAAGGGCTGTGTTGTTGGTAAATTGTCCGCCTGTAAGCTGCATTCCATCCCCGGAATCGCCTGCGAACTTAATTACGACATCTTCAATAGTCTGGATGTTCATACTCAGGAGAAGTAAAATTTGTGCAAAGATAAGGAATGCCGTTTAAGGATTAAGGGATTTTGTTGAGCGGGATTGACTGGCCTTTAGGTGAATTGGGGAAAGAGGAATTAGGAAAGAGGAATAAGGAATGAGGAATGAGGAGTTTTGTCTTGAAATGGCGGGTAGTGAGTAGTGAGTAGTGGGTATTGAGACAAATACAATAAGGCCTACGGCCATAGAATGCAGCTTTTTCTTATGATAATAAAAACCGAAAGTATAATCTCCTGCTCCACCAAAATCCCTGCATTGTCCCACTGCTCACTACCTTTTAATGGAGGAATAATGAATGAGGAATGAGGAATGAGGAATAATAGCATTACGCTCTTGCGTATCGGCTAGATTGCTTCGCCGCTCCTTGGGTCGCGGCTCGCAATGACGAGTAAGTGATGAACATACGTGGTTGCTCTGCAACCACCTCTGGCTAATGATTGTTGTCATTGCAGATCCTTCTCCTAAAGATTTGTTTACCGTTTTCCCTAACCCGGTAGTTGATCTGGTATATTTTCAAAATGCATTTCAAAACATGAATACTTTTAATCTCCAGATTATTAATTCAGCCGGCGTCCCTGTTTATAACAATCCAAATGTTGTCAGTAATCAACCTGTTCACCTAAAGCATCTGCCACCAGGCGTTTACACCTTTTACATAAACGACAAAGAACACTTCATTCAGTCGGGTTCAATAGTGAAAATAGAGTGAGTGTGCCTGCCCCAAAGTGAAGTTTTTCGGCGCACATCGGAGAAAAACTTCTTGAAACAGATAGCCTCCGTTTACTGTTTTTTTTTACCTTTAGTTGAAATTACCCTTATGAAAAAATTACTCCTTGCAGTCATCGTCGCATGCCTGTTATTTTCAACCAAAACTTTTGCGCAGCGCATTTCAGAAGGTCCGGGGTTTACCCTGGTGTTGTGCGCAGATGGCAGTGCACAGGCCTGGGGGTCTAACTATGTAGGACAATTAGGCGACAATGGCACAGGTGAGGATTCACCCATTCCTGTCGATGTGTATGACATTAACAATCTGGTTTCCATAGATGCCGGCACAACCTTTTCTTTAGCTTTAAAAAATGATGGCTCCGTTTGGGCTTGGGGCGATAACACCAATGGCGCTTGTGGCGATGGTACCTATGAGACTCGTTTTGCACCTGTGCAGGTATATGGTCCAGATTCTGTTAGCTTTTTAGATAATGTGCAGGATATTGCTGCCGGCAATCAGGTGGCCTTAGCCTTAAAGAATGATGGCACTGTTTGGAGCTGGGGTTCTGGCTATCGTGGCGTAGCGGGTGTGAATGATCCAAATGGACTACACCATCTTTATCCGGTTCAGGTAACAGGTACCGACGGAATTGGTTTTTTGGAGGACATCATTGAAATTGAAGTATCCGACTACTCTGCATATGCGTTAAAATCAGACGGTACTGTTTGGGCCTGGGGAGAAAATATGGATGCTCAGTTAGGTGACGGAACAACCATTAATCGCTTTGCACCAATTCAAATTCCGGAATTAACTGATGTCGTTCATATTACTGCAGGCACCTCTTGTGCATACGCTATCAAAAGTGACGGCACAGTTTGGGGTTGGGGTGGAAACGATTACGGCAAATTAGGTGCGGGTACATTAGACTTTACTTATTCAACGCCCGTACAAATGCTTGGAGTAGAAAGTGCAGTAGCTGTTGCAGCAGGACAACATTTTGTTGTGATACTGAATAATGAAGGTGGCATTTTTACATGTGGCAACAATAGTGATGGTCAGTTAGGTGACGGCACTGTTGAAGACAGATCGATTGCTGATCCCGTTCCAGGTTTAAGTAGCATTGCCGAAATTTCAGCCGGTGGAAAAACCGCCCTCGTGATGGATAATGATGGAAATTTATTTGCATGGGGAGATAATATAGTTGGTCAAATTGGAGATGGCACATTATCCGACAAATGGACACCAACTTATGTTGCCTCTGCATGTTCTATGCTTCTGGAAACCAATCACTTTGCGCATGCACAAAACAGCTTGGTAGCATTTCCCAATCCAGGCAGTCATTATGTGTTTGTAGAAACCGACGGCTTATTGAATCACACCATGAACCTTTTTGATATCAACGGAACATTGATTTCTACACTTCTTGTAAATAACCCGATTAGTTCCATTGATGTAAGTAATTTACCTGCCGGCATTTATGTATTGCGCGACAGTACAGATTTAACTTCGACAAAAATTATTGTAGAGTAATTTATATGATTTCAAACAGTAAAGAGGCTGTCACTTTATTATGGCAGCCTCTTTATTATATAAAGCCATTTTTTCTTAAGCCAATCGGAAGCACCCTCTATGCATCAGACACACCTTTCGCACAACAACACGTTGGCGCTTTTGCACAATTACTTACTACACCACTCTCTCTTCCCACACCTCCTTCCTCGGTGCATCAAGAATCCCAACTTAGCAGAGAGGGCGATACTTTTTAAGAGCAGTACAGGTAAAATCATACGCAACCCCAAACTCGCACACGCTCACACACAAATCCGCCGTACGGCGAACATCACTTTCACATTTGCATTCCATCGCGAGTACTCAGGACTCCGCTTCGCCACATCGGCTAATCGGCACATCGGCTAATTGGCTAATCCTTTTCACACTTGCATTTCACGTCCGCACCTCCGCACATCCGCACATCCGCACATCCGCACCTCCGCACATTAATTCCTATTTCTTAGGTTTACGTTTAAAATTGAGCTTCCATGGCCAGCGCTTATATTCCCTTTACATTTTCAGGCCGCCCATATGTATATGATGGTAAAGGCGCCTGGGTATTTATTGCCTTGCCGAAAAAAACATCCAAAGAAATCCGACAACTTTTTAAAAAGGAAGAACAAGGATGGGGCCGGTTGTCGGCTGTAGCTAAAATTGGGACAACTGAATGGAAAACGGCTATCTGGTATGATTCAAAGCAAGAAACGTATTTACTACCCTTAAAAAATGAAATCAGAATGGCCGAAGGTATTCAAATTGGCAAGGCAATAAAAGTAACTATGTTCATATAATCTTATTACGCCTTAAGAAGCATAAAAAAAGGCATGCACTCATGAGCATGCCTTTCCTTCATTGGAAAAGATTAATTAAAAGTTTACCGAGCTTAATAAATCAACTCGTTTGAATACCACAAGCACTTACAATATAGGTGCAAATAACTTATTTGATAATCAAACTGGTATTGATTAATTCAGCACCTAATTGTAAGGTTACAAAGTATTGCCCTGCAGCCCATGTATCATCAATGTTTATCTGCACCCGATTTTCACCTGGAGCCGCTTCCCATGTTTGTCGTTGAACAGTTTGGCCTGTGGGTTGTGTAATGCGCAAGGATACTTTTTCATTACCGGAAGCATGAAAACTCAGCATGAAGGCATCAGTAGCCGGATTTGGAAATAGCTGCACATTTACCGTAGAAGCGATGTCCTGCACATCTACAGTGCCGTCATCGTATTCCTCATAATAAAATTGTGCGCGGAAATAATCTTCGTAGATGAATCCATCCCACAAACTTCTGGTGTTTGATTGTGGTAAACCGTCGGCATATTCCGTAAACTCGAATTGCTCATACGGACTAAAATCGACGCCATCATAGGATTGTGTCTCTAACAGATTATTGAATCCGGTGCCGTCATACGTATATACATATCGGCCATACGTTACCCATCCGAAATCATAGTACTGATATAATTTTTCAATCAAATTGCCGGAACCATCATAAGTGTAAATCTGTCGGTTTTGGTCGTACCAACCTATACCATCCCATCCACGATATACTAAATTATCAATCTGTCCTTCATCATTATAGGTATAAATAATCAAAAGACTATTTTCCCAGTCAGCACCATATGATTGCTGAATAATATTGGCAAGTGCCCCGTCGCTATAGGTATACAAATGTCTGGAGTATGGATCATATGATCCACCCAGGTATTCCAGAAAAAGTATGGTATCAATATCACCTTCGGGTGTATAGGCGTATTCAACACGGCTGTTACCGACATAACCGCCTGCCTCCCACGTATCAACATTTATAGAAGTTCGCACACCTTCAGCGGTATAATTTCCATAATTCTTATAATATCCAATCCAATCTACACCATCATGTTCCAGCCATTCCATAAGGTAAAAATCAGGTTCGTACATAAAGTTGGTAAACTCTACGAAGTCCATATTATTATGATAATGCGGGAAGTCCGGATTATACACATAGTAAATACTATCCGTTTTCACCCAAATACCCAAGTCCAATTCCTCAACAGTAAATGCGCTGAGCCGATATTGCATGACCTGAATTCTTTCTTCAGATTGAGTTGGCTGAACAACTGCAGGCAAGTCGACAGCCTGTAAAGTTGACTGTGCATGTGCCAATTGCGTAATACAAATCAGGGCAACAAGTGTAGAGTAGTGTTTCATAAAATAAGTTTTATTTGTTAAAAATAAATATAATTCTTCTGATTTGCTATAATCAAACCAAATCAATACACATGAATCCCAATAATAGGCCCCATTAGCCATTCATACCAAGCATTCAATACCGACATGGGAGACTATTTATAGCCGGTAAAATTGGCATACATGGCTGCAGATGTGCATCAGGGCATTACTTTAACGCAGCATAAAAGCTGGTATCCTGAAGGTAATAGCTAATGCCAGTTAAGCCAAAATCTTTAATTTTGTAACGCCTACAATTTATTCGTATCAAGTGCCTCAAATATGAATGCATAATAATTTATTAAAAACTTGTTGAAAGTATCCTATCATGCCCATATTCAAAATCACCATCTCAACCACCTTCAATTGCCCTTTAGAAAATGCCTTTAAAACCCCTATGCTGTGCGATGTAACACTTGTGCATACAGGTTATGGTTTTATGCCTAAATTATCGCATGTAACCGATGATGAAAACTGGGGCAAAATAGGCGGAACAAAACGTGTATATGCTGAAAAAAATATGAATTTCAAGGGTGGCTATGTATCTCGAGATACCGTTTTAGATCGTAAAGAAAATGCTTTATGGAAAATTCAGGTTGATGATTTTCAATCGTGGATGTTAGGTTTCAATCGCTTTGTAGGCGAGTGGGAAACTCTGCCTATTAGTGAACAGCAAACCAAAATTAATTACACCTATACTTTATACGCAACACTGCCTATATTGTATCCGTTCCAATGGCTTTTTGTGCACTTGTTTTGGAAATCCTATATGCGTCATGCGATGGAAAATGTGCGGAAACTCGCTTATGCGCAAACGCCATATATGTATAGTTAGTCTTTTTAAATTGATATATTCACTATTTTGAAAAAATTCACCTATTTACAAATAAACTGAAATGCCCATTCATCCCGACATAGAAGCCTATAATGCAAAACTCGACCTCAACAATCATTTAATTTGCGGTTCACTGGCGCATGTGATTGCTCAAAAACTACCTGAAGCAGAAAATAAAATCTGGCATCGACATCCGGTTTGGTTTTTAGATGGAAATCCGATTGTTGGGTATAATAAATTAAAAGACTGTATTCAATTATTGTTTTGGAGCGGTCAGTCTTTTGATGAGCCTCTCCTGCAAGTTGAAGGAAAATTTAAAGCAGCACAATTCCGATACACCAGTGCAGATCAAATTGTGGTTGCTGATCTTGAACGTTGGTTAGCCAAGGCAAGAGATATTCAATGGGATTATAAGAATATTGTGAAAAGAAAGGGGCAGCTCGAGAGATTAAATTAACCATAATCCTGATTAACTTCAATTATATTGTATGTCGGCAAGAAAGCACCTGATCGTTTATGTATGGTTATGCTTCGCATGTGTAACGGGTTATAGTCAGACATCAGATAGTTGCAACCGCACGAACATCGAATTTCAATTCCTGCAAAAATGGGTTGGTGAATGGGTCGGCGTGGGTAATATTACCGGAGAACCAGTTGTTTATGCGGTTAATGCACACTGGGTGTTAGATAGTCAATTTATTGCATTACATCTTGTTGATACTGCTGCCGTTCCTGCGTATGAGGCAAATATCTATTTTGGTTTTGACTGCAATGCACATCAATTTATTGTGCATTGGATAGATAATTTCGGTCCTGCATTTTCACAAACCTTAGGTTACGGACACTTAACGGGAAATGCACTGCCTCTATACTTTAACTATCCGGATGGTGCCTTTCTCAACACCTTTACCTATCACAGTACTTCTGACACCTGGACTTCCGTGAGCACATTTCAAACTGCAGAAAAACAATGGGTTTCATTTGGCGATATAACATTTACCAAAAAAAGTAACTGAATAATTTCAGTCGTATAGGTGTCGGATACAACTCAATACATTTTCAATCACACATTCTGTTATCTTTATAGCTTAAATGCGCCCTATGAAGTTTATTTTTTCGCTGCTTTGGCTTTGTTGCATGACAAATGCGTTTACACAAGTGGATGCAGAGGATACTCCGGTGAGCATCTCTGCTTTGCAAACAGATGCTCGCACCCTGCTGATTACAAACGTTTTCATTATTGACGGCACAGGCACTCCGGGCAAAATGGGTTCGGTGCGCATTGCCGGAGATAAAATTATTGGTGTTGGTCAGTTATTGCCATTGCCAGATGAACAAATATTGGATGGAAAAGGCAAAGTATTGGCGCCCGGGTTTATTGATTCACACAGCCATCACGACCGAAATTTAAATGACTTTCCTACTGCATTAGGTGCAATTAGTCAGGGCATCACTACGATTGTAATCGGACAGGATGGAGAAAGCGATCCTATCGACAGTTTAAAAAAATGGTGTATCACCCGACCAAAGTCTGTCAATATCGCCACCTATACCGGGCATGCCAGTTTACGGATACAGGTAATGGGAAGTGATCAGTTGCACCGTACGGCAACAACGACTGAAATACTTAACATGCAGAAAATTCTGCGCAGTGAAATGACAAAAGGTTCTTTCGGCTTATCTACAGGACTTGAATATGAGGAAGGATTTTACGCCAGCACAGATGAAGTTTTGCAATTAGCAAAAACCGCCGCCGAATACGATGGAAAGTATATTAGTCATTTACGTAGTGAGGACATTTACCTCGATGAAGCCATTGATGAAATTATTACCATCGGCAGGGAGGCCCATATTCCGGTGCAGGTGTCACATATTAAAATTGCTTTACGCGATGATTGGGGTACAGCCAATCAGATTTTAGCAAAATTAGAAGCTGCACGTGCTGAAGGCATTAATATTACGGCAGATGTATATCCGTATGAATATTGGCATTCCACGATACGCGTTTTGTTTCCCAATAAAGATTTTACAAGTCTTGAAGCAGCTACATTTGCAACCACACATTTATTTGACCCTGCAGGTTCCATACTCGTACGATATTTGCCAAACCCGGAATACGCGGGAAAAACAGTTTCAGAAATAGCAGTATTGCGCAAAGAAACCCCAGAAGAAACCTTATTATATCTGGTTAAAGCGGCGGAAAACTATGGACTTGAGCATCCTGATGAAACTTATATCGAATCTATCATGGGTAAAAGTATGTCAGATGCTGACCTGATTCCTTTTATTACCTGGACACATAGTAATATTTGCTCAGATGGTGCAAACGGTGGGCATCCAAGAGGTTATGGTGCCTTTACTCGAGTATTAGCGGAATATGTGCGAGAAGAAAAAATTTTATTGCTCGAAACAGCTATCAATAAAATGACTGCATTAAGTGCCGATCATGTTGGCATACAGGGTCGCGGATTAATAGCGACCGGTTATTATGCAGATTTAGTATTGTTTGACCCGGACACTGTTCAGGACAATGCCAACACCGATAATGCAAAAGCAATTTCTGACGGCATAATTACCGTGTGGGTAAATGGTCAGATTGTTTTTGAGCATGGTGGCGCCACAAATCAATTTCCGGGCGTATTTTTGAGTCGATAAAAGACACATGCAAAAACCGAATGCCATAATTCTGACCGATGGAATACTCCATGAATCAGATGCAAAAACAGCACACGGATTAATACGTGGAACAGAAAGATTTTCGATAGTTGGTGTTATCGACCACATGCATGCCGGAAAAGATGCCGGTGAAGTGGTGGATGGAAAACACAGAAATATACCCGTTTATGCCACTGTTGAAGAAGCTATCAGCCAACAGCCTTCTATTGCTTATTGTATAATCGGCATAGCGACAGTTGGGGGTGTATTACCGAAGCGGTTTATACCCGTTATCCAATTGTGTATATCAAAGGGCATGTCAATTGTAAACGGATTGCACGAATTTCTGAATGACCATGTTGAAATTGCCGCTCTTGCAAAAAAGCATCAGGTTGAACTGATAGATGTAAGACGCCCCAAAGCGAAAAAGGATTTACATTTCTGGAACGGTAGTATATTCTCTGTTAAAGCATTAACTATCGCTGTGATAGGTACAGATTGTGCGCTAGGCAAACGCACTACCTGCAGATTTATTAAACAGGCCTGTTTGTCGAATGGTATTTCAACGGAGATGATTTACACCGGACAAACCGGATGGATGCAGGGAGGTGTTTACGGATTTATTTTTGACTCCACATTGAATGATTTTATTTCCGGTGAATTAGAACATGCGATTGTACAGTGTTGGGAGGAAACACATCCGCAGGTTATATTGATTGAAGGACAATCAGCTTTGCGCAATCCAAGCGGACCATGCGGTGCAGAAATGCTCATTTCCGGCAATGCAAAGCATGTTGTTTTAGTACATGCACCAAAACGCACATACTACGAACACACTCCTTTGTGGGGGGCTATTCATGATGTGGCGTCTGAAATTCAACTTATACAGATGTATGGTGCGCAGGTAATAGCACTAGCGTTGAATACAGAAGATTGCACAGATGCAGAAGCAAGCGCTTTTCAAACTCAGTATCAGCAAACATTAGGTATTCCGGTATTACTGCCTATTCAGCAGGGTGTTGATCAGATCATTCCGGTTATTCAGGCCTTACTTTAATACAATGGTGCACATTACATCAATTCATGCATACCTACAGCGACTTCCGTTGAAGCAACCTTATGCGATTGCATACCAAACTATTTATGAAACTGAAATCGTATTTCTGGAAATTGCACTCAGTAATGGTATAATAGGTTATGGCGCATCAAATCCTTTCCCTGAAGTTATTGGCGAAACTCCGGAACAAACACTCGGGTTACTACAGTCAGAAAGCATTCAGAAACATATAGGAAAAAGCATTGATGCCTATCGCGAAATAATTTCAGATTGTTGTCGCGATTTACCCGATTATCCGGGCACGCAGGCCGCTCTCGACATTGCACTGCATGATGCTTATGGCAAAGTGATGCAACAACCGATAGCCGCTCTTTACGGTCAGGTGATAGCGTCATTGCCAACCAGCATTACCATTGGCATCAAGACGCTACCGGAAATGATTGAAGATGCCACACATTATTATCATCAGGGTTTCAGGATACTCAAATTAAAAACCGGCATTTCCGTGGATGAGGATATTGAGCGGTGCATTAAATTATACGAACATTTTGGCGACCAGTTCAGATATCGGGTTGATGCCAATTTAGGATACAATTTTGCATCGCTGAATAAGTTTATCCATGAAACAGCTCATCTGCCCATCGAGCTCATTGAACAACCACTTCCGGTTTCAGAAAATCAAGCTCTAGTACAATTTGCAGAACCGGTGCGTATGAAATTTGTTGCAGATGAATCTCTCACCTCTATTTCCAGTGCAGAAAAACTATTGCAACATCCACATCCCTTTGGTGTTTTCAATATCAAATTAATGAAAGCCGGAGGCATCTTAGCAGGTAAGCACATCGCAGATACGGCAGCATCAAAAGGCATATCCATATTTTGGGGCTGTAATGATGAGAGCCTGGTAAGTATCACTGCAGCTTTACACCTTGCTTATGCTTGTCCGAATACAAAATACCTCGATTTAGATGGCAGTTTTGATGTTCTTGAGCATGTGTTTAGCGGTGGATTTATATTGGAAAACGGACATATGCGTTTGAATGGTAAACCTGGTTTAGGGGTATATAAAAAATAATCTCTGCATCCTGCGTTCATATTCAGCAAGCCTGATTTTATGTGTGGCGTTAATTTTAACATGATATTATGTGTAAATCCTTTAGATTTACTTCATGAACCTACTAGCTCAATTATTGACCGGACTCATTGCCTTTGAGCATTTATACATTGTATACATGGAAATGTTTGCCTGGGAAACGCTTGGCCGCAAAACATTTAAAGGCGCATTACCCGATGCCATGTTTACTCCGACAAAAACGTTAGCCGCAAATCAGGGATTGTATAACGGATTTTTAGCTGCAGGGTTAATTTGGTCGCTTTTTATCCAAGACAACAATTGGAGTCACTATGTTGCCATTTTCTTTTTATCCTGTGTGGTATGCGCAGGTGTATTTGGTGCGGCAACAGCCAGTCGAAAAATACTCTATACACAAGCACTTCCGGCGCTCGGCGCCCTATTAGCAGTGATAAGCTCTTGTGCCGGATAACAATATGACAGGTGCTATGTCAATATCTCCAAGCATCACATAAAAACTTATTCAATTAAATTCACCCGTATGCTTGCTACAATCACCTATATAAAACTTAAGTCTTATTTCGCATTTTTCCCACTGTCGATGTATGCCATGCGCATTTTAAAGCAAATGAAAAGCAGTGGCCATCTCGATTTTAAAAAATCAGGTGTAGGTGTACACCATTACACTATGTCACTTTGGCCTGATACGGAAACTATGCATAGCTTTGCCCGAAGCGGTGCCCATTTGGAAGCAATGCGTAATAGTAAAAAAATTGCCACTGAAATCAGAACAATTACCATTACGGCAGACACCTTACCTGATTGGACCACAGCCAGGCAACACCTGCAGAACGGCAAAGTAATTAAATTTTAATACGAGAATTCCGATATCCAAAATGTCATTGAAGATTTTTGCCTTTCAGGCGATACTGTGTTTATTTATTCCATGCATACAGGCACAAACACCTGCTGAATTACAACCTGTTGACGAACAATCTGCACATAATTGCAACTCTTTCCCTCTAAATGCAACACGCGAGCAATTAGTTGAAGAATTTATTCAGATGACGAATGTGGTAATGTATCTGCATCCGAAGGTAACCATATTGGCAGACAGCAATGCTTTAAGGCAAGCTGCAGAATCCTATACACACATGTTTACAGACAGCATGGACCTGGAGCACTATCATCAATATGTGCGTAACTGGCTTGTTGGTATTGGTTGCGGGCACACCACATCAGCTCCCTCTTTAGCATGGTATACATATCAAAAGGAAGCAAAGCAAATTATTCCTCTTGATGTTTTTATCAGTCAGAATAAATTGTGGATACGCGCCGTAGCAGATTCAACACAAACGTTACAAGCCGGAATGGAAATACTGTCTATTAATGACATCCCGGCGTCGGAGATATTACGCGACATGCGTGGGATACAAACCAATGACGGGATAAATAAAACCGGGACAGACTTCTATGTCGAAGCATTGTTCAGAACATATTTAATATTTCTTTATGGCAACTGCTCGCAATATGACATTCAATGTAAAGGTCCGGATGGAAATATCGTAAAACAAGCTATATTGGGTGGTTTAAAAGTAACACCGCTAAAGCTTAATCCACTACCCGGAACTGATACTATTCAAACCGTTGACGGTATAGCCAATCTGCTTTACCTGAAGGAGAAGCCCACTACCGCCATTTTATCCATTCACTCATTTGGGTTTCCGGATTATAAACGATTTTATAAAGATGTTTTCAAAACCATAGAACAAGATTCCATACAACATTTAATTATTGATATTCGTGGCAATGGTGGTGGTTATTTTCCAAATGGCAATCGGCTCTTAACCTATTTGCTAGCTGATGATTTTTACTTTTATATCAGCAATCCCAAAAAAGAAAAATTGAAGGACGATAATCTGAGTATGAACTTTGTTTCGAAGATGACAATGGTATTATTCAATACAATCCCTGATAGAGACAAAGCAGATCCGGATAAAAACACCTGGGTACCTTATTCAGTCAAAAAGAAGAATCATTATGACGGGCAGATTTATTGCATGACAGATGGCGGCACCTTCAGTATGAGCAGCTATGTGGCTGCGATGCTCAATGAACATACCCAGGCAACAATTGTTGGCACGGAAACCGGTGGCGGGGCAAACGGCAGTCAGGCTGCACTTTCTTATACGTATACCATGCCCTTAAGCGGCATCCGCATTTTCATACCTACGCACAAAGTTGATCATAAGGTACAAAACGCCTTGCCAAACAGAGGTGTTATGCCCGATATGCCCCTTTCCAGGAACATCACTGATTTTATAAATGGGGATGACAATGTGTTGAGGAGTCTGGTGGATACCATACCTGATGAGCGCAAGGAAAAATAAATCAGTCCTCAGTCCTTAAAATCCCGTTAATTTGCAGAGGCATGTTTTATCTGTCAGGCGTCATTATTGATTTTTTTCTGGTATTTATCCTCCTCAGCAAAAAAGGGAAAAATGCTGCTGATTACGTATTGGCTGCCTGGCTATCCTTAACCGGATTACATTTATTTTCCTTTTATTTATTCTACTCCGAAAATTATATCTACTTACCCGGTCTTGCCGGAATCGGTTTTTCACTCCCATTAATACAAGGCCCGTTTTTGTATATCTATACAAAAGTGCAAACATCTGAAAGGGGCTTTAGAAAACCGATGCTCCTGCATTTTATTCCTGTGCTGGCTTCGATACTATTATTTGGCAGTTATTATCTGTTATCGTCTGAAGAAAAAATTCAGGTATTCAAAGACAATGGTGTTCGATATCAAACGGAAAGCACCATAAATATTATTGCCATCTATTTATCTGGAATTATTTATATACCGCTTGCTTTGCGGGTACTAATCCGTTTTCGAAAATCTCTTGTGCATACCTTTTCGAATACCGAAAAAATTTCTTTTAACTGGCTCCTCTATTTAATTATCTGGCTGGCCTGTATCTGGATTGTGATCCTGATCATTCAGGAAGATATCTTCATTTTCGGTTCGGCGGTTATGTTTGTGGTGTGGATTGGATATTATGGCATTCGACAGGTTAGTGTATTTCACCAACATATTCCTTTGCACCAATCTGTGGCCAAATCGATTTACCGGAATGCCTCAGAGCATCATAGCATCGAGGAGGTTATTACATCCGAAGTCCTGCCTGAGTCGCCCAAATACCAAAATTCTTCTTTAACGGAGGAGGAAGCCAAACGCATTCATACCCGCTTACTCCAACTTTTCACCGAAAACGAATCCTTCAAAGATCCCGAACTCACCTTAAGCGACCTGGCCGAAGTACTGGATGTGCATCCCAACCACCTGTCGCAGGTTATCAATTCCATTGAACAAAAATCATTCTACGACCTAATAAATGAAAGACGGATTCAAGCATTTCTAGAGGCAGTAAATAAACCTGAAAACCAGCAATATACTTTCCTTGCGCTTGCTTTTTCCTGCGGGTTTAACTCTAAAGCTTCCTTCAACCGAAATTTCAAAAAATTTACCGGTCAAACACCTTCTGAATATCTGAAATCGAATCCCATTCCGTCAAAATAAGGTATCATATCTCAGGGAACGTCGACTAACACCTCATCAAACCCTTGCCAATAAAGGATTCCAACCGATTTCAGGTAATGCATGCCTAATAGGTATCATCCCTCACTTTGCGGCGCTTTGTATAGCGCATCGTAGCACCTTTGCCCTGTAAAAAATTATCACATGTATAGTAAAATGACATTACAAGGTGCATTTGCACTCATTACGATGCTACTCAGTGCTTGCACAACTATTCCGGATGCCCCCGGCAATCTGGTACCATTAACCGCTGATCAAGACCCATCTATTCCCGCCATTGAAGTGAATGGCGCCCGCTTACATAGCGAAGCCTTTGGTCCGGAAGACAGCACGATGATTATCTGTATCCATGGCGGTCCGGGAGCTGATTATAAGTATATGCTGAATTGCATGTCGCTGGCCGAATCAGGGTATCGGGTAATATTCTATGATCAGATTGGATCAGGACTATCAGAGCGATTCGACAAATCCTATTACACGGATAAAGGCGCTGACGCACTCACACTCATGTATGATGAACTTGCAGGCGTAATTGAACATTACCGTACATCTCCGGAGCAAAAAGTGTATTTGTTAGGTCATTCCTGGGGTGGGATGCTGGCTGCCGGATTTGCTGGGTATCATCCCGACATGGTGCAGGGTTTAGTCGCCTGCGAACCGGGTGGCTTAATCTGGGAGGATATCGTTACTTACGTTTCTACTTCCCGCGCCTTTAGTCTCTGGAGTGAAACGTTAAATGACGCCACCTACCTGGATCAGTTTATAACAGGAGATGAAAATGATCATGAAACCTTAGATTATAAACTCGCCTTACTTGCATCAGAAAACACCATCACAAATGAATACAATGTTGATGGCGGGGTATGGAGAAGTGGAGCGGTAGTAAATGCAGGACTTTTCGAAATTGGTATGGAGTACGAGGTTGATTTAACCATTGGTCTCGAAAATTTCACTATCCCGGTTTTATTTATGTATAGCGAATTAAATGAAGCCTACCCGCTTTCCTGGGCAGAACATGTTTCATCGGCTTTTGTGAATGCATCTCTTTTCTATGTACCAAATGCCGGTCATTCAGGCATTATTCAAGATCCGGTTATTTGGAATACCATTACACAACCACGCATTCTCGAATATTTTCAATCACTTTAATACTTAAGTATATGTCAATTCAAAAATATATTGCAAGTCTTTTTATATTGCTAATTGTTCAACAATCCCATGCACAATCAATAAACTGGAATGATGCAGATACAAGTCGCCCCGTGCTTATTTTTGGCAAATTCGGCGTTGAATATGGTGTTTGCTACAGCTTAGGTGGCGGATACCTCACCCAACTGCTTGGCTTTCCCATTTTATTGAACGCATCCATTTCACTTCCTGTTGGGGAAACACCTTTTGATGATAAAAAAACAAAGCTGGGGGCCACGATAAAATGGTATTCGTACAAAGGATTTACTGTAAGTACCGACATACATGGTGTATATCGGAGTTACGAAAACACTTACGTGCATTTGGATAATTTCGGAAGCGATCTTTCGGCTACTGTTGGCTATTATGCATCGCATTGGTTTTTCGCAGGACAGGTTGGCTTCGATAAAGCTATTGCCACCAAATATGAGCATACCCCTGTTTACCAAAGTATTTATCCTGAGGTAGTTAATGGCTGGTACGAGCCTGCGTCAGGAGGTAATTTCTATTATGGATTAGGAGCCGGTGCAACCTTTTATCATTACACAATAGGCATGCGTGCAGGGAAAATTCTGAACGAAAACTTTTATGCCGGGCCTATGTTACCTTTCTATGGAGAACTACAGGTGCATTTGCTCTTTTAATGCAGACAGCATGTTATCTCCAGAATACCATACTGGAAAGTGCTTTGCTCGTTCGAGCGGGATTAATTATATTTGAAGAAAACCATTTATGAAAAACCCCCTCTTACTTCTAGGTGCAGCACTTGTGTATGGTTGGCTCCCAATGTCTTGTTTTGGACAAGTTATTTTAAAAACTGAAGTAACAAATCCCGAACCAAGAGCTGGAGAAGAAATTATCTTCAGTATGGACAATACTTATCTGGTGGATATGCTGCATACACAATTAGACAGCTTAAATACCCAAAAAAGTCAACTCTCTTTGGATGCCCAGTCGGCGAAAGTAAATCTTACCATTATGGATACCGGCATGTATCAGATTGGTCCATTCAATTTTTCATTAAACGGTGTTAATTATACAACTTCGCCCATACAGGTGCATGTAATAGATCCTTTACCGGCAGGTGAAGGTGTCTGGGTTCGCGCATCAACCATCAACAATAAACAAGTTGTCATTCTGGAGCAACATATCAGTGAAGATGATCTGGACAAAGCATCGAAGAAGGAAAAAAATGAGGATAACCCTTTTTCCGACTTTGCACAGAACACCGGTTTTGTGGGATTAAGAACACAAGCTGAAAATCCGACTGTATCGTTTTCGTTCCGCAGGTCAGAATCATCCGGAAGTAATAAAATGTTTTACTTTATAGCGATATATGAAGTGAATTTTTTAGATAATGCTGCATCATCTTATGTTTTGAAAGCATCAGATTTCGTCAATTTACCTAAAGGCACACAGGTTCCGGCCATCACATTATCCAATATTACATCCGAATGATGATTAACCGGAAGAAACGGTGCATTTATTAACTAAACATGTATCGGATTCAGCTGACCCGGAGCACTAAATTAAATTAATCGTAACTTAATTTGATACCTAGAGGTATAGGCGTATGCTTAGGCATGTACTTACTTCTTACCGAATATCTTTTTACGATGATGCACGCCCCATTCGTATAAAGCATTTACCACATTTTCCAGTGATTTACCATGCGATGTTGTCGTATATTCAACTAATACCGGCGAAGTATCATATACAGCTCTTTCAATCAGATTATTCTGCTCAAGCTCTTTGAGCTCCTTTGATAAGACCTTAGCGGTGATATTCGGTATACTCCGCTGAATCTCTCTAAACCGCTTATTCCCTGAACCAACAGATATCAGAATCAGGAGCTTCCATTTACCACTAATAACATCCAGCGTATCTCTAACCGGAACTAATGCTGATACGCAAAAGGCTAAACTACGTTTTTCCATAAAAGGTAATTTGGTATACTAAATGATACTGCTATACTTTAGGTAACTGGTATCTTTTATATAGCAAAGGTATATAACTTTGTGCTAACAAAACAAATAAACATGAATACAGTATTATGGATTGCACAGGGTATTTTAGCCGCCATGTTTCTGATGGGCGGTATGATGAAACTCTTCCAACCAATTGAAAAAATTGCACAATCAGGTCCATGGGCTGCGCGTAAACCGGCATCACTGGTTCGGACGATTGGTGTTGCAGAAATAAGCGGCGCATTAGGACTCATACTTCCCATGCTATTGGATATTTTACCCATCCTTACACCGATTGCAGCCTGCGCATTAGGTCTCATTATGATACTTGCCGCCATGGAACATGCAAAATTCAAGGAGAATAAAATGATTCCGGTGAATCTGTTTTTGTTGGTGCTGTGTATTTTTGTCGCCTACGGAAGATTTTAACAGGAAACTCAACAAACAGAAAAGGGGACCAGCAGTCCCCTTTTCTATTTTACATGTAGTGTCTGATTCAAAATAAACTATGTCGCGCTGCAGCAGCTTCCTCCAGATAACCCCGCATACTATCCACATTTACATTTAACCAATACCAGGTAGAAATGGTTGCCGTGTCGTTTAATCCGCCATTAAAAGCATTGTATACTTTAGCAATTGCCTGACTCCAATCCTGAAAACTGTCAAATTCTGCCTCCGTAACTTCTCCGGCATTATCTCCCATTTTGGTAACGATATCAATACCGTTATAAGCCTGCTCTATATAACCAACACATGCATCCAGGATTTTTCCGGATTGTTGTTCGGCTGTTGAGGCACTGTTCTCGCGCAATACTTCCATGTACTTACTGTGGAATTCGGCATACTTATCTAAGGCATAAAGCAAACTATTTTCAACCTTGAGCATTTCATTCTTTATTGCCGTAAAATCATAATCAGAAATTACTTTTTCTGCATTCGTGCTTGCGGATGATTGCGTACCGGTATTGGCAGCAGGTTCTGCAACAACCGTTTCTTTGCGTGCACCGGCTTCGATTAATATTGCATCAATTGTAGCGGGCGAAATATTTTTAGTGCTACCATCCGCATAAGTAATTGTGCCGGAACCTGATGGCAAATTCGATGCGAAATTTCCGGTATATGAACCTTGCACATCATAAAAGGTGAGTGTAGCTTTTCCCTCTACTTTATCTGCTTTAAAAGTACCTTTTAGTTTATAACCACCGTCATAATTATCTAAGACACCTTCACCATCGCGTTTACCTGCAGCAAAGTGACCATCATAACGGGCATACATATGTTCACCCTTGTAATAATAGTACATGCCATAACCATCAAATTTTCCATTCGTGAAATTGCCGACGTAAATATCACCGTTTGGTTCTTCTATACGACCTTCACCATTCCGGCAATCGCCGGTGGTGCACTTACCGGAAATTAATCTGAGGGTAATCGTAACTGTTCGCTGATTACTGCCCACAACCAAAACGCGCTGTGCGCCGGCCTCTCCCTTTATCAGAAGTGTTACTTCTTTCGTGGTCAAATCCTGTGTAGATTTTCCATCTACCGACCAGAGGATTTCACCCGGAGAAATACCCATTTCTTCAGCCGGTGAATTTTTTAAAACCTGTTGAATGACCGGATAATGGTCGCGCAATTCAGGTGCGATTACAACACCTGCGCCGGTAAAAGAAATCTGACTAAACACTGGCATAGCCAGCAACATACCTACAGCAAATAAGAGTGTGCGGAACATAGAGTAGAATTACATAGAAAGTTACAGCAATTTCAGTGCCTGTAATAACAATTATATAGTCGGGTGACAAAAATCAATAAGCGCGCACATCCTTCTTTTCAACCCAATTCATAAAGGCTCTGTTGGCTACTTTGTTTCCTCCCGGCGTAGGATAATCGCCGGTGAAGTACCAGTCGCCCAGATTCCTTGGACAAGCTTTATGCAGATCGTCGACTGATTGATAAACCACTTCAACTTCAGCACGGATATGACTGGCTTTAACAATTTTGGCTATGCGGGCTGAGATTTCCTCATAGGTAAATTGCTCGTATAATTTTTTTACAGCATTATATGTCTTCTCATTCGGAAGTGTGTCGATATGCTTACACTCGTCATACACCTCCTGAATCATATGCGACTTACCCGATTCTTCCAATAAATCAATCATCGCCCTGAAGGCCACAAAATCGCCCATTTTACTCATGTCGATGCCGTAACAATCCGGGTATCTGATTTGAGGTGCCGATGAAACAATGACAATTTTTTTAGGGCTTAAACGATCCAAGATGGCAATAATACTCTGCTTAAGCGTGGTACCGCGCACGATACTGTCGTCTATCAGCACGATAGAATCTACCCGGTCATTAATTTGTCCGTAGGTAATATCATATACGTGACTTACTAATTCACCCCTGTCGCTATCATTTGTGATAAACGTGCGCATTTTCACATCCTTATGTGCCAGTTTTTCTACACGGGGACGCATATTGAGGATACGATGTAATTCTGCATCGGTTTGATTACCGTTGAGGCGTTTGATTTCAGCAATTTTCCAATCATTTAAATGCTGTTCCAAACCCTTCATCATACCATAAAAGGCTGTTTCAGCTGTATTTGGAATGAAGGAAAAAATGGTATGCTCGTAATCGTAATTTACAGTTTGCAATACTTTTTGTGTCAACAGACGACCTAACTCTTTGCGCTCTGCGTAAATCTCTTTGTCGTTTCCGCGACTAAAATAAATACGTTCAAAACTGCAACTTTTTCGTTCGCGCGGCATCAGGCACTGTGCTTCTTTTACCGTTCCCTTCTTTTTGATGATAAGGGCATGTCCCGGTGTAAGTTCTTTAACTTTTTCAAACGGAACATTAAATGTAGTCATGATAGCAGGTCGTTCGCTCGCGGCAACCACCACTTCATCATCGTGATAAAAATAAACCGGACGAATACCATTCGGATCGCGCAAAACAAAAGCATCGCCGTGGCCAAATAGTCCGGTCATGGCATAGCCCCCTTCAAAATCCTTTGCAGCGCGGGTTAACACACGTTGAATATCCAAATCGTTTCCGATGATATTGCTGAGTGTTTTATTGTCGTGATATTCTTTCTTTTCATCAAACAACCGCTGCACTTCATCATCCAAAAAGTGACCAATTTTTTCCATAACCGTTACGGTATCCACAAATTGTGTAGGATGTTGTCCCAATTCGGTTAATTGCTGAAACAATTGATCATTGTTTACCATATTAAAATTACCTGCCACTAATAAGGTGCGGGTAATCCAGTTATTCTCACGTACAAACGGGTGACAAGAGTCGATATCATTTCTGCCATAAGTGCCATAACGCAGGTGGCCTAATAAAACTTCACCGGCAAAGGGTACATTTTGTTTAGCCCAGTCAGCATCATGATATAAATCCGGATTTTTACGTTCAAGCTTAGCTGCTTTTCTGAACACCTCAAAAAAGATGTCCTTGATGGCAGATGGGGAAATACTGCGTTTACGATCGTAATATTTAAATCCGGGTTTTTGATCGATTTTTATTGCTGCGATACCAGCGCCATCCTGACCGCGGTTGTGCTCTTTCTCCATGAGCAGGTACAGCTTATTCAGGCCATACAGTGGAGTGCCATATTTTTCATGATAATAGGATAGCGGTTTGAGCAATCGAATGAGGGCAATGCCACATTCATGCTTGATTTGGTCACTCACGCGTTAAGAATTGGATGAATAAGGGCAAAGTTACCAAATCCCCTTATAAAACCCGGAGAGAAACATCACATCAATTCGCGAATAATATCTTCAACACCTACGCCATCAGCCTCAGCCTTGTAGTTGCGAACGATGCGGTGACGTAAAACGGGCATAGCCACTGCCTTAACATCTTCTATATCCGGAGCATACTTACCATGCGTTGCGGCATGACATTTTGCACCAAGAATCAGGTATTGCGAAGCACGAGGCCCTGCACCCCAACTGAGGTATTGGTTAGTTTTCGCATGTGCCATGGCTGTATTAGGCCTGGTTTTACTGACGAGACCTACTGCATACTGCAAAACGGTATCTGTTACCGGAATCCGTCTGATAACATGCTGATAGGCTGTAATTTCTTCCGCACCGATAACTTTATTCAATTCGGTTTTCGTATCACTGGTTGTGCTGCGTACAATTTGTAATTCAGCCTCAAAAGCAGGATAATCTAAAACGATATTAAACATAAAGCGATCAAGCTGCGCTTCAGGCAATGGATAAGTACCTTCCTGCTCGATAGGGTTCTGCGTAGCCAGTACGAAAAATGGTTTATCTAAAATATGTAAGTGGCCACCAATGGTCACATTTTTTTCCTGCATGGCCTCTAACAGCGCCGCCTGTGTTTTAGGCGGGGTACGGTTAATTTCATCTGCCAGAATGATATTGGCGAAAATAGGACCCCTGATAAATTTAAAATTGCGATGCTCATCCAGAATTTCAGCGCCGGTGATATCGCTTGGCATCAGATCCGGAGTAAATTGTATACGTTTAAAGGATAAGTGTAAGGCATCAGCAATGGTTTTAATCAAAAGTGTTTTTGCCAAACCCGGTACGCCTACCAACAAGCTATGACCATCGCTGAAGATGCTCATGAGCACGTGTTGCACCACCTCGTCCTGTCCGATAATCACTTTCCCAATCTCTGCATTCAGCTTCTTAAAATCAGCCGATAATGCATCAATAGCTTCTACATCACTTTTAAAAGTTGTCATGGCGTTATCTTTTCAATTTAATTGCCTGCCTTATTCATCATTTCTTCCAGGGTTGAGCAGCCGGTATAACTTTCGTCGATGCGAATATACTCACGCTCTGCCTTTGATTTTATCCATTCAATCATGGCCTCCTGTTCTTTTTTATTTTGCGTAAATTGCTGCAGGCGGGCATAATCATCTTTCAGGTTCATGACGTGTGGTTGCGACTGGTCATTCAACATAATAATTCGCACACCTTTTTTCCCATCAGCACTGGTATAGGGCAATACCTGTGAAATTTCACCTTCTTTCAGGTTCTCAATTGAATAATAATCGTCCGGTGCAAGTTCTGAAATTTCAAAACGACTTCCACCAGTTTGCGGGTTCAGCACGATGCCGCACGTTTTCGCGGTTTCTGCGTCATCGGAGAATTTTTTTGCCGCATCACAAAAACTGATATTACCGGCCATGATTTCTGCGCGTATGCTATCCATTTGTTTCCCTGCAGCCACCAAATTTAAATTGGTAACAGGAGGCATAATGAGAATATGTCGCAAACAGGCTTTATCCCCCTGGCGGCTTTCCATTTTAATAATGTGATATCCAAACTGGGTTTCAACGATTTCGCTGATTTCACCCGGTTGCAATTTAAATGCAGCAGCTGAAAATTCAGTAACAAACGTTTCACGTGTCTGACAGCCTAAATCACCACAATTATCTTTAGAACCATCTTTAGAATATAATTCAGCCAGCAAGCAAAAATCTTCTCCCGCACGCAAACGCTTTAAAATATCCACCGCTTTATCGTAAGCTATTTTTTTCTGCTCCGCATTTGCCTTAGGTATGAGCAGCAGCTGCGCGTATTCTACTTCGGCATTAATGTAGGGTAATGAATCCTGAGGAATGGTGTTGTAGAATGACTTAACCTCATTTGGTGAAACAGACATGGTGCCTAGAATGTTGCCACGCATTTTTTCTACCAACAACATATTGCGCACATCATCCTGAAACTCTTCCTTGATTTCCTGAATAGACTTTCCATAAAACTCCTCCATCTTCTCCTGCGATCCAAACAAACTTTCAAAATAGCGGATACGATTATTAATATTATCCTCCACCTCACCATCGGTAACTTCAACACTATCTTTCTGCGCCTGAATCAACATCAACTTTTGCGAAATCAACTCCTGCAGAATATAACAACGATAGTCTTCAGGCACTTCGCCCTGCTGCAAAGCCTCATAATAGTAAGACTCTACCTCACTCATCAAAATAATTTTGTCGCCTACCTGAGCTACGATTTTGTCAACTGTCTGTGCCTGCATAATTAAAGGCATCAGCAACAAACAGGTCATAATACACTTTTTCATTCGTCTTCTTTTAAAATTTCTGCATTTTCACGTTTCATGCCTTCCGTATAAATACGTTGGTAGGTTGCAGTCAATAATTCCTTTTTCCGTTTATTAATGATAATATCCCGAATATCCTCAGCAAAATAATCAAATGGGCCCATACTTCCTTCGGTATAATAATCCTGTACTAACGCAAAATACCGATTTGAAGTATCGCTGTAACTCACCGGAGCCTTTGAACGAAACCGGCCTCCTGCATACATATCGTATGGCAACAGGCTAAACAGGTCGTTGGTATTGAGCCATACATCCGCGTTCAGCGAAAACCGATCGGCATGTGCCGCACAATAACGCTCAAATGGCAAACGGTATTTTTCAACGCCTCTTGAGAACCAATACAATACCGAATCAGCTGTTTTATCAGCCTTAGGCACTACCACATAATTTACCTTGTAAATGTCTGAGGATAAAATAAAATCCTGCTGATGCGTATTGAAATAGGCCTGAATACTGTCATCTACCACTACTGTATCCAAGTTTTCTGCCAGGAACTGTCGTTCATAAGCATACATAATCAGACTCTGGCGGTATTCTTCAGCCTGGCGATCAATTTTGGCCATGGCGGTTTGCAGATTATCCTCTGCAACACGCAAAATGAGTTGTTGTCTGATCCAGCCTTCAATAAAGGCATCTACTATCGCCGCACTATCCTCCGGCTTGGTACCTTCTGCTACCAGCGCCGCCACATCAGATGCATATAAAAATGTATCATATACGCGTGCTATCGGCTCTTCGTTTTTCTCCGGCTTTGGATTCTTACAGGAGAGTAACGAAAGTGCCGATAACAGCGCTATGGAAACATTTCTTAGAATCAATGTATTAATGTACCATTGAATTAAATACCTTCTGGTCGATCGTTACCGTATATTTTTTATGTAACTCTTCAATCCATTCTTTTTCTAACTGATCCTGATAAGCAGAAATCACATAGCCGCGTGCCTCATCCAATGATTTTGGTGTTGGAGGAATTACCTTATTCAATTTCACAAAAGTGATAGAACCATCTGCATTCAAAATATCAGCACCTATACCTGGCGTTTTGTTCAGGTTATCTACGTTGCTGTCTTGTCCCGGCATATATAAAGCCGTTTTTACAGTTACCAATTCAAGACTGTCTTTATTGAACTTGGACATAATTTCTTTATCGCTGGCATTTTTACCGGCCATTTTGCGAACAGCTTTAGCTGTTTTGGTATCCTTACAGATATAAGTAGTAGCCTCTACACGTTCCTGCCACATATATTCTGTTTTATGCATCTCATAATAGTTGCGTAAACCAACAGAATCTGTAGAACCTCTACTCCAAATTTTACGCTCTAACATGGCAAACAGAGGCAATCCGTCGCGGTATTCCTGCAGCAATCTGCGGAAGTCAACGTTGCGTTCGCTTAAATCATACTCAATCACCACTTGCTCAACTGCCAGTGTATACAGTTTGTTGTATTTTTCTTCAATGCTCTTATCTCGGTAAACACGCTGATTAATTTCGAGGTAAGAAGCCATATCCGTCTGGGTATAATTTCTGTTACCGATGGTAAACAATACTTTATTCAAACCATCAGCCTGGTGCATGTTCCATGTACTTTTTACAAAAGCTGAATCCAATTTTGCCAACAATTCTTTTTTAGCATCCGGATATTCAGTAAACGTATAGCGTGCTTTTGCGTTGTTTACAAAGTCGGTACGAATTGTTTTGTATTCAGGGCTTTTTTCGACGCTGGATTTTAATTCTGCTTTCATTTCCTCAAAGCTGGCTAAAGGCTTATGCTCAATCAATTTGATAATATGCCAGCCATAAGAAGATTGCACCGGAGCACTGATATCGTTCGGATTTTTCAGTGCGTAAGCTGCTTCCTGGAAAGTATAAACCATTTTACCGGTTCCGAATGCATCCAGTAAACCGCCTTTTGCTGCAGAGGTTTTATCGTCAGAATATTTTGTGGCGATTTCTTCAAATGTGGCGCCACCGGCTGTGATTACAGCATATAAGCTGTCAGCCTTTTTCTTCGCCTTATTGATATCTTCCGGTTTAGCCTCTTTTGGTGTGCGAATTAAAATATGCTCAACGGTGGTCGTGCCCTGATTAGGACGCGATTTAGGCACATAAACAATATGGTAACCAATACTGGTTTTAATTACATCAGAATAACCTCCAACAGGTGTGCTGAAAATCGTTTTGTCAAAAACCTCATTATTAATCTGACCCTTTAGAAACCAGCCAATTAAACCGGGGTCATTCGGATTCGATTTATCTGTGCTCACTTCTTTAGCAACTTTTGCAAATGATTCACCTTTTGCGAGTCGCTCTCTTGCCTGCTTTAATTTAGTAATGGCAGCCATTGTATCCACGCCGGTTGCTTTGAAATCAACCGCAATCATAATATGATAAACAAGGCGTTCAGTTTGCATGTCGGCATACATTTTCTGCGCCGCCTGATCCAACACTTCTTTATCAAAGTTCGATTTGATTAACTGGTCGCCATACTTTTGCAATTCTTCACGCACTTTTTCAGTGGTGTCAATTTTTTCAGCACGGGCTTCCGTAACCTTTAATTTGAAATTAACGTACAAGTCGAGATATTCCTGAAGACTCTCGCGACTGTAATCGTTTTGTTTATCCGGGTTGTTTTTCTTGTATACATACAGGAATTCCTCCTTCGTTACAGGCTGACCTGCAACAGTGAATAATACAGGATCATTTCCGGTAGATTGTGCCTGAGCCGTTGCCATGGTAAAGCCGGCTACAAGCAGAATGCATGTTTTAACCATGTTCAGTTTCATATGTGGAAGTATAGATTTAAGTCTGGTTTTGTCAGTAAGGGATGCAAAACTAATGATTTTGGGCAATCACAGTGCTTGCTACCGGCCAGTATGCAGCAAAAATCGTGCGGGATTAGGTCGTTTTTATACCTATCTTTGCGAACTTAACAAATTTTAAAGCATGTCTATTGCAAAAAACAAGGTTGTCTCCCTGACCTACGAACTCCGTCAGGACAACGAAACCGGCGATTTGATTGAGGTAGTAAAGGCCGATCAGCCTTTTGTATTCCTGTTTGGTGCCGGTGGTTTATTACCAGAATTTGAAAGCAACCTTGAAGGTAAGGTTATCGGGTCAAAATTCGCTTTCCAGATATTGGCAGCTAATGCCTATGGCGAATTTGACGAAGGTGCACTTGAATATGTACCAAAAGAAATCTTCGTTATCGACGGTAAACTGGCAGAAGATATGCTCCAGCCCGATCGTTTGGTAAACCTCCGCGATCAGGATGGTCACCTCGTTAGAGCACGTGTTGCCGAAGTGGGTGAAGCTGAAGTGTTGTTAGACTTCAATCATCCTTTAGCCGGTGTAAACCTGCATTTTTCCGGTGAAATCCTTGATATCCGCGATGCTTCTGCTGAAGAACTCGAGCACGGTCATGTGCATGGACCCGGTGGACATCAACATTGATTGGTAGTCGCCAACGTATAAGTTTTCTCAGAGAGAAGGTGTTCTGCCACCGTCAACCGGTAAATTGATACCATTAATATAGGCTGCTAACGGACTGGCCAAAAAGGCAGCTGCAGCGGCTATTTCAGTGGGTTCGGCGAAACGACGCAGGGGTATTTCCTCCAACATCTTAGATTCAATCTGCGCCTCAGTCTGGGCCGCTTTTGAGGCGTTTGCTGTGATGATTCCAGCCAGTCGCTCCGTTTTAGTTGCGCCGGGCAGTACATTATTTACGGTAATACCGTACTGACCGAGCTCATTCGCCAAGGTTTTTGCCCAACTGGCCACTGCCCCCCGTATGGTATTGGAAACACCCAAATTGGGAAGCGGCACTTTTACGGAAGTGCTGATAATATTAATAATGCGCCCGTAACCACTCTCCCGCATTCCCGGAAGGAGGGCTTTAACTAATATATGATTGCAGATAAGATGCTGGTTAAAGGTGGCCAAAAACTGCTCTTCCTTTGCCTCCGCAATTTTTCCAGCCGCCGGTCCGCCGGTATTGTTTACCAAAATATGCACCCTGTTGTCAGAATCAGACACCAATGCCGTGATGGCTGCCCGCACTGACTCAGGCTCACTGAAGTCGGCAACCAGTATACCATGCGCCTGTTGTTGCGGCCGGGGCAGAGTCGATAATACTGATTCCAGTTTTTCTCGATTGCGTGCTGCTAAAATTACACGGGCTCCTGCTTCTGCAAAAGCATGTGCGGTTGCGCGACCAATACCCTGAGTACTGCCGCATACCAATGCTGTGTATGGATGTAGGTTGATATGCATGATTCTGCGTAAATTTACCTCCATTCGTCACATAATAAAAATGTATAGCCATGGCAATAGCTGCTCCTATTAATTTAAAGAATTGGATTGATGAAAACCGACACCTCCTTAAACCACCGGTGGGCAACCAACAGGTATATAAATTGAATGATGATTTTATTGTGATGGTAGTAGGCGGACCAAATTCGCGCAAAGATTTTCATTTTGAAGATGGTGAGGAATTATTTTACCAGGTTGAGGGCGATATCACGGTATCGATTCAGGAAGATGGCAAACGCAGAGATATTGAAATAAAAGAGGGCGACATGTTTTTATTGCCTCCACGTGTGCCGCATAGCCCTAAACGTCCGGCAAATACGGTTGGACTGGTAATAGAACGATATCGCACGGAAAAAGAATTTGATTCATGTATGTGGTTTTGCGAACAATGCAACAATAAATTACATGAAGAAACTTTTCCATTAAAAGATATCGTTGGTCAATTGCCGGTAATTATGAACAGTTTTTATGCTAACCTCGACCTCCGCACCTGCAAAAGTTGTGGTCATGTGATGGAACCGCCTAAATAATTGTTTGTTTTAAAAAGTTACCTGCATTTGTGCTGTTGTTTTCTTCATGAGTTGTGCTGCATCTTACAGCGATGACTTTTCTGTATTGTATTTATGCTGAAAATAGATATTCATACCCATATCATTCCTGAACATTTACCAAAGTGGAGTGAGAAATTTTTAGATAACCGATATATTCATCTCGATCATCATTGTCCGGGCTGCGCAAAAATGATGCAGGGCGATAAATTTTTTCGGGAAATAAAAAGTAACTGCTGGGATGGCGATGTGCGTATCGAAGATTGCGATGCAACCGGTGTACAGGTGCAGGTACTCAGTGCCATTCCCGTAATGTTTCATTATTGGGAAAAAAATGCCGCATACGCACTCGAAACTTCCCGATTTCAAAATGATTTTATTGCAGAGGTTGTTTCCCGTCACCCAAAACGCTTTGTTGGTTTAGGCACCGTTCCGCTGCAGGATCCCGAATTGAGTATTCAGGAAATGGAACGCTGCGTGAAGGAACTCGGATTGGCGGGTATAGAAATCGGGTCGCATGTAAACGACTGGAATTTAAATGCCGAGGAATTATTTCCTTTTTTTGAAGCGGCTGAAAAGCTTGGTGCAGCCATCTTTGTGCATCCCTGGGATATGATGGGCAAAGATAAAATGAATAAATACTGGCTTCCGTGGTTAGTGGGTATGCCGGCAGAAACTTCTCTGGCTATTTGTTCCATGATATTCGGAGGTGTGTTTGAACGACTGCCAAATTTACGTGTGGCATTTGCACATGGCGGAGGTAGTTTTCCTTCAACCATCGGACGAATCGAACACGGTTTTAATGTGCGACCGGATTTAGTTGCGGTGGATAACGCCGTAAATCCACGCACCTATCTCAATAAATTTTATCTCGACACTTTGGTGCATGATGATATGATGCTGAATTATTTGCTGGATTTATTTGGCGCACGTCAATTAGCACTTGGCAGTGATTATCCTTTCCCACTCGGTGAACATCATCCAGGTAAACTCATCGAAAGTATGCCTTACGATGATGTTATTAAATCCAGGTTGCTGCATGGCACTGCTTTAGAATGGTTGGGATTGGAGAAGAAGTTGTTTGTATAATTTCAGAAACTTGTTCGTGTTTTTTTGTCCCGCAGATTTTCGCAGATGTGCGCAGATACATACAATTTGATTTTGCAAAAAATAATAAAATGAAAGCTTTCACCCGCAAACAATATTGCGCTCCGGATAAGATGCAATTAACGGAAATAGAAAAACCTGATGTGCAGGATGGTTTTGTATTGGTGAAAGTGCTGGCTAATTCGGCGAATCCTGCCGACTGGCATATTTGCAGAGGTGCACCTATTTTTTCCAGATTCGTGTTAGGTTTATTTAAACCCAAAAATCCAATAGTAGGCGTTGATTTTTCAGGAGTGGTGGAAGCTGTTGGACAGCAGGTGCACAACATAAAACCCGGTGATGCAGTTTTTGGAGAATCGCTGGTTGGAGGTGCCTTTGCCGAATATATTCTCATTCCGGAAAGTGCCTGCGCCCATATTCCAACCGGCATTGCACCTGAAATTATGGCTGCATTACCCGTTGCAGCATTAACTGCTTATCAGGCTTTGCTTACACATGGAAAATTACAGTCTGGAGAACAGGTTTGTATCAATGGCGCAAGCGGTGGCGTTGGGCATTTTGCAGTTCAAATTGCAAAAGCATATGGTGCACATGTAACGGGTATATGTTCGCAAAACAATGCTGATTTTGTCAAATCTTTAGGTGCCGATGTGGTTATCACGTATGACACCACCGATATTCATCAATACAAGGGTTCTTTCGATTTGGTCATAGATACACATGGCAATTTAAATCTCAGTGATTATATGCGTATGGGTAAACGAGGTGTTATGACCGGATTTACCACCATGGGACATATGATGCGTGTTTTAATCATGCGTATGATGAAGGGATACCCTTTAGCCCAATTCACTGCCGCTGCAAACACACAAGACCTGAACACACTGGCTGAGCTGGTAGCTTCCGGCAAAATAGCCCCACATATACAAAAAACCTACAGCTATACCGAAATACCCGCCGCCGTAGCCGGTCTGGAAGCCATGCGCACCCGAGGTAAAGTGGTTATGCGTTGGGATATCTGAGGATATATTTATTGCACCGTAAATCAAACAACAGGTGTATCTTTGCGAACGAAACGGTCAAAACCGTGTTCTGCTTACATGCAACTTGCCGCATTATATGAAAAGGCGCTTCGCGAAGAATTTTTAACGGTTGAAGAAGGTATGTTCCTGTTCGAACATGCCCCGACAGCGGCGCTTATGCAAGTGGCCGATACCTTACGCAAACGCAAAAAGCCAGGTAATAAAGTAACCTGGATTATTGATCGCAATCTGAATACGACCAATATTTGTGTAGCTAATTGTAAGTTTTGCAATTTTTATCGGGTGCCCGGTCATCCGGAAGGATATATCACTGATATGGAAACATATAAGGTGAAAATTGCAGAAACCATCCGGTATGGTGGCGAACAACTTCTATTGCAAGGCGGACATCACCCTGAACTTGGACTTGATTTTTATACCGGTATTTTCCGCGGTATAAAAGAAATGTTTCCCAATGTAAAATTACATGCACTCGGTCCTCCTGAAATTCATCATATTGCCACATTGGGTGGCTATAGTTATACGTATGTATTATCTGAATTAATGAAAGCCGGTTTAGATAGTTTACCTGGCGCAGGTGCTGAAATATTAATTGACCGCGTGCGTAAAATTATCAGCACCGGTAAATGTTTGAGCGATGAATGGCTCAATGTCATGCGCGCCGCACATCAGCTCGGACTTACCACAAGTGCAACGATGATGTTTGGTCATATCGAAACCATTGAAGAGCGTTTTTTACATCTGGAAAAGATTCGTCAGGTACAAAGTGAAAAACCTGCTGATGCAAAAGGATTTATTGCTTTTATTCCGTGGACCTTCCAGGATGAAGGCACTACCCTACGTAAAATTCGCAGGGCCAAAAATGATACCACGCCGGATGAATATATCCGCATCATTGCCATGAGCAGAATCTTTTTACCGAACATTGAAAACATTCAGGCGAGTTGGCTTACTGTAGGTAAAAAAGTTGCTCAAATGTGTTTACATGCAGGTGCGAATGATTTTGGCAGTATCATGATTGAAGAAAATGTTGTGAGTGCTGCCGGTGCTCCGCATCGTTTTACCTATAAATCGATGCAGGATGCCATTCGTGAAGCCGGATTTACGCCGCAACTGCGCAATCAACAATATGAAGACCGCGAAATTCCCGCCAATATAGAAGAGCAGGTTATTGCTTATTAAATGGTGTTGGCGGCTGTTACCTATTTTGTAAATTTACCCATGCTCCGGCAAACACTCACCGGTTTATTTTGCTTCGCATTGGCATGTACACTTCAGGCACAGGATTCTACACTGCAGGTAATGACGTTTAATATACGCTACGATAATCCGGCAGATGGAGAAAATAACTGGCATCTGCGCAAAGCGGATATGGTAGCTTCAATCAACATGTGGCAACCCGCCGTATTAGGTATACAGGAAGGATTATTTCATCAGGTGCAATTTCTGGACAGCGCACTTACACAATATGCATATGTGGGTGTTGGTCGCGATGATGGGAAGCAAGCCGGTGAATATAGCGCCATCTTTTATGACACCTCTAAAGTCACTTTAATTCAGGACACCACGTTCTGGTTGTCGATGACACCTGAAAAACCTTCAACCGGATGGGATGCAGCACTACCCAGAATTTGCACAGCGGCTCAATTTTTTACTCTTGGTCAACAAGATACGTTTTGGGTGTTTAATACACATTTCGACCATGTAGGCGCATTGGCAAGAGAATGGTCGACACGAATAATTGTTTATTATGCATCGGAATTAAATCCGGAATTTAATTATCCGATGATTATTATGGGCGATTTCAATAGCACACCGGATGATAAACCCTATCAGATGATGACAGAATCGAAGGTTTTTGAGGACACCCGATTAATTTCCTATTATGATCCAACAGGACCGGAAATCACCTTTAATGGATTTGCCATGCTCGAAGCACTGGAAAGCCCACGAATAGATTATATTTTTGTCTATCATTTTAAAACGATAGCACAATCACATATCCTGGCAATACGTGAAGGTGGGTTAGCATGGTTGTCGGATCATTTTCCGGTTTCAGCCAATTTAAAATTTGTCCACTAAATACCAAACAAACAACGCGTGCATTCCCTCCTACGATATTATTTTGCCATACTCCTTTTATTAGGTAGCCTGTGCGATGTATTCGCTTCAAGCATGAGTAAAATCACACAAGATGGACATACAATAGTTGGCAATAATGAAGATAGTTGGGAAACCACACCACAAATTTGGTTTGAACCCGCTAAAGCAAATCAATTAGGTGCCTGCTTTGTTGGATATGGCAGTCGGGTTCCTCAGGGTGGTATGAATACTGCCGGATTAGTGTTTGATGCATGTACTATGTATCCAACAAACCCTCCTGCTAATGGCAAGCCGGTTGCTCATGACCTTACTGCTTTTTTGAAAAAAATTATGTACACCTGTTCTTCCGTGCAACAGGTGTATGATTATGCCATCCAATTCGACCGACATATTTTTGATCAGTCCATGATGTTATTTGTCGATTCCACAGGCAAATATCTGGTGATGGAAGCCGACACCATGATGATGGGTGACGACCCAAATTTTATTCTGTCGAATTTTTCTTACGCACGTCGCACACAACCCGAAACAACTTTTCCTGAAACATATATCAGAGGAAATCAATTCTTGCAAAATCACAGCGGATTTGGTTTTGACTTTAGCCGCGATTTAATGCAGGCTATGTCCGAACACCGCGAGCGAAAAGGTGATGGCACTTTATATACAACGTTATATGATGTGCAGTCGAAGGATGTGCAGGTCTATTTTTATCATAATTTCACCAAGGCCTACACATTTAATTTAATTGCCGAATTATCCAAAGGTGAACACACCTTAATGATGGCCGAATTATTTCCACCGAATGCGGAATTTGCCGTTTTGCAATCTTATGTAACACCTCGCACGCACATGATTTTGTTGCCTGTCTTGTTAGCGGCACTCGTTTTATTTATTGTATTAGGTGCCGGTATCGCTTCGCAATGGTTTCGACAATTGCACCTCGCAGCGCCGCGTTTACAATATTTCAGAATCAGCTTGGCAGCGCTGAATATACTTTTAGGCATTTATGTTATGGTGTTGATGAATGAACAGGAAGCTTATTATTTTCCGGCGCCCTATTATCGTGCCGACAGAGGCTGGCTCAACGCGCTTTCGTACATGCCTTTTGTTATTGCCCTGAGTGGCTTGTTTTTCAGCTGGCTCATTATCAGAAAAAAATTGCCCTTTGGACCCGGTGGGCGCATCCTGTATAGTTTTAATATGCTTTTATGGTTAACCGCCTGTCTGGCTTTTGTTTATTGGGGATTGTATTCCGTTTTTTGAACAGACACACATGTCCAATTTTTACGGCAACCACAATCTGCCGTGTAGACTAATACGAATTCCTGTTTACGGGTCGTTGTACCTTTACAAACAAATCAAGCAGTTATGAAAAAGATCTGGATAAGTGTGCTGGTACTTTGGTGCAGTGTGCAATTACACGCGCAATCTTTAACCAATGGCACTTTAGGTTTTCAAATCGGATACGATTTTGCCGCCCATGGCACCTTAACAAAAACACAACTATTTGGTATTACTACCGATACAGATACAGGTGGTGCCGTTACCAATATGTTTAATATTGGCTTGCAATACAGTTTTGCTTCCTGGTTTAGCGCAGGCGTTGAATTTAATTATGGAGCCTATTTAGAAGATACCACAGATACTGGCGCTGATGGCAATAATTTTAATACCATTGCATTCGATGCCAGATTATATCCGTTAAATAAAGACCATATCAACTGGTACTTTGGTGCGCAGGCCGGACTAACCAATTTATTAATTAACAGAATTGATCCGGTTACAACATTACAGGCAAGTTATAAATATTCAAGTCCGCACCTCGGTTTATTTACCGGTATTAACTGGTATTTCCTGGATGTGGCCGGTTTATTTTTTCAGGTGGATTACAGCAATCACGGTTTTGAATTAAAGGAACTCACACTTGATGGTGCGCAGCAAGACCTTTCTAATATTGCACAAACACTCGACACAAAAGGTGTGGGCGTTCGCGCCGGCATCACCTTTCATCTAAATTAAAGTACATTTGTGCCATGCGCTATTTGCAGGGCAATCGTATTTTTCCAATGCATACCTCACCGGTAGATGACCATGTATTGGTTCTACAGGATGATGAACGCATTGAAGCCATTTTACCGGCATCAGCAATTGATCCTGCGCTGATTGAGCATCATGCCGGTTATATTTTACCAGGATTTGTAAATGCGCATTGTCATCTGGAATTATCGCATTTGCTAAACGTATTTCCTGAAAAAACAGGGTTGCCCGGATTTTTATCTTTAGTCATTCAACAGCGCAATGCAGAGGCAGAGCAAGTGCAACAAGCTATGCGCGATGCCGATGCCTATATGTGGCAACAAGGTATTGTTGCGGTAGGTGATATTTCGAATGTGGCCGATTCATTTCAGATAAAAGCTCAGAGTAAAATTGCATACCACACTTTTATTGAATTATTTGCTTTTGATCCGGCGCGCGTTGCCTCCTTAATGGAAAAGGGAAAAGCATTGCTCGCCCAGGCAAATGGTTTTAATCTGAAAGCAAGTCTTGCACCGCATGCTCCATATAGTATTAATGAACCGTTGGTTGAAGCCATTACAACTTATTGCGCAACACATGGCTTACCCACTTCGGTGCACATGCTCGAAAGCAATGATGAAAATGAATTGTATGTGCAATCAACCGGATTATTCCGAAAATTATATCGCGAGATGGGACTTGCGTTTGATCAATTTTTCACACCAACAGGCAAAACATCCTTAGCATCCACTTTACCCTGGTTTCATAAGGAAGTGCCCACGCTGTTAGTGCACAATACAATTGCTACATCATGGGATGCAGAATGGGCAGAAGAAATACATCCAAATTTATTCTGGTGCATGTGTCCGAATGCCAATCGCTTTATTGAAGATCGTTTGCCGGATATTCCGATGTTGCAAAAAGAAGTGCAATATATCACCATCGGCACCGATAGTTTAGCCTCAAATCATCAATTATCCATAGCAGCAGAATTGCAAACGATACGCCGGGCTTTTCCTGAAATTGCATTACAGGACCTATTGCGATGGGCAACCTTTTATGGCGCCAAAGCATTGGGTATGCAAGATCGATTCGGCAGCTTTGAAGCAGGCAAGCGCCCGGGCGTAGTCGCCTTGGAAACGGATACACCTGATGGTTCATGGAAGGTTACCCGTATTAGCAGACACACATGAAAAGCTGTGCGAAGCTTGCCCCTGCTCTAGCAATGAGGATGGGGACTCGAAGGTGAACTGATGCGCCCACACGCTTATCATCCGCGCTAGCGTAACCTGAATTCAGGCATTTACGGAAAATTGCAACTCACCGGTTTATGACTTGCACTTTTTGCCAGTATGATGGTCGCAATTATGCATATCTTTATATATAACCCTACACGACATGAATTCCAAGAACATCCTATTACAAATTTGTGTGGTTTGTTTGTACATGCTTACGGCACCTGACACTTTCGCACACCCAATTACCAACGACACGACAAATATTCGCTTCCATATCATTCCAGAAAATGGAAAGACGGTTGCCTTTGATAGTATTTTTTTGAGAGAGGCCAATAAATATGCGCATCAGTATATGTTTACATCGAGCGCATTTATGCAGGAGAAGAATACTTTATCGGTAGATAATTATTACCTCGGTTACTTCAGGTTAAATTATGCTGTAACTGATTACATCACTATTTCATCCGGCATAACACCCTTTAATTTTACGTTTAATGGACCAACATATGCCTCATTTCGTATAAAAGCACAAGCGCCGATACGAAGCATTTTTTTGCATGCGGGTGCTTCTGTCAATTATGTGCATGCTTTTGGCAGCGAGGATGATGTAGTTGAGGATGATTTAGCTTATGCGGTCGGATTAATAACGCTTGGCACACCGGATGTTCATGGCACTATTGGGCTTGGTGCCGGATATATTGAATCAACGCCTACCTTTTTACCGGTGTTGACGATTGCAGAGCAAATACGTTTAGGCAAACGGTTTTATATATCGAACGAAAACGTTTATGCCTTTGGGGTAAATTATTATGCAATACAATTAACTGGTAGAACTACCTACAACCATCTTGCTATTGATTATGGATTTTGGACCAGCAATGCTGTGCCACTGTATCAACTTGGGTTCTTCGTGCTGCCGAGCATCGGATTTACGGTGCAATTTTAGCCCTACCACACCCCACTTTTAGCCCTTGTTTAGCAACTTATTGCCCAATTTCGACTATTTGAGTAGTCGCACACCTGGTCATTATCTTGGTCTATAAATTTTACCCGTTCATCGACAAAATGGCCGGATTCGGCGTGGTTAGGGGCATTCAGCCGAAACCGGGCACTACCTTCGGGTCGCCAAATGTTAAATTTTTAAAAAAACTATGGAAACTTTCAAACAATTCTTGGTTTCCTCGGTTTCCTCAGAGAATTTTGCACCCGAAATGAGCGAAGAAGCTAAAATATTAGAACGTTGTGAGAAGCTTTTCATGCGCTATGGCATTAAGAGCGTCACCATGGACGATGTTGCCCGCGAGTTAGGTATGAGTAAAAAAACCCTGTATCAATATTTTGAAAACAAGGAGCAGCTCATACACAAGGTAACTTCTAACCATTTTGCCTGTCAGAACCATATGGTAGAGCAGGTCATAAGACATTCAAAAACCGCCATCGACGAAATGTTTGCGATTGCTGCCTGGATGAATGCTATGTCGAAAAACATTAATCCGGCATTAGTATATGATTTGCGGAAATACCATCCCGAAAGTTGGCAGGTATTTGTAGATCACCGCAACAATGAGGTGATTAACAGCATTAAGCACAATTTACGCAGAGGTATTTCGGAGGGGTTATACCGCGAAGAGTTAGACGTTGAAATTATTGCGCGCATTTATATTGCACGGGTAGAAATGTTTATTGATAATGAAATATTCCCTTATGAACAATTTCCACCACAAAAAACTTTTAACGTGTTCATGGATTATCATATCCGTGGCATAGCAACCAATAAAGGCATTAAATATCTTGAAAAACTCAAATCAGAACAACATGGCATATAAACTCAAAATGTTCTTCATTGCCGCAGTTATGATACCGCTTTCAGGGATAGCGCAAACCACGAGTTTGTCGCTTCAGGAAGCAGTTGATTATGGCCTCAAGAACAGTCCGCAGGTACAAACAGCGGGTTTGAATGTGCGCACGGCGGAGATTACTGTTGACAACCGCATTGCTACAGGCTTACCGCAGATTGACGCAAAAATTGATTATCAGAATTTTTTAAAACTCCCAACATCATTAATTCCGGGTGAATTTTTCGGAGGCGAGCCCGGCACATTCGTACCGGTACAGTTCGGAACTGAGCAAAACGTTTCAGCCAGTATTTCGGCATCGCAATTATTATTTAATGGAGCTTGGTTGGTTGGTGTTAGTGCTGCAAAACAATATGCAGAGCTTGTACAGCAGCAATCAAAACTGGCCACTAGTGATGTGCGCAAAAACATCGAATCTGCGTATTATGGTGTTTTAGTGGCAAAACGTTTTGAAGACATTTTACAGGAAAACATCAGCAACCTCAACAAAGTATTATTTGAGGTGAGTGCTTTAAACCAACAAGGATTTGTTGAATCGATTGATGTTGATCGTTTAACAATGAGCAAATTAACCTTAGAAGGTCAACTAACCAATGCACAGCGTCAAACAACATTGGCTTTAAACTTCTTAAAGTTCAATATGGGTATGGATTTAAATACGACTATTGAATTAACCGACACATTAGGTCCGGTGGATGAGGTAAACATTGCTGCCGCCAATTATTTAAACAGACCTGAGTTTGGCATATTACAAACAATGGTAACATTGAATGAATTAAATGTGAAGGTGAACAAAGCAGCATACCTACCTTCGTTAGTGGCTTACGGCTCGTATACTCAAAATGCGCAGCGCAACGAATTCAACTTTTTCGACGGCGATGAGCAGTGGTTTGATATTGGTTTAGTTGGTGTAACGATGAGCATTCCGATATTTTCAGGCACCCAGCGCCGTAGCAATGTGCAATTAGCTGAAGTGGCCTTAGAGAAAGCCAAAGTAGATCAATATTCAGCTACTCAGGGTATTTTATTAGAAATAGAAAAAGCAAAAACAGATTATCAAAATGCCGTTAACGATTTAACTGTGCAAGAAAAAAATATAGCACTTGCACAAAAAATTTATGATACTGCATTGATTAAATATCGCGAAGGTGTGGGTTCCAGTTTAGAGCTCAACAGCGCAGAAAGCACTTTATATCAGGCACAGGGCGGTTACATCAGCGCACTGTATAATGTATTGAATACAAAAACTTCATTGAACAAAGCATTAGGCAACTATTAAAACCACCGTATATGAAAAAAGCATTAATATATGTATTCGCCCTCATCACACTCGCTTCTTGCGGGTCGAAAGGTGAAGATCCGAAAGCGGAACTGGCGAAATTAAAAAAAGAGCGTTCTGCGCTGGATGAGAAAATCAAAACTCTCGAAGCAGAAATAGCCAAAAATGACACATCAAAAGGTAAAGCACCTGAATTGGTTGCTGTTACTGAAATTCAGCCTGCAACATTTACCCATTACATTGAAATTCAGGGTAAAATTGATGCAGACGAAAACGTACTGGTAACACCACAAATGCCGGGTATTATCCAGGCAGTGTATGTAACAACCGGACAAAGCGTTTCAAAAGGTCAGTTACTGGCAGAAATGGATAATGATGCCATGCGTAAGAACATTGAAACATTGGAATCACAATTAAGCTTTGCCAACGAACTCTACAAAAAGCAAAAAGCTTTATGGGATCAAAAAATAGGCAGTGAAGTGCAGTATTTATCTGCTAAAAACAATGTAGAAACATTAGAAAAAAGCATTGCTGCTGCGCGCGAGCAACTCACTATGAGCAAATTAGTTTCACCAATTACCGGTATGGTTGATGCGGTTGATATTAAAGTAGGACAAATTGGAAGTCCGGGTTTCCAGGGCATTCGCATTGTGAATATGAGCAGCTTAAAAGCTAAAGGTGAAGTATCTGAATCGCACAGTGCAATTGTATCGGCAGGTGATGATACTAAAGTTATCTTAAGTGATATCGATAGAACCATCGACACCAAACTGACTTTTGCAAGCAAGGTAATCAACCCTTCAAGTCGCACATTTAGCATTGAAGCGAAATTACCAAGCGATGCTGCCTTAAAACCGAACATGATTGCTGTAATTAAAATTGCTGATTATCAGGCAAACGAGGCTATGGTGGTTGATTTGAATATGATTCAAAGATCGGCAGATGCATCTTATGTATATGTGGCTGAAGATAAAGGCGGAAAAACAGTTGCCGTTCGTCGCACTGTAACCATCGGTCAGATTTATGGCGGTAATGCAGAAATCACCTCAGGTTTAATGAAAGGCGATAAGCTGGTTACGGCGGGTTATCAGAATCTGATAGACGGACAGGCCATTGTGTTTTAATTGGCATGTTTACCTGATTGGATACATGGAAGCCTCACACGCTCCTTTGCATCCGACAGTGCATATGCAAACACTTCATTCTCGATAAACAAGAAACATGAAAGATATATTCAAAGAGTTTAAACCCTCGAGCTGGGCGATAGACAACCGGACCACTATATTCGTGATTACGGTTATCCTCACCATTTTAGGTATCTCTACCTATAATGCGTTGCCCAAGGAGTTATATCCCGACATTACCATGCCAACGGTATATGTGTCGACCATCTATCCTGGTAGCTCGCCGGTAGATATGGAAAACCTGATTACAAAAGAATTAGAAAAAGATTTAGGCGCTATTAATGGCGTGAATAAAATCATCAGCAGTTCAGTTCAGGATTTCAGCAGTATTCAGGTAGAATTCGTATCCGGAACAGATATTGATGATGCCAATCAGAAGGTGAAGGATGCGGTTGACAAGGCTAAGCCACGTTTACCATCAGACCTGGATCCTGCATTTGGACCTAACGTACAAAAAGTGGAATTCAGTGAAATTCCGATTATGCAGGTAAACGTGAGTGGCGACTATGATCTGGGTTCACTTAAACGTTATGCCGAATTATTACAGGATAAAATTGAAGAGCTTCCTGAAATTTCACGCGTCGATTTAATTGGTGCACCAGAACGCGAAATTCAGATAAATGTCGATATGTATAAAATGCAGTCGGCACAAGTTACCATGTACGATATCTATTCGGCCATCAGCAATGAAAACCGGATTATTTCAGGTGGTACGATGAAGGTAGAAGATATGCGCCGCAGTATAACCGTAAGTGGTGAATTTGACAACATTGAGCAAATTAAAAACCTGACGATTAATAATGCGAATAATTTTCCTATTTATCTGAAAGACCTCGCAGTTATTCAGGATGATTTTAAAGAGCAGGAGAGTTTTGCCCGCTTAGACAGCAAGAAAGTTATTACCCTCAATATCATTAAAAAGAGTGGAGAAAACCTGATTGAGGCTTCTGATAATATCAATGCTTTATTAGCTGAGGCAGAAGAAAAGGATATTCCGTCAGATGTAAACATTACCATTACCGGCGACACTTCATCCTTAACCCGTACACAGGTTGCCGATTTGATTAACACCATTATCATTGGATTTATTTTAGTAACCATTGTATTGATGTTTTTCATGGGTGCAACGGATGCGATGTTTGTGGGATTATCTGTGCCATTGTCGATGTTTATTGCCTTTATTGTATTGAGTTTATTAGGCATGAGCATGAACCTGATTGTATTATTCGCCTTCCTGCTTGGACTGGGTATTGTGGTGGATGATGCCATTGTGGTGATAGAAAATACGCACCGGATTTTTGCGAACGGAAAAGTGCCCATTAAAACAGCTGCTAAAAATGCGGCTGGCGAGGTATTCCTTCCGGTATTAGCCGGTACGATGACCACCCTTGCGCCTTTCTTCCCGCTCATTTTCTGGCCGGGTATGATTGGTTCATTTATGAAGGGATTGCCTATCACCTTAATTATCACATTAACTGCTTCTTTAATAGTAGCTTATTTAATTAACCCGGTATTTGCCGCCGCATTTATGAAGCCGCATGTGCATGGCGAAAAACCAAACCGACGTCGCCAGATTATCTGGAGTGTGGTGTTTGCCATGTTTGGTTTATTACTCAGCTTAAGTGGTGCTGCATTATTAGGCAATATCATTATTACGTTTGTTGCCTTATTCTGGATATACAATCTGGTATTAACCAAGGCCGTGAACTGGTTCCAGAAAAAAGGATGGCCGGCATTTCAAAATGGTTACGCCAATTTATTGCGTTGGACATTGCGCAATCCGGGAAAAATTTTCCTGAGCATTTTAGGCTCACTGGTAATCGCAATTGTTGCCATGAATATTACAAAACCCGGCTTGGAACAATTTCCAACCGGCGATCCAAACTTTATTTTCACCTATATCGTGATGCCTGTGGGAACTGATCAGGAAACAACTGACTCTGTTACCCAGCTGGTTGAAAAGCGGATTTATGGTGTATTAGGAGAAAATAATCCACTGGTTAAATCCGTGATATCGAATGTAACCATTGGGGCATCAGAAGATCCATTTGACATGAGTGCGGCCTCCAACAAAGGTAAAGTGGGTGTCGCCTTTATTGAACCAACTGAGCGCAGGCATCAAATGACAGAACCGTATATGGAAAAAATACGGGAAGCAGTTAAAGATATTCCAGGCGCAGAAATAACCGTAGGTGCCGAACAAAACGGTCCTCCTGCCGGTAAACCAATTAATATCGAAGTATCAGGTGATGACTTTGATGAATTAATTGGAACAAGCGAGCGCATCAAGCGCTATCTGGATAGTTTAAATTTTGATGGTGTTGAAGAATTAAAAACTGATTTACAGGCCAACAAACCGGAAATCGTTATCGACCTCGACCGCGAGCGTATGAACCGGGAAGGTATAACTACTTTCACTGTAGGTGCTGAAATTCGTAACGCCGTTTACGGATGGGAAATATCAAAATTCAAAGAAGGCAATGATGATTATCCGATTATTGTTCGTTACGATGAATCGCAAAGAAAAAGTATTGATCAGTTAAAGGATTTGAAAATCACCTATCGCGATATGACGACAGGTCAGATTCGTCAGATTCCTTTGAGTGCTTTTGCTGATATTCAATATTCCGCAACCTATTCAGGTGTAAAACGCATCAACCAAAAACGCGTGGTGACTATTTCTTCCAACCTGTTATCAGGATATGAAAGTCAGCAACCTGTAATCATGAATCAGATAAAAGCTGCATTGGAAGATTTCGAAACACCGGAAAATGTAACCATTGGTTATACCGGTGCCAGTCAGGACATGGAAGAAACCATCAGCTTCCTTTCAATTGCCTGGGTAATTTCACTGGTGCTGATCATTATTATTTTGGTAGCACAATTTAACTCGGTATCAAAACCACTCATCATTTTCGTTGAGGTGGTATTCAGTATCATCGGTGTGTTATTAGGCTATGGATTATTTGGAATGGATTTCTCAGCAGTAATGACCGGTGTGGGTATTATAGCCTTGTTAGGTATAGTTGTGCGGAATGGTATCCTGCTGGTAGAATTTACCGATATTCTGATCGGTGAAGGCGTTCCAATCAGAGAAGCCGTAGTTGAAGCTGCACGTATTCGTATGACACCTGTAGTGTTAACAGCAACTGCAACCATTTTGGGTATGATTCCACTGGCTATTGGTTTCAATATCGATTTCGTGGGATTATTTACCGAAGGTCGTCCTGATATCTGGTTAGGTGGTGAGAACGTTGTGTTCTGGGGCCCATTAGCCTGGACGATTGTATTTGGATTGGGCTTTGCAACATTTGTAACCTTGTTAGTAGTTCCGGTAATGTATTTATTAAATGAGCGATTCAAAGCCTGGATATTTAGCAAGCTTGGATTTGCGTATAAGCATACAGTTGCCGATACAAAAGCAGTGCCTCAGCAGACTAATAGTCTGGATAACATTTAAGTGATTAATTGTGGCGTAATAAAAGAGCCGTTCTGTAATGGAACGGCTCTTCTTTTTTTATAAAAGGTTGTCGGGTTATCAAGTGAAATTTACATCACAACAAAGGTTTCATTCCAGCGTTTCGACCCGTCTGCTAATTGCACCACTATAATATATGTGCCGGTAGGCAGATCGTCAATTGAAATGGCATTGACTTGGTCCACTTCAACCGATTGCATCTGCACACAAGCGCCTTGCAAAGTATAAATAGCCACTGTAGCTGATTGTTGTTTTTCGACAGGGAGCAAATAAGTAACCTGTTGATGGACCGGTGAAATAATTTGCATGTTGCCTGCTGATGCCGTACGGGCATATTCAGCATCCGTCAATTCAGGAGGCACACAATAGGTTTCGTAATTATAAGCATCCGCATCTAAAATGGGTGCATCAACTGTAACGGCGCCAAATGTTTCGGCAGCATCATATAAATTGGCATACTGTCTGAAAATATTATCGGGAATTACATTCACATCGAGCGGTTCACTGCATCCATCAGGCAACACACCGTCAATAACAGGTGCTTTCAAAACAACTGCATGAAATTTATTTGTTACCGGATTGCGCACGTTGCCGGCCAGCACAAAATGATCACCATCCACTATAAGCATGTCGGTATGACCGAGGTAGTAATAATGGTCACTATAAATTTCATAGGTATTCGCCCATATAATTTGGCCGTATGTGTCAACATACAGCACAAACATTTTGCCACCCTGACCATAACCTAAAGGATCATTTGGATTATACATACTACCGGCAATCAGATAATTTGAACCATACGGCTTAATGGATAACCACATACCATCTAAGGTTGTGCTGGTGATATCGTAATAATTCGACCATTTAACTTTGCCGTTTATGCCGGCACATACTGCGTATAAATCGCGGGCAGTAGATAGTGTATTTCCACCGCCACAGGCCAATGTAATAAACTTTTTTGCCTGCACAATTATGTCTGCTCCATAAAGCCGGGCATAATCGGCAGTATCTCTTAAATAGGCATAATTAAACAAAACATTACCTGTATTGTCCAATTTAGTAACGGTGTTACGCATTTTATCCGCAGAGCCACCACTGAATTGCTGACGACCTGCCAAATAAATATTACTTCCGGATTTACCCATTGCATAATAGGTATCATTAAATGGATCGTGTGAACTCACATCCAAAAAGGACCAGGAACCCAAATTGCGATCAACTTCAATTAAAACCGAGTGAATTTCTAGTCCGACAGTTCGCACCATTCCGCTCACCAGATAATTTCCGCCGGGGCTTTTTTCTAAAATTTTGAAAAAGTTTGTACCGGCATCATCAAAAACCTGCGACCAAACTACTGTATCCATCACCCAGTCATACTTCAGCACATAGGCTTTAGTAGCAGTTAAATTAACCGGATCGCGGTAACCCGCTATAACAATAAAACCATCGCTGTCAACAATTAAAGATTTTACCGGCTGTTCTACGGCATCATCCTCAACATATAAATAGGTAGACCGCACAAGCACTCCATTGGGTCTGATTTCAGAAATCACAATATGCTTAGCCTCTGTACCTGCAGCTATATAATTACCATTGCGCTTTGCAATAGCTGTGTACCGCATGTTGTGGCCTTCTGAGGCATATTCAGCAACGAATTGAGCATGCGTACTGGCGAGGGTCAGGAGCAGACCCAGGAGTAGGGGAAACTTTTTCATAGAGAATTAATTTCCTCAAATGTACACTTTTGCCTTAAAAAGAGGTAGGAGAAAGTTTAATGTCATCGATCAGTAAAACACATCCATCGCTGGTTGCGGTTGCGCCAACTTCGAGGCTTGTTTGAATGGAATTACCATTTGGCAAATTTTTTCCGTTTACCGACATCAGCAATACATTGTTCTGCCATAATTCAATTAATCCCGCATCAGATGTGCTAAACCTGAAATGTACTTTTACCGTAAACCATTCTCCAACCGGAATATCAGGTGCTGCATCCGGATAGTAGGTGAGTTTTTCCTCAAATTTATTTTCAATAGCCAGTTTGTTTCCCTCAATTACAATTCTGGGGCCCGGACTCTGGTCAAAAAAACGATTTTCAAAATCAGCCAAACTATAAGGCATGCCGCTTACGATATAATAACGCGCTTCATACCAAAGATCATCACCTTCGGTAAAGTAATTAAAGGAGCGTTCAATACTGGCTTTAGAGGTGACCATATCAGCAGAAGGCGGGACTGCAGTACATTGCAACACCTGATTAGTTGCGTTTAATGGGTCTGCCACCAAATCAAATCGATTATCCATAAATGTGCATGTATTATCCATGATACATGCCCGCAAATCGACATACGCCTCAACCGTAGGTGCCATTGGACTTTGAAGCGTAAACGAATTCCAATTTTTATCCAACTGGGTAATATCAGTCAGCATCATATCGGTGAATCCGGCATAAGCCTCTACATCATCAAAAAATGTATTTGTTACCGGAAATAAATCACCATCATCCGTTAATACATATCTTCCCGTATCGGTATTTACATATACTTCTTCCCATCCCGGTGTAAAGTATTGCACCAGAAAGGTACAACCAGCATCATCCTGACTATATGCTTCGCCACTTTTGGTGATAGTGGCCGATTCTCCGGTTTCTAAAACAAAGGAAGTCAATATATCGGCATCCGCAGGGCAACCCGCATTTGGGTCTTTACAGCTGCTGACAGCCATTGCAACCAGCAGGATAATTAGGTAAAAGGACGTTTTCATCGCAGAAATCAATTCAAATCCGGTGCAACAAAATTGTCGCCGGCAGCAGAAAAACGTAATTTTTACCTCATATTGTATGATATTGATAAAAGTCACTTGTTTGAAACAGGCAAAACTCGCCGGTTGAGCGTATTTTTACCTCATGAGAATGTTGTTTGCTGCGCTGTTTGCCTGTTGCGCGACCAGTGCTTTTGCACAATCAGCTTTTACGCTGTATAACACAGATAATTCTGATTTGCCCGATAATAAGGTAAATTGTCTGTATACCGATGCAGCAGAAAACATTTGGATAGGCACCGATGGGGGCCTTGTACAAGTAACACCCGGTGGCGTGTGGACGGTTTACACCACTGCTGACGGGTTGCCGGATAATTCAATTCGTTCCATTTTTGTTGATGAGGATGGCACTATTTGGGCCGGCACTTATTTAAGTGGTTTAGTATCGTACAACGGAACTGAATGGACGGTTTATGATCCAACAAATTCAGGTTTACCGGATTACCATGTGAAAGCTATTGCAAAAGACCAAAATGATACCATGTGGATTGGCACTTCATGGGGATTAGCAAAATGGGATGGCGATGAAGCGTGGACAGCCTATACGGATGAGAATTCAGATATACTCGTGCCTCACGTAAACAGTTTATACATTGATTCAAATAATATTGTTTATGCAGGCACTTTAAATGGAGGCCTTGCCGTGTATCAGGAAGGTGTGTTTTCCATTTATTGGACAGGTAATGCCAATATCGGAGATAATACAGTATTGAGTATTGACGAAGATGCTTATAATAACAAATGGCTGGCTACTTCTTTTGGCGGATTAACAGTGATGACGGAAGATTATGAATTTTTACGTTTCACACCGCTTACCAGCGATATTGTTGACTGGTCGGTTGATGCAGTGCGTATCGATCATACGCAGGAAGGTATTATCGGCATGTCGACTTTTGGACTCCATATTTTTGATAATACCAATTGGGAACATTACACAACCTTAAACAGCGATTTGCCGGATGATTTTATCAATGCACTCACAATTGATGCATCTAATCATATCTGGATTGGAACAGAATCAGCGGGCGTTGCTGTTTTTGATAAAGATTTTGTTTCTGTTCAGAATCTGACCGGCGAGGGGATTGCCGTATTTCCAAATCCAACCTCTGAGCGTGTATTAGTAAATGGTGTGCATGCCGGTTCTGTATTATCAGTTTACAGTATTACAGGTACCATGCTTGAATCGCAAATAGTGCCAGAGGGATTCATCTGGTTATCCGTAAGTGATTGGCCGCAAGGCACCTATTACCTGTCTGTTGAAGAAAACGGATTTACACGTACCGGATTATTACAGGTTGTGCATTAATTTCTGATCAGGGTTGCGATACAGTTGTTCTCATCAATAATGAGTCCATTCTGCACAACGAGTACGGTATAATCAACAGTTAAAACGCCATCTTCTAAAGAAGCACTTCCACTGAATTCATAAAAGATTTCCGGATAGCTTGACACATAAAACTGTTGAATAGGAATAATCATTTTCATACCGGTGCATATACCGGCAACTTCAAAACCCGCCTCATATAATCCAGGCCAGCCGAATACAACTTCGTCATAATCGCCGCCATAATAAATTTCTAATGCATAGTCATTCATCATCGCGTCGCAGGCATCAGAAACAGTATATTGACCTACATATTCATCACGCACATCATATTCAGGAATTTCGTTTCTATCGCAAGAAGCCAGTATAAGTATGCTACATAATCCTGAGAGTAATAAAGTTTTCATATGCATTCATTTATACCCATGTATATGCCAACATCGTGCCAGTACGGGTAACTCATGCAATTTGAGCACTTTTTTTAGCAGGGGCATCGGCTGAAAGCCATGATTTACAAGCCCTTCGCTGAAAGCGAAATCATGCGGCAAAACACCCGTTTTTACCAAAAGTCTTGTGATTTCATCCCACACGTGGCCAGTTCCCATATCCAAAAACAGGTACCGCCATACCCTTAACAGGCATCGGAAACATGTGAAACAGTGCTCAATAGCGATGGCCCGAAACTTCGGTAATGCAGCTGTTAAATGGTAATTTTGCATCAAATTGTTTTTATGGCCAGCATGACACAAAGTGAACGTGAGGTATTTCAGCAAGAAATATTGCAGGGCATTCCAGACACCTTACCGGAGGTGAAGCCTTATGCAACAGAAATAAGTCATGCCCCCAAACGAAAAGATATTTTATCTAAATCAGAAAAAGCATTAGCCCTGCGCAATGCATTGCGCTATTTTCCAAAGCAGTTGCATGCTACATTAGCACCTGAATTTGCTGAAGAATTAAAGCAGTATGGCCGCATTTATATGTATCGGTACCGTCCGGATACAACCATTAAGGCCAGACATTATGCCGATTATCCGCATCAAAGTACTCAGGCGGCGTGTATTATGCTCATGTTACAAAACAACCTGGATTATGCAGTTGCGCAACATCCGCACGAGCTCATTACATATGGTGGAAATGGCGCAGTATTTCAGAACTGGGCGCAATACCGTTTAGCCATGCAATATCTGGCTACCATGACAGATGAACAAACACTGGTGCTGTATAGTGGTCATCCTATGGGATTATTTCCATCACATAAACTTGCACCAAGAGTTGTGGTTACAAATGGCATGATGATTCCAAATTATTCGAAGCCGGATGATTGGGAAAAATATAATGCGCTCGGCGTTACACAATATGGTCAGATGACTGCCGGATCATTTATGTATATCGGTCCGCAGGGAATAGTACATGGCACCAATATCACTGTATTAAATGCTGCGCGAAAAATTGATCGGCATGCAACAGATTGCACCGGAAAAATATTTGTTACAGCCGGACTTGGCGGCATGAGTGGCGCTCAACCTAAAGCTACTGTTATTGCCAAAGGTGTGTGTGTGGTAGCTGAAGTAAATCCTGAAGCCACACAAAAAAGACATGCACAAGGTTGGGTGGATGAAGTATATGCTGATTTGGATGCCTTAATTAAACGCATGATAGAGGCCCGCGACAACAAAGAAGCTGTATCAATTGCCTATCAGGGTAACGTGGTTGATTTATGGGAGAAACTTGCTTCAGAAGATATTCGCATTGATATCGGCAGTGATCAGACTTCACTACATAATCCATTTGCAGGAGGATATTATCCTGTTGGATTAAGTTTTGAAGAAAGTAAAATTATGATGGCAGAACAGCCTGCGTTATTTAAAGAAAAAGTGTACGCCAGTTTACGCCGACATGTTGCAGCGATTAATACACTGAGTTCAAGCGGCATGTATTTCTTTGATTACGGAAATGCCTTTTTATTGGAATCATCACGCGCCGGTGCGGATGTTTTAGATGCTGATGGCGATTTTAAATATCGCAGTTATGTGCAGGATATTTTAGGTCCGATGTGTTTTGATTACGGCTTTGGTCCTTTCCGCTGGGTTTGTTGCAGCAATGATGAAAAGGATTTACATACAACGGATATTATTGCAGCTGATGTTTTAGCTGATATGTATGCAGAAGCACCGGCTGAAATCCGTTTGCAAATGCAGGATAATATAAACTGGATACGCTCAGCCATGCACAACAAAATGGTTGTAGGGAGTCAGGCACGTATTTTATATGCAGATGCCGAAGGTCGAATTAAAATTGCCCAGGCGTTTAATAAAGCCATTCGTGAAGGAAAAATTGCAGGACCGGTTGTATTAGGTCGCGACCATCATGATGTAAGCGGAACTGATTCGCCTTTTCGGGAAACCAGCAATATTTATGATGGAAGTCGCTTTACAGCCGATATGGCCATACATAATGTTATAGGCGATAGCTTCAGAGGTGCTACCTGGGTGAGTATCCACAATGGTGGTGGTGTGGGCTGGGGTGAAGTGATGAATGGTGGCTTTGGCATGGTGCTGGATGGCAGTGCTGATGCCGATCGCAATTTACAGATGATGTTGTTTTGGGATGTCAATAATGGTATTGCCCGTCGCAGCTGGGCCCGCAATGCAGAAGCCACATTTGCCATCAAACGTGAAATGGAACGAACACCCACCCTACAGGTTACGATACCCAATCTGGTAGATCTGCCACTGGAAGATTACTTTTCCTGAATCTGTTGCAAGCGGCTTATCTGTTTAAACTGCATCTTATACTGGTTTAAACGGCCATTTTATGCCTTGTTGACAGCCCTCTCCCAAAATGTCGAGTTTCGGCTGAAACCCTTTATTTATAATACTTTCAGAGGAATATATCCCGCCCGGATGCTAAGATTTCGGGCTTTTTTTGCTTGAAATAGGTTACCTGTCATCAGACCTTTGTATCGTCAGTGAAAGCCAACGTGCTGCAACTGCATTATCAAAAGGCAACTATAACATCAAAAACAAAAACTATGTATTTTAGAAACTTAGCAACTTTAGTATTATTAATTGTAAGTATAACCGGTTTTTCCCAGCCTGTCTGGTTAAATCGCATTGGTACCGAAACCGGAGAAAACTATGCAGGATTTGCAGCAGATGTTGAAGGGAATTATTATATAACCGGAATCTACAATACTTCAATTACAATTGACGGCTTAACACTTAACGGCAACGATTCCGATTTATATGTGGCGAAATTTGACAAAAACGGAAATATCCTTTGGCTAAAAGGTGAGTCATCAGACGCCTTTTACGCCGCATACGATTTAATAACTACACCTGATGGCGGATATTGCATAAGCGGCATTTATTTTAATGCTGATGCACAGTTTGGAAATATTACGCTAACAAATGATGCTTCAGGTAACCCATTTATTGCGCGATACGACAAGGAAGGGAATGTGCTCTGGGCTAGAGGTGAAAGCGGATCAGCAAATTACTATCAATTAGCTATAGACCATACAGGAAGTATTATTTTTCTTGGTGAAATAAGTAATCCATTTACGTTTAACGGAGAAGAACAACCCGAATATGGTGACCGCGATATTATTTTCGGAAAATATGCGTCAGACGGAACGCCGTTATGGATTAAAGTATTACCGGGACTTGATCTTGAATATTCGAGCAAGGTTGCCATTGATGCGGAAAATAATATACTCATCACCGGCAGATTTTTTTCCAATTTCACTTTTGAGGGCATCTCTTTTAACAGTTATGGCAATGAGGATGCTTTTATTTTAAAAACAGACTCAGAAGGATCGCCTGTATGGGTAAATGTATTGGGTGATGATGGGAACAATCGTATGCCTGCCGGATTGGGAATTGCAGATAATGGCAATATATACCTCAGCCTTTCTGTTGATGATGGCATGTATGTAGATGCATTTACTATTAACACCCTCGGATTAACTGATATGTGTTTGTTGGAAATTAATCCGGACAACGGTGCTGTAAACTGGTATCAAACCGGTGGCGGTTATGACTGGGATTATGTGTATGATTTAGTGGTAGGCAGCAATGGTGTATTTGTTTGCGGAACAGTAAATGGTGATGCAGAGTTTGGTGGCCTGCAATTATTAAGCACCGGAACAAGTGGTTTTATGATTGGCTATAATTTCGATGGCAGTGCTATGGAATTAACTCCACTCACCAGTACCAGCGGTGCACATGCTTATAATATTACCAGCGATGAGCGGGGCGGTGCTTTAGTAGCGGGCGTCTTTAATTCGGATGTAACCGTTCCTGGTTATTCAACGATCTATTCACAGGGTGCATCAGATATTTTTATCTGCAAAGTAGCTTCTGAACTTGTACCCATTCAGCAAACGGAAATTGCTGCACAACAACTTGCCTTATGGCCTAATCCGGCAACAAGCTATATTCAGGTGGATGCAGGTGCTTTCGCAGGAGAGCGCTTACAACTATTTGATTTACAGGGAAACCTTTTGTCAACAAAAGACATGACATTTGAAACTACACTGGATATATCAACCCTGCCATGCGGAACCTATGTAATCCAATTGATAAATACGCAAGGTGATTATATCGCGCAACCATTTATAAAGCAATAGTATAGTTGCTCAGCCTTCAATAGCCCTGCCACTTTCGGCGGGGCTTTTTTTATACATAACAGGCTGACATTGCCCAAGTGTCTTGCTACAAATGCAAAAAAGTCTACCTGTTTAGGCAGCAGGGCGACTCTACTTTTGCTTTATAAATCAAACAATATGTTACGTATTATAACACTGCTTGCCTGTTTTCACATAACTGTGGCCACTTTTGGGCAATGGTCAAACGACCCGGAAAATCCTTTAATGATCTGTAATGATCCCTTTTTGCAATCAAAGCCTGTTGTGCTGGGAGATGGCGAAACCGGCTATTATGTATTTTGGATTGATAACAGGAGTGGCATTGCCCAGGTATTCGGGCAACACCTCGATACAAATGGAACACCGATGTGGGAAGGTAACGGCAGGCAACTGACTGCTCTTACCCAATCGGCTACCAATATGCAGGCAGCATTGCTCGATGATCACTCAGTTATGGTTGCATGGATCGGTTATAATGATTCGGTTGAGGCAAATGTTTTAGGTGCAGACGGATATTTCTCCTTTCCTGAAAATATTCTTGTTGCAGGACCTGAAGACTATATATGGGGCAGTAATGGTAATTCACTAACCATGCAATCGTATGGAACTGGTTGTTATATCAGTTATGTATTAACTGGTTATGGTTATGACGACTTATACTTATCGAAAGTTGAAATGGACGGCTCGCTTACCTGGGGATATAATGGTATTCTTGTTTGGGATTGCGGATTAGGTTCAGCAGGTAATTTACACTTATTACCTGATGGGGCCGGCGGAGGTTATATCAGTTGGGAATATTATGGTGCGCATTTGCAACATTTTAATGCTGATGGCACATTAAATTTAGCATCGCCTACACTGATTACATCCTGTACTGATGGAATAGGCGGAACATATGCCGGACATCCCTATTACGATATTCATCTGGATGCTGATGGCGCGTTAATGTCGGCATGGACATCCGCAAGCAGAGATGTGTATGCTGCCAAATCAGATGCGGCCGGTACATTAGCTTGGCCTGATTCATGTCGCGTCATTATTTCTGATCCGGCAATTCAGGAGGGCATTGCTTTTTCCGGTTCAGGAAACGACCATTATATAAGTTGGCAGGATTACAATCCTGATGCAACCGGCATTTATATGCAAAAATTCGATGAAAACGGAAACACCTTATGGGATGAGCCCTTATATGTAGATGACGCCCCTTTGTATATCCCTGTAATAAAATCGGTCATAACTTCAGGTGGAGATGTTGTAGTTTGTTATGTTGCGGGTGGCGCTTTCTATGCTCAAAAAGTACGGCCTGACGGCTCAACCGAATGGCCTGAACCGATTCAGGTTTTATCGTCAACTTACGCGCCGTTTTATACAGAATTTACTTTGATACCTACTGCCGATGATAATGTTATTGGTGCAGCGCGCACATTCTTTTATGAAGAAATAGTTGCCTTCAATCTGAATTATATTAGTGGCGACACACTTACTGAAGACACCACAACCACAACTGTTTACTCATTTGAGCAACTGCAATTAGAAATGTATCCAAATCCGGCACGAGATCAGATTACCCTTTCACTCAATGATGCTCTTCCATATACTATACAGATTGTTAACCTGCAGGGACAACCTGTTATGTTTATGGAAATGAATGGTGTGCAGTCGACAGACATCAGTCAGTTATCTCCGGGTGTTTATATGATACAGGCTTTTGATATTTCAGGAAATAGTCAGAGCACCTATCTGGTTAAACAATAGATAATGTATTAAATAAAAATGTCAGGGAATTATCCCTGACATTTCATTTAATCTATAACCAGAAAAATCAAAATTTACGCATTGAATAATACTTGATTACATCGGCACATAGGCAAAGCGACGTATGACCACTTCCTGTTCCTTTCCGTCTGTTGGCGCAGTTGCCACCCATGGGAGCAGCCAAAAATTAATTCTTGCATTTGTTGTTTCGCCCGGAGCCGGAATTACGATTGGCGCCGAACTATTGCCATTTTCGTTTTTTACTCGTGCCGGATTATCGAGGTCGAAACTCCATTCAGTAATTAAATCTTCGGGTTGTTCAGAATCTCCATAATAGCTTTTCCAGATAATTAAGGTATCGGTCCACACAAAGGTATGTGTAGTTACTCCTATTAAGCTTTCTTCAGGTGTTTCGGCGAGATGTGTGCGTTCGGGATAGTATGGTCCGAAATTTACCGGTTGCACACTATACAATAAAGTATTTTTTTCTTCTTTATCTCCCCATTTCGATATTTCAATATCCACTTCACTATTTGCCTGATCAAAAAAAGTATTATTGTCCCAGGTAAATAATCCAAGCGTAATATTTTCAGGAATTTGCTCAAGGTCGCCCTGCACAACGAAGGTGTATTTTCCATAACCCATATTTTGTTGAGTAATCACCTCGCTTGAAAACCATTTGCCGTCATGCTCGGCAATGCGCATGTGCAGATAGCCCTGCTCATCAATAAATACATCCTCGTAATAGCCCGAAAAATAATTCGGACCCGGGCCCACCTGATAGGACTCAGCGATTTTCACATCCCATAAGTATCCGGAAAAGTTGACAACATCACCTGTTCTTCCCAGAACGTCTTCAGGCTCCGATTGCTTACATCCAAAAGCCAGCAAGCCGATACATACAAATCCAAATATCGATGATATGCGCATGTTCATTTAGTTAGATTTATAATAAAATGATGTTTTGCTTCCATTAATGGACACATCAAACCAGCCAGGCTCTGCAATCCATTGAAGGTCGGCACCCACAAATTGCAATTGCTCCGGTGTGAGCTGAAAAGTAATGACACGGGATTCCTGTGGTTGCAATTCGATTTTTTGATATGCTTTTAGTCTTTTAACAGATGGTGTAATACTTGCAAACTGGTCAGATAAGTATAATTGCACCACCTCTTTTCCAACCCGGCTTCCCGTATTTTTTACAGTTACAGATACGGTTAAACCTGCAGAGGTCATGGTATCATTACTGATATAGAGATTGGAATATTCAAATATTGTATAACTCAATCCATATCCAAATGTCCATTGTGGATCAAAGGCATCATTACCAAAATCTACATCCATGGTTTCTGTGTGTTTATGATCATACCACAAAAGGGCATTTGCATATTTTGGATACGTATAAGGCAACTTACCGGATGGATTTACTTTTCCATAAATAATATTTGCAGCAGCAACACCTCCCATATCGCCGGGATAATATAATTGCAGGATGGCATTACAGTTAGGCTCAATATCTCTGATTATTCTTGGCCGACTTTCAGTGAGTAATAAGATTAACGGTTTACCTGTTGCTGAAAGCATGCTTATATAATCCAGCTGTGCTTTATCCAGGTGCATGTCCTGAATATTTCCCGGTATCTCCGTTGAAGGCAATTCGCCCATACAGGCAATAATTACATCCACTTGCTGCGCGGCAGTTAATGCTGCCTGATAATCAGATAGTGCTGAAGTGGTACATCCTTGCACATATTGAACATTTTCGCCACCCATATTTTTTAATGCGTCGTATATGGATGCAACAGACGGGTCATCCCATTTAGTATCTGTACCTTGCCAGGTGCGTGTCCATGCACCGTTCAACATGGTATAGCTATCAGCACCAGGACCGGTAACCAGAATTTTAGTTTTAGCATCAAGTGGTAATAGTTGATTGGCGTTTTTTAACAAGGTGATAGACTCTTCTGCCGTAAGCTGGCTAACCAATTTACCTGATGCGTTGCCGAAAGCAGCATAATTATTATCCGCAGCAGGCATCGGATTTTCGAATAAACCTAATTTCTTTTTTAATATTAAAATACGTCGCACAGAAACATCCAGGCGTTCTTCTGTAATGGTGCCTTCTTTTACCAGTTCCACCAATAAATCACAGAATTCATAATTATTGGGCACCATACTCATATCGATTCCGGCATCGATTGCCATGCGCACAGCATCCTTCATAGTCGGGGCCACTTTATGAAAGTTATTGAGTTTCATAATGTCTTCCCAATCGGTAACAGCTACACCTTCAAAACCCAATTCTGTGCGCAATAAATCCGTTACAATTTTCTTATTCGCATGCACAGGAATACCATTTATCTCACCGCTGTTAATCATAACGGTTGCTGCCCCTGATTGCACGGCCTCCTGAAAAGTGGGCAGAAAATATTCACGCAACAGGATATCAGAAATATAAGCTGGTGTTCGATCCATTCCGGTGCGCGGCATACTGTATCCCAAAAAATGTTTCATACATGCAGCCACTTTTACGGGATCATTTGTTAGGGTAGCCCCCTGATATCCGGTAATGGCCGCGTGTGTCATATTTTTTGCAAGTAGCACATCTTCGCCAAAAGTTTCAAAGCACCTTGACCACTGCGGATTGCGCATTAAATCTAATACCGGGGAAAAATTCCATGTAATGCCGCTGGCACGTACTTCATATGCGGTAATTTCAGCAGCACGTGCAACCAACATTTCATTGAAGGTAGCAGCCTGACCTATTTGCTGAGGAAATAGCGTGGAGCCTAATGTATAATTTGCCCCGTGAATCGCATCAATACCATAAATAATTGGAATACCCAATCGCGTTTCTTTTGTGGCAACGCGTTGGATCTCACCAATTATTTCACGCCAGTGCTCTCGGGTATAAGCATGTCCACCACAATTTAATATAGATCCAACATGATAGTCAACGAGTGCTTTCTTTAATTTTTCCGCATCCAGTTGATGCGGTTCAACCAGGTTGTATATTTCACCTTTACTGATGACATCCAAATTTAATTGCGTCATCTGTCCCACCTTTTCTTCGATGGTCATATTTTTTATGAGTGCTTCGATATCCGGGTCGTAAGGAGATTGAGCCGACACAGACATCATACTCACCCCGATGAAAGTCGCAGATACAAAATGCCTGAGCGCATGGGTAAATTGCATAACCATAAATTTATTTTACTTCTATATCAGACCAATTAGTCCACGAAGAGTTAACTTCTATCTTTCCCCAGAGGGAAGGGTTAATATGAAAATCAGCATTATAATTATCGTTCCAGCGCATTTGATGTAATCTACCTTTTGCATCGCCATTATCTATAGCACATTCAAAGCCATACCATTTACCGGCTTGCCATGGTGAGCAGTCTAATGCACTCCAAGGAATAGACGCCTCAACCACATAACCATCAGCTGTTTTTGTAATATAAACCTCGCCTTGAATCTCTACATTTCTTGACCAATCCCAAATAACGGGTTTATCCGTACACCGAATTCCGATGTGCTTATCAGATAACAGAAAAGTTTTGCGCAAGCGGTTTGCCTCCGGATTTGTGGCAAAGGCTATTTCAATCGCATCACCGTTCCAGATATCAGTACCGGATTTACTATTTTGCATCGGTGTGTTATCTATAATTTTTGCCTGCACATGCAATTGATTAGCAGTATATGCCACTCCTATGCTCCCGGATTCAAGTTCGAATGACAATGGAATTGAAACGAGTGCAGAGTTTTTCGTGCCTTCTGTAAAAGGCGCTATGTAGGGATATACTGACGCAGATTTATTTGTGCTGCCACTACTCCGGACCAGTTTTATATCATCCAGATAAATTTCTCCATCACCTTCAAACTGAATAATCATTTGTTTCACCGTGCGCATGTCAGGCTCCTGCATGTCGTAGTCAAATTCAGAAAGAGGGATAGTTACTTTAGTCCAGTTTTCTGTAATTTCACCATTTTCTATAAAATTGGGTGACATACCACACCATGCCTGCGCATTACCATAATCTTCAAAAGCGATTGCCCAGGGCAGGCCTTTCGTAACGCCGCTGACATTGCGCACATAAAATTGAATAGCAGCGCTATCCACGATCTGATGCAAATCTTTTGCAAACCAATCATCCCATCCAACGCCCATACCAATCCAGTCGCATTCGCTTTGTGGTTTATTCCATTTGATATGTAAGGCGCCTTCTCCGGCATATTGTCCGGATTTCAATTCATCAATTTGAATACAGGATGTATTTTGCGTATACCAGATATCGCTAGTAATATGGTCGTCGAAAATTTGTAGTGCGTAACAATTAGCGATATGCGGCTCTGCAGCTTCCGTATTGGGCTGCGGGTAAAGGGCAGCCTGTTTTACTTCTACACATCCGCTCAGCGCCATGCAAAACAGTAAACCCGGAAAAATATTTTGTCGCCTGTTCATTATCATGGTTCGAGTGCTGCGCCTTCAGTAAATATCATATAATCCATTAATGCCTGCGAATAACCGGAACTTGGATTTGCGAGCATTAAAATACTTATCTGGAATAATTTATCCGGTTCGTGTAATCCATTACCCAGTGGATCAACCGGTACACCATTTACAATTGTTGCTAATTCAGCATAATTTCTGGATATCAATTGCCATCCCGTTTCAGTCATTTTTACTTCAACCGAAAACATATCTTCAGTTCCTTCTGAAAAAGCACCATCCCCATTATCATCTTCTCTGAACTGGAACAAAACAATACTATTTGTAATACCCACCGGATTGTATAACATCACATTAAAAAATACATTATCCGGATTACTATTCAATGCGAAGGTGCTGCTGCCATAAGCAGTAGCCGGAATATCAATTAATCCAATCAGCCAGTCCCAATCCACTGCGCCACCCATATCATAATAATATTGGCCTTGTCCGGCTGTTACGGAATTGGTAACTGAAAAGCTCATATCAGCGCCTGCCTGCACAAAAGGTTCCCAACCCGCATTAAAACCGGATTCAAAATCAGCCAGCAATAAACCCGCATTAGATTTTGGCGCCAGAATTTCTAAAGTGTCGCGCACAGTATCAGGTTCTGTAGAAAAGGTTAATTCTACTGCACACATTTCAGCTCTGAACATAGGTAAAATGGTGGTGCTGCCAGTCCAGGTTGTATTATCTACAGACAATACATTACTGGTTCCCGAAATAATTTTTTCAGCACCTGAGCTCAGGCCTTTGATACTGATTTTCCAATTCACATTCTTTGAAAATTCAGCCGTAAATGCAGTTGACTGTCCGCCGGCGAAATCCACTTCGGTATTGGTAATCAGCAAAGGCTCAACAAATGAGAATTCGCCATAGATATCATTTAATGACGGACCATCAAACAAGTCGGCGTCTTTACGACAAGCATTTAGCAATATGGCAAATGCAGCTACAAGGAAAAAAGTAATGCGACGCATATTAAAAATCCATTTTAAAAATGAAGGCAAATGTGCCAATTGAATATGGAGGAAGTTCTGAAATCGCTTCCGACATAGAGAATTTACTAAAAATAGCACTCGTACTGATTAATTCAGTAAAGCGATATTGCAATCCACCGCCAACCAGGGTCTGACTGCCATCAGTTTGGAGCGGATTGAAATAGATTATCTGACCAAATTCATCCCGCAAAGGAGCAAATTCAAAACCACTATAACTGATTTGCTGCATGCCGAATAAAACATCTAATTGTTTAAAAGTTTCAACAGCTATATTTCCTGCAATCACGTTTGTTTGCAAATCAACTGCCGGCACATTACCTTCTGCATCGCGTGATGTTTGATCCATATGCATGTGCACATCAATAACAATTTGTTTTGCATACTGTTTAAGGAATGCGGAAGGTTTAATCGTCAGGTCAGAGCTAAAACGACCAAACGAGCGCAACAACGTTGTTCCCTGGCCTCTGATTTCAGTTTGACTGAGATAACCGGCCTTTATAGTAAATCTGTCTAACTTATCAGCATATTGCAGGCCGGCCTGAACGCCCTGACGATTTGGCGTTGCCAATCCATATGGGGTGATGTTATCATATCGCGGGTCCATGTTCATGAGTCCGGATTCAATACGCATATTGTATAGGGCAACATCCCTCACCAAATCATAGTAATCAAATGTGCGCAACAGTTGATCATTTGTGATACGATCGTATGCGCGCGGATAAGCATCAAAATTTACCTGTTTGGTTTGTGCACCGGGACTTCTGAAATCCGGCCCTACGGAAACGTATTGCACGGTTGCGGTAAGCGGAATCGGGGTATAACTTACTTTTACTTTGCCTTCCATAAAATAATCATTGAGCGAAGGCGCCTCTGCATTTTCGCTATACCACATTTTAGATGCACCTGTTTCGCCGCTCAGGGCAATTTTCCAGTTTTCTTTTTCTATAGAAGACTTAGCAGAAATGGTATGCACGGGATTGTGAAAGATATCCGTGTTTTTAGAAGTACCTGCAATATCATACAGGTTAGAAAAATTATATCCGATGGCAAAGTACTTACTTTGAATGAGTGTGATATTAGCAGCAGAAAAAAGTCTTTCATTTTGACCGGCTGCAGCTGGCTGTTGTCGGGATGTCATGCCACTAAATTGCAATTCCTGCACCAGGTCAGAAAACAATAAAGAGAAATCGACTGCTGCACCTTGCTGACGACGTGTGGCATCATCATTAAAAAACATATCATAATCAATAGTCTGCTGAAACTGCTTAAATGTTGAAGGAGTATGCTGTAAAAAATACTCCTTTTGATTATACATGGTGAATGGTGTCAGCACATAATCAATATCGCCCAACTGATAACGCACAACATCAGCAATGATACCTTTTACATATAATTGTCGCACATCGAAGGTTATGCCAGAACCCCAAAAACCGCCAAAATCATTTCGCACGCGCACCATACCCTGGATTTCAATATGATCCAGCGGACGAATATTGACCCCTAGATCAACCAGTGTATGCCCACTATTTTCTTTCGGTGCAGTTACGGTATCCGGTTCGGTTAATTCCTGTTGCAAATCGTCAGCAAAAAACAAAGCGCGCGACGAGCCGTTAACAGTAACCTTGTCTGTTGTTTGTGCAAGTGTAATTTGAGAACATATCCCAATTAAACAGCTTGCGCAGAAGATCTTTATCGTATACATATATACTTAAAAAAACAGTTTATATTCTATGAGTGTTTCGTATCCTTTAAAATGGTCTTGCTGAAAACTCGTGTCTTCAAACTCAAACCACCTGTTACGCACATACAGTCGGGCATTTTTGCCCATATCAACATCAATACCACATCCAAGACCCTTGCCATATTGATTTCTGGGGCGTCTTGTTTCTTCATCAATATCAGTCAGGTAATTACCCAGCGTGCGCTCATATCCATAATAGCCTGAAATAGTCAACTTGCTAAATATTGCATAGTATAATTCCACTTCATGCACGTATTGACGGATATAAGCATCTTCATTTGTGACAATAAATGCAGCAGGATCTCTTTGCACAGAAGCATATTGTCCGAGACCAAATATGTATAAGTCGCGATTCAATATTTTCGTATGATATTTGAGTTGCACTTCCGCATTATTAAAATATTTTTTGTTCACGGCAATGCCACTGCTGTCGTCCGACAGATGTACTGTTTCATAGGTATCTCTGTAAATGACCGAATATCGCTCATAAGGTCCCACGCCGGTAGGGTATGCAAAACGCCAGAAGCGCGTGCGGGTAAATTGGTTAACGGGATGGCCGTATGTTATTTCATTTGAAATAGCTGTAATTTCTCCTGAAGCACCTAAAGCAAAGCTGCATTTTAGTTTACCAAATTGCATATCAGTATTGAGTGCAAGTCCCTGCCTGTTATTTGTCATTTGGCCTAATCTGACCATGGCACTGGCAAATGGTTGCAGAACGGCAGAGCTGCCTATGGTACCTGCAGGCAAATCCGTTACAACATACTCATTAACAGAGGTGTTGATGAATGCTGAGGTATTATTAATAACATCAGGACTAATCCGATAACCTTGTAAAGAAACGCGTGTATTCTTCCAAAAGAGCGGACTGGTAATATTGATTTGAATAGCCTCGCCCCAATTTCCATTGTGTGCAGGACTAATATATTGACCCATTCCAAATTCTGCTTTAGCTATAAAATTTGCAATGGATGCAATTCCTTCAGCCGTTACCATATGAAACCCAACTCTTTCCTGAGCCAGGCTATCAGCCCAGGTGAGGCTGTTCATGGTATTCAGACTAATGGAATGAATATTATGAAAAGTCTTTTGAATTTTTCCGCCGTAAGAATAGTTCGGTGTTTGCGAGAATCCGCCATTTATTTCCGCTTTGCCTAATAAACCTGAAAATTGCAATCCATAAGGCAATTGTGTTCCATCGAGAATTAATCCGGTGAAAGCCCGATTACCCCAACGCGTATCCTGATCTACGGCGCCGGTTATATAATATTTTTCATAGCGACTCATCGGATTTTGTCCTACCGGGTCCCAAGGATTATCTTCATATAATACATACCGATTATACCCTTTAAAGGAGGCCATGGTTAAATCGGTAAGTGCATGCCAGTTTATACCACCTGCGCGCAATTTAAATGTTCCGTAATCTGTATTATAAGTACCTGATAAATTAATACCGAGATGCACAATCAGGTTACCGGCAAGACGCTGGTCATCGCGTGGCGCAAAAATTGAAGGCCGCAGCGAATCCACTACCTGATTGCTGTAAGCTTCATCCGTATTGCCCTGCAAAAACTGAAACATATAAACATCAAAACCCCATGATGTTTTAGCGCTAGGTCTTCCCGCAATGTTTAACAATAAATTGGGTAACTGACTATCATCACCAATAAATACATTTCGAGGTAAAATAGTGTCACTGATAATTGGATTAATTACATAAGGTAAATCATGTTGCGAATAAGTACCGAAAAAACGATAATAACCTGAAACCGTAATTTTTTCGAGTTTCGACGGCGCCGACTTTGGAAATAATCCAATTGAGGATGTGTTAGAAGTATCCGTTTGCGCATATGCCTGATCAACCATGCAGCAAAACATAGCAATGCATAAAGCGGTGCGAACTTGTACAAAGAATTTCATGCAACAGTTTACTTGATGATTGATTTATATAACTACTTCGACGATAATTCCTGTTTTTTAAAGGATAGCGGACGTGGTTTTATTTTGCTTTGGTCCTTCACATAAAATGGAATATTGCAATAGGCATAATGATTATTGCCGTCATACACATAAATAAATAACCTGTAAGCTCCTTCATCATTTGGCACTCTGAATGAAAAAGTATTTTGTTTCTTTTTCCCTCTTATGCCCATTAAAGCGGGTGGTCGTGTTTCAGCATCACCACCGGCTTTGATATCCCGGCTTTCAGTTACGACTTCCCAAACATATTTAAGTTTATCTCCTTCCTTATCTGTGCAGTAAACAATAGATTGTGCGCGCGTTTCGGGATCAAAAACGATTATATCCCCTTTAATTTTTCCATCTAAACGTGCAGAATCCAATTTAGGAGCTGTATTTATCAGCGCTGAGGGATTCCAATATTCTGCTAAAACATCAACTGCTTCACTGGAAGCGTTCTTTTCGTCAAACATGCCGTACCAGGTAGAAGTAGTTTCCTGCTTAAATCCCCAGAGAAAGACAAACGAGCCAATGCACTGCGGTTTATCACCTAAAATAGCGCTTGCATATCTTTCGCGATACGACTGTGCTTTTTCCGTACTGCTTTGTTCAACAGGTGCGCCCCACTTCGTCTTATTTACTTCCCAGTGTCCATTAGGCCCCCATTCAGTAATCATATAAGGACCATCCCAACCATATTGTTTAATTTTTCCTTTAACATTTCCAATATCTCCATAGGTATTGACACCATATATATCAATTGCGGGTGCGCGTTCATGAATAAGTTTTACTTCTGCAGGATCGAGACCAGCGGTAACGGTACTGGTTGGATGATTCGGATCGACGCGATGAATCATTTCTGCAATATCATTAATGGCGTACCAAACATTTGTGTTGGTGTAAAATAAATCCACTTCATTTCCAATGCCCCATATTAATAATGCCGGATGGTCTTTATATTTTTTTACGACCTCAGTAAAGTAATTGAGTTGCGCGCGCACTTTTGCCGTATCGTCGTAATTAAAACCATGACGTTCATGTTGTGCCCACAATCCCAGCATAACCGTCAAACCCTGTTTGTGTGCGGCATCCAGCACTTCCCCTGCATTATCTGTACTCCAGGTTCTGATCGTATTTGCACCGATCTCTTTTGCTTTTTCCAATTGGGTTTGTCCGCCAACCCCCTGAATATAATATGGTTTACCATCGCGCATCAATTGCCAACTCCCATCGGCATTCTGCACAAGCGATACAGGAACCACACCTGACTGAGCCTGCAGCAGCGATATGCCCAGCAAACTCATTAACAGCATCGAGGTTAATTTATGCATGATTAATTATTAAAAGTCGAACCGATGCCCTTTTTGCCGGGCTTTCTCGAATTCTTTTTCGTTAAATGTATATAATTCTGCCGGTCTGTGTGATACGCCGGTTTGCATTTCATTTAAAGCTTTGAGAAAACGATAGGTGCTCAACTTCTTTCTAAAATTCCCTTTGTCGAACGTTGTGTTCAACACACCTTCAAAAACTTCTTGTAATTGTGTGAGTGTAAATTTATTTGGCAGTACATCTTTCCAGATTGGATATTGAATGATGTCTTCCTGTAATCGTTCATGACAGGCATCTACAATTGCTCTATGGTCAAAAGCCAGTTTAGGCAAAGAATTAACCGGATGCCATTTTGTTTTTTTCGCCCAGAACGATGCCTTTGGCGTATAATCCTCAATTTTAACAAAGGCATAATACCCAATGGTGATTACGCGTCCGAGCGGATGTCGGTTCACTTCACCAAAGGCTTTCACCTGTTTGAAATGTATTTTCGACAGGCTGGTCAGGTCTTTTAGCACGCGAATGGCAGAAGTATCTAAGTCTTCCTCCGGGAATACCAAATCGCCCGGCAGGGCCCAATAATTTTTATAAGGAGCTGCACCGCGTTGAATAAGCAAAACCTGTAACTGCTTATTACTCACGCCAAACACAACACAATCGATTGAAAATGCTGATTGGAAGAAGGTATCTATCGGTACCGTATAGATATCGTATGTTAAACTTTTCCTTTTATCCGGATCGTGAGCGGCCATTCTGCAGGTTTGACTAAACAAATGTAAGGAAAATTGCGAAAAAAGTACTTTTTGTAAAAAATACTTTAAGACATATTGTAATTTTTACAAAAAGACTTTAGATTTACATACTCAAATCATAACAAAAACACCAAAATCATGAAAAGACTTTTGACATTAGCCTTGTTTTTAGGTAGCATTTTGGCTATCCAGGCACAAACATTCAATGTTACCTTTCGGGTAAACATGAATACAGTAGGAGACCCGTATACGACACCAGAGGTAAACGGTAGTTTTAACGGCTGGTGTGGCGGATGTGCTGCTATGACTGATCCGGATCTGGATGGCATCTGGGAAATAACCATCCCATTGGCTCCGGGTTATTATGAATATAAATTTGCTTATGACAGCTGGGCCGGACAAGAAAACCTTATACCGGGATCTGCCTGCACAGTAACCAATTTTGGATTTACGAATCGCTATTTAGATGTAAGCGGCGACGTTGTGCTTCCGTTAGTTTGCTGGGGAAGCTGTGATGATTGCGGTGCCGGCGGTGTATATGATATAACCTTCCAGGTAAATATGAACGGTGTTGCCGGACCATTTACTACCCCTGAAGTAAACGGCAATTTCAACGGCTGGTGCGGTGGTTGTGCACCGATGAGCGATGCAAACAGCGATGGTATTTGGGAAATTACCATTCCATTAGGTGCTGGTACTTATGAGTATAAGTTTGCCTATGATGCATGGACCGGACAGGAAACACTTACAGAAGGTGACCCATGCACGGTGACCAATTTCGGTTTCACCAACCGTGCATTATCAGTTTCAGCAGATGCCACTTTAGATCCAGTAATCTGGGGAACTTGCAACTATATTGAAACAGGTATTACCCCTGCAGGACCGGTAACGATTTGTTCCGGATTAACTCAAACGTTTACAGCTACAGCGGGTTACACCGGTTATCAGTGGCAGAAAAACGGTGTGAATATTCCAGGTGCTACCAATGCTACCTATACAACTAATCAGGCAGGTAATTATTCTGTAGTTATCTATCAGGGCACTGCATTTGCCGAATCGGCAGCTACCACCTTGACAGTATCTAAACCCGCACCTAAAATTCAATATTTAGGCAGTCTGGATATTTGCGCAACAGGTTCTGTTGTGTTAAAAGGAAAAATTGGCGCCGGCAGCACCTATCAGTGGTTTAAAAATGGTGTGTTGATTCCAGGTGCTCCTTTAGTTTATACGGCTACATCAATTGGTACCTATAAATTAAAAGAAACTACTGCGGCAGGATGTACCAAATCTAAATCTATAGCAGTTACATCCTCCTGCCGTTTAGAATCTGACCAGCTGGAAGCTATTGTTTCCTTGTATCCTAACCCTTCTACCGGTTCTTTTACCGTTGAAGCTGCCTTAAGCGAAAATGAAACAAGTGCAGATATATTGGTGTATAACCTGAGCGGTGCAGAAGTGTATCGCATGCAGGCTCCAGTAACAAATGGTGCCATTCAGGAAACAATCAACCTGAACAGCGGAACAGCTGAAGGTATATACTTAGTTAAAATTATTGGTAATGAACAAACCATTACCCGCAGTATCGTAATTGAATAAAGTACAAACTCTGGTTGACAAACCCACCTCAAAAGGGTGGGTTTTTTTTATGGTGTATGTATAGATTCGGATGGGATAAATTGCTTTTACCATATTGCATCGATTCTCATAACCCCCTGACAGACAACACTTTGCTGTTAAACAAAGCAGTCAAACGCATTTTGTGTAACCATACGTTCCACAGCAAAGAAAAGTTAAATGCGGTTACTTGTTGTAATTATTACAAAAAGAGCCTAACTTTACTTATTGGATTTAAATTTAATATCTAATAATATGAAACGATTATTTACCATTTTAATCTTGTGTTTTGTTGCATTTAGTGCATCAGCACAAACGTACAATGTTACCTTCCAGGTCAATATGAATCTGGTGGGTGCTGCCTTCACCACACCAGAGGTGAATGGCACATTTAATGGCTGGTGTGGCGGTTGTAACCCACTGGCAGATGGTGATGGTGATGGCATTTGGACTGCCACCATTGCTTTAGACGCAGGCACATATGAGTATAAATATGCTTATGACGCCTGGGCTGGTCAGGAATTTTTGACCGAAGGCTCACCTTGCACCGTAACCGCATTCGGGTTTACTAACCGCACGCTTACTGTTTCGGGTGATGTAACACTTGATGTAGTTTGCTGGGGTTTGTGCGAAGATTGTGGCGCGCCCGGATTAACGCAGATGGACGTTCCGGTAACCTTTGATGAAGTAGATGTAGATTATGGTCTTATTGGTTTTGGTGGTGCCGAAGCTTCAAGCATTGTTGAAGACCCGACAGATCCATCAAACACGGTAGCCAAAGTAATTAAATCTGCTACTGCTGAATTATGGGCAGGAACAACCATCACCAATGGTGCAGGTGCCGGATTTGCAAATGAAATTCCTTTCGCTGATGGCGCCACTACCATGAGTGTTCGCGTTTGGTCGCCTGATTCAAATATTCAGGTTAGATTGAAAGTAGAAGATTATGCTGACCCAACAAAATCAGTTGAGACTGAAGCAACAACGACTGTTGCAGGTGACTGGGAAACGCTCTTATTTGATTTTTCAAATGAAGCGCCGGGCACAGCAGCTATTAACTATGATTATTTTTATAATAAAGCTTCCATCTTTTTCAACTTCGGTGTAACAGGTGCCATTGCTGGTGAAAAAACCTATTATTTCGATGATGTTCAATTTGGAGGCGGTGGCGGTCCTGCTGTATACAACGTTACATTCAATGTAAATATGAATGAAGTGGTTGCCGGATTTACAACGCCTGAGGTAAACGGTACCTTCAACGGTTGGTGTGGAGGTTGTAATCCACTGAGCGATCCTGAAGGTGATGGTATCTGGAGTACAACGATTGCAATAACCGAAGGCACACACGAATTTAAATATGCTTATGATGCATGGGCGGGTTCTGAAACATTAACAGAAGGTGATCCATGTACTATTACCGCATTTGGATTTACAAATCGCTCATTAAATGTAACAGGCGATACTAACCTCGATGTAGTGTGCTGGGGAAGCTGCAGTGATTGTGCCGGAGTTGATACAACTTACGCTGTTACCTTTCATGTAAATATGAACGAAGTTGCAGATCCGTATACACTGCCAGAAGTAAATGGAACATTTAATGGTTGGTGCGGTGGTTGTAATCCACTTTCTGATGATGATGGTGATGGTATATGGAGTGCTACTTTATTTATGCCAGCCGGTGATTATCAATACAAATTTGCTTATGATGCATGGGCAGGTTCTGAGAATTTAATTCCAGGTGCTGATTGCACGATTACTGATGGTGGATTTACCAATCGCGCATTGACGGTTACAGGAGATGTTGAATTAGATGTTGTGTGCTGGGGTAGCTGTGTAAACTGCGGTTTAGATAGTTTATTCAATGTTACTTTCATTGTTGATATGAATGAGGTTTTAGAACCATATACAACTCCGGAAGTAAACGGCACATTTAATGGCTGGTGTGGTGGTTGTGCACCAATGTCCGATCTTGATGGAGATAATGTGTGGGAACTTACCATTCCACTTGCAGCAGGCAGCTACGAATATAAATTTGCTTATGATGCATGGGCAGGACAAGAAACATTAACTGAAGGTGATCCATGTACTATAACTGCATTTGGATTTACAAACCGTTCATTAGTTGTTACAGGTGATGCCGTTTTAGATGAAGTATGCTGGGCAAGTTGCAGCGCATGCGATGGTGTAATTGATACTTCATTTGACATTGTATTTCATGTAAACATGAATGATGTTACAGAACCATTTACTACACCTGAAGTAAACGGCACATTTAATGGCTGGTGCGGTGGTTGTGCACCGATGTCAGATATTGATGGTGATAATATCTGGGATTTAACTATTTCATTAACTGCAGGCACTTACGAATACAAATTTGCTTATGATGCTTGGGCCGGTTCAGAAACATTAACTGAAGGCGCTCCTTGTACAATTACCACCGGTGGATTTACAAACCGTGCATTGACTGTAACCGGTGATGCAGATTTAGGTGTTGTATGCTGGGGTGCATGCGCCGATTGTGGTGTTGGCATTCATGATTTACCAATTGCCGATCATATTGTAATAGCACCGAATCCGGCTAAAGATGTGATTACCATTAGTTTACATAACAATGGTAGCGAGGCTTTGGATTTCTATATTTCAGATATTGTAGGAAATGTGGTTGACGTTTATCAAAATATTACAGATACTCAGATTACTATTCCAACAGATCATTACGATGCCGGAATGTATTTCGTGCGAATTTCAGATGGAGCTGAAAGCATCACACGAAATTTTGTCATTCAACGGTAACCATTAAGAGTGATTAAATGAAAACCCGGTCATATGACCGGGTTTTTTTTATGCTTTTGGGTCGGTATTATTTTTCTTTAATCTTCCGGATTTCTTAAGTGCCTCACTCAGTAAATATTCTATTTGCCCATTGACACTTCGAAACTCATCATCGGCCCATTTCTCAACGGCCTTGAGAATTTCAGGCGAAATACGAAGAATAAATGCCTGACGTTCTTTACCAGATTTCTTATCCTCTTTACTCATTGTACCTTTTGCTTATTTGCGATATGCTTTGCTAATGCATGCTGCAATTCCATCGTCATACGCGTATTAAAAATAAAGGTGTGTCCATTCGTGAGGATAAAACGAACCGCTTCATTTCCTCCCATGAGAAAGGAAGTAATCTTGCGGAAGGTTTGTTTTTTATAGCCGTAACCATATCCTACAAATCCGATTCTATCGGTTAGCCTTATTAACTCCCACGATTCAATTTCTGACCAGGCAATTGTTTTGGTGCGATTGATAAAAGGCGTGTATCTATATTGAAATCCAACCGAGTCAATTGTAGTTTCTAATTCGGCCTTAAAAACCAGCCAATAGGTGCCACCCATTGTAAACAGGACAATCAATATACCCACATACAAACCAGCGCCTTCAACATCCTCTTGGCCTGAAATGACCGCAAACACAAGCATAAGCACAATGGCTGCGCCGGATATGATAAACAGCCAGCGCAACCAGGTAACATCAATTCGTTGTGTTTCTTTAAAATCCATTGTGTAACTATTAGTGATATAATGTGCCCGTATTCACAACCGGATTCGCTGCCTTGTCGGAGCATAATACCACCAGCAGATTACTTACCATTGCTGCTTTTTTCTCTTCGTCGAGTTCAACAATCTTTTCGTTAGATAATTTGAGCAATGCCAATTGAACCATACCTACTGCACCTTCTACAATTTTAGTTCTGGCTGCAACAACGGCTGTTGCCTGCTGACGCTGTAACATGGCACCGGCAATTTCTTCTGCGTAAGCCAGATGTGTAATGCGCGCTTCAATAATATGCACGCCGGCTAATTGAAGACGTTCTTTTAATTCGCCCATCAACATTTCATTGATATGCTCGCCGCCACTGCGCAGTGTAAACTCCTGTGCATCATCATCACCAAAATGATCGTAAGAAAATGAACCGGCTAAATGGCGAACGGCGGTATCGCTTTGCAATTTCACATACATCTCATAATTCTCCACTTCAAATTTGGCTTTCGCCGCATCATTCACTTGCCAAACAATAACAGCACCGATGATAATCGGATTTCCCAACTTGTCGTTTACTTTGATTTTGTCGCCATCCAAAGTACGCGCCTTGAGTGAAACCTTGTGTTTTCCATAAAAAGGGTTAGCCCAATAAAATCCATTTTCAGTAACCGTGCCGGCGTACTTTCCAAAGAGTACCAGCACCTTAGCATCGTTAGGGTTTACGATGAAAAAGCCGATTAGCAGAAAAAACCATGCAGCATACAGCAATGAAAACGCCGGATGTATGGTGCTCATGGCATAACCAATAGCGCCTGCAGAAAGCAGCACCAGGAAAAACATTAAAAAGCCCGAAGAGGGTTTTACAATTTTGTCAGTTATCATAGTTTTGAGTTTAGATTCCATTTTGATATCACAAAGATATCAGTACAGACGTCAAAACCACCAAACAAATTGTAAGGATTAATGAAATTTTAACATTTAGCGACGGAGTTCGAATTCATCTCTGTCGTCGAGAAAGGGCAGTCTAAGACGGGTGTCTTGCAGGCTGGAAGCAGACAGGGTAAAGGATACAGCCGATTCGACCTCTTCAATCTGGAGGCATTTTTTTCCCATAGGGTCAATGATACAGGAAAGACCATTGTGGTGCACTCCGTTGCCATCATCTCCCACTCTGTTTACGCCAATCACATAACACTGGTTTTCGATTGCCCGTGCAATCAGGAGTTGTTCCCAGGCGTACGACCGCCTTTCGGGCCAGTTAGCCACATAAACGAGTACATCATATGGATGGGCACCGAGCTCAGTAAATGGAGGCGATTGACGACTCCAAACCGGAAATCTGAGGTCATAACAAATCAGTGGTAAAAACTTCCAGTCATCAATTTCAGGAAAGATTTTATGCTTACCGGGCTTGTAATATTTTTCCTCACCTGCCAGTGAAAATAAATGTCGCTTGTCATAAAACTCCAGCATACCATCCGGCTGCATCCAAATAAGTCTGTTGTAGAAGGCGGCATCATCCTCAATAATAAGACTGCCACAAACAACAGCATTCTTTTTTTCAGCGAGATTACGCATCCAGTCGATTGAGGGACCCATCATGTTTTCGGCTAATGCAGTTGACTGCATCGAAAATCCGGTGCTAAACATTTCCGGCAGAACAATTAGTTGTGTTTGTTGCACGCCATTCAACATCGCTTCGAGATGCGAGAGGTTGGCCTGTTTATTTTCCCAAACCAAATTTGCCTGAACCAGTGTAACTGTTAAATCCTGCATAAAATTTCTGCTGCCCGTTTTAATGTATCCTCCTGCTTCGCAAAACAAAAACGCAACATGGTCGCGTCAGAACCATTTCGATAAAAAGGCGATAAGGGTATGGACGCCACTTTATGTTCTATGGTTAACCAATCGGCCATTTCCTGATCATTTTTATCTGCTATTTTACTGTAATCCAATAGTTGAAAATATGTTCCGGCTGCAGGTTTCAAAGAAAATTTAGAACCTTGCAGCATCCCGTTAAACACATTGCGTTTGTGTGTATAAAATGCCTGTACTTTTTCATATTCACTTTTATCCTGCATAAAATCAGCGAGAGCATATTGAATAGGTGTATTTACAGAAAATACTTCAAACTGATGCACACTTCTGAATTCTCTGGTGAGATAATCCGGAGCAATGACATAACCCATTTTCCATCCGGTATTATGATACGTTTTACCAAAAGAAAATATCACCATACTTCTGTCGCGCAATTCCGGATAATACAATACACTTTCGTGCCGGTGACCGTCGAAAATAATATGTTCATATACTTCATCACTTAATACAATGATATCCTTTCCATTCACAATGCGTATCAATTGTTTTATATCAGAAGCCTGCAACACAGAACCTGTAGGATTATGCGGTGTATTTATCATAATCATGCGGGTGCGCTGGTTGACTGATTTCTTTACCATATCCCAATTAATGGCATAATCAGGTGCCTCCAGGGTTACAGGCACAGGTACGCCGCCGTGCACACGAATAGCCGGCGCATAAGAATCGTAGGCCGGTTCGAAAATAATTACCTCATCTCCTTCTCTGATTGTTGAAGCTATGGAAGTATAAATTGCCTGAGTTGCACCTGCTGTGATGGTAATTTCAGTATCCGGGTGAAATACACTTCCGTTGATGTCTTGGATTTTTTCGGCAATACGCTCGCGCAGCGACAGCAATCCGGGCATTGGGGCATATTGATTCATGCCTTTGCGCATATACTGGTTAACCAGTTCTATCAGTTTTTCGCTGGAAAGAAAATCAGGAAATCCCTGTGCTAAATTAATTGCCTGATGCTGATTAGCCAGAGCAGTCATGCGGGCAAATATGGAAATACCGGCATTTGGTAATTTACTTTTTACGGATACTTTTTGATCGGGCATGGGGTAAAGATAGCATTATGATAGTTTGATTTATAGCCATACCATTTCAAACATTGTTTGAAAAATGTTTGCCATCAGAAACAGGAAAAGCCGATACACAACCTTCAAACCACAGCACTATAAAATAGTAACCATGGTAGAATATGTCATGTTTGATGCATGCACTTTTACCACATACAATCCCATAGGCAATTGTGTTGCGACAGTGGAATGATTTTGCACAAGATTTTCTTCCAGAATTAATTGGCCTTGTATATCAAATACATGCATACTTGCATTTTCCGGTAATGCATCAAATAGTACATGCACCTCCTGACCAAATGCATACACTGTTGGCTCAATTTCATCAGTTAATGTATTTTCATCCCGACAAGACAACGTGGTAAAGGATAACAAATCCGAATACGGTGAAAACGACCCGTCTACACAGGCAGCACGCACCCTCCATTCGTATGTTGATGCGCATAAAAGACCAGTCAATTTTTTCGATGTTTTTGGGGCTCCGATTGATGCTGTATACCAAACCGGATCTCCAACTGCCCGATAGTTTACCTGATAGGCGAGCGCATCGGGAACCGGCGCCCATTTTACTTTAGCAATTGTTGGGGAAAATACAGATGCGCCTATTAATTCGGGTGTTTCACATGTTTCCAATCCGGTATCGCCGGCTATAATAGATTCGCCCGGTGCGGTATTCCAGGCATAATCATACATGACAAATCCGGAATATCCCGGATCAACACTAACTCTTGCCCAACCGTAATGTGTATTACCATCTTTTTCGATACGTAATCCAACAAAATGCGGAACAGCATCATCAGAAAATAAATTTTCCTGTGCCGAAAATTCAGGTTCAACACCTAAAACCATTACAGCATAATAGGAGCTTGAAACAATATCATTAAATCCAACAAAATTATTTCCGTAACCAATTTCATCCCCACTGGAAAATTGTGACGCCATGCCTACCGGAAAAATTCCGCCAAATGAATACGTTATTCCTGCTACCCCATTCCCTGGCTCTAAAAACCAGGGAGCGGCTATCAGTCCATCGTAACCATCTAAAAGAGAATTGATTTCCAATCCGAAATTAAAATCAATAGGTCCATCGGCATCTATATTGAGTGGAAAATTGAACGGCAACTCGCCGTATTGCCGGATAACATCAGGACCTAAATCCGTATATTCAATTTGTGCAACGGCCTGATTGCCGGCAAGGACAAAACCGGCAGCTGCTACACCATACCAATCCAATCGTGACGTGTGTTTAGTTCTTTTCATGGTTAACATCATTTAATTTATTTAGGTAAATAAAAACACTGCTTAAAAATAAAGGTGCAGATTGTTTAACATGTATAACGGCAAGATGAATAGCAACCGCTGCTAACATGGCAAACCAAACACTCCTTTATCTAGGGCGTTATTATTGTATACTGCATACGAATATATACAAAAACCGGGGAGGAAACTATCGCTGTAGTATTTTTTAGCTCGAAGGCATTTTACAGATATTCATCCTTCTCCTGTCGTTTCAGGTCGGTAGTAATGTCTTTTATTTCCTGTTCTTTATCTTTTCTGCAGATAAGCAGCACATCATCGGTGTCGATGATAATATATTCTTCCAATCCCTGCACTACAACCAGTTTATCCTTGTTGGCCATAATCATGTTATTGGTAGCGTCGTAAATCATGACATTTTCGCCTTTCACTGCATTTCCGTAGTAGTCCTTCTCGTAATTGTCATATAAGCTGGCCCAAGTACCTAAATCGCTCCAACCGAATGCAGATGGGATAACGTAAACGTTATCGGCTTTTTCCATAATAGCATAATCGATAGAAATATTCGGACAAATGCTATAGGCTTTTTCAATCATTCTGCGCTCCTCGGGTGTGCCGAATGATTTTCTGGCTGCCCAAAATGCCTGATGGATATCTTGTTGTAAATGATCAAACGCCTCCATGATACTTTTCACGCTCCACACAAAAATGCCGGCATTCCATAGAAAATCGCCGCTTTTAATAAAGGTTCGCGCAAGTTCCAGGTCAGGTTTTTCGGTAAAGGTTTTCACTTTATGGATATGACCTGCCACGGTCGATTCTTCAAACTGCACATACCCGTAGCCCGTATCCGGACGCGTAGGTTTGATGCCCAGGGTTAAGAGCACCTCATGTTGCTGGGCATAATCTAACGCTTCGAGGGCGGTAAGCAGGAATTTATCTTCATTGAGCATCAGGTGGTCACTTGGGGAGATAATGACCACCGCCTCGGGGTCGCGCTGGGCGATAACATGGCAGGCATAAGCGATACAGGGGGCGGTATTTTTCCGCATAGGTTCGGCAAGAATCTGCTCTGCGGTAATTTCAGGCAATTGTTCCTGTACAGTCGGAATATACTGTTCGTTTGTTACGATAAAAATGTTATCTTTGTCGGCTATTTTTAAAAACCTGGCATAGGTAGTCTGGATAAGGGTTTCACCCGTATTAAGGATGTCGAGGAACTGCTTGGGTTTCTTGATGCGGCTTTCAGGCCAAAACCTGCTCCCGATGCCTCCTGCCATAATCACTACATAAACATTACTCATTGACGCGGATGGTATAATTCTACGAGTTGAACTAGTATTATAAAAATTTAGTATATTTAATAGGCGATTCTCATACCGTGGGTAGATGCGGCAGTAATCCGTATTTGTAACTAAATCAGGCGCAAATATACCCAATCGCTCGTCAATAAAAACTTTGTGAAGAAGATGGATGTAACTCATGCTACGTTAAAAGACACCCTACAGGAATATTTCGGGTTTGATGGCTTCAAAGGAAATCAGGAAGACATTATCACCAGTTTGTTAAATGGGCACGATACTTTTGTAATTATGCCGACAGGGGGCGGAAAGTCCCTGTGTTATCAGCTGCCGGCCATGATACTGGATGGCACGGCTATCATTGTTTCTCCGCTTATTGCGCTTATGAAGAATCAGGTGGATCTGGTGCGCAGCTATAGCAGTAACAACGATATTGCCCACTTTCTCAATTCATCCCTGAACCGTCAACAGATTAAAAAGGTTAAGGCAGATATTGTTGCCGGACGCACTAAAATGCTGTATGTAGCCCCGGAAACCTTGAGAAAAGAAGAAAACATCGAATTCTTCAAAGGCATTCGCGTTTCCTTTGTGGCTGTGGACGAGGCGCATTGTATTTCGGAATGGGGTCATGATTTCAGGCCGGAATACCGTCAGATTCAAAGTATGATTGAAACCATTAACGATGATATTCCAATTATTGCCCTGACGGCTACCGCTACACCTAAGGTGCAAAGTGATATCAAGAAGAACCTCGGACTGGAAGAGCCTAATGTATTTATTTCCAGCTTTAACCGTCCGAACCTGTATTATGAAATCCGACCAAAAAGAAGTCGTGAGCAGGCCATCAAACAAATTGTAAAATACATCAAGGAAAATGGTCGTAAATCAGGTATTGTGTACTGCCTGAATCGTAAATCGACAGAAGATATTGCGAATGTGCTCAATATTAATGGCATTAAAGCGGGCGCTTATCATGCCGGTATGGAAGCGCATTTACGTTCTGAAGTGCAGGATAAATTTTTGATGGAGGATTATCAGGTTATCGTGGCAACCATTGCCTTTGGTATGGGTATCGATAAACCGGATGTGCGTTATGTAATTCATTTCGACATTCCGAAATCCATCGAAAATTATTATCAGGAAACCGGACGTGCCGGTCGCGATGGGATGGAAGGAAAGTGTATTGCCTTATATAGTTATAAGGATATTGAAAAGCTGGAAAAATTCATGCGCGATAAGCCACTTGCCGAGCGTGAAATGGGTGCACAACTGCTGGCAGAAACGGCTGCATATGCCGAATCAAGTGTTTGCCGTAGAAAATTTCTTTTATTTTACTTTGGAGAAGAATATAAGCAGGATAATTGCGGTTGTTGCGATAATTGCTTAAAACCTAAAGAAAAAATTGAAGGCAAGGATTACATTGTCAATGCCTTAAAAATGGTTGACCTCGTAAATGAAAATCACCATATTCCATATCTCGTTGATTTACTGGTTGGCAAACGCACTACGGAAATTCAAAATTATCGTCACGATAAAATTGCTTTGTTTGGTGTTGGTAAAGAAAAGGACGAGCATTTTTGGAATTCCATCATGCGCCAGTGTTTGTTGAGCGAATTCGCTTATAAAGACATTGAGCAATACGGATTGATTAAACTTACAGAAAAAGGTCGCGCGTTTGTGCAAAAACCTTCCTCTATTCCGGTATCCCTGAATCATGACTTTGAAACAGATACCAGCGATGTAGAAATGGAGAATGCCGGCGGTAAAAGCGTTCTCGACCCTGTGTTGATGGACGCCCTGATAGCCTTGCGCGAAAAAGTTGCTAAAGATGCCGGATTACCACCATATGTCATTTTCGGAGAAAACTCTCTGGAAGAAATGGCTACCATGTATCCGACTACCATGGAAGAAATGGTAAAAATCAGTGGTGTAAGTCGTGGTAAAGCCGAAAAATATGGCCGCAAATTTTTGGAGACTATCACCAAATATGTTGAAGAGAACGACGTAGAGAAGCCTTCAGAATTTGTAATGAAACAGGTTGTCAATAAGTCGGCACACAAAGTAAAAATTATCCAGTTTATTGATAAAAAAGTGCCACTGCCGGATATTGCAAAAAACATCGGATTGAATTTCCCTGATTTCATCGATGAGATAGAAACCATTGTTTCTTCCGGAACTAAATTAAGTCTCAATTATTATCTGGACGATATTATAGAATCTGATTTACAGGAAGAAGTGCACGACTATTTTATGGAGATGCGCAATCTGGATTTAAAAACAGCTTTTGGCGATTTGAAAGATGAAGGATTGAGTTTTGAAGAAGTTCGTTTATTACATATTAAATTTATGTCGGAAATAGCCAATTAATCAATTGGCCTATTTCAGTTAATTGGATTGCAGCACAGATATTTACGTTATTGACACATGCAACAGGAAACATTTGAAATTAAACTTCCACAGTTCGAAGGACCATTTGATCTGTTATTGTTTTTTATTGAACGTGATGAATTAGATATTCATGACATTCCTATTTCTAAAATCACTAAAGACTTCCTAAACTATATTCACTCGATGAGTCAATTGAACATCGAAGTGGCAAGTGAATTCATCCTGGTAGCTGCAACGCTTATGCGTATTAAAGCAAAAATGCTGCTGCCAAGAAAAGAGCTGGATGAATTTGGAAATGAAATTGACCCGCGTAAAGAACTGGTAGACCGACTACTGGAATACAAACGCTATAAGGAAGTGATTGGTCATTTATCCGAGTTGGAAGACGACCGTCAGTTACGCATTCATCGTGGTAATATTCCAATTGAGCACGATATTCTGGCTAAGAAACACAGCAATGAAATGGAACTCAGCAGCGTAAACCTGTTTGTGCTGCTGAAAGTGTTTCAAAAGGTGATGGACCGTTTCAACAATCAGCCTACAGTGGTTGAGCACGTGGTTGAACGGTATACCTATAGCATTGAGGAGGAAAGTATCGGTGTGCTGGCTTATGTAAAAGGTAAGCTCAACGTTCCTTTCACTGAAGTTTTTACCTCATGCAAAAACAAGCATCAGGCCGTATTCCGCTTCTTAAGTATTCTTGATTTGATTGCAACACAAAAAGTTACGTTATTAGTTGGTGAAGGAGTTAACAATTTCTGGTTAACTTCGAACTTAGAAAATGAGTAGTAACGATTTCAATGAAGTACATCCTGACCCACAGGATCAGGACATCAAGAAGCAGTTTTCATTTTCCCGCATTATTCTGGTTATTGCGGTTAGTTTAGCTATTTCCGGATACCTGATTTATACTTCTTTTGATCTGGATGCACTCAAGAAAATTGAGTGGGCACGAAAATCCATGTTCTGGATAAGCATGGGCGCCCTCCTCATGGTTGTCAGACATATCGGATATATGTATCGTCTGCGACTGATTACAGATAAAAAACTCAGCTGGTATCAGTCATTCAACGTAATTAGTTTATGGGAATTTTCGTCGGCCGTTACCCCCAGCACCGTAGGTGGTGCAGCAGTTGCCATTTGGTTTATGAAAAAGGAAAACCTGAGTTTAGGTAAAAGCGCTGCAACAAGTATGCTTACCATTTTCCTGGATCAGGTTTTTCTGGCTATTGGTGGCGGATTGTTGTTTCTTACCCTAGGCGGTACTTCGATGTTTGCTCACGACGCCATGTGCAGAAGTCAGAGCGACCTGCCTATGATGGGTATATTTCATAATATGCAAACCATCTATTTCTTTGGGTACTTTCTGTTTCTGATTATCATCGCAGTTTTAGCTTATGGTTTGTTTTTTAATGCGCATGCGTTTAAAAGTTTATTGTCGGGCTTATTCAGCTTACCCTTTCTTAAAAAATGGAAGAGTGATGCACTGCAAACCGGTGATGACATGATTTTAACATCCGCTGAATTAAAAACAAAAACGAAAGGATTCTGGTGGAAGGCCTTGTGTTCCACCGCAATTACCTGGTTGGCGTTTTTCATGATTCCACTTACGATTATACTGGCATTTTTTGAACCAGGTGTTTCGGATTTTCCAGTTATACTTTCGCGCATGTTTGCCATTTGGATGCTGATGCTCCTACCAATTTCTCCAGGTGGAGCAGGTATTGCCGAACTTACTTTCAGCGCAATGATGTGCGACTTCACCGACCCAGCCCTGGTGGCAACTATGGCGCTGGTTTGGCGTCTGCTTACTTATTATCCTTATCTGCTTGCAGGTGTTGTAATTTTACCGCGGTGGATTAATCGAAAGTATAACACTTAACTTTCTGAGTGTCTTCCTGTCTATCAATTGATATACGATATCCGTCGTGTATATAATCTGGAATTAAAAAATACTCTAAGCGCTTACAAAGTCATGAAAAAATTAGCTTTTTTCATGAAGAGTAATTTGCTTAGTGTAAAATTCTTGTATGTCCTTTAATGAACAAAAGTCTGTTTACTTCGTAACTACTACCTGTAAACATCATCATCACTACTTTGAAACGGATGAGGTGAAACACATTTTATGCAATGCGATTTTAAATTGTAATGCTTTGCATGACGCTGATTTAATTGGTTATGTAATTATGCCGAATCACATCCATTTACTCTTGCGTATTCGCAATCGGGATAAACTTATTAAATATATGCATAGTTTGAAGACGTATGCTTCGGCTGCTGTCAGGCATACATTGATATTGCGAGATCCGGTTAATGCGTTGATTTTGGCTTATCATCGGAAAAGGCAAACGTATAAGGTGTGGGAAGATGGATACCATTGGAAGGAGGTTTTTTCCACTGAGTTTTTAATACAAAAGTTGGATTATATACATCGTAACCCTTTGCAGGAAAAATGGAAAATGGTTGAGCGTGCAGAGGATTATTTGTATTCGAGTGCCGGGTTCTATATGACGGGTTTGCGTGGTGTTATGGAGGTGGTGCATTTTAATAGGTATTTTGAGCCGGAGGTGAAGTGGATTAAATGATGTTGCTGTTTGTGGGTCGGAGACCCACGGGTGGGAATTCGTTGTGGCGATGTTCCTTTTGCTTCGGTTGAGCTTGGCGCACTTCGGGTCAGAGACCCTCGTGAGCACGGTGGGTCGGGTCGGAGATCCTCGTGAGCAAAGAAGTTTGGGTAAGAGACCCGCGTGAGCGCGGTGAGGTGAGTTTTTGATTCTATTGAGGAATGTTGTACGGGTGGGCGACCCGCGTGAGCGCGATTTTGTGGGTCGGAGACCCGCTGGTACGAATTCGTTGTGGTGATGTTCCTTTTGCTTCGGTTGAGCTTGGCGCACTTCGGGTCAGAGACCCTCGTGAGCACGGTGGGGCGGGTCGGAGACCCACTGGTAGGAATTCGTTGTGGTGATGTACTTTTTGCTTCGGTTGGGCTTGGCGCACTTCGGGTCAGAGACCTTCGTGAGCACGGTGGGCCGGGTCGGTGACCCTGGTTAGAAACGTGGGGTGAGCGATTATGGGTATGGCAGAATCACTCCTCACTATGAGAGGAATAAAGTGTTTGCGCATGGTTGAAATGCATGCGTTAGATTGTGGCGAAAGGGTTACTCTTGAAATGGGATTACTTGATGACGGATAGATTTTTACCTACTTTGATGAAGGCTGCAATCGCTTTGTCCAAATGATGCTGATCATGAGCTGCAGAAATTTGAACGCGAATTCGCGCTTGTCCTTTCGGAACTACCGGATAATAAAATCCGATTACATAAATACCTTCTGCTAATAATTGTGCGGCCATGGTTTGACTTAATACGGCATCATATAACATGATGGGCACTATCGGATGCTCTCCGGGTTTGATATCAAATCCTGCCTCGGTCATTTTTGTTCGGAAATACTTCGTGTTGGCTTCCAGTTTATCGCGCAATTCTGTTGTTTCACTTAATAAATCCAACACCGCTATAGATGCGCCTGTTATGCTTGGAGCCAATGTATTACTGAATAAATACGGACGGGAACGTTGACGTAATAATTCGATGATTTCTTTTCTACCGGAAGTAAATCCACCACTTGCGCCACCTAAGGCTTTTCCCAGCGTGCCGGTTATAATATCAATTTTTCCCATTACGCCGCGATATTCGTGCGTGCCACGGCCTGTTTTTCCTAAAAAACCGGAAGCGTGACATTCATCAATCATAATTAAAGCCTGATACTTTTCAGCCAGTGCAACAATTTGATCTAATTGGGCAATGGTACCGTCCATACTAAAGGCTCCGTCGGTTACAATGATGCGACTGCGCTGTGCTTGAGCAGCCTGCAATTGCACTTCCAAATCAGCCATATCGTTATGGTTATACCGATATCTGACTGCTTTACATAATCTTACACCATCAATTATCGACGCGTGATTCAGTGCATCAGAAATAATGGCATCCTCTTCCCCAAATAGGGGTTCAAAAACGCCCCCATTAGCGTCGAACGCCGCTGCATATAAAATTGTATCCTCTGTTCCTAAAAAGGTGGATATTTTTTGCTCTAGTGTTTTATGTATGTCTTGCGTTCCGCAAATAAAACGAACACTACTCATGCCATAACCATGGCTGTCAATTGCTTTTTTTGCCGCCTCAATTACCTTCGGATGCGAGCTTAATCCAAGATAATTATTTGCACAAAAATTTATAACCCGGCTGCCATCTGCTAACTCAATATCAGCACCCTGAGGAGAAGTAATAATACGTTCGTTTTTAAACAATCCGGATGTTTGAATATCCTGAATTTCTTTTTGAAGACGGTCCTGAATGGTATACATACCTAAATTTTGGGTGAAATTACATTAATTCAGCGATTAGAGCATTGTTTGTGGCCTGTTTACTATATGGCAATACATGACGAATCTGTGCAACACATCTGATCCGATACAATCTATTGTTGATTTGCATTAAATCTTACTTGTTTTTCATATTGAACATCATCTTACTCATCTGCACTTTCAGATCCTGCGATAGATGCAGAAAATTATCTCCACCTAATACATATACCTGGGGCAAAAATATGCGTGGATATGCCACTTTATTTCGATCAGCTATATATGCACTGGATAAATTCAGCTGAATGTGCTCTCCGATAGGATAATAATTATTGGCTGTTATATAACCGTCTGCTGTAGGCTCTCCAATAAAAAGGGTATTTGGCCTGCCCATAAGCGCCACCGCCGTTGCCTGACCAGAACTAGCTGTTAAAGGTCCTACAAGCACATACACTTTAATGGATTGATTTGCCTTTTTACACGCAGGTTCTACGTTGGTAATCTGATTCTGAAACGAAGTTTGCACGCCGTCTCTCGCATATAAGTTTCCCTTTTTTAAGAACCAGATAAATTGTGGTTCACCATTCGGAAACATCGTATATAAAACAGTTTCATCACCCAAAATCGGCCACAAACCGGCCAGCATAGGATACATATTTCCGCCGGTATTTAATCGCAAATCAATGATAAGGGCATCGGGGTCAGCATCTAAAGTGGTACATAAGGTTTGTTGAACCTGCAGTGCATAGGAGTTTATTGCATCATCCCCCCAAGCCATAATAGATGGTATCCTCAGATAAGCTATATTATCTGCCAATAGCGTATCAAATACTACACCCTGCTGTGTTTGTGACAGCGATAACATGGGTGCTATGAGCGCATACACAGAATCAGATACCGGATTATAAAAACCATACGTTTGTCCATCAACAGTAATAGTACTGTGCACATCATTTAATTCTGCGAAAATATCTACCACGGCCATTATGGAATCTTGTTTGGACGTGGCGTTCGAAAGCGTTTCTTCAGTCAGTTTAGCTAAATGATTCCAATCCGCATTTGGCGCCTCCACATGATTTGTCCGAATGATGGAAAAAATACTATCCACCGGAAAAGTTTGCGCATACAAACCGTTTGCGGAAAGAATGAATAAAAAGGCAACAGCGCCTTTAAATGAAATGGACATGCCAATACTTTTCATGGTAGATGTAATTTTGCGTAGTTTTATCATTCACACACAATGTCTATGCGAAAATATTTGTTTTTATTGATTTGTTCGGTTCTGTATTTACCGCTTTCTGCACAGGTGAATATTAGCGGTGTAATCAATACTTATACAGTGGTTGATTCCGTAAACACCTGTGCTAATCTGGTGTACACCCAATCTGCAGCGGGTTTTAGCGTAGGCGACCGGGTATTACTCATACAAATGCAGGGCGCCGAAATCAACCTGACTAACACAGCGAATTTTGGAAATATCATCAATTATAATCAGGCAGGAAATTATGAGGTGGCTACCATCAGCACGGTTAGTGGGTCAATAATTTCATTTGAAAATGGCATTACGCGTTCCTATGCCAATGGGGCTTCTTTGCAATTAGTGCGTATTCCGGTGTATGACGACGCCGTTATTACTGGTACTTTAAGTGCTGCGGACTGGAATGGCACAACCGGAGGCATTCTGGCACTCGAAGCAGATATGCTCACCTTTGCTGCGGATATTGATGTAAGTGGAAAAGGATTCAGGGGAGGACATGCCGGCAATTATCCAGCGAGTTGCCCGACAGGAACGGGAACGAGCTTATATTATTCTGATACATTGGGCGGAAAAGGCGGTGCGAAGGGAGAGGGTATTGTAAAATTGGCCGCGAACTTTCTGGCCTGCAGAGGAAAAGCTGTAAACGGCGGTGGTGGCGGTAACGACCACAATGGAGGAGCAGGCGGAGGAAGCCTGGGAAGTGCCGGTGGAAGTGGCGGAGAAAATGATGAATCTTTTTTCTCCTGTCCGGGCAGTCAGGGATTACCCGCAATCGCGCTGGATATGACCATGGTGTCTGACAAATTATTTTTAGGCGGTGGCGGTGGTGCAGGGCATGGTAATAACACAAACGGCACAAGCGGTGGAGATGGAGGTGGTCTGGTCATTATTACGGCTAACCAAATTATTGGCGACGGTCATAGCATCATCAGTAATGGTCAGACCGTCAGCGACCTGGCCTGGGGCGATGGAGCCGGCGGCGGTGGTGCTGGAGGTATGATTGTACTAGTATCACCGACTGTTTCTAATCTAACGATTGTGGCACAGGGCGGAAAAGGTGGTGACGTTGGCGCACCTCAATGCACAGGTCCGGGTGGTGGAGGATCAGGCGGTGTTGTAAAATTTAGTGGCGCTGCACTCTGGCCGGGTGTTACCACAAACCTCACTGGTGGAACCTTTGGCACAAATACAACTGCCGCCAGCGAT
>JAKQVC010000069.1 GCA_029571985.1 Bacteroidota bacterium | reverse complement strand
TGTTCGAAGCGAGAGGAAATGCTTGCCCCCCTTTTATTGTGATTTGAGCAGTTAATCCATTGATTATTATATAGCCGCTATTGTTACTAACGTTCGGCGGTATGTGCATGTTGCCGCAGAGTCGCGGTGGCGCGTGTTTTTGCACTCGTGGTGCGATGCACGGTTAAGCGGTTATTACATTATTCTCGCGTTGGCAAAAACCGTGACACCAGTGGGGGCCCCCGGCGAGAGCCGGGGCAGGCCGTGGCGCCAGCCACAAAACTGCCTCTTTAGTTGCCCAATTGTCGCGCCACGGAGCGGCAATTGCATATACCGACCTGTTAGGCATTGTTAACTTTTTACATAATCCCAACCCTTTATTTCTTCAAAGGATTTGTAACCTTCCAGGATTGATGGATGCGTTAAAACAGACTCAACGATTACTTCTGGGATTAATAAATCAACAATGCCGTTCTTAATAAAGATAAAATTGAATCCCAACTGATTTGCCCCAACTAGCCTATAACCTTTCTTTTTGGCCAGTTTTACCATTGCAACGGGAGAAGCCCCATGGTAAACAGGGTGTTTTCTGGAATGTTCCGATTTTGACTCATATGGAACAACTATATCATTTAATCCAAATTCATTATGAGTTTCAATTATAACAACTTTGGGTTCAATGATTGATAAGGCATCCCAAACCCAATAGTCATTACCATCAATATCAATTGAAAGGAGCCCAATTTCTCCGTGAATACCGGATTCACCAACTATTTGATTCACATTCTCCGGGGTCACCTTTTTACAGATGAATTTTGGCTTGTACTGTAATGGATTAGGATATTTGTTATAGAATCGTCTGCCACGTTTAACACTCCATTTGTCACAATCAATAAACAAACCATACCAACCGAAATTAAAGAAGAGATTAGCACAATTGCTATTGATTCCGTCATTTGCGCCAATTTCCACAAACTGTTTGTTATCCATTCCGATTATTGAGAAAATGAACAGCAATTTGCCATCTTCTTCATTTTGTGAAAATACCCGGAAACCAGTATCAATTAGATTAGGTACCTTACCTGATTGAGCAAGATCTTGATAATAATGAAAAAGTTTCCGTTGTTGAATTTGGATCGATGGATTAAACCTATTCCGGATTTTCAGGATAAGGAACCAATCTTTAAGGATATGCTTGATTATGTTCATTTTAATTGGTTGGCTGTTAATAATGCCTAACGTTCGGCGGTATGTGCATGTTGCCGCAGAGTCGCGGTGGCGCGTGTTTTTGCACTCGTGGTGCGGTGTAGTATTATGATGGTTATTACTTAATTCTCGCGTTAGCAAAAACCGTGACACCAGTGGGGGTCCCCGGCGG
>JAKQVC010000065.1 GCA_029571985.1 Bacteroidota bacterium | reverse complement strand
CTGAAGCTCGACCGGTCGGGCGTGGCGCTGCTCGGCGCCATTGCCGTCATCGCCTTCACCGGCGAATCGGTGGAAGACGCCGCGCGCGCGGTGGACCTGCCGACCATCGTGCTGCTCTTCGCCTTCATGGTGCTGTCGGCGCAGATGCGGCTGGGCGGCTTCTACACCGCGGTGACGCAGCGTGTCGCCGCGCTGCCGCTGTCGCGCAGCGCGCTGCTGGCGGTGCTGATCGCCGTGGCCGGCGCGCTGTCGGCGGTGTTCTCCAACGACGTCGTCTGCCTGGCGATGACGCCGGTGGTGGCGCGTCTGTGCCTGCGGCGCGGCCTGAACCCGCTGCCCTTTTTGATCGGCCTGGCCTGCGCGGCCAACATCGGCTCGGCGGCCACGCTCATCGGCATTCTACTTCCAGCGTTATATCATAATTGCTTCTGAAATCTTTTACCGATTGGAAATCGTAACCTGCAGCTCCATTCAGATTTCCTAATAGCTGTATAGCGCCTAAATCCAGAGAAATATATTGATTTTGCAGCGTTGGTGTTCTGAATGCCTGCTGATAAGAAAAACGAAATGTATGCTCTTTAAACATACCAATAGCTGAAATTCTTGGTGAAAACTGAAGTTTGAAATTTTCCGCTTTGTCCACTCGGGCAGAACCAATTAATTTCAAATGTTTTTTAAATAAGTCGACAGTGATCTGTGTATAGCCACCAACTTCCCATGTATTCAGGTTAATAAATTTAGCATCCAGATTTGGAGAACCATCGTCCAATGTATCCGCTCTGTTTACTAATGTATCAAAAAATATGGAACCATAAGATCTTGGAATGTACATACGAAATGAAGAACCAACAATCAGATTTATATCGTGTTTAAAAGAATGATTATAACTTGCTTCAGCATGATGCAGCGATGATTTATCCTGAAATTTTGAACCGGTCACCAGGTTGGCATCATCTACAATAATATTATAGGCAGAATCAAACGATGCGGTGCCCGGTTGCAGATAGGCGTTATTGAAAGCATCAGCCAGTGCGAAATCACGAGATGTTGCTACATCAGCATCTCTTGGATCATCTTTAAATCCGTTGGTAAAATCAGACAATTGTGAAAAATAAGATTTCACAAAATTAGATACATATCTGCTGATTCCTATTTTAGATAAATTGATAGCACTAAATACCATATCATAAGACTTTCCTGCATTTTCCTGTGTCGTATAATATTTTGCAGTCAACCCTTTATAGTCAAATTGAACTTTATGCTGTTGAAATAAAATATTTTTGATGTTGTAACGGTTGGCACCCTGATAAACGGCACTACCACGTCCAAATTTATATTGGTATTCAATTTGCATATCTTTAATTGGACGTGCGTATAAAGCAACATTTGCTTTGATGCTTTCTGTATGCTGATCTGTCAGGTCTTTTTCCTGATAACCAGGCGCCTGAACATTTATGATTCCGGGAAATGCATTAGGAAAGAAATCCAAATAAGCGTTTAATGCTCTGAACTGACGAGCTATTGCCGTGTCATCGCTAAACTGTAATTTTCTTACTACTGTACTTACATTTACATCAGTACCAATGTCGCCATATGTATTTGCAATGGTGTCTTCAGCAACCCAGTCTTTGGCTCTGAAGTAGCCGCCACTCACTTTAAAACCGAAAACATCTCTTCCATATTTCTTTTTACCGAATGCATTTGCATAACGAATTTGTGCGTCAGCCATTTGTCGGTTTCCACCTTTTATTTTTATTTGCAGATTTTTGTAATCAAATGGATTTTTTGTTTGCATACTCACAATACCTTGAAAAGCATTCGCACCGTATAATGCGGAAGAAGCACCGGAAATAACCTCCACACTTTCCAGATCCAAATCATTGGCACCAACTAAATTTCCAACAGGAAAATTCAATCCAGGCGCCTGGTTGTCCATGCCATCAATAAATTGAACTATTCGTACCGGTGCCGTTGTATTAAATCCACGTGTATTAAACACCTGAAAACCCATACTGGTAGTGGTGATGTCCACTTCTTTCATATTTCCCAAACTCTGATAAAAATTTCCGGAAGCTACCGACTGAATTTGTTTAGCATTTAATTTTTGAATTGAAGACGGTGAATTCTGGATGCGTTCACTCAAACGAGAAGCAGAAATTACAACATCGTTACTTACCCGTATATCCTGAGCAGTTAAGGCTGCCTCAATTTTTTGAGATGCGTCTGTCACATTGATTTCCTGAGTTGCAAATCCTAAATACGTAACTTCTAAAACAATCGGAAATTTAATATCTGCCTTTATTTCAAACTGTCCGTTTATATCAGTTACGGCACCAAAATTTGTTCCTTTTATCTGAACATTCGCACCAATTAAGGCTTCTTTAGTTTCTTTATCTGTGATTTTTCCTTTTACAGAAACTTCCTGAGCATATGTATTCACACTTAAAAATAAGCATAGAAATACCGCAAATAATTTTAAGAAATTACCTTGTACTTGCATTTGGTTGGTTTTTTGGTTAGTAATTATTCTTAGTTTATGGTAAATGACTTCGTTACTTTTTGTTCTGCATCTTTTATATCAATTAGTTCCAGTAAATATTGTCCTTTCGCAATATCTTTTAATTCAAAAACTTCTTGCTCATTAATTTCTCTTGAAATTATTTTCTCGCCAATAGTGTTGTAAACAGTAGCCAGATATTTTCCGGTTTTAGTTATGAAAACAGAAAATACACCATCACTTGGATTTGGAAATAAATTAGCATCCCAGTTTGGTTTTACTGTATTTGGTTTACGAATAGAAGTAATGACAGCTGTACTGCCGAACACCGGTAATTCTATCTGAGTTGGATATTGATCGGAAAATGCAATTCGTTGTACAGAAATTCTTGGTGCATATTCGGTGCCGTTATACATATATGTTCTGCCATCAGCCGGTTTTCTTCTGAAAAATTCATTTGGCATAATCGGTACATTTGCACTTGCCTGAAAACGCGGATAGTTGCTACTAGAAATAAGTACTTTAATTTTATGCCCTTGTGCAAATGTGTATGCAATTGGATACC
>JAKQVC010000056.1 GCA_029571985.1 Bacteroidota bacterium | reverse complement strand
ATTTTAGGTCCGAACAGGTATTTAACGCCTATTTCTTGATCGACATTGACAATATCCCGGCGTCCTAATATGCTGTGATCTTCGGCATCAAGATCTACAAAACCAAAATTGCTATGGTCTTTACTTACAGAAATACCATGCGTGATGGAGAACTTATCATTCACCACCCAGGTAATCCATTGTCCACCGCCGATATATGGATCATTCGGAATAGGTGATTCGCCAAAGCTCAGGTTCCAGTTGACACTAAAATTTTTGCGGTAGTCAGAACCGCCCCACAGGTTTATAAAAGTAAACGGCGCGTGGTAAAACTTACGTCCGTCAACACGTGCTTCATAATAATCGTACCACCAAATAGGTTTTGAATACAGGTTGAGACCTGCGTTCCAGAAGTTTTTAAACTGACCATTAAAACCGAGGTTGTAATTAATTTCCTGAAATGCCATTGGAACGGCCTGCAGGTTATATGAAAATCCGCCCCAGGCGCCATAATTATAAAACTTTCCTTTCTTAGGTTCCTGGTTATTATAATTGAAGCCAAAAAAGTTGTTGATGATATTGTATCCGAATTGAATACCCATATCATTATGATCATATTCCGGACTAATGATGGCGTGTGAAAAATTGAAATTCCATTTTCCGGTAAATTGTGAGACACCTAAAATATAATTATAACCATCGGTAGGTTCATCAATCACTTCATCTTCTGCAGTTCGATAGGGCTCATGCACCTGACTGTAATTTCCAAATCCCCAAAAATTCCATTTTCTTGACGGGAGTGTAATATCATAAAGGGCCTGCGATACATTTGCATCCCGATAAATACCATCGCGCAGCACATTGGTATTCGTGAAACTAACTTTTGAATTATTTTTTAAGGCCTGTTCAAAAACAAGCATATTGTAGTTGGTGTATGGAGAGGTGAGAATTTGTCGCGTTTCTCCGGTAACTGTATCCTTTGCTGTAGCAAATTCCTGAGCACCAATGGCATTAAAAATACCAATACCAAAATTTTTATTTGTTCTTCCGGAAAACTTCGTCGCGTTAATTAAATTAGTCTCATAAGGGTTTGAGGTCAGGATTTCATTAGCGGTCAAATCATTGCCTGCATCCCAATACAGGAGCGGTGTTCCGCCTATACGACGGGAATAAAACATTTGATCACCAATGAAATTAAAAGTCTGATTAAAAATTTCTACACCTTCTGTAAAAAAGGGTCGTCGTTCGTTAAATTGTTGCTCGAAGGGTGACAAGTTGAGCACCACATTATCACTTTGTACTTCACCAAAGTTGGGTACCAGTGTGGCATCGATAGTGAAACTTTCGTTGATGCCGTATTTCACATCTAAACCACCATTTAATATCGGGTCACTGGTATATTCAACCGGGTCATCATTTATTGGAGTCCATTGATAGCCGGTATTTAAATAGGGTGAAAAAGATAAACGCAGGGGCGGTGTAATATTTTCTAATCCGGTTAGCGTGCCCCATTGATTTATCACACCATATATTTTCGGATCTACCGGACTCCACAGGGTTAATTCACCTGTTGCATTCATACTGCGGTTAAATTGTAGTCCCCAATCCTGAACCGGTTTAGAAGGAAAACGTACGGCAGAGTAGGGGATTTTCAATTCGCAACTCCATCCATCTTCCGTAAAATAAATATCGCTTTCCCATACTGCATCCCAACTCATGTCGCCATTGCTATTTAATCCAAAGCGCTGGTCTTTTTGCACACCTGCAGCGGTTACAGTGAATCGATAGCCGTTGATATCATCATTATAGGTATCAAATCCCACTACAAAATTATCTGCATTCGAATAGCCATCGCGTTCGCAGAGCTGGCGATTTATTTTATCCGGTTCAGGGTCATACATCATGGCAGCAACATAAATTGCTTCATTATCGTAAACCACTTTCACTTCAGTGCGTTGACTGGGTGTTTTACCAAATTCTGGTAAAAAAGTAATATCCAGGGTAGCCACCGGTGCATTTTGCCAGGCAGCGTCATCTAATTTTCCATCGATTTTTGGTGCCAACGTAATTTTTGTGGCAGGCAGTGTTGGCTTGGGAATCGTATCCTGAGCATCAACCTGAAAAGTTGAACAAATAATCGCAGAGAACGCGCTAAAGAGAGAGGTGCGCAACATAGTTGGGTTTTGAGTATGCACAAAGAAACATAGAGTAAATGTTTAATTGAGTTAAGGCTGCCATGAAGGTGGGTTAAAATAGGGTTAAATGGTGTTAAATCAACATGCTGTAAGGGTTATAAACACGAGTTTGCAGCAAGTGCAGGTTATTTGGACAGTATCACAATTTCCACCCGTCGGTTATGCATCTGATCTGCTTCTGTAATTTCCGGATAAATGAGTTTGTTTTTACCCGACAACCCGATATAGCTCATTTGTGCGCCCGGAACACCCTGTAACCTCAAATAGGAAAATACCGCAATGGCGCGGTCGGTGGATAGCGAATACCTGTAGTTTCTGAGATTGAGGGCATCAGGATGACCTGCAATCCGGCCTTCCGCATTACCACAACAAATATGTCCCTCAAAGCGCACCTGCATGTTTGGATTACGCAGTAAAATATGTGCAAGGGTATCCAGAATCGGAAAAACATCCGGTGTAAGGGAATCTGTACTTAGAGGAAAGTTAATGTCGCGTAAAATCAAATGACTGCCTATGGATAAAGTGTCTAACACATCGGATAATTGCAGTTGATTCTGCAAACTGAATTCAGGTAGTTGGATAATTGTTTGTCCAGGCCATCCCGCTTTGGTTTTATCTGAAACCGAAGCAGATGGAGACTTTCCCGGTTTGCATACCATTTCAATGTCAACCCGTCTGTTTAAAGCGCGTCCCGAAGTAGTGTTGTTATCGGCAACCGGTTGTGCAGATCCATAATACACGATGGAAATATCCTGTACTGGTACTGGCAAGTTCTGGTCAGCTATTACAAAATCAGCTACTGTTTGTGCGCGTTGTTTACTTAAGGTATCATTATATGTTTTGGACCCAGTAACATCGCAATGCCCAGCAATAGTTAATGTGCAGCCTGAAAAATCCTCCCGAAGTGAAAACAATTGGTTAATCTGTTGTTTATGTGCTGCGGTCAGTAAATCGGAATTAGTCGGAAACAGGAGAGTAGCGCGCAAGGTATCCTGTGCATGAACAGCAATTGCACACATACATAGTATGACGACTATGGTTATACGCATTTCATGGCGTTTTCCAGCAGTTGGTGACAGGCTCCAGATATCCGGAAAGCCCGGCGTGCTGCAAACCATACATATCTTCCCAGGTGCGCAGCCAGTTGATATGTGAAACAGAAGTGTGATACAATCCCGGTATCACATCACGACCAATAACCATCGTCAGAATGCGATTATCGGTAACATCATAACCCGTTTCATCGAAGGTCAACACAAATAAGGCATTATTATTTATCGCGTAGTCAATATAATCTGACATATGTAATTCGAGCCAGTCATCGCCTTGCGCTATGGTTCCATCATGCATACCATTTATCAAATCCGGCACCACATAACATAGGGTAGGGAGTTGCTTATAGTTTTCGGGAAAAGAAGTAAATGGTTGTGATAATTCCGCATCAATCTGATAATTGTAAATACCCACCCAATTCATCATTGGATTGTGTTTGCGTACATATAAGTCGTACTGGTCGCCATCATAACCCGCATATGGTAATCCTTCAGAATAGGTTTTAAATGAATAACCTGCAGCCTCAAGTGATGCTGCCAGATTAGGCGTATTAAATTTGACAGCAGGCCTATCGTTGGTGGTAACGCCCTGATCTTCACCGCTGAACATCCAAAAATAATTGGGTTGACTTGGATGTCCCATTGCGCGTGAATCGGTAAACACAGCTGTATGGTCGCCGTTTATCAACGATTGCAAATAGGGAGCAGCACTGGTATCAAATACCTGATCAAAATTTTTGTTTTCCAAAATCACGATAACGATATGATCCGGACGAGGTAAAACTGGCGTAGCCGGATCTGTATTTTCCCAATTACAATCACCGCCCAATGCAAGTAAACTCATGGCGACAATAACGCCTATCTGCCCTATTTTAATCATGTGAGGTCTAAAATTGCCATGATTTTGTGACAATTCCAATCCGGTACTGTCAATATGCTTTGATACTTTTGTAACATGTGCTCCAGTTACACCACGAAATCAAAAATGGTAAAAGAGGTTTATGAAAAAACCTATGGGCGACCTTGGTTAGCAGAGGATGCGGATATGGAGGAGCGTTATCCTGTTGGCTCAGGAGAAGATTTTGCAGGATTTCCGGGTTCGCCCATGCCGGTGGTAACCTTAGAGCGACAAGATGTGATACAGGCGTATCGTTTTGGGATGATTCCGCATTGGACTGCTCCGGAACGTGTGCATGAACAACGCTCCACTTTCAATGCCCGTATCGAAACCATCACTGAATTAGCCACCTGGCGTGATGCCTGGAAAAAAGGTCAACGATGTCTGGTGTGCACGAATGGTTTTTTTGAACACAACAAAGCAGAGAAACGCAAAATGTTTGTGCACCTGCGGGATGTAGAATGTTTTTATTACGCAGGACTCTATAACAATTACATCAATCGCAAAACCGGAGAAATAATTAAAACGATGGCCATCATCACCACTACTCCGAATGAACTGATTGCCACCATTCATAATCGTATGCCGGTCATCATCCCCATCGGCACTGAATCGGCCTGGTTAGATCCGCATGCGGATTATAAAAAATTACTCGCTACTTATACGACGCCGTTTACGGAGGAAAGGATGATGATGGAATATGCTGATCAACAGCCTAAGAAGCCGGAGCAGGGGAAGTTGTTTTAATGGGAATCAGGTATCAGGTAGCAGGTATCAAGTATCAGGTATTGGGTTGTGTTTGGTTTGGGTTTGTAATAGGGTATTAGTTGAATGAGGGGATTAAATACAATCAACTAAAAATCAGGCTTATAATTGTGTTCCTTGCTTGGGCTTTCATCATCTATTACGTAGAATTGAATCTTGCCTCTGATATTATTTTCATATAAGTATATGGCTAATAAACTTCCTTCAGAAGAGAAGAACCTAGCCTCTCCATCCAATGCACCATTTTTAAATTGCAATGTCATGATAATAACCCCATTTTCGTTGTAATAAGTATTGGTCCCGTTATACTTACCATTTTCGTAATAAAGAATACCTAATAAAGGCCGAAAGCACACACAAAAAATAATTCCCATCAAACCGCCCTGAATAACAACCGCACACTTTCATACGCGCACATTTCCACACTTGCATTCATCAGCCTGTGGAGTGGATACGTCGCTGCGCTGCTTCTACTTACCCAAGTTTCACGTCGACACATCGGCACGTCGACACGTCGACACACTTGTCTTTCCTCACTCATCCACCCACATCCTCAAATGATGCATCTCTGATACGATGAGTGTGTATGCTTGAAAACTTTCCTGGATGCGGCCTTTGAGGAGGTAGCAGGCCTTGCCTTTGAAGCGGTATTGTTTGGCAACTGCCGGGAAATGGGCCGTATCTACCCAGTTGCCGTCGGGGTCGATAAAGGTGCCCAAATACATGGGTTCTCCATTTTTGGTGCTGGTGCGTTTGGTGGTGATTAAATAGCCGACAATCTCCACGGTTTTGCCCACATATTTCGGAAAGTCGATGGCTTTTACGCATATTTTATTTTGCATGATGGGGTCATCAATCAGCAGAAAAGGGGAGGTGAGTGGAAATCCCAAAATTTTAATTTCATCCCAGGCATCGGAGCGCGGATCGGAGTGGAGTGGGGGAAAGGTGTATTTTACAGGAGCCGCTTTTTCAAACAAGGTGTTGCCGGGGGTGCTTTTTTTCGATTTGTGCATGCGGGTGTATGCTTCAATCAGCAATTCTCTTTTCAAAATACCTGTAAACCGAAAGGCATTAATGGTGATGAGTAATTCCAGCTGCTCGAGATGTATGGGTATGCGGTCGAGAAAATTATCGAGGGAAGTATACGCACCGTTCTGTTCGCGTTCGGCAAGTAATTGTTCTGCCAACGCTGTTTCTAATCCTGTGAGGTGCACAAAACCTACATAAATGGTTTTGCCGGTAATGCGTGTGTTGTAGGTGCTGTTATTGATACAGGGCGCTTCAATATGTGCGCCATTTTTGCGCGCTTCATGAAAATAAAGTTCGGTGCTGTAATATCCACCAAAATTATTGATCACAGCGACCATAAATTCGAGTGGATAATAGCTTTTCAGATGCAAACTCTGATAACTTTCTACGGCATAAGATGCGGAATGTCCTTTGGCGAATGAATATCCGGCAAAACTTTCGATCTGATGCCATACATCTGCAGCCAGGGCTTTGTCGTAACCGAGTTGTATGCAGTTTTCAAAATATTTTGTTTTAATGCGCTGAAATTCATCCTTGCTTCTGCTTTTTCCGCTCATACCCCTGCGCAATACATCTGCTTCACTTAAGGTGAGTTTGGCAAAATAGTGCGCCACTTTAATCACATCTTCCTGATATACCATCACGCCATACGTGTCGGGCATAATATCGCCCATTACCGGATGTATGCGTGTGCGTTCTTCCGGAAAACGATGGCGTCGGATATATTCATCCATCATTCCGGATTGTGCAACACCGGGCCTGATGATAGAACTCGCTGCAACCAGGGTTAAATAATTATCGCACAGCAATTTATTCAGCAGACTGCGCATAGCGGGCGATTCAATATAAAAGCAACCGATGGTATTTCCTTTTACGAGATTGGCATTTAACACAGGGTCTTGTTTAAATGTCTGCACCTGCGTGATGTCAATCTGTTTGTCCTGATTGGCGGCCACAATTTCAACGGTTTCTTTGATATGTCCGAGTCCGCGCTGACTCAAAATATCAAATTTATACAGTCCGATATCTTCTGCCACATGCATATCGAATTGGGTAGTGGGAAATCCTTTTGGGGGGAGATGGGTGGCCGTGTAATAATAAATGGGCAGCTCCGAAATCAGCACACCGCCTGCATGAATGCCAAGATAATTCGGATTGCCCTGCACATAACTGCCGAAATGATAAATACTGCGCGCAATTTTATCGGGAATATGAATGGCATCACCAAAAATGGATTCGCCATAATTTTTAATCATGGCATCAATTTCATATTTCGGCAGTCCGAATGTTTTAGCAACCTCACGAATAAACGAGCGACTTTTAAATGTGGTATAGGTGGCCAGCAGGGTAGTGTGTTCTGTGCCGTAACGTTCAAAAATATAGCGTGTTACATCGTCGCGGTCTTTCCACGAAAAATCCAGATCGAAATCGGGTGGTGTTTCTCTGAATAAATTGATGAAGCGCTCAAAATATAAATCGAGTTCAATCGGGTCGACATCCGTAATGCCCATACAATAGGCAATCAGGCTGTTGGCGCCACTGCCTCTGCCGATGGTGAAATAGTGTTGACTGTGCGCATAGCGGATAATATCCCAGTTAATTAAAAAGTAGGAAACAAATCCTTTTTGAATGATTATTTCCAGCTCTTTATTGATGCGGTCCTGTATGGTTTTGGTGAGTTTGCCGTATCGTTTATGCACGCCATCATAGGTAAGTTGTAAGAGCCGGTTAACATCTTCTGCTTCATTGCCGCTGAATGATTTAATATTTTTATTGGTGTGATAGGTAAAATCAAAACTGCAGGATTCTAGAAGGGCACGTGCGTTTTCGAGTAAGAAACCATACTCGCCAAAATCTTCATACAGTCGCTCGTATGGTCTGAATACTTCTGTAGGATCAGCAATGGTAGTTGCGGGCAATTTGGTGATGATGGTGTTGTGGTCTATGGCACGTAAAATGCGATGTGCGTTGTAATCTTTTTTGTTGATGAAGGTAACAGGCAGGGTGGCGAGTAATTTCTCCTGAGGTAATCCGTTTTTCCCGACACGCAATTTACTGAGGTCGTGTTTATGTATGCCGACGTATTCGTGCGCTTCAAGTGCATAGTGTTTATCGGGCACGTAAGGATATATCACCACAGCATGTTCAAAGGTCGGTGCTTTTGCGGGGATGGGTTCTTTGCTGTTGAGGAATTGCGATAAGTATCTGTTCAATTCCGCAAAGCCATGCTGATTGCGCGCAATACCGATAAACAAATGGGTATCACTATTCTTAAAATCAATACCCGGAACAACATGTATATCATATTTTTTAGCTTCTGCCAATAATTCGAACCACCCGGAGCAATTATTAATATCGGTCAACGCAAATGCATGCACGCCACAACGCTTCGCCTCCTCAAGCAAGCCCTCCGGCGACAATACGCCGTATCGCAAACTGTAATATGAGTGGCAGGCTAAATACATGGTGAGTGGTGAATGGTGAATGGTGAATTGTGAGTGCCTGCCCTGAAGTGAAGATTTTCGCAGCGCAGTGGAGAAAAGCTTCTACTTCAGGGGTGAATGGTATTTCTCATCGTTATCGTTTTGAATGGGCTGTTGTGTCGCCCCTCTGGGGCTTTTGTTTTGGTGCTATGCGGGTTGGTTAGTGGGTGTGTCGCCCCCCTGGGGCTGGGAGGGGGAGTGTGTGTGCACATTTTTGACTTATGGGTTGCTTTGCGGCTCTGCGCCTCTGCGTGCATTTTGTATTTCTCATCGTTATCGTTTTGAATGGGCCGTTGTGTCGCCCCCCTGGGGCTGGGGGTGTGAGTGTGTGTGCACATTTTTACATTTGCATTCATCCTGAGTACTCGGGACTTCGCTGCGCTACGTCGGCTATTACCTTGAACCTCACCCCCCGCCCTCTCCTTGCTGGAGAGGGAGCTTATTTTTCGTTTTTAAGTTTATTAGTACTTATTATTTCAATTAATAATCTCCAATCAGCATGCATTCTCATTTTCACACTTTCATATTTTCACATTTTCACATTCGCATTTATCATCGGCTAATCCCGAGTACTCGGGACTTCGCTGCGCTACGTCGGCTAATTTTTTCCCCATTCGCATTCATCATCGGCTAATCGGCTAATTGGCTAATCGGCTAATCACTTCTCTCCTTTAAATGGATTAAATCGATTCATTTTATAGCCCATGGCGGATGCTCTTTGTACGACGGTGTCGCCGAAGCGTTTGCGTACGTAATCCATTTCCTGATACAGGCGAATGGTGTGTTCGGCATCTTCCAGTAAATTGATTTGATAACCGCCGCTGACTAATCCGGATAAGCGTACACCTACCAGTCGAATAAGCACTCTGCGGTCATATAATTTATCAAATAACTCTTTCACCACCCTGATTAAGGTATGATCGGTAGAGGTATACGGAATACGCAACTGCTTTGTATGTGTGTCGAAATCGGAGTAGCGTATTTTCACAGCTACTACGGAAGTCAGCTTACCTTCTTTGCGCAATTGAAAAGCTAACTGCTCGGTCATGGCGGCTAAAATGGTTTTAATACGCGCCACATCTATTGTATCCTGCTGAAATGTTTCCTCGCTGGAGATAGACTTCCGTTCGCTGTAAGGTTCAACCGGTGAGGTGTCGATACCATTTGCTTTTCGCCAGATGACGCGACCGTTTTCGCCCAGAATGTTTTCCATCACCTCCTGAGGCATTTCCTGTATGGTCTTAATCTGCACGATGCCCATTTTGCGCAGCAGCTGACCGGTAGATTCGCCCACCATCGGGATTTTACGCACCGGCAAAGGCGCCAGAAAGGGTTTCTCTACTCCGCGGTCAATTTTCAGGTGATTATTGGGCTTGGCCTGACCGGTCGCTACTTTCGATACCGTTTTGTTTTCCGACAGGCCAAATGATATCGGCAATCCCGTTTCCTTCATAATGCGCTGCCGCACTTCCTGAATGTAACGATAGGTGCCAAAAAACTTATCCATGCCCGTCATGTCGATGTAGAATTCATCTATCGACGACTTCTCATACAACGGCACACTCTCCTGAATAATCTCGGTAACCATGCGCGAATACGAAGTATAATGCTCATAATCGCCACGCACAATAATGCCATCCGGACACAGCATCCGCGCCTGTCGCATCGGCATAGCCGAATGCACCCCGAAAGCCCTGGCCTCATAACTGCACGATGCCACCACACCCCGGTCGCCCGTGCCGCCAACCATCACGGGTTTGCCCTCCAACCTGCTGTCTTTCAATCGCTCCACCGACACAAAAAAGGTGTCGAGGTCCATGTGGACTATCATCCTGCCGCTATGATCTAAAGACATCCGCATAACGGTGTCAAATATACTGACTTTTTTGACAAAATATATCAAATAATTGTCAATTATTTTGTCACCAATCGACTGTTTCTTCCGCTAATGCCCTTTCAGCAGGCATTTGAATTTGGAATACTTTTTGCAATGTATACTAAAATAGTCAATTAAATTGACGTATCCGCGAAGAAACGATGTCTGGTATTAGGACAATGTCCGGGACAAATCAGCATCGTGTGAACCAGGAAAAAGGAAAGGAGCTACGGCGAACAAAAACGCAATTACAATACACTCGGCAACAACAAATGTATATCCGTATATTTTATCTCCATCTTTTGCGCGAGATAGGCGTTGGTCAGATAGCCTTTGTAAATATATACGCCATGTCGTATGCCTTCGAGGCTGCGAATCAATGCATCTAAACCACCATACTCATTAAATTGCATAAGCGTGCTGCTGGCAATATTGCTGATGGCGTAACTGGCAGTGCGGGGCACACGGGAAGCAATATTTGGCACGCAATAATGAATAACATCATGCTTGATAAAGGTCGGTTGTAAATGGGTAGTTACCTCGCTGGTCTCGATACATCCACCCTGATCAATACTCACATCAATGATCACACTGCCGGGTTTCATTTCCATCACCATACCTTCTGTAACAATTACAGGCGTGCGACCGTTTTCTGAATGAATGGCGCCAACTACCACATCTGCTGTTCTGATATCGTTCAGCAATCTGCGATTATTAATTACGGATGTATAAAAACGCTCGCCGATATTATTTTGTAACCGCGATAATTTATATACGTTATTATCGTAAATCTTCACCGTTGCACCTAAACCTAAGGCGGCACGCGTAGCAAATTCCCCCACAACACCTGCGCCTAAAATCAATACTTGTGTAGGTGGTATACCCGATAATCCGCCTAACAGATATCCGCGACCATGAATAGAATCTGCCAATAATTCGCTGGCAATTAATATGGCACTCGCACCTGCAATTTCACTCATACAGCGTACGAAAGCATAGGTGCTGCTTTCATCTTTGATATATTCAAACGCAAGTGCTGTTACCTGCTTTTTCATTAAATCGTGTACAATTTCACGTTTCAGCGTAGGTAAATGCAAGGGAGATATTAAAATCTGTCCATGTCTGAATAATTCCATCTCATCGAGAGATGGTGGTGTTACCTTTAAAATAATTTCCGCATCAAAAACCTGTTTGCGATCATACATCACCTGCGCACCTGCTTCAGCATAATCTTTATCGCTGAACCTGGCCCCTTCGCCGGCTTTTGTTTCGATTACAATTTGATGTCCCTGAGCAACCAGGGTCTCCACACTATCCGGCGTTAATGGAACACGATTTTCCTGAAAAGCTGTTTCACGGGGAATGCCGATGTACAGACGCTGCTTTTTTTGCTCCAAACCTGCAAACTTCTCCATCGTTTGCAAACCGGCAGCAGCGGCTAATTCTGATAGTATTCGCTTTTGTGTAGGGTCGCTCATGACTTAAATATAAGACGCGATTTAGAAATAATAAAATTTGTTTTTTGTGCAGGTCAGATGAATTCAACACGAATATGTCTGGAATCAGGGGATTCAGCCGACAGGTAAATCCGAACTTGTGGTATTTCATCCAGTTGGTCGATGACCAGCTCGGGCCATTCAATAAATACCGGACACTGACTGTCGAGGTATTCCGTAAATCCGATATCAGCCAATTCGCCAAGGGATTTGAGCCTGTATAAATCGAAGTGATATACAGGGCCCGCTGCACCGGAATAGGTGTTTACCAAAGAAAAAGTAGGGGAGGAGGTGGGTTCCTGCACGCCCAGGTGCTGACAAACAGATTTAATCAACGTCGTTTTGCCGGCACCCAATTGGCCGATCAATAAAAACAGGTTACTGCCGGATGCTAATGCAAGCAGTCGGGCTGCTGTATCACCGGTGTCTCTTATTGAATAATTCCACTCCATCATGCAGGCTGTAAAGTTACAGCTATTCGTGCAGGATGCTTAACTTTCGAAAACGGCAAAAGGCACTATCATTTCTTCTAAACTGATGCCTCCATGTTGAAAGGTGTTTTTGAAATAATTCACGTAATGATTGTAATTATTCGGATAGGCAAAGAAAGCGTCTTCTTTAGCGAAAATAAATGAACTGGTTACATGCTGTCTCGGTAAACCGGCTTCAGCAGGTACTTTTACTTCGAATACATCTTTCTTATTATACTGCAGATTTTTTCCGCTCTTATACCGCAAATTGGTTGTTGTATTCCTGTCGGCTACTACCTTACTTGGCGCTTGCACACGCATAGTGCCGTGATCGGTGGTAATGATGATACGCACTTTTTTATCGGATAATTTGCGCAATGCATCCAAAAGAGGGGAGTGGTCAAACCAGGATTTTGTGAGGGAGCGATAAGCTGTTTCGTCGCTGGCTAATTCCTTAAGCACTTCCATTTCGGTGCGTGCGTGCGACAGCATATCTACGAAATTGTACACAATAACATTGAAATCATTATTGAGCAAATTGAGGATATTATCTTCTAATTGTTTGCCCTCATTAAAATTTAATATTTTATGATAACTGTATCGGATATTGAGTTTGTGGCGAACAATATTATCTTTCAAAAACTCAGCTTCATGTTGATTTTTACCGCCTTCATCTTCATCATTCAACCATAGTGAAGGCAATCTTTTTTCAATTTCAACAGGCATTAATCCCGCAAAAATGGCGTTGCGCGCATATTGTGTTGCGGTAGGTAAAATGCTGTAAAAATGTTCTTCCGTGCGCAACTTGAAAAATTCGCTGATGAGGGGCTCGATTATGCGCCATTGATCATAGCGCAGATTATCAATCAACACAAAAAAGGTAGGCACTTTATCCTGTAAAAGGGGAAATACTTTTTCTTCCAGCAATGTATTCGACATCACCGGTTTTTCACCTTTGCCTGCTACCCATTTTAAATAGTTTTTATCTATGAACTTTCCGAATTCTACATTGGCTTCTGCTTTCTGTGAAGTGAGCACTTCTTTCATACCTGCGGTGCCGGTTCTGTCCAGTTCCAATTCCCAATGCACCAGTTTTCGATAAATGTCAAACCACTGTTGATGGTCATTGGCATCTTGCAGGGTGAAAAATATTTTTTGAAATTCTTTTTGATAATTACTGTCGGTTTTTTCGGTTACCAGTCGCTTGTTATCAATCAGTTTTTTCAGGGTCAGTAATATTTGTTGCGATTTTACCGGTTTAATCAGATAATCGCTGATTTGTGAACCGATAGCCTCTTCCATTAAGCCTTCCGTTTCATTTTTGGTAATCATCACAATCGGTATAGCGGGTCGCTTCTCCTTGATCATCTGCAGGGTCTCCAATCCGGATAAACCGGGCATACCTTCATCGAGAAATATTAAGTCAATATTCGGGTCGATACATTTGTCGACCGCATCCAGACCATTTGTAACCGCATGCACATCATACCCTTTTTCTTCCAGAAACAATATCTGAGGTTTGAGCATATCAATTTCATCATCCGCCCATAATATGGTGATACCATTCTTCATAAATACCTAATTTTGCAATTGTTGGCGTAAAGATACTTCGATATACATGTAGCTTTTTGTCGCAGCGGCAGAGAACCTTAAAAATCCACAGCGGTTGAATAAACGAAAAATCATTAACGATCCGGTTCACGGGTTTATTACAGTGCCGGATGAATTGATTTACGACCTCATCCAGCATCCCTGGTTCCAGCGATTGCGCCGGATTCATCAATTGGGACTGAGTCATCTGGTTTACCCGGGTGCCCTGCATACACGTTTTAACCATGCTTTAGGCGCTATGCATCTGATGGGCAAGGCCATACATGTATTGCGTTCCAAAGGGCATACCATTTCACCTGAAGAGGCAGAAGCTGCCCATCTGGCTATTTTATTGCACGATATTGGTCACGGACCCTTTTCGCACGCCCTTGAAAAAACCATCCTTACCAATGCCCATCACGAGGAGGTTTCACTGCGGTTTATGCACCGGCTTAATGAGCAGTTTGAGGGCAGATTAAGTCTGGCCCTGGAGATTTTTACTGGCAGCTATCCGAAACAATTCCTCCATCAGTTGGTGAGCAGTCAACTGGATGTCGACCGCCTCGATTACCTGACCCGCGATAGTTATTTTACCGGCGTACACGAAGGTGTTATCGGATATGATCGTTTAATTGAGATGATGGATGTGGTTGATGATCAATTAGTTATCGAACACAAAGGCATATATTCTGTAGAAAAATTCATTATAGCGCGTCGGGTGATGTATTGGCAAGTATATCTGCATAAAACTGTGATTTGTGCCGAACAAATGCTGATAAAAACGCTTAACCGGGCCCGATATCTGGCCAAAAGCGGTATTCAATTGTTTGCAACCCCGGCGTTACAGTTTTTTCTGTATAGGGATATAACCCTTCGCGATTTTGATGAGCAACCTGCTATTCTGGAGCAATATGCACGCTTAGACGACCATGATGTGTACATTGCATTAAAGGAATGGCAGTATGCCGAGGACAAAGTGTTATCCTTCCTCAGCAGGTCGATTATCAACCGCGATTTATTTCGTATCGAATTAGACAGCGAACCGATTACGGCACAACGGATTGCGGATGTAACTGCGCAGGTACAGCAAAGTTTCGGGATAACGGATGCCTTTGATCTGCAGTATTTTGTGTTCAATGATGTAACGACTAATAGTGCCTATAACCTGGATGCCAATAATATCCATATCAAGTATCGGACGGGGAAAATACTGGATGTGGCAAGTGCAAGCGACAATCTCAACCTGGCCGCATTGGCGGGTACGGTCGTAAAGCACTATATTTGCTACCCGAAAGAAACCTGACCGGATGGAGTTTACTGCGCGTGATCTTTGCGACTTTCTACAAGGTGCCCTGGAAGGAGACCCTTCGGTAAAAGTGAGTAAACCCGCACGTATTGAGGAAGGTCAGGCCGGTGACGTTTGTTTTCTGGCCAATCCCAAGTACATCAATTTTGCCTATACCACAAAAGCGTCTGTGCTGATTGTGAATGCCGACCAGGTATTTGAACAGCCGGTTGCAGCCACTTTAATCCGGGTTAAAGACGCTTATACCGCCATTGCGAAGGTGTTAGATCAATACCAGGCCATGGCAAATGGCAATGGCGTTTCCAATCAGATTGAAAAATCCAGCTTTATTTCTGACAAGGCTAAGGTGGGCATGAATGTGCACATCGGCCATTTCGCGGTTATTTCCGACGAGGCAGAAGTTGGTGATGGCACCGTTATTTTTCCACAGGTATTTATCGGTAAATCCGTTAAAATTGGCAGGAATACCCGCATTTTTCCGGGTGCGGTGATTTTGGATGCCTGTGTTATTGGCGACCATTGTATTATTGGTGCCGGAACAATCATTGGCAGCGATGGATTTGGCTTTGCTCCACAGGAAGACGGCACCTACAAAAAAGTAGCGCAAACCGGCAATGTGGTGGTGGAAGATCATGTTGAAATTGGCGCCAACACAACGATTGACCGGGCAACTATGGGCTCTACCATCATCAGAAAAGGTGCTAAACTCGATAACCTGATTCAAATTGCCCATAATGTTGAAATAGGGGAGAATACAGTCATCGCCGCACAATCAGGCATCTCAGGTTCTACTAAAATCGGAAAAAACTGTATCATTGGCGGTCAGGTAGGTATTGTCGGACATCTGACCATCGCCGACGGCACAAAAATAAATGCCCAATCAGGGGTTTCTAAAAATGTGAAGGAGGAGAACAGTTCACTGACGGGTTCGCCGGCGTTTGATTATAGTGCCAGCATGCGCAGTCAGGTCGTTTTCAGAAAATTACCTGAAATGATGGAGCGCATAAAAGCACTTGAAGCACAAATACAATTATTATTGCATAAATAAAGAGGTGCCTTTTTACCGCGATTGAAAAGGCCAGACATATGAAAAAAGAATATCAGCATACCATCAAAGCCCCCGTAACTGTTTCAGGCGTGGGTTTACATACCGGGAAGGAAGTGCAAATGACCTTTCATCCGGCCCAGGCAAATCATGGATATAAATTTCGCCGCACCGATTTACCCGGCGAACCGGTGATTGAAGCGGATGCCGATTTAGTTACGGATACGGCCAGAGGAACCACACTCACCAAAAACAATGCAAGCGTTGCCACCGTTGAACATACACTGGCAGCTTTAGTGGGTTTGGGTATCGATAATGTGTTGATTGATTTAAACGGACCGGAAACGCCTATTATGGATGGTTCGTCGCGCGAGTTTATACACGCCTTGGAAGCTACCGGTTTGGAAACACAGGATGCTGAACGCGAGTATATTCAAATTAACGAAAACATTACCTATAAAGACAGCACGCGCAAAACGGAAATGACAGTTATGCCTGCAGATGATTATCAGGTAACCGTGATGATTGATTTTGATAGCCGGGTGCTGGGTAAACAACACGCTACGCTTGATCATATTTCTGATTTCGGTGGACAGATTGCCAATAGCAGAACATTTTGCTTTTTGCACGAATTGGAAATGCTGTATGAAAACAATCTGATTAAGGGTGGCGACCTCAATAATGCCATTGTTATTGTAGATAAAGAGGTGAGTGGTGAGGAGATGGAGAAGTTGAAGCGGATGTTTAACAAAGACTCTGTCAGTGTTAAAAAAGAAGGCATCCTCAACAACCTTGAATTACACTGGAGTAACGAACCTGCACGTCACAAATTACTGGATGTTGTAGGTGATTTAGCCCTGGCCGGAAAACCGATTCGCGGAAAAATTATTGCCACCAGGCCCGGTCACCCTTCTAACGTGGCTTTTGCCAAGAAATTAAAAGCCTATCATAAAATGCGTCGCCAGCAAATGGTCGGACCGTTTTATGACCCTAATGCAGAGCCTTTATTAGATATTAATCGCATATCTAAAATGCTGCCGCACCGATATCCGTTTTTGCTGGTCGATAAAATTATCGACATGGGCGAAAATCATATTGTCGGTTTAAAAAATGTGACATTCAACGAAGCATTTTTTCAAGGGCATTTTCCAAACAATCCCGTATTTCCAGGTGTTTTGCAAATTGAGGCCCTTGCACAAACAGGAGGTATATTTGTGTTGAGCAAAGTAGATGATCCAGAAAATTACGACACCTATTTTCTCAAAATTGATAAAGTAAAATTTAAGCGCAAAGTATTACCGGGTGATACCTTGTTGTTGAAAATGGAATTGCTCGCACCGATACGTCGGGGCATTTGCGAAATGAAAGCAACTGCTTACGTAGGCAATCAAATAGTTACAGAAGGAGAATTAACCGCACAAGTTGTTAAGCGCAGCTCACTAGCATGAATCAACCATTAGCTTACGTACACCCCCAGGCGCAAATCGCCGACAATGTGGTGATTGAACCATTTGCATCCATCGGCAAAAATGTAGTCATTGGCGAAGGCACCTGGATAGGTCCTAACGTGAATATCATGCCCGGAGCCCGTATTGGAAAAAACTGTCGCATATTTCCCGGTGCCGTAGTATCCGGTGTGCCACAGGATTTGAAATATCAAGGTGAAGAAACAGAAGTTGTTATTGGCGATAATACCACCATTCGTGAATGCGTAACCATTAACCGTGGTACCAAATATGCCTTCCGCACGGTGGTTGGCAGCAATTGCCTTTTAATGGCCTATTCGCATGTTGCGCATGATTGTACCATTGGCAACAATGTTATTTTGGCCAACTCAGTAAACCTGGCCGGACATATTGAAGTGGGTGATTGGGCAATTTTAGAAGGTCTTGTGGCCGTGCAACAATTCATTAAAATTGGTTCACATGCGTTTATTGCCGGAGGATCGCTGGTACGTAAAGATGTACCGCCATTTGTTAAAGCCGGTCGCGAACCGCTGAGCTATATTGGCTTGAATTCTGTTGGATTGCGCCGTCGCGGTTTTAGCGCTGAAACTATTCAGCATATTCAGGATATTTATCGTTTATTGTTTGTTCGCGGCTTTAACGTAACGAAAGCCCTTCAATTTATAGAAGCCGAATTGCCTGCTTCTGCCGAACGCGATAATATTGTAACCTTTATCCGCAATTCAAAAGAAGGGGTAATGAAAGGTTTCCGACATATTAATGAATGATTGTAACCCTACAGGATATTTCCAGGCGCTTCAATTTTGATTGGATATTTCGCAATATTCAATACACATTTACGACCGGCAATGCCTATGCGATTATCGGACCCAACGGAAGTGGTAAATCAACGCTGCTGAGGGTTATCGCCGGACAACTTACACCAAGCGCCGGATTACTTCGATATACAGAACAGCAATCAGAAATTCCGATTGACCAGATATTCCGACATGTTACGTATGCTGCACCGTATCTGGATATTATGGATGATTTTACTTTACATGAATCTCTACAATTTCATGCTCGGTTTAAACCCTGGTTAAATGGACTTACACATGAGGACGTGTTGCATTTAACCGGATTGCAGCTGCACAAGGATAAGCAAATCAGACATTTTTCATCCGGCATGCGACAGCGTGTTAAACTGGTGATGGCAGTATGCGCACAATCTGAGCTTCTGCTATTGGATGAGCCCACTACCAATCTCGATGAAGCCGGCGTGCAATGGTATACTGAGCTCATGAACAACTACACACCTGATCGCATTACCATTGTTGGCTCTAATCAGCAGCGCGAGTATGCATTCTGTAAAGCACATCTGAATATCGCTGATTATAAATCCCTATAAACTTCTTCAGATATATTTGGGAATATGGAAATATATTCCGACTTTTAGATGCCGTTAACAAAAACGTCTCGTTGGTTTGAGTCGGTGTCAGGCATACACACGGTAAATAACTAACGAAGTTATCAGGTAAAGTAAACCCCAGCTACAAGCTAGTTCACTCTTAACCTTCAATTATTAAAGCCGTTCCGAAAGGAATGGCTTTTTTGTTTAGACGTATACTTGCGGGAGTGGGGGAGAATTTACATCAAAAAAAAACAGCAACCACCCCTTTCGAGATGCTTGCTGCTTGTTTATCCCTTAAAAACAGGTCAAATATAAGGTACAGGAAAATATCTTGCAATAGTACGGCCAAAAAATATCTTCCAACCCCTTTGTCCTGATGTCACAAAATATGGGTGGAATCGTAATGATATAACCGTGTAATGTCTTTGTTTGAGATGATTCCCACAATAACATTGCCTTCTAGAACAGGGACAGCCTGAAACTTGCCGCTGCTTAAAATTTCTAACACTTCTGTTTGTGGTGCATTCTTTTGCACAGCAACCGGATTATGGGTCATCACCTGATCAATAGAAAAACCGGCCGTTAAGCTTTCCTCTGAAATGGAAGCGCCATTCTGGAGGGCATTATGGATATACTGCAACATGTCTTTATTGCTGATAATGCCAATCAGTTTACCATCTCTGGCTACCGGCAGGTGCTGGATTTTATGTTTAGTGAAAAATTCCATTACCTGTGTATAAGTATTGGATTCGCCGGCAACGATAACTTGCCCGGTCATGAAATCTGAAGCTTGTCTTTTATGAATCATATGGTTTTGATTGAATTCAACACAAAAGTACCCTGAGGTCAATAGCCGGGAAATGATATTCATCACCTTTTCGGGAAATAAAAATGCCCTGCTAAAAAACAGGGCATTTGGTAAATGATGTATAAGATACTTATTTGGCAGGGTTCAAATACCCATATTTTTTACTGTATAACAACATCTGTTCGGTAAAATTATCCGGATAGGTTACACGCACATCTGTAATGGTTCCTTCAGCATCCTGCACTAAACTTAATTCCGGATTTATAAAACCAAAATACGGAGGCGTTTTTAAATTAGCCGTTCTGTTTAATACCTGTTGATGTAATTCTTTATCCACCTGAACGCCATAGGTTTCAACTAATTTCATACCCGCAGCGTAATCGCCTTCACTTTTAATGCGTTGAATTTCACGCAATAATTCACCAAATAAAACACGCAACGCTTCGTAATCGCGGATAACAAAATATGTTTTTCCATTACTTTCTACACGTTCAATAACGTGATTTTCGCGTCCTTTCTCATACACCCATGCTGCAATTAATTGTCGGTTGCGCATATGCGCTTCTTCAATAGTGCGGCCTGGTTCGATGCGACGTAATTGCGTTAATAATCCGTTGCGGATATAACTATCATATTCTGCTCTACCTACTTCCAAATCAGGAATTAATCCCCACTCGATTAACTGTGGGTCCATGATATAATATAATGCCACTAAATCAGCACGGGCTTCCTCCAGGGTATTGGCATAATTTTTCAATGTTTCTTTTGGCGTGCCTACACCTTTATTAATAACACCACTGGCATGGCCGATTACTTCATGCATAGCGGTATGCATTTTTCCGGCTAATGAGCCGTATTGTTTTGCACGAGCCTTTTCTACTTCTGTATAACAGAATTCATCTAATATACCGCTGCTGCCTGCCTGTTCATAGGCGTAAACAATGTTGCCCAGACTTACAGACTTACTACCATGATCAGCGCGAATCCAGTTTGAGTTAGGCAGGTTTACACCAATAGGCGTTGATGGCGAGGCATCACCTGATTCGCCTGCCACATTTACCACTTTATAGGAAACGCCTACAACCGAATCTTTTTTATGTTCCTTTTGAATAGGGGAGTTGTCTTCAAACCATTGTGCATGTTGAGCCATTACCTGCATGCGGGCAGAAGCATCAAAATCATTGATTTCAACAATGCTTTCAAAAGAGCCTCTGATACCCAATGGGTCGTTATACACCTCAATAAAGGAATTGATATAATCAATATCTCCTTTCGTGTCCTTTACCCATGCGATATTATACTCATCCCATTTCTTTAAATCACCCGTTTTGTAATAATCTATTAATAATTTCAATGCATACGCC
>JAKQVC010000054.1 GCA_029571985.1 Bacteroidota bacterium | reverse complement strand
CGCCGGGGGCTCCCGCCGGTGTCACGGTTTTTGCCAACGCGAGAATAAAGTAATAACCATCATATCCCTGCATCGCACCACGAGTGCAAAAACACGCGCCACCGCGACTCTGCGGCAACTTGCACATACCGCCAGACGTTACCGCCAATATTGGAACGATTTACCAGTCTGAAATACACCCTCTTAACAGGTCAAATCCAAAAATCCAAAAATCATGAATAATAAAACCTTTGCTCTGATAACTACTGTACTGTTCTTGTCTTCTAGCTTAATGGCACAACAGGATGGTTCGTGTAAGGTACTATTACCTGAGATAGCGGGTACTTATGATGGTCAATGTAAAGATGGCCTTGCTAATGGAAAAGGCACATCCAAAGGTGAAGATGAATACTCCGGAACGTTTAAAAATGGATTACCAGATGGCAAGGGAAAATACACATTCAAAAATGGTGATATATATGACGGGTATTGGTCAAACGGGTTAAAAAACGGGCAGGGTAAGTTTTCTTATACTCTTAATGGTCAGAAAATGACACTAAGAGGTTACTGGAAAAATGGTGACTATGTGGGGGTTTCAAATCCTGATGAACCATATAGGGTAACGGCAAATACAGGAATCGAATCCTATTCTATAAAGAGAGTTGAAGATGTTGGGGCCCAAATAAAAATATCCTTTGTCGGAGCCATGACTAAACTTGTTCCAACGGGCTTAAATGTTACCGCATCTTCTGGACACGTAAATAAAGAGAACAAAAATTTCTCAATCTATGATTTTGTATGCCCAAACAATTGCACGATTAATTTCATAATTAGAACAACAGGCGGTAACAGGCAGTGCAAACTTGAATTTGAAATATTACAGCCAGGCAAATATGAGGTCCTAATCACAAATAACTAGAAATAGGTACTCAACAAAAAAATACTGGCGGTAACAGGTCGGTATATGTCATTGGCTTCCCGCACCGCGAGAATCTTCTGGCTAAAGAGGACCGTTATGTGGTCGGCGGTGCGGCCCGCCCCGGCTCCCGCCGGGGACTCCCTCCTGGTGTCACGGTTTTTGCCAACGCGAGAATAAAGTAATAACCGCATAATCCTGCATCGCACCACGAGTGCAAAAACACGCGCCACCGCGAC
>JAKQVC010000256.1 GCA_029571985.1 Bacteroidota bacterium | reverse complement strand
ATAACAGGTCGGTATATGCAATTGCCGCTCCGTGGCGCGACAATTGAGTAACTAAAGAGGCGGTTTTGTGGCTGGCGCCACGGCCCGCCCCGGCTCCCGCCGGGGACCCCCTGCTGGTGTCACGGTTTTTGCCAACGCGATAATAAACAAAACAACATCATATCCCTGCATCGCACCACGAGTGCAAAAACACGCGCCACCGCGATGCTGCGGCAACATGCACATACCGCCGAACGTTACCACACATTTTGAAATGAACCGAGAATGGAATGACATAAAATGGATTTTTGAGCCTGATGGTAGCTTAAGAGACATCTATATCCAAGATGTGTCGTTGAGTGTTTGGGATGAAATTATTGTTTATTTAAATAAGAATTTCAGCCTAACCTTTGGTGATAAAACCAAAATCGACAAAGATTATGTGCTCAAATACCTACAACAAACAAATCAACAGAACGCATGCCAACCTTTAATCATCAATTTAGAACATATTAAAGTTCATTGTTATTTCTTTATTCCTGAAGAAATTGAGTTTGATATAGACCCCACAGAAATTAATTCAATAACAGACTTCGAATTGATAGAGTCCTTTATGGTTTCAATTAGCAAAGCGTTAGGACTGCAAGTTACCCTGACAGCAGAAAATTCACCAAAATTTCCATTATTCAAAGTTGACGTAAAGAATGGTATAAATAAAGTCTTAACCGTGGAAGAGGCATATAGACTGAGGAAGAATATGACCACCATTTCTATTCAATTAAAATATTTAATAACTAGATTAAAAATGATGCTATTCCCGAAGCAGTATGAAAAACAAATAATTTCTAGCGCAAACAAGGAACACAAACCTACCAAAAGAGAAAAAAACGTGTGGTAACAGGTCGGTATATGTCATTGGCTTTTCCGCACCGCGAGAACTTTCTGGCTAAAGAGGATCGCTAGGTGGTCAGCGGTGCGGCCTGCCCCGGCTCCCGCCGGGGACCCCCTCCTGGTGTCACGGTTTTTGCCATCGCGAGAAGAAACAAAACAACATCATATCCCTGCATCGCACCACGAGTGCAAAAACACGCGCCACCGCGACTCTGCGCCAACGCCACATACC
>JAKQVC010000234.1 GCA_029571985.1 Bacteroidota bacterium | reverse complement strand
GGGGTGAGTGGTGAGTGTGAGGCGAGGGGGACTCCAACACTGTTAGGACAGCCTGCCCTGAAGTGAAGTTTTTCGGCGCGTAGCAGAGAAAAACTTCTACTACCTATAAAAGGGCCTGCCCTGAAGTGAAGTTTTTCGGCGCGTAGCAGAGAAAAACTTCTGCTTCAGGGGTGATCTTTGTGATTGGTTAGGTGTTAGGCCTATTATACAGCGTTGTGCATGTCAATTTACCTTTACCTCTACCCCACCTTTTTGGTCTTGTTTGTTGATGCGGTATTTGAAGCTTAGCATAAAATAGCGGTTCATGGTGTTGGATTCCTGGGTGCTCAGGTAATTAAATGCTGTGCTTTGGGTGATGCCGGTATTTCTGTTCAGGATATCATACGCCTTAAGCGTAATGGTTCCACGATTATATTTCAAAAAGTATCGAGATAATTCAGCACTCAACATTGGGACAATCGTATATGTATCATCTCCGATAATTCGGTACATTTGGATATCAGCATCCATCTCCAACCGCCATAAAGAGTCAGGTGTGACACTTACATCGGCAAAAAGGGATTGCATTATATAATCGGCATTCTGATCGGTGGCGATGGAATATTGTGTTTGAGTGTATTGCACTGACCCGCCAATGCGTGCATCTACGATTTCCTTTTTTCTGTTGTCAAACGACAATTCGACATCGTGTGTAAATGCCTGAATGGTATTTTTTTCTTCGTTAATCAGGTTAATGCCTTTATTATATGTTTCATCAAAAGATAACCCGAGATTTACAAACAACGGACGAATCGGGGTATTAAAATGAAATCCACCAGTGGCTTCTATATCATCCTGTACGTTAACCAAGGTGTACGTTTGAGTAAGGTCGGGCAGGATGGTTTTGCTGTAATTTATTTTATCGAGTGTATAGGTAAACGCAGCTCTGGTAAACAAGGAAGTAAATGAAAACTGATCAAAAAACATAAAACGGCCTTCAAGGGTATGCTGATATTCCGGTTTCAGAAAAGGATTCCCATTGTATAAAACCAAGGGATTACTATAATCAGTTGTTGGATTCAATTGATTTACCGTAGGGGCATTTACAGCAGACATATAATCGAAACCGAACCGCATACCGCGTTTTACTTCTCGCTCAAAAAGAATTTCCGGAAGTATATATACGAACGAACGCACTGGTAAATCCGCATCACTAAAGGTGTTATGCATTTGGATAATTTCCGAAGAAAAGCCGGCGGTAAATTGCGTACTCGTAGTATTACGCTTAATTGCTAAACCGGGGGTAAATCGATTGTTAAACCGTGAAACATCCGTACTTAAAGAATCCACTAATGCACTCGTTTCAGCATTATATTGAAGTCGCTGCAATTTTTCCGAAGCTAAGCCCGCTGTCAGAGATGGCTCCAGATAATAATTTCCTCCTATTTTTATTAATGTGCTCAGCGCAAGTGTACCATCATAGCTGGATGCATCATCATTCCTATCGGTGGTGTCAATGACATGTATATCCGTATCAAAATAATCGGTGAGATTTAACCAGGATGCATTTGTTAAATTCTTACCGCCGTTACCATACGCCTGCACCTTCCAGAATTTTACAGCCCCTTGCAATTTATGTATATAGGTGACATTACCTGTGGCAGAAAAATTCTGGTCAGCCGTATAGGCATCGGACATTAACTGGTTCGAAAGCCACTCATCGAAATAGGTTCCACTTGAACTGGCGGTAGTGGTTTTGGCAGAATTAAATCCTGCATTTCCACTAACAATAATCCGCTGGAGTGAGTCCGGATTGCTGCGCACATTCAAATTGAGTTTGTGATACCAGGCAAGTGTATTTTCATCTAAGTCAGCGTCTGTTTCAAATGTGCCGGTTGGCGTATAATTGATGGTATTCGACGACTGAATCAAATTACGTTCGTAACCATTTCCCATGTAACTTACATTAAAACGCAACTGATCACCCGGTTCATAAGTATAATTCAAACCTGTTGCGCCGCTGGTTATCTGACCATCAACAGATTGTCCGAAATTAACAGGCACATCACCACCGGTTTCGATTCTGAAACCACCTGACCGCATCATATTTCCGAAGCCACCGTTGAAGTCGATGTAATCGTTAATACTAAATCCAAACTGATTAATGTTATTGAGCATGCCCAAGGCAGCAATCTGATTTGTTTTGGTAAATCGATAAGCCTTTGCATTGAGCTGATAGCGATCGTCGGTTCCATAACCGGCCTGAGCATTGCCAAGCCACATGCTTTTTTTCCCGTCTTTTAAAACGAGGTTGATGGTTTTACTGCGCTGACCATCATCCACACCGGTAAAATCTGCTTCTTCAGAAGTCCTGTCAAATACCTGCACTTTCTCAATCGCATCCGCAGGTAAGTTTTTTGTGGCGACAGTCGGATCGTTGCTAAAGAATTCCTTTCCATCAACCAACACCTGTTGCACATCTTCACCCTGAGCTTTTACATTTCCGGAGGCATCAACTTCTACTCCGGGTAATTTTTTGAGTAAATCCTCAGCTGATGCATCCGGCGAAGTTTTATAGGAATCTGCATTGTATTGTAAGGTATCTCCAATAAATTGTATGGGAATACGCTCTGCCTGAATTTTAACGCCCTCTAAACCCACTTCCTGCAATCTTAAAACAAAAACACCCAGATTATCACCTGCAGCATTAGGAATGGTCCGCAGTGTATCATACGTTTCAAAGCCAATAAATGAGATTTGCAGTCGGTACGTGCCATCTTTTACAGACTTAATGGTAAAGGCGCCGGTAGCATCTGTTATTCCAAAAAATGCCAGGGTTGAATCTTCCGGCTGCAACAAAGCGACAGTTGCATATTCAACAGGCTTTGCCGTGGGGTCGAATACATATCCAGTTAAGTTGTGCACCTGGGCTGAAGTAACACTATAGGTAAACAGCGCACATAATATGCAGACAAATCGCATAGATATTTTTGTATTAATCATTTTCAATATGGATTACCACTTTCCCTCCGGGACCACCGGGTTCAATACCCATTTCTTTAAGTTTTTCTGCCACTATAACATCGTATTCCTCCTGCGTTACTTTTTTTCCATCTTTTGGTTTTTCAATTTGCTTTTCGTCAGCTTCTTTAGTAACCGAAGTAGCGGTAATTATTTCCAAACCATTTTGCACATTTACTTCCAGCACTAAACCCGGAAGTCCGATATACTCCATAGGTCCTGTTGATACCGGGAATACAGCAGTGAACCACACGCTCACTGTATCCGTACTATCAGCACGCATCGCTTCCTGACAAGGATAATTCAGGATTAATTTTTGTTTGCCGGTCAATTTCCAACCATCCGCGTTCATAGGCGCTTCAATCAAAAATTTACGCTGCATGAAATCGCGTTGTTGGGTTACCGTTTTATTTTCCAAATCGCAATACACAATATTTTCAGGTGGAGCCATGCGCATCACGACCATTTGTCCGCCATCGGCTTCCTGATCCACATTCATAGCATCTTCAGCTTGCTCTGCATTTTTATATAAGGAGGCTTTCTCTGTAAAATACAATACCGTCTTATTTTCAATTTTATCAGGTAATCCTGGTGGAGGGGGCATATCTCCCTCAATGTTGATTTCCAGCTTTCGGGTAGAGGTGTATTGTACAGTGCCCTTTACCTGGGCAAATGTTGAGCTGCCAACTATCAGCAGCAGCAAGAGGGTTAGGGTATTACGCATAGGTGAATATTTAGAGCAAATGTAAAGCGGCAGGAAAAGAAATCAGGTTAACCAAAGGCAATTCAGGTTAATTAAGGTTAACCAAAGGTGTTAAAGAATGCTAATACGGTATTTTTGTAGTCATGATTAACCGATTGCGCATTCTGGTGGTGCTTATGAGCCTTTCGCTAATATTGCTTATTGCAGGTATTGGCCGATGGGTGCAATCAGAGTATAACCGCGATTTGCTGGAATTGCATCGCGAAATCCTGGATGACTTTATGGATGCCCGCTCGATGGTTTCTGATACCATTTTAGCCAGAAATGTATTAATACCCTTATTACAGGATACAGCCGGATTTAAAATTTCGACAGTTGAGAATAATTTAATTACAACCAGAAAAGATAGTATCACCATAATTGCGAATTCCGCTTCTGTTGATACAGAATTTCATTTCACCCCCTGCGACACCTGCAAACACCCGAATGTAGAAACACAATTTTTTGAAAACGACAGCAATGAAACCTTCCTCCGCGGAATGAAAATTTTTCTCACGGAAATACGTGGCCCAGGGGGCGAAAATGCTTTAGTACGTGATTTTATAACTTATGCCGACACCCTGCTTTTGCAACAATATTTTCAGTCACATCTGGATTCATCTCACATTCAGGTTAATGTTGACTGGACAACGGATACTTTACCCCAGTCTTTTCCGCCGGCACTTTTTACCTATGATGCGCATTTATTTGAATTGCCTTATGTAGCGCATATTTCAGGACAAGAAACGTTTGTCATCAAACAAATGACGCTTCTGTATATTTTTGCTTTTCTCCTTATTGGTGTTGTAGTTGCTGCATTTACCATGGCCTACAGGAGCATACGCAAACACATGCAATTATCTGCGTTAAAGGATGACCTGATCAGTAATATCTCCCACGAATTAAAAACACCCGTATCCACCGTAAAAGTTGCATTGGAAGCGATGCGAGGCATGGATACGGAAACCAAAAAAGATACCATGCAAAACTATTTACGCATGGCTGAGCAGGAAGTGTCGCGTTTAGATAATCTGGTGAATAAAATCATGCAAACAGTTGTAGGAGAAAATAATTCCTTTTATCAGCAGCACGTATTGGATTTGAGCGGTATTGTGCAGTCATCTGTACAAGAAATGCAGGTATTGGCCAGCGAACGAAAAGCCACTATTGAAACAGAAAATCTCCCATATAAAGTATTGATAATCGGTGATGCATTTCACCTGCAGGC
>JAKQVC010000278.1 GCA_029571985.1 Bacteroidota bacterium | reverse complement strand
TGATTATAATATAACCCAAGCCGCTTAGGTTGTCAAGGGGAAAAATAAAAATATTTGCGATTTTTTTTGAGGAAAACTACTATACAAAACAGGGAAAACTACTAAACAAAAAAGCCCCAGCGAGGAGGCGCACCGGGGCACTGGATACTGCCAGCACAGCTCAAACAGCATAGCTCTAGAATATATGTTCAAATAAGCACTAATTTATGCTCCTATTTATACACCGGAGCATATCATATACGCAATTCTATATACTATAATGTATTCTATACACTGTTTTATGCACATTTTAATCAATCAAATCGTCAAAATCTGTCCAGCCATACCTGACGCAAAGCAGGATGAGATAACCCAACAAATCCGATATGTCATTCTTTCTTAACTTGTCGGAGTTTCTAATCCGTGATAGCTTGTCATCTAGGCGCACCATAATCCCGTCGGCGGCATCGGCTCGGCTAAACACTCTCAAAGGTTCAAGCGCGCTATTCCCGTATCGCTTGTTCTTTTCGCTAAGCAATCGCGCCATTCCATTGCATACCTTTTCTATTCCTTCCTGCGCGGTTTCTTTTTCGATATACTCCATACTCACCTCAATTGATAGTCGATAATCGAGCGGTTGCGCACGCCAAAAGTTCCATCTTCTTCTAGCGATAGTTCGGCAAAACCCATGCTCCATTTATTAAGAGGCGCATATTCCGGATGCAGGTCGCACATACAGCCGATAGACCATGCGCCGACCGTGTCGCCACTAATCGTTGGCTCCTGATGCTCTGATTTTTGATGATAATGGCCGCATAACACTGATTTTTTTGCCTTGAGGAACATGAGCCGTGCTGGATTTACCGGCATCCCGGACCCGCCGCCATACTCATGCCCGTGAATAATCGTGAGCTTGCCATAAGTTATCGGTGTCGTGTGATTGATCACAATAACTCCAGGAAGTCTTGTTTCTAGCAACTTCTTGGAGCTGGTAAAGTCAAAACCAACAAGTTCCGGTGTTTTCAAACGGAGCATCGATTCCCAGCGTTTTTCGTGGTTGCCGAGCTTGTAGTAAATCTTAACACTAGGAAAATCATGCTGGATGCCCTGAATAAAGTCACACACCAAATCCATCTCATCGGCGAGCGACATTTGAGAAGGATCCCGTGAGAAACTTGACGCTTGATACATATCCATAACGTCGCCGTCAAGGATGAGCGCCTGTGCACTTAACTCTGCAAGCCTATCGAGCATAATATCCATTGCTTCAACGTCATGGTATGGAATATGAAAATCTGATGAGACTATGGCCGAAGATTCAGTGATAGGATATGGCTGCCAGTCAATAATGCGCGACTCCGGCAGTTTTGCACGTGCCGCCTCACCTTTTGCCCCGCGGTAGTACCTAACCATGGTACGAGCCTGTTCAACATTTTTAAATAATTCTGGATGCTCTTTTAGTATTAGTTTTGCGATAGCAAGCGACGGCGATTGCCGATACTTTCTAAGATATTCTTTCACTATTTCATTGCCCAAAATGTCCCCCT
>JAKQVC010000228.1 GCA_029571985.1 Bacteroidota bacterium | reverse complement strand
GAGTAATGCCTCTACCTCCTGATTGCTCAGCTTACTTCCTTCAATCCTGGTGGATGATCCAATGCTTTCTATTGTAGCCACCCGCTTTAATGATGTAAGTTGCTCTGGCGCCAGTTGTCCTATTGCCCTCCATGCCCCCTTGAATTCATCTATTTCAGCAATTAAGGAAAGTATTTGAGCAGTAATTTGTATTGAATTTATTTTGATCATATACCCATATAATTACCCAAATATACCCATATTTAATAATTTACCCAAATAAATACCCATAAATATCCAAATAGAGCTAACTATTGACAGTTAAAATGATACGATTTGATACGATATGATTCGGTATTATTCGGTAAGCCATTATAATAAATACATGCTTGAATTAACGAATGCCAAATTTAAAACAGATAAGAATCAGTATCCCAATCAAGCTAGTCGGTTAAAAGCGGCTGAACCTGGTCTACATGCAATCCGGTATAATTGCAAAACTCCTGGATGCTTACGAACTGATGTTCCTCCTTATTGAAGCGCTCACGGATTTTAATTAATAACATACGCCCATAGCGTTCACTCTTGCCAGTTATGCGCTGCACATCTTTGGGGTAAACACAGAGTCTGGTGGTTTCGGTTTTCATACACTATCTATACTTTATCCATACCGTTGCTATACATGATCTATGGATCGGTAACGGCAAACAAATTTAATAAATATCTTTTTACATTATTATCAGCAATACATGCAAGTTCCGGCAATAACGGTTGATAACGGAAGTGACTTGATACAACTGGCAAAAATGATTTGCAGATTTGCTGCATGAAATATTTACAACTATTTTTTTTGATCATCGCCACAAGCTTTACAACTTCTGCGCAGCTGGTGGTGCAGGTATATGATGGCGACACTTACAGAATCTTTCATCAAGGAAAATTCCAGATCATTCGCCTGGCGAATGTGGACGCTCCTGAGCTAAGCCAGTACTATGGCCGGTTAGTGAAGACTGAGGTTTCAAAATTAATTCTTACAAAGATTGTGCGCATAGAGGTTTATGGTAAAGACCGGTATGGAAGAACTGTTGCCAAAATTACTGTTGCTGGAAAATCTTTGGACAGTATTCTGATCTCATCCGGATGGGCCTGGCATTGGCTTGAGTATTCTCACAACAAAACTTTATCTGTTTATGAAAGGCTTGCTATTGAAGCCAGTAATGGAATGTGGAAGTGTAAACACAATGTGCCTCCATGGATATGGAGAAAACTAAATAAGAAACAAAAACGGCTAAATGAAATGTGCCGATAAACATTTCAATAATTTTTTAAAACAAAATCCTATAAAAAATGGCAAAACAAAAAGGTATTATTAAACTGATAGGTAAGGTTGATGATTTCGCCTTTTACAAATCACAGGACGGGTACCTTGCCCGTGGAAAAGGTGGCGTGGATGCCAGCCGTATTGCAAATGATCCGGCGTTTCAGCGGACCCGTGAAAATGGCGCTGAGTTCGGCACAGCTGGTAAGGCGGGCAAAATCCTCCGCAGTGCGATCCGTGCTTTAGTGCAAAATGCTGCCGACAACCGCATGGTAAGCAGGCTTACCCGGGAAATGGTTAAGGTTGTGAAGGCAGATATTACCAATCCCCGTGGGCAAAGAAATGTAATTGATGGTGAAGCTGAGCTGCTGGAAGGCTTTGACTTCAACATCCGTGGAAAACTGGGCACCACGGTGTTTGCAACTTATAATGCCAAGATCAACCGTGATACCGGCGCAATGACGGTGAGTATCTCTTCATTCGTTCCAGTGAATATGATTGCTGCTCCATCAGGAGCTACGCATTACAAGATCAGTATGGCTTGCGCTGAAGTTGATTTTCAAAATGAAAAGTTCGTGGTGGATGTAAAGGAAACTGCACAGCTTCCCTGGGATAATGTTGCAACTGGTGACATTGAACTGGCCGGTGTTGTTCCAGCAAACAGCACGCATCCATTATTCATAGCCCTGGGCATTGAATTTTACCAGGATGTGAACGGTGTTAAGTACCCAATGAAAAACGGCACTTACAATTCATTGGCATTGGTGAAAGTAAACGGACTGTAATGGAACTGGTACTATGGAGAACCTACTACCCGTCCGGGACAAACGGTGATATTCTTTTCAATGGTTTGAAATTGTGTAATAGCATTGAATTGCCATGGAAGAATAACCAGCAAAGGATATCGTGTATCCCGGAGGGTAAGTATGAACTGGTAAAGCGGTATAGCCTGCGGTTCAAATGGCATTTGCAGTTGAAGGATGTAAAGGGCAGAGACCTGATTCTAATCCATCCAGGATACACGATATCCT
>JAKQVC010000221.1 GCA_029571985.1 Bacteroidota bacterium | reverse complement strand
TGCTCTTCCGATCTATGCTTGACCAATCCCAGCGGAGCAGAGCAAGGTTTTCTCTGGAAAATGGATGCCAATTTCGGTGATATTTGGGGAAAAGAAATTTCAGGTATTGGATTTGAAAGAGTGGAGGCCATAGCTACAGATAATAGCAATAACGTGTATATGTATGGCACCTTTACAGATGATGCATCTTTTGGTGGCACAACATTAACAGCGGTTGTCGGAAAATACAATGGTTTTGTTGCGAAATTAAATGCCTCGGGTACTTATCAATACATTGAGCAATTTGATGCGGATGTATTGTATACTGCTCTGTTCCCAAATGATATGGAAGCCGCTTTTTCTGTGGATCGCAGCGGAAATGCTTATATCGGTGGAGGTTTTGGCGGCACCCTGAACATGAATGGCGAATCTATGACATCTGCGGTGTATCCATCAGTGCATTATTGCTCAGGTTATTTACTTAAGCTGAATAAAAATGGCGATGTGCGCTGGATGAATCAATATACCGGTAACGGCGGTGTATTTGATAAAACATGGGTGAGAGGTATCGCTGCTAACGGCAGTTTTATCAGTGTAGCAGGTCACATGGTAGGAAATTTAATTTACGATGGAGATTCTGTTACCAGCGATTTAGATGCCTATTTTGTTTCATCAGTGCAGGATTGCGATGTGCGCACCAATATTACAGCAACGGCAATGGCGGTGAATCTGTTAAATCCGGCAACACTGACTGCACCAGTTTATCCGGGCGCTACCTATCAGTGGACCAGAAATAATGCCAATATTGCAGGAGCCACATCGAATACATACGTGGCCAGTATTTTTGGTAATTATCGTTGCGTGATTACATATGAGGCCTGTGTGCTTACCTCTAATCGTATACATTTATCTGTATTGCCGCGTATGGGTGAATCTGATGCTGTAGCCTGCCAGATTTTTCCAAATCCGAACAACGGTCAATTTGATATTCAGTTGAGCCGTGCTGATATGGAAGGTGATGTGCGAGTGCGCGTGTGTGATGCATCAGGTAGAATTATTATGGCTGAAGTTATGCCGGTTTCAGGTGGATTAATTCACATGCAACTGTCTACACCTATTGCCTCTGGTACGTATTATGTGCAGGTAACTGGCAGTGAGTTTAATCAAACCTTACCTGTTGTGATTGAATAAATAATATTGTGAACAAATACAGTGGTAAATAAACATGCAAACACCCGGCAGTAACTGTCGGGTGTTTGTTTTTGATCATATATGTTGTTCATGCTAAACGCCGCTAAGTTGAATGATATTCAACTCGCATTTTGCATGGATTTCTCCTTATCGAATGATGTCAAATGATTTGGCGGAAGTTCTGTGCGCGTTTGTGTTTAAAACAGCATAGTAGGTGCCTGCCGGTAAATGATGTACATCAAGCTGAAGTATAGTTTCACCTTTCAGCAGCTGAACAGCTTGAGTAGCAACCAGTTTGCCTTCCTGATTATATATTTCAGCAACTGCCATATCGCTTGCACTTCCGGATACCTGTAGGTGTATAAATTGAGAGGCAGGATTAGGATAAATCAACTGAATAGCAATATCAATCGAATCGCCGGTTGTGAATTGGA
>JAKQVC010000216.1 GCA_029571985.1 Bacteroidota bacterium | reverse complement strand
AGGTTGAATAGAGAACAGCAAAATATCGTCGTATTCGTAAAATTCTACCTGTCTCACAGAGGTCCGGTATCCATAATATGGATCGTAGTTGGTGAATTCGAAATTTTCAACTGTTTTATCATAATATTCGGCAACCACGAGCGCGCCGCCATCTGCACGGGGGATAATTCTGCCAATCTGATACACCGGAATATTGGTAGAAGAACGTTCTTTATTGATGCCGATGATATCATCCTGCGTTTCAGGCGGGAAAATATAATCATGCGACAAGGTTATGGCGCCGGAAGCAGGATCGATAATGCTAAACTGATAACCTACCATATGATCTTTCTGATCTTCCTTTAAAAAATGCACACTAATGATCTGATTATGCATCTGGTCGTAACCAAATTGCATTTCTTCAAAACAGTAGTCCGAGCCACCCATTTCAGTTGTAACAGCACCGGTTCCACCTTTAGGTAAAACATATAAATATTGTACAGCCGTTTTTTCGTTTTTACATCTGAAGTCATCATTCCTGTACAAAAAAACAGGAGTGCCATCTTCTGAAATAAATGCCTTTATCTGAACCGGTGTAAAATTGATGTCGGGCAGGTTTACCAGAGATTGTTGAATAATACGCATGTTCTCATCCATCACCAGGGTGATGAGTTTGTCGATGCGACCATTACTTAACTCGTTTTTATAGATGAGATAATACGGAGCGGTTCGCGCCTGTATCACTTTGAAATCAGAATAATTATCACCTATGCGCTGCGATGTGCTGTCCAGTAATACGGGGTCGCCTTTTTTGTCGAGATCGGTTGTGTATTGTTGTACAAAGAGGTACAACATCTTATTATCGCGATTGGTGAAAAACTGAAAAATATAGTCGCCGGATTTATAAAATTCTAAGGTTTCGCTGTCTTCCCTGACGCTCATTTCCTTTCTGCGTTTAAATGACATGTTTTTGTCATAAATATCAATTTCATCTTTGAATCGATATTTTTTATAGACAAGCACATCCCCATTTTTATTTTTCCCCATGATACTATAACCCGTAAGTTCGGTAGTGATTTTCTGAGGGTCAGAAATGGCAATCTCCTGTGCATCAGCCACAGAGAACCATCCTGATATCAGGAAAGCACCAGCCAGAACTATGATTTGTATCGGATTACGCATATACCTTTTCCGGATTGTACCAAAAATACAAACAATAATGTCGCTTGTTCAGTGAACGACGGGGGATAATGGATTATTTTTTTTGACGTGGGTCAAATGCATCCCGCATAGCCTCGCCTATCAGGTTGTACATCGTAACGGTCATGAAAATGGCAACGCCGGGAAAAACCACGAGCCACCATGCATTAAATTGTTGCCTGCCGTCATTTACAAGACTGCCCCAGGTTACAGTGTCGGATGGCACTCCTATCCCGAGAAAAGATAAGCTCGACTCAGTCAGAATGGCAGAGGCTATTCCGAAGGCAATAGATACCAGTGCCGGAGCAATTGCGTTTGGCAATGCATGTCTGAAAATGATTTCCCATTCACCAAAACCTAACGACCGCGCCGCCTGAATATATTCCAAACCTCTGATGCGCAGAAGTTCTGCCCGAACAAGACGCGCAATACCTGTCCACGAGGTAAGCCCAATGATAATCATCACATTGGTCAGGCTCGGTCGGGCAATGGCAGCAACGGTAAGTATTAAAACGAAAGTGGGCATCGCGTGCAAAATTTCAATGGTGCGCGAAACGATGTTGTCGACGGGAATATGCACCTGTGTCCGAAGCACCGGCAATTTTCCTAACCATTTGCCGAGGAATGAAAAAGCGAGTATGCAACTCACCAGTATGATTAAACTCAACCCGATGGCCAATAAAAAATTCCCCTCTCTGCCACTGAGGGCATCACGCAAAACAAATGCACGCACCTGAAATCCATAAAACCATCCCACTGCTATACCAAAAATCGTACTCCAAAAACGTCCCCTTGTTGTCCGCAATCTGGTATCTCCAAAATATCCGGCAGCGGCGCCTAATAATATCCCCAACAATGCGGCGATAGACATGGAAATGCAACCAATACTTAACGAAACACGTGTGCCGTGAATCAGTCCGCTCAAAACATCTTCGCCAAGGCTGTTTGTGCCCATGATATGCCGGAATCTGGATGGCATCGGAACAATATTGCCATCGGCACGCATAAACAATTGCTCGTCCTGCGGACTTTTATATCCACTGTTTAAACGGTCAGTTTTTTCAGGTGAATATGGAATCGGAGCCCAGATTACCTTTTCAAATGACATGCGTTTCCATTCTGCAATGTCAGGTTGTATAATTTCTTTTTTTCCGTTTTCGCCTTCAATAACAAATTGTTTCTTCCAGCTTAATGCCGGATAAAATGTTTCACCATGATAGCGAACGTATAAAGGTTTTTCATTAGCAATAACCGGAGCAAGAATGGCAATTACTACAAGCACTGCCAAAACATATAACGAAACCAAAGCAGGTTTGTGCGAACGGAACTGCTTCCACGCATAAGTGTAATAACTGGTATGTGTCGTTTGGTTTTCTGACATTTATTTTTTTGAAAATGTTATGCGTGGGTCGGCAATGGCATACAGGATATCCGCAATTAAATAGCCGACCAATGTTAATACGCCGGTTAACGTAAACACCGTAATGATAACCGGATAATCATTGCTGTAAATAGCCTGAAAAATATGTTGCCCCATGCCCGGAATGCCGAATATCGTTTCTAAAATAACCGACCCGCCAATTGCCGCTGGAAAAATATTGGAAAAAACAGTTATTAATGGCAATAAAGCATTGCGAAAAGCATGTACATATATTACCCGAAACTGACTTAATCCTTTTGCCTGTGCCGTGCGTACGTAATCTTGAGATAGCGTTTCCAGCATGGATACTCTTGTAATGCGACTTAAAAAAGCGAGTTGCGCGTAGGTGTAGGAAATAGTCGGCAAGATGAGGTATGGTATACGTATGGCAATCGTTTGCAGCCACGACGTGCCTTCCGGAATACCGGTCATAGGCTCTACACCAGAGGCGGGAAAGGCCTGTATCGTAAGCGGATTTGCAAAACCCATAAGCAGTAAAGTGGCTACCCAAAAAGTGGGCATGCTATACAACACAAATAAAATAACCGAAGAAGTTCTGTCAAAAACGCTATTGCGTTTTGCTGCAGCACGAATGCCTAATGGAATGCTGATTATATAAGCTAAGCATACAGATATCAATGAAAAAAATAATGACCATCGCATGCGGTCACCAATAACCTGATGCACGGGTAACTTCGTTTGATAACTATAACCAAAATCACCCCTGATGATACCTTTTGTATTTACAGCACCTTTAGCTGTTAACCAATTTCCATCACCAAAAACCCAACGATGAAATTGATTGTTCCGGTAAAAATGAATGGTCGGTATATACCGTTTAATGGTTTGAGAATTTTCAACTACGTCAGTCCAATTCGATTGTGTCTGTTCAATGGCTAAATAAATCGGATGCATGACCGGGTGTTGACCGGATAAACTGCGAATGCGTTGAAGCAGCGAACGAATAGTAGCATCCGAGTAAGCATATTTTAATGCCTGCACTTGAAAAAAAGTTTCATTTACCGTGTCGCGATACAGCAGGGTAGTGGCTGTATCTGTATATTTTTTAAGCTCCTCTTCGGTTAATTCTACTTGTTTGGCCAATTCCTGAATGGAAGTCTGATAAGCACTGATTTCCTCCCAATTGCCATAAGCTTGAATAAGCCGCTTACTTGTTTCCCGCAAGCGTTTATCATATATGCGGTAGAGCGTATCTGGTGTGGCCGCATTGGTGATGCTGAAATAAAATACGGGTAAATCCAGACCGAGCTTAGTTCGCCAGCGATCTTTTTCCAATTGAGCATTCCAGGATAAGGAGCTTTGATCTGTAACGCCATCCTGCGCAGTAACCATCCTGTCCAGCGGGTCGCCGGGTGCCTTAACGGAAATAATAAATGCCAGCAGGATAATCACCAGCAATGTAGGTATGAAGATAAAGATGCGTTTGAGTAGGTACCGACTCATAATAATCTGGTGCTAAAGATATTAAATAAAAAAGTCCATGACGTTAATGCCATGGACTTTGAAATATCTGCTGCGCAGGGAATTACTTCTCTTTTTTCGGTAAATCTGCCGGCGTAAGCAAGCGCATATTGTTCAACATAACATTCGGGCGCTCAAAAGCCACATATCTGTTGGTAAATCGCTTATGCATAATAACCTTTTTTGAAGGCGAATAGAGGAAGATAACCGGCTGTTCATCATAAACCATTTTCTGTAATCGTTTAATCATTTCCATCCGTTTATCTACATCCATTGTGAAGCGTATGCTGTCAATCAGGGCGTCGCTTTCTGCGTTGCCGAATCCAACATAATTCATGCCACCTTCAGAAGCATAGGATTTTGTATGCCAAAGCTGAGTAAAATCTTCAGGTAAAGCACCACTGGATAATGCACTCATAAACATATCGAAATCATGTGCCGAGATTTGCTCGCGCAAGGCAATATTATCAACAGGTACAACAACGATGTCTATACCGGCTTTGAAAGCAGTTTCTTTAATAATCTGTGCCTGCTCCTCAACAAATTTTTGTCCGGCTTGATGTTTTAATTCGATACGCAAATCCGTTTTTACATTATTTATTTTTTTATCGCGGATATTGTCACCATCAGAGTCAATCCATCCTGCTTCATCTAACAAGCGTTTTGCCGCTTCCAAATCGAAAGGAATGAAAGTGAGATCTTTATTGTATTCTGGTTTTAGAGGAGATACTATGCTAGCCTGACGTTTTGCGTAACCATAAGCATGTGTCTGAATAAACTCTTCTATTGGAATCAACATGGCCATCGCCCTGCGCACCCTTACATCATCAAATATTTTTTTGCGTATGGTGCCATCCGGACGCATATTTAGTCCAATATAATTGTAGGCATAGTTGTCAATAAATTGCACATCGTAATTTTTATTGAATTCAGGAATTTCCATTAATTCCTTTACTTCTTTTGTAGCCATCCAGGGCGCAACATCTACGTGCTGTGCGAGCAATTCCAGTTTTTGTGTATTGGGATCTCTCAGTACTTTGAAAATTATTTTATCCGGATAACTGCTCAAATACTCTTCTTTCGAATCAAGTGAAAAAGACCAATGACTCTTTTTCCGCTGCAACACTAAAGTTGATCCACGCTCCCATTCTACAACCTCATAAGGACCCGATCCATTGAGTAGACTCAAATCGTTTCCATATTTAGGATCGTTGAAATTATTTGCCCATGCGGCCAGTTTGGCATCCTGTTCAGCTGAAGCACCCAAAGCTTGTAATTGTGCGATGGTATACCCGGCTAAAATATTTTCCGGGTCAAAATAGGAGCGCTGCATAACCGAAAAGTCGCCCAGTAAAAGCGTATTGATGAATTCTTCACGCGCTAAACGCACCGTAAAAGTATATGGATCTTTTGGGTCAATTTCTACTGATTGTATATTGGCGAAATACGTTTTAAAGGCGTTGTTTGCTGTAAGCGGACAAATATTGGCCTTAATCATGAATACAGCATCTTCGGCCGTAATAGAAGAACCATCGTCCCACTTGGCGTCTTTGCGCAATGTATAGGTAAAAGAAAGTTTATCCTCAGAAATGGTTGGTAATGCAACGGCCAGATCAGGTGCCAGTGCCAAACCTAAAATATCGGTTCGCACTACTGCATTACTGGTATATTGAAATATCCACGAACGGGCAGCCTGCACACCATTGGTTGGATGTAAATTATCCGGATCACCAACTATCTGCACCACCAAAACATTCTCCTTGCTCCATTCAGGTAAAATGGAGTCAGCATTTTTCATGGAAACGTACTTGAGTGCATCCGATTGTTTGGCCTCATTAATATCTGAATCTGAGCCGGAATTTCCACCACAGGAGGTGAGTATAAGCATACATCCTCCAGCTATGGCCATTAAGTAATGTGAAATGCGCATGTTAGTTGTATTAAGGAACCTCAAAGTAATGAAATTATAGGGAATATGTATAACACATCAATTCCCCGGGTGGATATGCTGCGTTAAACATACCGCACTAAAAACTGTTACTTTGATATATGAAACGCGTTTTGATAGCCGGAGGTTCAGGATTAATTGGTAAAGAATTAACAACTCTATTACAAGCCGCCGGATATGAAGTGGCCTGGTTAAGTCGCTCTTCCTCAAAAACGCAGGCTGTGCCATGCTATGCCTGGGATATCGAACAACAAACCATCGACGAGCGAGCGATTGCCTGGGCTGATATGCTTATACATCTGGCAGGAGAAGGCATTGCAGCAAAGCGCTGGACCAAAAGACGCAAGCAGGAGATTATCACAAGCAGAACGGCATCTACAAATTTATTGCTGCAAGCGATGCTGCGCGTGCCAAACCGGATTCAAACCGTTATTGCTGCTTCAGCAGTGGGTTATTATGGCAATACCGCTCAACTAGTGCAGGAAGACGCCCCGGCAGGCAGCGGATTTTTAGCAGAATCCGTTTTACAATGGGAAACATCAACACAACAATTTGCCCAAACCGGTGCCCGCTGTGTCACACTGAGGATTGGTGTCGTGTTGTCGCGCAAAGGCGGCGCTTATCGGGAATTAACGCAAACAGCCGGTATGCGGATATTACCCGTGTTGGGAAATGGAAAACAAGTGTATCCGTGGATTCATATTCAGGATGTTGCCAAAATC
>JAKQVC010000175.1 GCA_029571985.1 Bacteroidota bacterium | reverse complement strand
AGGATCCATTCCATCAGGACCTCCGTAGTGAATATGCAGTTTACCGGACTGATAAATGCCATTTGCATCATAGCGTGGGGCTCCGATAACTACATCTTGGTAACCATCGCCATTCACGTCACCGGCATTAGATAAATTTACAGCATAGAAACTTGTATCCCAAGCACCGCCGATAGCCATGAAATCGGGAATACCATCCGGACCATCCTCTTCACCAAAGAAAGTACAAAGCATACCATCTCCAATCAGGAAGATATAACCACCGATGTGGAGGTCATCGATACCATCGCCATTCACATCACCGGCTCTGTCCATAGAAACGCCGAGGTTAGCATCTTCAACAATACCTACGCATTCCATGATAGGTGTTGTGCTGATACCATCTTCATTTCCTGGGAACACCCAGAATTTTCCGGCTTTATTACCTGAATCGCCCAATACTTCATCATCATCCCATCCGTGTGCACCAACGCACACTTCGTCGTAACCATCATTGTTCAAATCGCCGGCTAATACAACAGCCTCGCCAAGCTTAGCGCCTTTGCGGCCGCCAATCATCGTCCAGAATGGTGTATAGCTCGGTCCATCAGGACCACCCAGGAAAAGCAATACTTTACCCTCATTTAATTTTGTATTTCTATGCTGATGTGAGCCGATTAACACGTCGGCATAACCATCAGCGTTCACGTCACCTTTAATGGAAACGCATTTGCCATATCCGGCAGAGTCGTTTGCACCATAGGTAACCCAACCAGGTTCATCGGCCAAGCCATCAGGGCCGCCGTAGTAGATATAAACAGCGCCTTCACCTACATAAGAGTGAGAAACACCCGGAGCGCCGATAATGAGGTCGTCATAACCATCACCGTTAATGTCGCCGCCACCATCAGCCCAAAAGCCAAAGTCGCTGTTAGCAGTATTTCCTTCCACTACCCAATCAAAATCCGGGTTAGTTGGTGGAACAATTAATGCAGTAAAAACAAATGCCGTGGAAATGCCTAGCAAGGATACACGTAGTCCGTTTACCATAGGGTTTAAATTTTATTGCCTAAAGTTAAAGCGTTTCCTGCGGTTCTGCAAAATGATTTTTGTCAACAATTTTACCTTAAAAAGACAATCTGACAAGAAACGCCCAATTTCTGCCTGCTTGTGGGTAATATCCCAGCATTTGCTGCGGTGTTTCATTGTATACATAAGTATACACCCAGGCATTACTTTCATACTGGTTATCGAGTATATTTTGCAGCACGAAAGAGCACTGAAAAACGAGCCCGGCGGCCTGATTACGGGTGTAGCGTAAGCCTGCATCCTGCACAAAATATGGGTTTAACCGGCGTTCGGCACTTTCGGTATTATCGATATACTGGGCACCAACGTATTTGCTGGTGATATCCAAATCAAGACGATGTGTGGTTTGAGATACCCGTATTGCCCGATCGATGCAATTAATTCTGAATTGTGAATAACCTATCCAATCAGGACTAAATCCGATAGCCGTATTTGCATATTGCACCGGTATTTGTCCGCCGGTATCCCAATCATCAACAAAAGCCGTAAAAGACCTTATTCGGTTTTGACTATAAGAAATATTGGCGTTCCAATTCATGCGGGACCAGAATTTTTTACTCCAGGCCAGCTCAATTCCTGTTCGGTAACTTTTAGGCACGTTTGTCCTGGTGTAAGCACCAACATCATTTAATTCGCCGGTCAGCACTAACTGATCTTGATAATACATCAGATAATAATTTGCTGCCACTTCCCATCCATTCAGTCGAATTTGCTGACCCAATTCGAGGTTAATCATTTTTTCGGGCGATGGCCTGCTGAGTGGTGTCGATTCTACAAAATCATCTCTGTTTGGTTCTTTTACTGCACGTCCTAAAAAGAGATAGGTTTTGTAAGATGGGTCTGACTGATAGGTGATGCCAACTTTTGGATTAAAGAAAAGATAATCCACCTGTTGGTCAACCTGATTTGCATAGGCGTCATATCCTTCAAATTGATATTGCAGCAGTCTGACCTGCATATCAGCAAATGCAATAAATGGTCCGAATGCTTTCGACATCTGCGAAAATATATTGCCATCATATTTAATGGCATCATTCGAATACCAGGTGTAATCATATCCAAATGGTTCGGCGTAAGTGCTCCAAATCACTTTGCCAAAATGATCACCTGTATATCTATACAGAGAGGCTCCGGTTACCCAAGCGTAAAAAAATTCGGAATAGGATTTATATTGCAGATAAGCACCTGAGAATTCATTATCGAGCCATTTTTGTGTAATTAAATCTGAAGTAAAAATCGTATCCGAATTAATTACCGGATAATAGGTATTGTAATCAGCAAAATCCTGATCTTCTTCTAATTGTTCGTAATAGCCTTTACCGGCTGTATAATTTAAGGTTAACCTCCATTCACCTTTAAATCCGGCAGGATAAATGGTATGCCATTGAACATGTGTTTGTCCATAATTGTCGATCTGATTTTCATATGTATAAGGATTATACGTTCTATTGGTAGCCAATACTTCAGCAGGCACTCCACCCCATGCCTGATAGGTGCGTTCACGACCTGTAAATACATTTACAATAGAAGTTATTTTTCCTCTGTAAGCGAGTGTAAAAAATTGGGAAGATAAATCAGTATAAGCGCGATCGATATAGCCATCCGTATACACATCAGACAAACGCATTTCCACAAACCAGTGATCGGCAAATCTTCCGGATTGATAATGCAACATACCTTTTCGCAAACCAAATGATCCTAGAGATCCTTCTGCAATGATGCGCGATTTTTCATTTAATGTATTGGTGTTAATATTGATAGTAGCACCAAAAGAACTTACGCCATTCGTACTCAATCCAACACCTCTTTGAATTTGAATATCATCCACACTCGAAGCAAAATCGGGTAAATTCACCCAATACGTTTGTTGTGATTCTGCGTCATTGTATGGCACACCATTAATTGTAATATTCACCCGAGTAGCATCACTGCCGCGAATGCGCAAACCTGTGTATCCTACGCCGTTTCCGGCATCTGAGGTGGCTACTGCAGATGGCGTTGATTCGAGTAACATGGGCATATCTTCACCGAAATTAAATTCCTGTAAATAGGCCCCTTTAATATTTGTTGATGTGACAGGTAAACCCTCTGATGCACGCAAAGCGGTAACCGGTACAGTGGGCAGGCAAACATCAACCGGATATAATTTAAAAACCCTGGTAAAACCATCTGGTCTGTCTTCGTCAATAATGATATAGGCCCCGCTATAATCCACATCATATCCGATATAGACAGCAACAAGAGATTTTGGATATGCTGTTACCATTGAAAACTGACCAAATTCATCACAGATTACAACCGTATCCTGTGCTGACACCGTTGCAAATGGCAGGTATTTTTCTGTTAACCCGTCAATTACTTTTCCCTGCACTTTCATGAGAGATTGTGCACCTAATTCCAGCGTAAGTGTTGCCAGAAATATTCCGAAAATAAAACCCTGTTTGAGCATAGCAAAGGCGTTAAGTATATATCCGCAAATGGAGCCTCTGCCGAAAAAAATTAGTATTCCTCTATCCCTATCCGGCATTACCCGCACAGGTTCGATGGGTTTAATCTCAGTCGCTATTTTGAATAGCAACACCCCATGAGATGATGCAAAACTACATATTATTACTGCTTAGTCAAAACAGTTGCTGATTTCCCGGTTGCAGGTATTGCAGCACTGTATGCAATCGCTTGTCTAAACTGCCATGTAATTCAATAAACCGGAATTTACTGTGGATGATGTGCTCGCGATACAAGGCATATAAAAATTCTCTCCTGTCAGGATCTTCTCTTTGAGGATCTGGTTGCCATGGAAAATCCGGAGCACATAAAAAATACATTTCTGGTGAGCGATCGCAAAGTGCATGGCCAATCCAACTTTCACAAGTGCCGAATTTATCCTCTGCCCAAATTTTAATGGTCAATAAATCTGTATCGCACAATAAAATATTGGGTTGAGTGGAACGCACACGTTCTTCCTCACTCATTTGCAACATGGCAATATTTAATAAATCTTCATACTGGTAAGGTCTTTTCAAACCGTCAATATACGTACGGGCTACTTCCGGCACATAAGGCACATGCAATTGACCGGCTAATGCCTGTACTAAGGTAGTTTTACCTGTTGATTCCGGACCAGTAAAAACAATTTTACGCATAAGCATTCATCCGCAATTTTTTCCTCCAGGCCATCCACCCTGCAATTGCGAGCAAGGTAAATATACCATATTGGAGCGAACTCAGGCATAATCCTTTTGAAAAAAATAATGGAACACATAGGATATCTCCCACAATCCAGTATACCCAGTTTTCAATATACTTCCTGGCCATTAATACCATGGCTGTGCAAAAAATTGCTGTTGTCAAACCATCCAACAATGGCACGGTTGAATCTGTAAATCTGATTAAAATGGTCCTTAGAATCAATCCAAGCAGCAGTGTAAGTAATATGGCGACTATTTGTTGCCTAATAGTCAGTTGACTGATTGCCACATGTTCCTCGCGGGTCATGTCTTGTTTATGTTTGCCTCCGTTTACCCAATAATACCAGCCATATATCGATACAACAGCATAATAAGCCTGGATGGCCGCATCCGCATACAAGTTGACCGTGAGGCATATATAAATGTAGAGCAAAACACTCACCAATCCCACCGGATAAACCCAAATGGATTCCTTTTTGGCAAACCAGACACTTAAAATGCCGGTGATCACTGCAATAGCTTCCGGAATCCGGATAATGGAGAGCGCATCACGTAAACACATGGAAATATCCATGACGCAAAAATAGCACCTCACACACACTCATCGTGTGCTCTTCACGAAATTGCGGTAAAACCGGAGAAATTAATTGCCTCCAAACACATCCTTGAGAATATCAGACACCTGATGTTCAATATCGGTGCGGATTTTAACCTCTTCCTCTCCTACCAGGTGGAAAAGTCCGCCAAGACCTTTGTTTGTCGTATAATCGGCAAGGTCGGTATTCACATCATCTGTGAGCGGAATGGAATTATACAAGTCAATCACTTCCTCCCAGGCCTGTTGTGCACCAACGCCTTCAAGGGAGTTCTGAATGTCTGGTTTAAAGGCATCATATAATGCTGTGAAGGTATTCAAACGCAGATAATTGGTTGCGGCAGTATCCTCGCCGTCCAGAATCGCCATTGCATCATCGAAAGTGATATTCGTGATGGCATCTTTAAAGATGGGTTTTGCTTCATCAGCAGCATCTTCGGCAGCACGGTTTATGGAAACGATAAATTCATCAATCAGTGCATCACCTCCCGGAACAGCACCAACAACGGTTTGCACGATACCGGCCTCTTCCGGAAACAAAATCTTGATAGCTGCATTGCCGAAATACCCGTCAACAGCCGATCCCTGAAAAACAGCTGTATCGGTGCCCACGTTCAGGGCTTCCTTCAGGCCGGCAACAACATCACCGTCAGACAACAAATCGTCTAACTGTAAATTCTCGCAAGAAATGAATACAGTTGTGGCTACAAAAGGTGCAAAAAATAGGAGGTGTAATTTTTTCATATTGGTGCTGTTTCCTATGCGAAAATAAAGAATCGTGCCATATTTTTCATTTCAGTGCTTTTGCGGTCTCCTCTTTCGCGTCGGAAACGCTCAAAATTTGTCTTTTTTCCATATAGGGCGCGGATTTACCTTTACATCATATTACTTCATATGTTTAGAAATTATTTCCTGTTTACCCTTATAACCACACTTTTCTTACTGAGTCAGGCTTGTAAACACGATCCAGTTTTCACCTTGTTGGATGAGGATACGCCTTTAACCCCAATCGACACAACCGGCGGACCGGATACGACATTGCTGACCTCTGATTGTGATCCTGATACCGTTTATTTTGTCAACGACATCTATCCGTTATTCCTCAGCAATTGCGCCATCAGCGGCTGTCACGACGCAGAAACGCATGAAGAAGGCATTGTGCTGAGCACCTATGAAGACATCATAGAATCGGATATTATCGATATCTGGGATCCAACAGATTGCGACTTATATGAAGTCATTACAGAAACAGGTGGAGACGATAGAATGCCACCTCCACCTATGTCGAAACTCACCACAGCTGAAATTGCGATGCTTGTAACCTGGATGGAACAGGGCGGTTTAAATAATGCATGCACCGATTGCGATACTGCTGCTGTCACTTATTCCGGAACCATTGCCGTAATACTGGATGCTTACTGCACAGGGTGTCACGACCACTCAACTCCGGCCGGCGATATTGACCTGACCCAATATGTTGGTGGTGCTTCATTTGAAGGTGTTGCTGATGTGGCAGAAGATGGCCGGCTAATGGGCTCACTTTTATTTGAAACTGAATATATCGGAATGCCACAAGGCGCTACTCCCCTGCCCTCCTGCCTAATAGACCAGGTGAGTGCTTGGGTTGATGCCGGATATCCGGATAATTAATGCGCGTGGATGTACGGTGGATAAATGTATATACACAGATTCCAAATTGAACGCTTCATCACCTAATTTTGTTATCTTATTGATTCTCGGATTATTAGTATGCAATCACCTAAATATTCAGTCGGCTTACCGGCTATCATTTTAGTTTTCTTTTGTTTTTCCGCATGTAAACATGACCCTTTTGTTGATGCATCTCAGCATACAATAACAGAAAATTGCGATCCGGATACCGTTTATTTTGCAAATGATATTCAACCCTTAATTACCAGCCATTGCGCTAAAAGTGGTTGTCACGATGGCACTTCAGATGAAGATGAAGCAGAAATCTTATCCACCTATACAGATATCATGAACAGCGGTTTTGTTGAGGCATTTGAAGCTAATAATAGTGAAATGATAGAAGTATTGACTGAAGGAGGAGATGATCGCATGCCACCATCACCTGAAGAGCCGTTAACAGCAGCACAAATAGAACTGCTGAAAACATGGATTAATCAGGGTGCACGCAATAATGAATGCAGCGGAGATTGCGATACCACTTCAGTGAGTTATTCAGGCACAATAGCAACTATCATTAATAAATATTGCACAGGTTGCCATAGTGGAGCAACACCCGGTGGAGACATTACCTTAACTAATTATACTGAGGTATCTACTATTGCCGCAGATGGTAGTTTAATGGGCACGATTACACACAATCCTGATTATATATCAATGCCTTATGGCGGTAGCTGGCTCCCCGACTGCAAGATTGATGAAATTCGTATATGGGTTGATAATGGGTATCCAAATGACTAAAAAACAAATTGTAGTGATTGCTGCCATTGGCTTAGCGTTGGCAGCCTTTAACGGAACCGGTTGTTATTATGACAGCAAGGAAGAATTAGGTTTATTACAAGTATGTGATACTGCTGCGGTGTCTTTCAGTTTGCAAATTCAACCTATTCTGGCAGCTGAATGTGACGTCTGTCATAGCACTGATGCCGCCGACCTCGTTGGAGGCGGGAATAATCTGGATGGTTATGATAATACCTGGAATTTTACGGAGCCGGGTGATGCAGCCAATAGCCTGTTTTACCAATCTGTAGCCTGGATTCCGGGTTCTACCTTTATGCCGAAAAGTGGTTCCCAATTAAGCGCCTGCGAATTAGCCCTGATCAGAAACTGGATAAATCAGGGTGCTTTAAATAATTAAACACTATTTTCGGGAAATCGTACCGGTATGATTGCATCCGGTAAGTGCATACCAACATCAAACCATTCATGCGTATGAAAAAACTGAGCTTCTTTCTGGTAACTATATGTATGTGTACTTCTGCATATTCCCAGCAAACCACTTATGCCACTGAAACCTTCAGAGACACGCGGATTATTAGTGGTCAAAGTGTAGAAACGAGCATTCAGGGCCAGGCTAAGTTTATCATTTCGCATCGATTTGGCGATATCTACGATCAAAACGCCTTTAGTATTTTGTATAATTTTCTGGGATTTAATGGTGGGGCCAATATGCGTATTGGTCTCGATTATGGTATTACCAACTGGCTCGAAGTTGGTGCCGGCAGAAGTAACCTCGATAAAACCTATGACGCATTTGTTAAAATGCGGTTATTACGTCAGAGCAGTGGCGACCGAAATATGCCCGTTACCTTAACCTGGTATTCAGATATCAGTGTCATCACAGATACTTCCAACGAATTATTAGACCCCTATTTCGTAAACGGCTTTGGATTTAGCAATCAATTGCTCATCGGCCGGAAATTTTCTGACGGATTCAGTCTGCAACTCATGCCAACCCATGTGCACCGCAATCTGGTGGATTTAAACAGCGATCCTAACGACTTGTTTGCGGTAGGTGTGGCAACCAAAGTACGTGTTGCCAAGCAGATTGACCTGACTGCCGAATACTTTTACACCCTTCCAGGCCAGTTGCCTGACGGATATGATAATTGCCTGGCCATTGGCGCCGATTTTATTACCAAGGGCCATGTATTTCAAATTCAGCTGACCAATTCACCGTATCTGATACCAGAGCATTATATCGCCAAAACGCAGGGTAACATCTACGAACAGATTAACGGGAAACCGGAGTTTAACATCCGTTTGGGTTTCAATATTACACGCACCTTTAAGGTGGCTGGTCGCCAATATTGATTCCACAGTGGAATTCAACAGTAATTTCTGCTAAAATCCGGGGGATACCTCGTACATTTGCAGCATGTTTTCAGGCAGGCTGCAGCGTATCTTCAATGCCACCATCGGTAAAGTATGGAAACCGATTCAGCCTTATTACCAGCAATACATTGGAAAATACTTTGGCATTTTGGAATCGGCCTATCCTTTTCCGATGCAGGTATTGCGTGTTTCTCTGCGTTCTGCAGGCGTTGTTATCGGTTTATTATTTGGATTATACCTCTTGATACTTTTAGGCGCTTTCGGTTTAGTACCAGGAAAAAGCGATTTAAAAGAAGTAAAAAATTATACCGCTTCTGAGGTGTATGGACAGGACAGTGTATTATTAGGTAAATTCTTTTTAGAAAACAGAACTAACGCAGAATTTACTGACCTGCCCGATCATTTAATTCATGCATTAGTATCTACAGAGGATGCGCGTTTTTACGAACATGAAGGTGTAGATTTTGTGAGTTTTATTCGTGTTTTGGTTTTATCCATCATATTAAATGATGATGCAGGTGGAGGTAGCACCATCACGCAACAATTAGCGAAGAATTTATACCAGCGAAAAGATTACGGACCATTAACCATGCCCGTAAATAAATTTCGTGAAATGATTATTGCGGGAAGGCTGGAAGATGTGTACAACAAAGATGAAATCCTGACCTTATATTTTAATACAGTTCCTTTTGGCGAAGACTGTTATGGAATCGAATCAGGTGCCTTGCGCTTCTTTAATAAAAAGCCAAAAGAATTATTACCACAGGAAAGTGCCGTACTAGTTGGTTTATTAAAAGCCAATACAACCTATAACCCGCGATTATACCCGGAAAAATCTTTATCCCGAAGAAATACCGTTTTGCGTTTGATGGTGCGGCATGAAAATAAATACCTCACAGATGCTGAGGCGGATAGTTTAATTGCGCTTCCACTCGAATTGGATTATCGTCGCGAAAATCCGAGCGATGGACTAGCACCATATTTCAGAGAATATTTAAAATCACAATTAGAAACCTGGGCTGAAGAGCATCCTAAACCAGATGGAAGCACCTGGAATATTTATACTGACGGATTAAAAATATATACCACCATCAATGGCAAATTACAGGCCTATGCTGAGGATGCCATGCGCGAGCATATGGCCTATCTGCAAAACCAATTTAACAAAAGCTGGGGGAAAACAGAACCCTGGAAATACAGCAAAGCAGATGTGGTAGCATCAGCCAGAAAACGCAGCGCGCGATATGCATCTTTGAAAGAACAGGGATATAGTGATAAAGGCATTACCAAATTATTTGACGAACCGGTTGATACGCAAATATTTACCTGGGATGGAGCACAGGATACTATTATTTCGCCGAATGATTCTTTAAAACATCATTTGCGATTTATGCATACAGGTTTTGTGGCGATGGAGCCTAAAACCGGATATATATTAGCCTGGGTAGGCGGTATTGATTACAATTTTTTCCAGTACGATCACGTGCGGTCTAAACGACAGGTGGGTTCTACTTTTAAACCGATTGTGTATGCCACTGCTATAGAAAATGGTGTTGATCCCTGTGCCTATATTCCAAATAAAAAAGTTTCTTATCCTGAGTATGATAATTGGACTCCGGGTAATTCTGATGGAGAGTACGGTGGATATTATAGTATGAAAGGCGGACTGACGCATTCCGTTAATACGATTGCGGCTAATTTAATTATGCAAACCGGCGTTCAACCTGTGATTGATGAAGCCAGAAAAATGGGTATTACAAGTAAGCTACCGGCAGTGCCATCTATTGCATTGGGTACAGCGAGTATTTCCTTGTTAGAAATGGTAACCGCATATGGCGTATTTGCCAACAGAGGTTTACGCTCTGACCCTAAATATTTAGTGCGAATTGAAACCCAAGACGGCGTTGTCTTATTTGAAGATGAAGCATCTAAAAAAACCAGAGCGCTCTCACAGGAAACGGCTGATATGATGGTTCAGATTATGCGCAGCGTGGTAAATAACGGAACTGCATCACGGTTACGCGGTACGTATGGATTAGGCATGGATTTGGCCGGGAAAACCGGTACAACACAGGATAATACGGATGGCTGGTTTATCGGCTATAATTCGCGCGTAGTAGCCGGCGCTTGGGTTGGTGCTGAAGATCCAAGTATTAAATGGAAAACAACCGGTTTGGGACAAGGTGCTGCAACGGCATTACCTATTTTCGGAAAATGGATGTCAAAAAGCGCCCGTGATCCTGAAACAAAACGATATGTGACAGGTGGATTTAGTGCACCGGCAGATTCGCTACTCATGCAATTGGATTGTGCCATGTGGGTGCCTGATTCATTAAATACAGATTCACTAGGCTTCTTGCAAAAAGTGATTGGTAACATAAAAGATTATTTAAAAAATACCGGGCAGGATTCCTTAATACAATCTTATCCCGGTTCTGAAGACGACTAATATGGCCATCTGGTTCAAAAAGGACCTTCAAATAGCTGATTTCGCGCATTGGAGTGATGACACACTTGCTGCTCACCTGGGAATTGTATTTACTGCACTTGGAGATGATTATCTGGAGGCAACTATGCCGGTAGATAATCGCACCCATCAACCGTACGGATTATTACATGGCGGCGCATCTGCTGCGTTAGCTGAAACATTGGGTAGTGTTGGATCTGCATTAGTTGTTGACCACAGCGCCTATTATACACTTGGAATTGAAATCAATGCAAATCATATAAAAGCAGCGCGTAATGGATTAGTTACCGGCCGCGCAACTCCGGTACATTTAGGTAAAACTTTACATGTTTGGAATATTCATATACATGACGCTGCACAACAACTTATTTGCGTCAGTCGATTAACCGTAATCATTAAAAAAAGATAACTATGGTTGCCCTAACTACTCCTGCCACAAAACATCAGACTCCCTCCTATCCAACTTCCTTTAAAAATGATTTATATGATGCCGAGCGGATCCGAAAGAAAATATTATTGAATTATTCCATTGTTGGCAGTGTATTATTTATCGGATTAATTATTGAAGCTGTTACCTGGATGTCAATAGCATTGTTGGTTATTGCTGTATTTGTTTTAGTATACACGTATTGGTTTGGTATTCCGGTGAGTACTTTTGAAAACATGTATCTGCATGCTGTTACCAATCATACACTTCAGAAAAATGCAGGCCTTGAAGTTGATTATGGGGCGCACTTACGCGCAAGTGAATTGCAGCATAATAAATGGTTATTACAAGATCCTGATTACTTTGGCGGCAAACATCTTTTATACGGTCGTGTGCAAGGCGTAGATATGCGCATTTCAGAAGTGTATTATCGGGTAAAACCTGCCTTGGGATTATGCGACCAAACAGGTGTTTTTAATGGCATTGTGGTGTGCGCACCTGTGCAGGCTGCAACGCAACAACCGTGGATTATGACCACACGCGACGGGTTGTATCACCAAACATCAACAGATATTCCGGTATTGTCAACTCAATCGGTGATTAATAATCCGCAATTCACTCAGGATGTACAACAAGTAGCCTCCTCGCTACATCAATTCAGCACCGAACATCAAGTACCTGCTGTTTGCAGT
>JAKQVC010000147.1 GCA_029571985.1 Bacteroidota bacterium | reverse complement strand
CCCGAGTACTCGGGACTCCGCTGCGCTCCGTCGGCTAATCAAATTTTAATTGCGCAATGGTTTTCCTGTTTTTAAAATATGCTGCATGCGTTCCAATGTTTTTCGTTCGCCAAGTAGTGAAAGGAAAGCTTCGCGTTCAAGGTCTAATAAATATTGCTCATTTACTTCAGTTGGTGCACTTAGGTCTCCCCCGCTAATAACATAGGCTACTTTCTTTGCGATTTTTTCATCGTATTCCGATATATATCCCGCCATGCGCATAGAGGCGATGCCCACATAAAAACTTCCGAGTGCAGAGCGACCGAGCACGCGGATATCCGTACGAGGTTTTGGTTGTGTGTAACCCGCTTCAGCTAAGGCCAAAACATATTTTTTGGCTTCAGCAATTAATCGTGCACCATTGATCACTTCTTTATCGATACCCGGACGCAGTAAACCAAATTCAAACGCTTCACGTGCGCTGGTTGCTACTTTTGCCATCGCGATATTTAAACTCATTTCCTGCAGGGTTGGAATTTCAATATCGCCCTTAAAAAATTTATCACTGGCACGTAAGGCTAATTCTTTTGTACCGCCACCGGCAGGTATTAATCCTGCACCAACTTCTACTAATCCGATATACGTTTCAGCAGCTGCAACGGCAACATCCGCATGCATGGTCATTTCGCATCCACCGCCGAGTGTGAGGCCATGTGGTGCTACAGCAACAGGAATACCGGAGAATCGTATGCGCGCTACCGTATTTTGAAAAACGCGAATAGCCATATCAAGTTCATCGAATTCCTGTTCGATGGCCAGCATCAACATCATCGCGATATTTGCTCCGGCGGAAAAATTTGCCGCATCATTGCCTAAGACTAAACCACGATAATTTTTTTCTGCAATGTCGATTGATTTTTGGATGCCTTCGAGGATTTCGCTGCCAACCACATTCATTTTGGTATGGAACTCGAGATTCAAAATGCCATCACCAATATCGTGCAAGGTGGCACCACTATTTTGCCATACCGATTTTTGTGTGCGATAATTATCGAGCACTATAAATCCATCAAGTCCGGGAATAGGCTGGTACGTTTTTGTGCGCACATCATAAAACATGCGTTTACCATTTTGCACGGCGTAGAAAGTGGAACAACCGTTACTAATCATTTCCTGAATCCAGGATGCAGCAGGTGTGCCATTTTTTTGCATGAAACCTGCGAAACGTTCGGCTCCCAGAATATCCCAAATTTCGAAAGGGCCTAAATCCCATCCAAAACCGGCGCGCATGGCATCATCAATTTTATATAATTCATCGGCAATTTCCGGAATACGATGTGATACATACCGGAACACCAGTGCATTTAATTTATTATAAAATTCAGATGCTTTATCGCCTGCACCATGTAACACCCGAATGCGTTCCTTCAGATTATCAATAGGTTTTGCTGCATCGAGTGCTGCGAATTTCGCTTTTTCGGATGGTTTATATTCGAGTGTTTGCAAATCGAGTGTGAGGATTTCACTTTGTCCGGTTGCATTTTTTACCTTTTTAAAAAATCCCTGCCCCGATTTATCGCCGAGCCATTTATTTTCAACAAGCGTATTTACATAAGCCGGAATTTGAAAAATATCGCGGCTCTCATCGTTCGGACAAGCGGCGTAAGTATTTTGTGCCACTTTTACGAAAGTATCAATACCTACTACATCTGCCGTGCGGAATGTTGCGGATTTCGGGCGACCGTAAACCGGACCTGTAAGCGCCTCAACCTGTGCGATGGAGAATTGCATTTCTTCCATTGTTTTCAGCACAGCCATCATACCAAACACACCCACACGATTTGCGATAAATGCGGGGGTGTCTTTACACAATACGGTAGTTTTTCCGAGGAAGCGGTCACCGTAATCCATGAGGAATTGTAATACAGCCGGATCCGTTTTTGGTCCGGGAATAATTTCCAACAAACGCAAATAGCGCGGTGGATTAAAAAAGTGTGTTCCGCAAAAATGTTTTTGAAAATCTTCCGACCGGCCTTCGCTCATTTCAGCGATGGGGATGCCAGACGTGTTAGACGTAATAAGCGTTCCAGGTTTACGCAATGCATCCACCTTTTCAAATAATTGTTTTTTAATGTCGAGATTTTCTATTACGACTTCAATCACCCAATCACATGCTGCAATTTTATTCAGGTCGTCTGTGAAATTACCGGTGGTGATTTTTTTCAGCACTTTCTGACTATACACCGGAGATGGATTTTGTTTAACGGCTGCCTGCAGACTCTCCTGTACAATTTTATTGCGGAATGCAGGAGATTTCAGTTGCTCGTCGGTTGCCTGCATCGGTAAAATATCGAGCAGGATTACGTCTACACCGATGTTTGCAAAGTGACAGGCAATTCTGCTACCCATAACACCTGAACCCAGGACAGCTATTTTTTTTATGTGTTTGTTCATTGCTTTATTTGTTTTTCTAAGCTTGTATGGACTGCGATGGTGTTGTGATGATTATTAGTTGAAGCACCTTACCATTTGCAAGATCCGTATGTTTCAGGACTGTGTATATATTAATTTTATTGATGCGTTTTTTAGAATGTTTTTTTTCTGCTAATTTACTTTGCCTCACCCCCCGCCCTCTCCCCACCCCTCCTTTGTCGGTGCGGCAAGCTTCGTGCCTCATGGAGAGGGTGCTTATTTTTTGTTTTATTGCGCTTTTTTTGGTTGAATGTTTTTCTTCTTTCAATTTACTTTGCCTCACCCCCCGCCCTCTCCATTCGTTACCTCATGGAGAGGGTGCTTGTTTTTTATTTTATTGAGCTTTTTTGGGTTGAATGTTTATTATTTTGTAATGTACCTTGCCTCACCCCCCGCCCTCTCCATTCGTTACCTCATAGAGAGGGTGCTTGTTTTTTGTTTTATTGCGCTTTTTTTGGTTGAATGTTTTTCTCGATTATTTGTAAATCTGATTTGTTGAGTCAACTATTATTTTTTTAAGCTTTCGTTGTTAGTAAAGTTGTTTTGGCTCCAAGTTTGAATTTTTCGAGGATCATCTGGTGTGCTTTATCGAGATAAGATCTGTCGTTATAGATGCGCATGAGCATTGCTGCACCTTCGATAGCCGCAACGGATTCCTGTGCGAAGATGCGGGCGGCTTCCTTGCTGTATTTTTCTGTGTAGATATGTTGCAAAGCATCTATCCAGGCATCGAAAAATGATTTGATAGGAGCGCGAAATTCCGGCACTACGTCGTTCGTTTCCATGGCAATGTTTGCCATAAGACAGGCGCCTTCGCCGTTGATAAATACATCGACACTTTTTTCACCCAAAAGCCGCAATTTCTCTTCAGCTGTCATATCAGCATCGTAGGCATAGATAAACACCCGGTCGCGGTAATAATCGCGGAGCACCTCCAGAACTTCCCGCATGAGCACTTCTTTTGACGAGAAGTAATGGTAAATACTTCCTTTGAGCAGGCCGCAGGCCTGACCGATATCAGCCATTGTTGTTTTGTGGTAGCCTTGCACCCTGAACAACTTAAGCGCTTCCTTGATGATTTCCCCCTTGTCTGCTTTACGAATCGGCATAGAACAAAGATATTTCAGTTTTTCATTTTACCAAACGTTTGTTTGGTTAAATTATTGTCAAGAAGCGATTATGTCACAAAAAATAAAAAAACCGGCAGTTTTTACTGCCGGTCAACCTTATTTATACCTTGAAAAATCGTTAGTTCTTAATGAAATGGATGATTTCAGTAGCTGTGGCGTCTGTCAGATACAATGTCACATCTGATACATCTTCTACATACCAGCTGCGGCTTATAGCATCAATATCCGCGTTTCCTGAAATCACGATAGATAATTCATTATCGTAGGTTTCGTGGTTAACTGAGCCTACATTCCATTGACCGGTGTAGGTTTCCTCGCCATGCGTTGCGACCATAGAGCCGTTGCTCATAAACTCGAAGTCATAGCTTTCAAAAGCACTTGTGTTTCCTGAACCATTGTCGTACAGGGTTACCTTATAGGTACCGGGGATTACGCTTTCTACCTCTCCGGGAGCCAGAGTACTAATATCGCTTTGTGTGCATGATGACAGCACTACAAGCAAAAGGGCGAAGGCGGCGGTGGTTAATGTAAATTTTTTCATACTGTTCAGGTTTAGATTTACAAATAAAATGATTTTAACTATGCGAGGGTTGCATACGGCAAATCCGGGAATTGTCACAGATAACAGCCAGAAAATCCCCATTATAAAGACTTTCAGGCCGTTATTGTGTGCATTCTATTCATTCTTGTCGTCACAAACTCCTAATTGATGAAATTTTTAGTACACGGCTTATACACACGGTTTAGTTGCGTGCCAGGTGTAATTCTTCAGATGGTGTATCGTCGAGCAATTCCATCTCAGTTTCTGTAAGCTTTGCAATAAGCCAGCTACCGTCGATATCATCCATATCCTTGTTGCCGGAAATGATGAATTCAATTTCTTTATCATAAGCCGGATCATCGTCGCTGCTTTTAATAAACCAGGAACCAGTAAACGATTGACCGTTGCCGGTAATCACTAAATTGCCATCATCCTGCATATCGAATGTATATGGGTCGAGGTCGTTGCTAACGCCATCGCCATTATCGAAATAGTAGGTAACCTTCCAGGTACCGGATGACATCGTTTCAGTTTCAGGCACTGTGAGATCGCCTAAATAATCATCTGAACATGAAGAGAACACGGCGGCCACTATGACTGCAAGTGTAAAGAGCATTCCTTTTTTCATATGCGTAATTGCTTTGAATTACAAGGCTAAACGGGTGGATCCGCATAAGAGTTGCTTAAAACTGGCGACAGAAAAGATGGGTTTCCGACAAGAATAAAATACATGTAGAGACATGGATTACTATTGAAACCCTTATGTATCGTGCGCTTTATGGCATGACACTTACAGCCACTTTACGGTACAATGCAGAAGAAAAAAGTTGATTACATACATTCCTTATGCTGTAACCCGGTGCGTTTTAATTGTTCCGTTGCGCTTTTTATATCACATCGAATCCGATATCCCGCCTAAAATACCGGCTGTCGTAGTATATACGTCCGGCATTGATGTAACAGGTGCGAAGGGCTTCATCCAATGTCTGCCCGTAGGCCGAAACTGCCAGAACTCTTCCGCCTGCTGTAACAAGTTCATTGCGTTCATTTTGTGCAGTGCCCGCCTGGAATACCATACAATCTGTGGTTTGATCAATACCGGTGATCGGGAATCCTTTTTCAAATGTTCCCGGATATCCATGACTAGCTAAAATAACCGTTGTGCAAGGTCGAGGATCAATTTCCAGCGGCTGGTTTGCTAAAGTTTCAGCCGCTACAGCCTGAAATACTTCAATGATATCCGATGCAACACGGGGCATAATTACCTGTGTTTCAGGATCGCCCATTCTGCAATTATATTCAATAACATAAGGCTCATTCCGGTCATTAAACAATCCGAAGTATAAAAATCCCTTATAGTGAATACCTTCTTTTTTCAAACCCTGCATAGTTGGTTCAATAATCAGGCTTTGTACTTTTTGCATGAATGCATCCGTTGCAAAAGGTGGCGGAGATACAGCACCCATGCCACCGGTATTCAGGCCGGTATCGCCATCACTAATGCGCTTATAATCTTTTGATGGTGGAAGTATGCGATAGGATTGTCCATCTGTAATGATGATAACGGTAAGCTCAATACCCGTAAGAAACTGCTCAACAACAACCCTATTTCCTGCAGCGCCGAATTTACCGCTAACCATTTGACGAAATTCTTCAATGGCTTCTTCCGGCGATTGGCAGATAACTACTCCTTTACCTGCTGCAAGTCCATCGGCTTTTAAAACCACCGGCATTGCATGTTTCTGTAAATAAGCTATTGCGGCATCACTATCAGCAGCTGTAAACGTTTTGTATGCTGGAGTTTGCACCTGATTCCGCAACATAAAGGCTTTGGCAAATGCTTTACTGCCTTCCAATTGTGCAGCCGTTTTATTTGGTCCGATAACCGGAATATGTGCAATGGAGGAATCCTGTTGAAAATAATCGACTACACCTTTCACGAGTGGATCTTCAGGCCCAACCACTACCATATCGATTGCCTGCAGCAGGCAGAAAGATTTCAAAGCATCAAAATCAGTAGCGGCGACAGGGACATTGATTCCACAGGTTGCCGTGCCGGGATTGCCGGGGGCGATGAAGAGCTGACTGCAGTGTTTAGACTGAGCGATTTTCCATGCAAGTGCATGTTCGCGACCGCCGGAACCGAGAAGAAGAATGTTCATGGGGCAAAGATAAAGGTCGGAGGGGGAATGGTGAATGGTGAGGGGTGTGGGGTGAATGGTGAGTGGTGAATGGTGAGTGGTGAATAGTGAATGGATAATAAGCGAGGGGCCTGCCCTGAAGTGAAGTTTTTCGGCGCGAAGCAGAGAAAAACTTCTACTTCAGGGGGTGTATTATGATTTTTGAATAGACTAGTATAGAGCTTTTAAGACATAAATAGCTGCCGTGGGTATGGGCTGGAAAGATTGGGGGATGGGTATTTCATTCTATATTTGTGGCTCATTCGGGTATACATGAAAGTTACGGAACATTTATTGCGGGCGGATAAGACCTTGTTGTCGTTTGAAATTTTACCTCCTTTGAAAGGTAAGAGTGTAAAGAATATCTATGATGTGCTGGATCCGTTGATGGAGTTTAAACCTGCTTTTATTAATGTGACCTATCACCGCAGTGAATACATTTATAAAAAGCGCGGTGACGAGCGTTTTGATAAAGTATTTATTCGTAAGCGTCCCGGAACAGTTGGTATTTGCGCTGCTATTCAATTTAAATATAAAATAGATTCTGTTGCACACATTATTTGTGGCGGATTTACCAAAGAGGAAACAGAGGATGCGCTGATTGACCTCAGTTATTTAGGCATAGACAATGTATTATTATTAAGAGGTGATGCATCTAAAAACGAACGCGATTTTATTCCGGAAGCAGGTGGTCACAGTCATGCGGTTGATCTGGTTCGTCAGGTGGTAGATATGAACCACGGAAAATATCTGGAAGAGGATTCTATTCAGGGCAACAAGACAGATTTCAATATTGGCGTTGCCGGATATCCTGAAAAACATTTTGAAAGTCCGAACCTGAAGAGCGATTTAAAACATCTCAAACAAAAAGTTGATGCAGGTGCAGATTACATCGTGACACAAATGTTTTTTGACAATGCGAAATACTTTTCCTTTGTAGAAAGATGTCGGGCAGAGGGCATTCATGTGCCGATAATTCCAGGCATCAAACCTATTACCGCAGCATCGCAAGTACATAGTATTCCACGCACTTTTCATGTAGACATACCTGAAGCTTTAATTGACGCCGTAGAGCAGGCAAGCGATGCCGATGCCGTGCGCAAAGCTGGTGTTGCCTGGTGTATTGAGCAATCGCGTGAATTGGTGCAAAAAGGAGCCCCTTGTATACATTACTACACCATGGGTAATGTTGAGGCTATGCGGGCCATTGTGCGCGAAGTTTTCTAAAACGCAATGGGTATCTCTTTGTTGAGATATCCCGTACATGCGTTATGCTTCCCAACAAAAAGTCAGTATCAGCCGTACCGTCGTCGCGAATTAATTCAATTCAAATGTTGCACCTAAATTCAGCATAATGGTATTGGTGCGCCATTTGAATATTTCTGTTTGCGACAAGGCCACATTAGAAAATTCAGTTTGCGGGATATCTGCTGCTTCCCGTTTGTAGCTGACCCCAATATGGTACAGGGTGTTATTTGCTTTTACCAAATCCATGCCTACTCCCAATTTTAATGCAGCTCCAAAACCTTTCGCCGCATCGAAGCGTTGAGAAACCCCTTGCAAATCAGCAGTGTTGTAGGCGGTTAATACTTCCGGCAGGTTTGCGGCAAAGAATCCGTACTGCAGATTGGTTGTAAATACGGGTAATTTATTGGGCACTGCACGTTCGAAGGTGTAGTGCAAACCAAATAAAACACCCGAATTGTAATAGGTGCCGCCGTTATACATGGTTAATGTATTGCCTTTGGATTTGTAATACGGTTTCATGGTGGCTAGGTCGTTACCCTGCCATAAAAAAATAAAAGGCGAAGCAACAAATTTAAGTTGCTCGCCTCCTATACAATAATCTGCGCCCAATCCAAATCCAAATGCATTTACCTGATTAGCAAATTCAGTTCCTGATTCTGCTAAGGTATAGCCTAGATCTACATCTGTGCGAATGCATTGGCTGAAGGGTGTTTGTGCGTTTGTGGTGAGTGCATACATGGAGATAATGCTGGTAAGGATGATGTAGCACTTTTTCATATGGTGTTTATTTAAGTTGATAACATAATAAATAATATTTGTCGGTAATATAGAATCGTCTGGTTAAGGGGTCAAAAGTTGGCGCATCTGTAAAATCCGCCGACAAGGTATTGAGATTAGCTGAGTTAGGTGTACTAAGTGTCCACATAACCGTACCCAATGCGGCGTCAATTGCGTACAGTTTATTATCATATTCGTTGGTGAGGTAGATTGTATTTTCAAAAACCCTGATGAGTGAAGGGTAGCCACCAAATCCATCCTGCCACCAATACTGCGAGCCGGTTTTCGGATTAAGGGCATAGAAATGTTCACCATATGGCTTGAAATACAATACATCGTTATGCACCAACAATTGTGTAAGCCGAAGGTCCTCATCCAGGTACAGGCTTTGCCATGTCCATATTTGTTCACCAGTTAACATATCGTAACACAGAATTCGATTTTCCGTTTGGACGATAACGGTGTTATCATACACGATAGGCGACCAAGGTGTTGCGGAACTATAATTATCAAACTTTTCAACCATCCAAAGCAAAGAGTCGGCAGACAAATTATATGCATATAAATCTGCGCTGCCCACAAACGTTGCGAAATCTAACTTTCTGCTATGAAAGAAAATGAGCGTATCATTTTCATAAATGGTTGCAACGGGAGGAATGAGTTCGATACTATTATCCCCTCCGGTATCTGCTACTACGGAAAATATAGTATCCCAAACACCATCCTGGATATTTGCTTTAACCAGTGTAGAGGATGTAAACGGATTAATGCCTTCGACATAAGTATGGAACAATAAATCGCCAAAGCCGGTCATAATTACTCCATGATCAGCACCCGGCACTTCGTAATGCCAGATTGTTTGTGCGTTCGTCAAATCAATAACGCGTGGATCGCTGTTACACAGGTAAGCAAATAAATTGTCCTTTTGATAGGTAGCTTGTGTAATGGATACGGGTGGTTCTGAACAATCTTCCTCAAAATCATCATCACTCACCCAGTATTTAAAACCATCCTGATTGATGAGCATAAACTGAGCCGGATCATACAGATGTGCGGCCGAACAAAACACCTGATTATTATACACCACCGGCATCATACATGTTACCATAGACGTATCATTAGTGAGTGCTGTTTTCCAAACAAATTCATAAGGCAATTCAGGGTCAGGTTCCGGAATCTGCGTAATGATTTCTTCCTGCTTACAACTATAGATAAGCAAAGCCATCAAGGATATACAAGCAAATCGTTTCATACATTACCTGTGACTGGTTCTATAATATAATCCATGATATCCCTCATACATTTGCGTCAGCTTATTTTTGGTATTTAAATCGTTACGCATACTAAAGTGATTACTGCCGGGCATCATTTTGTTTAACATACCCATATTTACCTGACCCACACCATGACCTGCGGATTCGCGCAATACAACACCATCGTTTGCCTTCATAACCCAATCATAATTGGGGAGACGCGAGCATATAGAATAATCACTTGGCGGAACACATGGATCCTCTTCATCTACTAACACACTGGTAGAAAAAAGCAAGTCGCCATATTCTGACCAGGTTGTGCAATTGCAATATGCGCCTGCTTCTTCAAGTGTGCGTGCGCCAATCATTTGTTCCCAATTCAAATTTGCATCGGTTATCCAGTTGTAACCGCGTGCATATGCGTTTAGCAGATTATAGGCATCCTCACGTGCAGCGATTGCTTCCGGAAAACAGGGTGGAAATAAATAGCATAAAATCGTCGTCATATCGAACCCGGTTAACAAATCGTTATAATACTCGTACAAGCTGGAGTATGTCACATATTTGTACCAATACTTTCCAATCATGGCATTTGCGTAGTTAACGCCTGTCATGTCGTTGGTAGCACCAAATGGTTCTTCACCATAGGTGACAGTATTGTTCGGTTCACGACCGGGGAAGAGGTGGGTAACCAGGTTCCAGAGAACCGGATCATCTTCGACCCCGTAAAAACAAATATATGGTATTTCAGGAACAAATGCATTGAGGTCTTCCAAATATTCTGCACCCACCGCATAGGAAGAAGTAGTGCCTGCCATATAATCATCCATAATCACAGGAAGGATTTGGTTTTCGAAAGTGCCGCAAAATGTTTCGGTAAAGCCTTCATAATCATCGGGTCCGAGCAGTAGATCCAGGAAAAAATGATCCTCCACAAATTCTGCGACAGGTCCGGCGGCGAGGTCGTTACAGGCGTCACCGATCCAGGCCTGTATTTCATCAATATTATTGATAATCATAGCTCCCTGATGTGGTGTTCCGAATGTGGCTACACCTCCGAAGGTTCTCGGTTCAAAACCGTATTCGCCGGTGGTGTACATTTGATCGACACGCCGTGTAACAATGCCTCCCTGACTATGCGCAACAACAATCGCATGGTCGTCGGCATCAGGGAATGATTCCAAATCGCCTTTTAGCTCTACAGCGGCTGCTTCGAGCGAAATATTATTATAATCGGGTCGTGCACTGTTGACCATAAATTCCTGTTCAGACCACAAGGAAGCCTGAAACCAGCTGATGGCGGTAGTTCCGGCGTCGTCGCCCTGTCCGCCAAGTCCATGTATCCAAAACACGCGACGATCCTGCATTAATTCCGGATCGGCCCAGGTATCATCAACTAAATCGGTGGGCGTGAAAGTTGTGCCGACTTCACCGGTTACGATTACACCGGTTCTGTTTTCTGGACATTCCGGTGTTTGTGCATAGGTATATATACCTATCATGCAGCATAAAGAAGCAAGTATTTTTTTCATAAGAATCGATTTAATGTTGAACAATAATTGACTGACTTAAATCCTGAGTTGAATTTTTCAAGTGCACGATATACATGCCTGCAGGCCAATCGCTGACCGCTACTTCAACCATCCCGGTTTCTTTAGAACAGGTTTGGAGATATTTTACAGCACCATCAGCGGCATACACTGTAAGCTGACTTTCTTCATCAGACTCCGGTAATTCTATTGTAAACAATTGATCAGCCGGTATTGGATAGATATCCATCTCCACATCTGTTTCTGCAGCATTTTCTTCACGCACAATGCCGGACACCATTTTGTAATAAGGGTAATGCACCTGTACCACGGTGAGCACACAATCATCCGGAAATCTGGGATCCGGATATTTTTCGACCTGATTGGAAATGACAGTCTGACCGAGATCATTCACCCTGAAATCACGCAATAATTCGTATTTCAGTGTACCATCTGTTGTACGCAAAATCATGTGATTGGATTTGCGTGTATTATTGTACCATAATTCGACAGAATCTTTTACAAATTGAAAGGTACCGCCACCCAGATTTGTCATAATAAAACCTTCCGCCATTAGTTCTGTTTTGAGCGTACCTGTAAGTTGCACATAATCTACGTTCAAATCTTCATATGTTGAACCCAGGTGTGCTTTCAACGTATTATACAAAGATTTATATTCAACAGCATGCAAAGCACTTAACAACAAGGTGCCGGAAGCGCTATATGCTTTATACATTTTTTTATCAATGACCGTTTTATATGGTCGGCGCATCCAGTCTTCAAAATCACCATTTTGCTGATGATAGGTTGTGCGCTTGATATCACTGTTGGTGTAAACGTTAATCACAATACTATCGCGACTATATCGCTGCAATAAGGCAGTGCGCTGCACGATGGGGTAATTAATAATGGAATCCGGAAATTCGTAGGTGGTAGTTCGTTCTTCTACCCGAATAATGGTATAGGCACCGAGGGGTTGTGCATACAGGTTACCTGCTATACCACAGAGCACCAGCATGAGACTGAAAACATACGTCCATTTCGTGCGATAAAACACATACGCAAGCGCATGCAAGTTGCCAGCAGGCAACAGGAAATTCGACAGTTGCATAGAACATTTTTTTAGGGTTAAACAATAAAAACTGTTACAAGGCTAAAAGTCTTTGATGGTGACTCCAAATATTTTAAGCACTTTGTAAGCGGTTAATGCATTTTTCTCAACATCAAGCCTGTAAAGGGTTTCAGCTTTAAGCGTTTATGCATGGTGTTTGTGTGTACTGCGTGCATTTTAAGATTACCTGCACCGCAATTCCGGAAGAAGTGTAGTTTTGCAGTGTATGCAAACAGATTCTTCCATCAAACATGTTTTATTTGATCTGGATAATACGTTATGGGATTTTTCAGGTAATTCAAAGCGTATTTTAGCGCATATATTTTCTGAATTGCAATTAGCTGAAAAAGGGGTGCCTGATTTCGAAGCTTTTTACGCACAATACATGTTTCGCAATACGTATTTGTGGGAGCAATATGCATTGGGTAATGTTACGCGGGATGAAGTAAGGCACAATCGTTTTTTTATCACGTTTGATGATTTTGGTATTCAGCATTATGCATTAGCTGCACAGGCTGCTGATTATTACATTCATCATACCAGAAGGCAGACGGATTTATTGCCACATACGCGGGATGTATTAACGTATTTATCAGCAAAATATCGTTTACACATTATTACGAACGGGTTTGACGAAGTGCAATTTTTCAAATTGGAAAACACAGGAATACGCTCCTATTTCGATACTGTAACGACAGCAGAATCTGCGCAAAGCTTAAAACCAAATGCCGGGATATTTGAATATGCTTTGCGGGCAATACCTGCATCGCCGGAGCATTGTGTATATATTGGCGACAGTGCAGATGCAGACGGACATGGCAGCATAAAAGCCGGTATGCAATTTATCTGGTTTAATGCGGAGCGAAAACCAAACACTTATGGTTTTAAGGAAGTGCATGATTTAAATGAGCTGTTGCATTTATTGTAAACAGCAACATTAAACGCTGCCAGAAGCAGAGCCATGTGTTTTCGAAGCACCAGGGGTACACGGAGGCAGATGCCTGTGTGCTATTGGTAGTGCTGCTATTTAAAAAAATAAAGTATCTGTAACCTGTAGATACATTTCCCCAAAAAAAATAGCCCACATGAAATCATGCGGGCTATGAAATAGGATTAAACGTGATTTATTTCTTAGGGTCTTCTGTTTTTTCGGTTGCTTCTGATTCCGGTTTGGCAGCACTAACGCTCACGCTTACCTGATGACAGGAAGGTGCATTTGTGGTTTCTACAGCGACTGTTGAAGTTACTGCAGGCGCTTCGCTGGTGGCCGATGTTGCGGTTGAAGATGCATCAGGTGCGGTAACGGCACTGGTGCGGCTGGTATTGTGACTGCAACAAGATTTGGTTCCGGTGCTGGTGCATTTAGCATTGGTTTCCATAGCGTCAACTGCTATTACTGCCGGTGTTGATTGCTCTACTTTTTCAGCAGTTGGGGCAGTGGTAGTTGTTGTGGTTGTAGTAGCTGTTTGCGCATAGGAAATGGTTGTTCCGATGGCCAAAATCGTTATACAGGCAAATAATTTTTTCATAGTTGAAGTATTCTTATAGTTTAAAGATACACAATTATCGGTTCACCCGTGCAATAACGGTTTGTCCGCCTTTCACTTTATCGCCAATTTTAACTTCCAGTTGACTGTTGAGGGGTAAAAACAGGTCGACACGTGAGCCGAATTTGATAAATCCGAACTCTGCGCCCTGTGTTACTTCTTCGCCTTCATCCACATAAAACTTGATACGGCGAGCCACTGTTCCGGCTATTTGTCGCATGAGGATTTCCACGTTATCATCATCATCTTCGATAACGAAAGTGGTGCGTTCATTTTCAGTAGAGCTTTTTGGATGCCAGGCCAGCAGGTATTTACCGGGATGGTATTTAAAATATTTCACCTGACCGCTGATGGGTGTGCGGTTAACGTGCACGTTTTTAACGCTCATGAAGATAGACACCTGTAAGCGGCGGTCTTTGAAATATTCCCCTTCAAATGTTTCTTCTACCACAACTACTTTGCCATCGGCAGGTGCGATGATGGCGCCTTCTTCCATAAACAGCTTGCGTTTTGGGTTGCGGAAGAACGACATGACAAATATGATTCCACCGAGAGATGCAACGAGAACGAGCAGATTAAACAGCTTGTTTTCGGGCATAAAGTAGTGGGTGCAGAAATTGAGCACGACCAAAAATGTCAGAAAACCGATTATGATTTTACGGCCCTCTTTATGTATGAAACGAGTAAATTGCATGATATGCTTAACGATATAGCTTGCAAAAATACTACTTTTTGGGGGGAGTGGGGGAGTGGGTGAGTGGGTCAGTGGGTCAGTGGGTGAGCTACTATGGATTTCAACTTGCACACCCGCACACATTCATCCGCCGCTAGGCGGACCACACTTGCACACTTTTCTTAAGTATCGAGTATCTTGACTTTTGAAGGAAGGGTGACTTCGTTATAGGATGTTTAGAGCTACCAGGTATGCGATGGCGGCTGGGACGGCGAAGAGGAAGCCGTCGAAGCGATCGAGGAAGCCTCCGTGGCCCGGGAGGAGGGAGCCGCTGTCTTTCAGTTGAGTGGATCGTTTGAGGAGAGACTCTACGAGGTCGCCATAAGTGCCGGCGATTGACACGACCAACCCCAAGCCCATCCATTCGATTGCGCTCAGGTTAATGTAATAGCGACTTAATACAAATCCGCATGCGATGGTCATGAACATGCCGCCAATAAATCCTTCCCAGGTTTTTTTGGGTGAAATGCGTTCAAACAATTTGTGTTTTCCTAACCAGCGTCCGGCGAAATAGGCAAAGGTATCATTGCACCATACCATACATAAAATGCCTAGGGAAAACCATGCAGTAGATTGACTGTTTGTGGTTTGGATATACCAGCCAAAACTTACCGGTATATAGAGTAAACCGAGAACGAGCACACCAACATGATGAAAAGGGGCTTCCCGTTTTTGGTATAATTCTATGGTTAGCGCAACAATAACTAAGATGATTGTGGAAGCAAACAGAAAACGCAGCAGAAATGCATGCTCAATAAATCGCATTTGAAAAAAACCGATGATAATTAGATTGCACGCTAGTGGAAAAATAAATTCGGTTGTTTTTAGTTTCGGGGACAGGCTTGTTGTGCGGATATATTCGATATGTGTTAACACCGCTATAAGCGCAAATACCGTTATGAAAACACCTTGATGTAAAAACAAACTGCCAACAATAACGATTACACCAACTAATGCGGTGAGTATACGAAGTGTGAGGTTATTCATGTAGTGAGATTATCTATTATATCTATTGCTTCTTCGGCCTGTTTGTAATGTGTAAATATTTGATATTCGGGTGGTTGGATATCGGCGATGTAAATATTTGCTTTTTTTTCGAACACAACGGCATATATTTCCTGCTGTTGCAATTCAGACAGTAAATAATACGCTTCTATACGGTCAGGCGTTTGAAACACCATCATCCAGTCTTTCTCCATCCGGTATTGATTGAGTAGTTCCGTTTAGCCTAAAATATCTGAACAGCAGATAAACAAAGGGCAGTGCAATCAGACCTATCCACCACGCTGCGGGTTCTTTTGCAGTTGCATCGAGGTTTTCGGTTTGTATGAGATAATAGCCCAGCACGGTAATAAAATTATTCAGGAAATGCGCCCACACCGGAGCCCATATACTATTACTATAGTATAACAAATAACCCATTACTGCACCCAGTAATAAGCGGGGAAAAAATCCAAAAAATTGCAAATGAATAATACTGAATAAACAGGCAGAAACCCAAATAGCTAAATGTGGTCGCTTTGTGGCATGTAACAAGGTTTGCTGAATAACACCTCTGAATAATAATTCTTCACCGACTGCTGCGATCACACAAATGATTATAATATTCGTAAGCAGTCCGCCAACTGTATCCACCTGCAAAAACATATCCGTTTGCAGTTGTGCACGATCTTCTAAATCTCGAAATACGGCTTCGATATCTGCCAGCGATTTGGGGAGATGGAGATGTGCATTCCACTCCTGAATACCGCCAATAACCAGAGCACTGCTCAACATAATGAGCGGAATAATGATTACCTGATTCAACTTCGGTGTGCGATTGAGTAGCAGATAATTACCGTTTCTTTCGCCGAGGAGATAAACAAATACCAGCGACACAAATAAAAATCTGCCCAGAGAGGTAAGCGCCTGATATAATTTTAATGCAGCAATTTCATTGGGAGAAACTTCATTTACCGATTGCATATTTGCCAAATCGCCAACGAGGGTAAATAAATTGACATCCGGATAAAACAGGTGAATGAGTGTAGAAGACAGGTAAATGCTGGCAAATTCAATAATCAGGTAAACACCTATGAGCACGAGGAGTTTACCGATCAGGTTCAGGTGTTTAATACTGCCAAACATGCAACAAAGAAAGGGAATTCTTTTGATTCGCGATTAAGTGAAACAGGCTACGGGAGCGGAGTGGCGCTCATTTGGGTAGAATTCGCATTATCTTTGCACAATGCCACAGATAGGAAAAATCACCTTACCGGAGTTTCCTTTGTTGCTTGCGCCGATGGAGGATGTGAGTGATCCGCCATTTCGTGTATTGTGCAAGCAGCATGGTGCAGATATGATGTATACCGAGTTTATCAGCACCGAAGGTTTAATCAGGCATGCAGAAAAAAGTACTAAAAAGCTTGAATTCTATGAGGAGGAACGCCCGATTGGCATTCAGATTTTCGGTGCAGATATTGAGGTGATGAAAGGTTGTGCCCAAATTGTGGAGGAGGCCGGGCCGGACCTGTTAGATATCAATTTTGGATGTCCGGTAAAAAAGGTGGTATGTAAAGACGGTGGCGCCGGGATATTGCGTGATGTTCCGCGTATGGTGCGGCTCACTTCTGAAATTGTGAAGGCCACTTCATTGCCGGTAACGGTTAAGACACGTTTAGGCTGGGACGATTCCACAAAAAACATTGTGGAAGTGGCAGAGCGTTTACAGGATATAGGCATTCAGGCTTTAACCATTCACGGGCGCACGCGGGCGCAGATGTATAAGGGAGATGCCGACTGGACGCTGATTGGCGCTGTTAAAAACAATCAGCGTATGCGCATTCCGATTTTTGGCAACGGGGATATTGATTCGCCAGAAAAGGCATTAGAAATGAAGAACCGGTATGGCGTTGATGGCGTGATGATTGGTAGGGCAGCGATTGGCTATCCATGGATTTTCAATGAAATCAAACATTATCTGAAAACGGGGATGCATGCGCCATTGCCCGGACTTGCGGAGCGCGTTGATGCCGCTAAGTTTCATATTCTTAAATCAGTAGAATGGAAAGGAACGGTGTTGGGTATTCTGGAAATGCGCAGGCACTATACCAATTATTTTAAAGGCATACCAAATATTCGCAACTATCGCAATCAATTAGTGCAGGAAAATACGGTTGAAGGTTTATTTGGTATTCTGGATGAGATAGCCCGGTTATCGGTTGAAGAAATTGTGGCATAGGGCATCCCCTAACAACCCATTTCCGGCAGGGGGAAGCTGGCAGATGGATAATTTTATATGTATCTTCGAATTAAATTAGCACATACCTATGGTAATTCTTATTATAGCCGCAGCCATTTTTTTAATCGGAGCGGTATTATACAACTCGCTGATCAGGCGAAAAAATCAAATTGAATACGCTTATGGTGCGATAGACGCCATGTTAAAGAAGCGGTACGACCTGATTCCAAATCTGATTGAAATAGTTAAGCAGTATATGACCTATGAACAGGATACCCTGTCGAAAATTGTTGCTTTACGTGAGCAGGTAAATGTTCAGCCAGGGATGCCGGCTGAGGAGCGGATTAGGACTGAGGATGCCATTACCAATTTGTTAGGGAAAGTGCGCATTGCCGTTGAGAACTACCCTGAATTGAAAGCGAATACCAACTTTATACAACTGCAGGGCACCTGGACAGAGATAGAAGAACAATTATCTGCAGCCCGCCGGACTTACAACAGTGCGGTAACCAATTACAACAATGCGGTTGAAATGTTTCCATCTAACATCATTGCCAATATGATGCGATATACCCGTAAGGAGGTTTTGGCTATCCCGGAAGTTGAGCGTCAGGCGCCAAATGCGCACGACCTGTTTAACAAATAAGAAACTTTTTTGGGGCATTTACGTTATTCAGATATTGGTTTTAACACCATCCATCGGAGACAAACAGATTCAATATTTTTGGTTCTGAATCGTCAGATGAAGACATACAAACATTCACAAACAATTATTTAAACAGATATGATAGGCGCTTATATTATCGGTATTGTATTCGCCATTGTCGGCATGATTGTCGGAGGCGTATTAAGAAATAAGTTCAAAAAGTATTCAGCTATTCCTGTTCGCGGAGGTTTAACCGGAAAGGATATTGCTGAGCGGATGCTTGCAGAGAATGGCATTCACGATGTGCAGGTAATCTCGGTAGCGGGGCAGTTGACTGACCACTACAATCCTGTGAACAAGACGGTTAACCTGAGTGAGGGTGTTTACAACAGCAACAGTATTGCGGCGGCTGCGGTTGCGGCACATGAGTGCGGACATGCGGTTCAGCATGCTACCCAGTATAGCTGGTTGCAGATGCGCAGCAAGATGGTGCCGGTGGTGAGTATCAGCTCACAATGGGTGATGTGGGTTATTCTGGCGGGTATCTTACTGGTTAACTCCTTTGGTACCACCTTATTATTAGCCGGTATTATTCTATTTGGCATAACCACTTTATTCAGTTTCGTGACCCTTCCGGTAGAAATTGATGCCAGCCGCAGGGCTATTGCCTGGCTGGAAGGCAGCACTGTTGCAGGTTCTATGGAAATGGACAAGGCCAAAGATGCCTTAAACTGGGCAGGTTACACTTATGTTGTAGCTGCTTTAGGAAGCTTAGCAACCCTGATCTACTACATCATGATTTACATGGGTCGTCGATAAAAACAATTTTAGTTACTTGTTTTCAATTGGCTTATAATAATAATTTCAGCAACACCTTTGGTTATCTGAAAAATGTAGACATATTAAGTCTGGCATTTGAAAAAAACATAATCCAGTCAATTCCTTGTCCATTATATTGGACGCGCATAAGTCCACACAAACACTATAGTAGGACTTCTGGTTAATTAAATGTTTATTTCTATTGTATTTTAATTAGCAATTTAATTTATTTTTGAGTTCATATCATCTCATATATTGCAAAATATAAATATTCTATGGTAGAGAATACACTAACTTGGCTTATAACAACCTCGCAGACTGAAGAGGTTAAACCAGACTACAATCAACTTTATCAAGATTATTTTCCAGAATCATACAACCATTGGAAGGAAAAATCCTTTGAGGTTAATTACTATGATTACTTTATTAAGTTATCATTATATCAAGAAACAGAATCAGGTTTAACAGCCTCTGATACCAATTTTCCTGTAGTTACTAATTATTAATTTGTACTAATGCCTAATTGGAAGGAAGTTTTAGATGAACTCAAGGTTGAGGCGCAGAATGGAAACAGTAATGCAATAGATACTGTACGTAGAAAATATTTAGCTCAGATCAGCAATAAAACTGGACGAAATACTATTGCATATTACTCTGGTTGGCTTCAAAATAAAAACCCTTCTGATACCTCTATAAATGATCGTGATAAAAACGCATTTATGGTGTGCATTCATAAACTAGACAGAAAGAAGGGGCTTGATTTAATTTTGCACACACCAGGTGGTGATTTAGCCGCTACTGAAAGCATTGTTGACTATCTCTTTAGCATGTTTGGAAAAGATGTGCGTGCAATAATTCCTCAAATTTCAATGTCTGCTGGGACAATGATCGCCCTTTCTTGTAAATCTATAGTTATGGGAAAGCAGTCTAATTTAGGTCCAATTGATCCACAGATGGGTGGGATTGCATGTCAAGGAATTTTAAGTGAATTTGACTCTGCCATCAATGACTTAAAAGTTAGACCGTGGTCTGCTCCACTTTGGCAAAGTATAATTGGTAAATATCATCCCACTTTACTTGGCGCATGTCAAAAGGCAATTGAGTGGTCGGATAAGCTAGTTGAAGAATGGTTAATGAGAAATATGTGTAATGGCGATAAAACCATTACTGAAAAAATTCTTAAAGACCTTGGCAGTCATGAAAATAACAAATCACATGCTAGACATATCTCAAAAGAAAAATGCAAAGAATTAGGGTTAAATATAGTTGACATGGAAGAGGATAATGATTTACAAGATTTAATTTTGACCACTCACCATGCTTTTATGCACACATTTTCCAGCACTTTAGCAAGCAAAGTTGTTGAAAATCATTTAGGTATCGCCTACATAGAAATGTCTCAAAACATACAAACACCAATTAAGCGGTGATTTTCATATGATTCTTTAAAGTCAGATAGGGCTAAACTTAAATAATCAATATGAAGTTAATGCAAGTTCGTTTTAGATTTAACGTTGTAATTATTTAATAATGCGAATTCTCCCAATCATTCAAGTTGTATATTAAATTATACACAATTGGATTATATTTTAATACAGTTAGACCGAAAACTTACATTAACCACGTAGATTCATTTTCAAATGTGAACGAAAAAAACATTGATAATCAGCGAGTTACAACGGTAACTCGCTTTTTTTTGTCCAAATAGCTTGTTTTTTGACAGGGGTACTTCTATCTTTGCCGTCCCGTTTTCAGCGGGTCAAAAACAAACTTGTAAAAAGTGGAAATGTTAAGTTATAAGACCAAATCGGCAAACGACGCCATGGTAACACGTGCGTGGTGGATAGTGGATGCCGAGAACATGACCTTAGGCCGATTGAGCACAAAGGTTGCGGCGATTCTGCGAGGCAAGAATAAGCCATATTTCACGCCGCATACAGATTGTGGTGATTACGTGATTATCATCAATGCTGAGAAGGTTCGCCTGACCGGTAAGAAGATGTTAGAAAAGGAGATTGACTGGTATACCGGTTATCCGGGAGGCCGCAAGGTAGCTAACCCTAAAACGGTATTAGCGAACCAGCCGCACAAGTTGCTCGAGCGTTCTATCAAAGGCATGTTACCGCACAACAAGCTTGGCCGTGCGATGTATAAAAAATTATTTGTGTATGCAGGTGCTGAGCATCCGCACACCGCTCAAAAACCACAAACGTTAAAATAATCATACATGGACGTTATTAATACCGTTGGTAGAAGGAAAAACGCTATTGCACGCGTATTTCTGAAAAAAGGAAAAGGTACCATTACCGTAAATGGTAAGGATTACAAGGAATATATTTCTGTATCGCACCTCTTACATAACATTACAGACCCACTGGAAACAGTTGGCATGCTTGCTGAGTTTGACATTGATGTCAATGCAACCGGAGGCGGAGTGAAGGGTCAGGCTGAAGCAATCAAACTCGGTATTTCCCGTGCATTGGTTGAATATAATGCTGAATGGAAATCTGCCCTTCGTGCAAAGGGATATATGACACGTGACAGCCGCATGGTTGAGCGCAAGAAATTCGGTTTGCGCAAAGCTCGTCGTGCTACACAATTCTCTAAACGTTAATCGATCAAGTACAGCAAGATGGAAAAACTTACATATAACGATCTTCTGGAAGCAGGCGTGCATTTTGGTCACCTGCGCAAGAAATGGAATCCGAAGATGTTGCCTTATATTTTCATGGAGAAAAAAGGTATTCACATCATTGATTTAAATAAAACTCTGGAGAAGCTTGATGAATCTGCAGCTGCATTAAAATCTATTGCCCGTAGCGGTAAAAAGATCATGTTTGTTGCAACGAAGAAGCAAGCGAAGGAGATTATGGAAGAGCAGGCACGCAGAGTAGGCATGCCATTTGCTACCGAGCGTTGGTTAGGTGGTATGCTCACCAACTTTACTACTATCCGCAAGAGCATCAAGAAATTACAGGCTATCGATAAAATGTTAGCTGATGGTTCTGCAGAAAACATGACTAAAAAGGAGCGTCTCGTGTTAGGTCGTGAGCGCGACAAACTTGAAAAAGTAATTGGTGGTGTTGCGCAGTTAAACCGTTTGCCTGCAGCGCTTTTAATTGTTGACATTGGTCATGAGCACATTGCGATTGCAGAAGCACACCGCCTGAACATTACAACTTTCGGTATGGTTGATACCAACTGTGATCCGAACAAAGTTGACTTTGCCGTTCCTGCAAATGACGATGCAGCTAAATCAATAGCCATCATTGTTAAATATTTGACAGACGCCATTGTTGAAGGATTAGAAGAGCGTGCGAAGAGCAAAGAAGAGTTAGATGAAGCAGCACGCCACGAAGAAGGTGATGAAAATGGTGATGATGTTAAAGTGCGCATCAATGAAGAGGAAGCTGATCGCGAAAAAAGCGGTCGCAACCCAAGAGGTGGAGGTCGTGGTCCTGGTAAACCAGGAGGTGGAAACCGCAGACCGATGGCGCAACGCAAAAAATAAACGCCCGTAAGGGTTACATACAATTATCGAACCCTTCCACCCACTGGCGGAAGGGTTTTTTTAAGTCAATAACGAAACCAATAAAAATAAATTTATGTCAGTTACTATCAGCGCAAGCGACGTAAACAAACTGCGCCAGATTACAGGTGCAGGTATGATGGATTGTAAAAAAGCACTTACCGAAACAGGTGGTGATTTTGATGCCGCAATTGATTATCTCCGCAAAAAAGGTCAGAAAGTAAGCGAGAAACGTGCCGACCGTGAAACAAACGAAGGTGTAGTTATTTCGGCTGTATCTGCCGATGCATCCTTTGGTACTATTTTCGGATTAGGTTGCGAAACAGACTTTGTTGCTAAAAACGAAGATTATGTAAATTTTGCAAAAGCGATTTCTGCTATTGCTATGGCTAATACGCCTGCCACTCGGGAAGAATTACTTGCTTTACCAATTGATGGCATTTCTATTGCCGAAAAAATTGCAGAACAAGTAGGTAAAATCGGTGAGAAAATTGAGATTACTGATTATGCACTTATCCGCGGCGAGCAGGTTGTAAGCTACAATCACTCAAACGGTAAAGTTGGTGCATTAGTTGCCCTCAATAAAAAAGGTGAAGCTATTGAAGCTGCCGGAAGAGATATTACCATGCAAATTGCAGCTATGTCGCCAATTGCTATCGACAAAAACGATGTTCCTGAAGAAGTAAAAACACGCGAAATGGAAATTGGTCGCGAGCAGGCTCGTGCAGAAGGCAAACCGGAAAACATTCTGGATAAAATTGCTATCGGTAAATTAGAAGCGTATTATAAAGATGCAACTTTATTGAATCAGAAATTTGTAAAGGACAACTCTAAAACCATTCGTGATGTATTGGCCGGAGTAGAAAAAGACCTTACTGTTTCTGCCTTCAAACGCGTGGCATTAGGTGCTTAATTAAACCGGTGTTACACAGATGATTTGCATCTGAAATGTAATACCTTAACCTACATAAAAATAGCTGCCTGTTCGGGCAGCTATTTTTTTTTTGAAACCATTGCGCTTTTTTCAGGTCATCCTGCGCAACAAGTGGTGAAACACCTATTATTTCACCCAAATTTCATCACAGAACACCCATGATTTTCCACCTTTTCCGGGATGCCAGTCGGGAACGGGGCCGGCATTGACTGCTGTAAATTTGACATACCGTGCTTCAGTTGGTGGAACCTGCTGCAGGAATGTTTTAATTTCCTTACTATCATAATTATCGCCGGGAACTGTATTTTGAATGGTGGTGAGCAGCGTGAAGTTTTTTCCATCTGCAGATACTTCAACCTGAACAGAGCCAGGCATCCAAATCCAGCTTCTGATATCTTGTAAAAATTCACCACCAACGGTATCAATTACGGTTGACTTACCTAAGTCAACCAACAACACCATATTTTCTCCCCACCAGCCTTGCCACATGCCGGTACGAAAATCGGTTCCGCCGTGTAAACCATCCACTAAAGCATGTGCTCCGCCACCGGTATATTGATTATTATAATTTGTGATGTATTGCACAGAAAAGTGTTGTGGGATTTTGACGAAGGTGCCTTTGACTGTAGGACTTTTTATTTGCGTTTTTTCGTTAATGGCATATGCAGCAACGGTGCTTGTTGCTATAATATCAAACGGCCCTGTGTATGGCACAAGCGGACCTACATTAATTTGATACATGAGTTTTTGATGCGGTTCAGCTTGCATGGATATTGATAATGATTTAGTGAACGTAGCGCTGCTTGCAGAAATAATCGGTGCTTTTTCAGGCATTGGTAATCCAGGTGCTTCACGGGTTGGATTAACCATATAGCTCACCTCTGTTATCGGATAGGTATGTACAAGCATTGTACCTCCTGCAACAATATCTGCATGGTTGAGTTTTAATCGCGGTTGTCGTTCCTTATTTAATTCAATAATACTCACGTTTGTGTTTTCGGCATTTAGCCCTTTGGCATGTTTCAATTGTGCTATCGTAAATACATCCGCACCCGTTTGTATTTGTACTGAATCAAACAGTGGAGCTACGATATCGTATTCCGGTTTTCCGGGACAAACAGGATAGATACCCATTGCACTTAATACATACCAGGCACTCATTTGTCCGCAATCTTCGTTTCCGATTAATCCATCCGGTGCATTCTGATAAAAATCATGCATAATTGTGCGCACCAGTTGCTGAGATTTGGCCGGAGCATCTGTGTAATTATATAAGTAGGCTATATGATGGCTAGGTTCGTTTCCATGCGCATATTGTCCAATTAAGCCTGTTATATCTGCCTGTTCGCGACCGGAAGTTTTTGCAGTAGCCTGAAATAATGCATCCAATCTATTTTCCAGTTGCTTTTTTTCTTCTGTAGTTTCGATATACGGTAAATACTGCGGATAGAAAAATGCGTATTGCCAGCTATTTGCTTCGGTGAAATTAAAGTTTACTTCATATGGGTCAAATGGTGTATACCATCCTCCGTTAGTGCGCGGCTGAACAAATCCATTTTCATTAATCAGGTGTATAAAATTAAATCCGCGTGCATACATTTCATTGGCAACCTGTTTATTCCCGATTGCATCGGCAAAGGCGCCGATACACCAGTCATCGTATGCATATTCCAAGGTTCTGGAAACAGATTCAGGTTCTTCGTTGCTTTCAATAAATCCTTTTTCGCGATAAGGTACCAGACCAAAGATTGTGTCGTTTGCGCTATGTAACATAGCCTCGAGTGCCAATTTTGTATCAAACCCTTTAATACCTTTTGCAGCTGCATCAGCAATAACACTCACGGCATGATAGCCTATCATACATTCCGTTTCGTTACCGCTCAGTTCCCACACGGGTAATCTGCCGCCTTCCTGATATTGTTGTAAAAAAGTTTGAATAAAATCTCCGGTGCGCTCAGGTTCAATTATGGTAAGCAGTGGATGTAATCCGCGAAAAGTATCCCAAAGTGAGAACACCGTATATTGGGTATGCGGTTGCGGCCGATGTATTTGTCCGTCCATCCCGCGATAGCGGCCATCTACATCCTCAAAAATATTTGGCGCAATCATGCAATGATACAAAGCCGTATAAAAAATCACCAGCGAATTATCAGGAGCAGTCAGGCTACGTTTTGCCATATCCGTATCATACACCTGAATTTTATTTAAAGCTTTATTCCATACATCATTTGCCTGTTGCATCGTCGCTTTAAAATCCCAGCCCGGGTTTTCTGCCTGCATATTTGCCCAGGCACCGGCACAATTGACCGATGAAATGGCGCATTTTACCATAATAGTTTCCGGCGCCGTTGATTTAAATTTGAAATACGCTTTTAACTCGGCGCTACTTACAATGGTGGGTTCAAACAGGGCACTCACTGTCTGAGATTTTTTTCCATTATCGTCGATACCGCCTAAATAAAACGGTTCCGAAAATTCAATAGCAAAATACACCCATTGATCTCTCGCCCATGAGGAGGAACGACGCAGGCCCTGAATTTTTGTAGGAGAAACAATTTCAATATAACTGCCTTCTAGCAATTTATCCCGGTGCGTTAAATCAAGTAAAATATATTTTTCAGTTTGCGCGGGAAACGTATAGGCATGCATACCTGTTCGGGTAGTAGCTGTTAATTGCGCATAAATGCTATCATCTTCCAAAAACACGCTGTAATATCCGGGGCGTGCCGTTTCGTTACTATGTTGAAAATAAGAGGCATAACCAGCCTTCACATCACCATTTACTTTACTATTCAATTGCACAGGACCGGTACCGGGCATCAACAGGATATCGCAATAATCTGCCACACCGGTACCACTCAGGTGGGTGTGGGAAAATCCGTAAATAATAGAATCACTGTAGTGATAGCCACCACAACCATCCCAGTCGTTGTAACCATCATCCCTGGTATCCGGGCTTAATTGCACTGCACCAAAAGGCAATGTAGCACCCGGCCATGTATGACCATGACCACCTGTACCGATAAATGGATTTACATATTGCGTTAGATTCTGAGCCTGCGCGGTACACAGGCCAAACAACCATACGAATAACACATATTTCATGCGTTGAAGTTACATAAAACCTGATTGCCCTATTATGGAGCAGTTTGGGGAAAAATTCCCCATGCGCCCTTAAAAACGAAAATCCCGGTAGCTGCAAGACACCATGCCAACAAGGCTTTGTACTTGTAGCATATTAATTGTATACATTTACATCAGTATTACTCCTCTGACGGCTACACACGATAACCCGTCAAATCTACATTAGGAATGTTTAAGCCTGTAACCACGACTATTCTGTGTGTTGTTATACACGCAGTGTCTTTATTTGCACAAAAAGATTGTTCACACGACCATTTAGGATTAATTCCATTACCTGACCTGGGGCCTGATACTTATCATGGCATGCAGGGCGGATTATATCCGGGAGGCAGTAATGAGCGACCGGCAGATCATCTTGCAGCTTGTATAGAAAGAGTATCGCAAATTCAACCATTAAATGCGTATGGTGATCCCGATCCTAACGGGCGTGTGGTGATGATGAGCATAGGTGCAAGTAATCCGGCGACAGAATTTCAGCGTTTCGTGAATACAGCCGTTGTATACGAACCTGTAAATAATAAATTGTCGTTTGTAAATGGATGTGAAGGCGGGATAGGTATTCAAAAAATGAATACTTTAGATGAAGTGTATTGGGACCTTGCATTAGGCGCACTTGCGGATTCAGGATTTAGTGTAAACCAGGTACAAGTGATTTGGATAGAGCAAGAGAATACACTCAACACTGACACTGTTTTTCCTGCTGCACCCAACTCTCTTGTAAATGATTATAAATTATTGCTTCAGGTAATTCACGAAATATTTCCGCATGTGCAGATTTGTTATGTAACAGCTCGGGCTTACGCCGGTTATGCTGATCCGGAAGAATTTGATTTAGGCCATGGGTTATTATATCCAAGAGATTACTTTAATGGCTGGGCGGTTAAGTTTCTGGTTGAAAAAGTGATTAATGGTGCTCCGGGTTTTCAAACAGAAGGACCTTCCGCAAATATTCCTTTCATTACCTGGGGGAGTTACCATTGGACAGACGGCAGTAATCCTCGCGAAGACGGATTATTTTTAGATTGCGACTTAGATGTTGCAGATGATGGCTTACACTTATCCGGTCAGGGAGAGTATAAATTTGGTCAGGAATTATTTGAATTCTTTAGTACAGATGCTACAGCGGCCTACTGGTTTTTGGATCAGGATTATTCTGATGTAGAGGAATCAATTGCGGAGTCTGATGTACGTGTTTATCCAAACCCGGTTGAAGGCAATCAAATATCTGTTGTATCAGATACTGAAAGCGGTCGCGTTTTTTCTTACCGATTGTTTAATGTTCAGGGTGCACTACAATTGAGTGGCACCAGTGTTCAGGAAATTGATATTAGCGGTGTGCCGGCCGGTATGTATATGATGCAGTTGCAATACGACAACCAGCAGATTACCAAACACCTTATTCGATTATAACCCTTAAGTATTCTGTTTGTAATAGCTGCCTGATGGAAAGTTCACCAAACTTACACATCAGGCAGTTTTAATTTTGTGGTTGATACACAATCCCGTTTATTGCTGTACATAATAACGGGTTTACGTTTCAGGCTATTTCCTTCATTATCAGTGATGCACTGCCGAGAATGGCGGCTTCACTTTCTTTTAATCCACTTGGAATGATCGGAATTTTATTTTTGTAAATAGGGAGTAAATACGATTCGAAGCTTTTAATAGTTGGCTCAAATAAAATATCACCTGCCTGTGCGAGGCCGCCAAATAAAAATATTTTTTCAGGACGAGTAAAGCAAACTGCATTTGACAATGCAAAGCCTAAAATTTCTCCGGTAATTTGAAATGCTTCTTTTGCCAGGTCATCGCCTTCGTTAGCGCGTTTAAATAATTCGGCGCTATCAATCATATTGCCGATGCTGGTGCGAAAATCATCCAGATTTTTCTTGCGAAGAATTTCATAATACGTTTTCACGATACCCGGTGCGCTTACGTATTGTTCGAGACAACCTCTTCGTCCGCATGGGCATTCACGCCCGTTTCTGTACACAATAGTATGACCAACTTCGCCAGCCAGACTATCGAATCCATAGGCTATGTTTCCATTCACCACAATTCCGCTTCCCAATCCGGTGCCGAGGGTGATGAAGATAAAATCTTTCATACCTTTTGCTGCGCCAAAAAACATTTCGCCGATTGCGGCGGCTTTTGCATCATTGGTTAAGGCTACCGGCAGGTTAAATGTTTTTTCAAAATAGGCTTTCAGCGGGATAACACCTTTCCAGGGGAGGTTTGGTGCAAAATCGATTGTGCCTTTGTAATAATTACCATTTGGTGTTCCAATGCCGACACCTGCTAATTGCACATCGAGTTGCGCACATTGCTGTTGCGACCATTTAAATAAATCTTCGGGTAATTTCTCCGGGTTAGGATAACCTTTAGTTTTTACTTTATCCGTAACTAAAATTTCACCATTTTGGTTAACGAGTCCGAATTTTATACCTGTTCCGCCAATATCAATTCCGAGTACTACTTGTTGCATGATATCATTACCTGTTAGTAGATTGAGATAGGATACGTCTGATATAATTTATTTGACCAAGGTGGTAGTTCAAATGGCCAAGCAGGTATAACAAGACATAACCGGTTGTTTTTTCAGCTCCAAATTTATCTATCGGATAGGCAGTCTGCAAATGCGCGTCGGTTATTTTTTCCAAAGCGGATAAAACTTCTGCTTTGGCTGCATCGAGTATCTGGCAAACTTCTTGTATAGAGAGGCCTTTTGTAGCAAATTCGGCATCCCTGTTACGTACATATCCTGAATTGCCGAGCACAGCCCCGATAAAGGTTTGGAGATTACCTGCGAGATGTAAGGCCAGGTTACCCCCGGTGTTAATCACACCCGGTACGGTTTGCCAAAGCTGTTCATTGTTTGAAAACTGTTGGATTTCAGCAATTACCTGATTCAGGTATTTCTCATACAGAGTTTGAAAATCATGTACCATATTCATATTGTAAAAAGTCGTTTTGCTTCCTGAATTTGATGGTAAGAACCCATCAGTATGACGCCGTCGCCCGGTTTAACGCAAGTATCTAAAGATGGATTCAGGATATACTGGTCAGTAGCCGATTTAATACCAATAACGGTGGCACCGGATACGCGCCAGCAATCAGCTTCGCCGAGTGTTATGGTTTTGGAAGCGATTAACTCCTGAATAGAAAAATCATCCTGAGCATGGGTTGCCATTATTTCAATCAGCTCTTCGATATCCGAATTGGTGACCAGCATAGCCATATGTGTGCCTCCGATTTTATCAGGCATGATTACCTTAGTTGCACCGGCATTTTTCAATTTCCTGACCGAACTTACATGGGTGGCTCTGGCAATAATTTTTAGCTGGCTATTGAGATCTTTCGCTGTCAGACAAACGAATACATTTTGCGCATCGTCGGGTAAAGTAGTGATAATTGCTGCTGCCTGCCCAATATTGGCATCCAGCAACACCTCATCGCGGGTGCCATCGGCGTGTAAATGGTGAAAGCCTGCTTCCGGTTCAAAGTCGGCAATTTTATGTTCGTCAAGTTCGATAACGACGATATCGATTTTGTTTTTCAGCAGCACACGTGCAGCTTCTTTACCATTTCGGCCGAAACCGCAAATAATGACATGCTTGCTGAGTTTGTGAATATCCTTTTCCATGCGGAATTTTTTATAGTACATAATAAACTCACCATCCAGAAAATAGCGGGATACCTGAGTAATGAAATAAGTAAAATTGACCAGTCCTGCTAAAATCAAAAAGATAGTAAATATGCGGCCGGCGGTATCCAGGGGCTGCACTTCGGTAAACCCGACTGTAGCCATGGTTATGGTAGTCATGTACAGGGCTTCCAAGGCCGAGTATCCTTCCAGCACAACATATCCGATAACCCCGATAATGACGGTAGAAAGCATCAGGAAAAAGGCCAGATATATCTTAAAAAACGGGCTGCGAAAAAAGTATTTCCTGGTCATATGAGTTCCCGGACAGGCATAAGGGGCGAAAACAGGCCGCAATCAAAAGATTTGGGCTCGATAATCGCATATTTTGGTGTCCGGTGCGTCTAAAATTAGACATATTCAGGTTAACACAAAATGACTTGTGCTTGCAATTGCTGAATTTTCATGGCAGTTTTGCAGCCAAACGGGAAACATGGACTTTTCGATATTTGCAACGGCTGATGCGTGGATAGCACTTCTTACGCTAACCATATTAGAGATTGTTTTAGGGATAGACAATATCATTTTCATCAGCATTTTAAGCACCAAACTCCCTTCCCACCAGCAAAAAAAGGCCCGACGCTGGGGTTTAGGGCTTGCCATGGGCACCCGGATACTATTGTTATTGTCCATCAGCTGGATTTTAGGTTTAGAGGCAGATTTATTCCATGTTGGCAGCATGGGCATCTCAGGACGCGATTTGGTGCTGCTTTCCGGAGGTTTATTCCTGATTTATAAGGCAACCGTGGAAATACATGGAAAAGTGGAAGGTGACGAACACGGCGGCACTACAGGCGGTAAAATGCCTTCATTTATGAGTGTAGTTGGCCAAATCTTATTGCTGGATATTGTTTTCTCACTCGACTCGGTGATTACAGCCGTTGGTATGGTGGATGCCGATAAAGTTATTATTATGATTTTGGCAGTGATTATAGCGGTAGGTATCATGCTTTTTGCTGCAGACCCAATTTCCAATTTCGTGCAAAAACATCCAACGGTTAAAATGCTTGCGCTTGCCTTTTTGGTGATGATTGGCGTTTCGTTATTAATTGAAGGAAGTGGCGGACATGTTGAAAAAGGCTATATCTACACGGCAATGGGATTCAGTGTTGTTGTTGAAATGCTGAATTTGCGCATGAAGGCGAATGCCCGCAGAAAAAAAGAGTTGAAGAGTCTCGAAGAAAACGAGTTTGGCAACTAAAAGGCCGCGTTTATTTGGATTTAACCATCCGCCTTCGGTTGCTTTATAATTTATTCCACTTTGAATAACCATTTTTGCCGCGCGGCCATATAAGCGGGAAACCAGGATGCGATGGAGCCTACGCAAAATACGGTTAAAAATACGCTTACATAATCCCGCCATTCTAATGCAATCGGATAAGCGGTAACCACAAATGAGCCGGTTCCCGGTATGGTGACAAGTCCAAACTGCATTTGCAATACACATAAAAGAGTAGCGATTGTAAAACCAATGGCAATGCTCACTCCGGTTTGCAGAATACCCTGCACAAAAAAGATATTCCGGATAGATCTTTCTGTTGCGCCAAGTGACCGTAAAATGCCGATATCTTTTTTCTTATCAATAACGAGCATGGCAATAGCGCCAATCATATTAAAGGCAGCAATGATAAAAATAAACGTAAGGATAAAATACACGGCCCATTTTTCAGTTCGCATGACCTTGTAGAGAAATTCGTTTTGCATGAAACGGTTTTTTACTACAAGCGTTTCTCCTGTTAAGGCTTCAATGTCCTTCATCACGGCGTCAACAGGCCTGCCTTCCACATGTAATTCAAGGCTGCTGATTTCACCTTCGGTATAGGCGAGCATTTCCTGCAAAAAAGGAAGCGTAACCAACATGTATTTACTATCAAATTCCTGCTGAATTCTAAACACACCTGTCGGCTGCACACTGCGCAGCGTAAAGGTGTTTCGGGGATCACTAATGCCTTTAGTTCCGCGTTTAGGCATAAATATTTGAATGGGTGGATAATCCAGCCCGAGGCTCACATTCAGCGTGGATGCGACACCTGACCCTAGTACGGCGCAGTCGATATGTTGGGATAGGTAGTGATATTCCAACATGTACTTACCATAAAAAACAGAATCATCCACCGCCGTTACCTGCTTATAAAGTGTATCTACACCTTTTATAGTGGCGATATGTTCCTGTTCATTATAAGCTAAAAGAGCATTTTCTTCCAGTGATTGAGAAATACTGACAACACCCTCCACCTTACTGATTTCTGATAATAGGTGTGCATCCGGAACAAAGACTTTACCTGTTGCTGGTGTTATGGTAATATCCGGATAAAAACTCGAATACAGTCGTTGAACAAGATTTTCGAAACCATTAAAAGCTGACAATACAATAATTAAAGCAGCGCTACCAATAACAATTCCGGTCATAGAAATGCCCGAAATGATATTGATTGCATTGGTCGATTTTTTCGAATAGATATATCGCCAGGCAATGCGCAGTGTAAACTTCATGGCAACAGGCTGTTATTCTTCAGCTTTTTTGTTTTGCTTGAAGATTTCCTCAAGTCGGAAAACCTGGTCAAGTGTATCATCCAGGAAGAATGTAATATCCGGGATTATGCGCAGATTTCTGCGCATCAAATTTCCGAAGCGCTTGCGGATATCTTTGATATGGCTGTTCAGGGCATCAACCACTATCGTGCCCTGATCTTTATCTAATACGCTCACAAAAATGCGGCAGACTTGCAGGTCGGGGGTCACCTGAGCATCGGTTACAGTCACGAAACGGCTACCATAGTAGTTAGCCCCTTCCCGTTGCAGAAAGGCGCCCATTTCATCCTGGATCATTTGGCCTATCTTTTTCTGTCTTCTGCTGTCCATAGCCTGCTAAGTTACGGTCTTTCCACTTTACAACGCCAAACCCAGGCATCAGGTTTCATTTCAGGGGCTGCCACCTGCGTTTTTTGTAAATTTGTCGGCTTATGAACAGCTATTTGCGGATTTTGAAGTATGTGGGGCGGTTTAAGAACTACGCGGTGTTAAACTTCGTATTCAACCTGTTTTACGCATTTTTCAATTTGTTTTCCATATTGATGGTGATTCCGTTCCTCCAAATCATCTTCAAATTAGTTGAACCACCCACACAAAAGCCTGAGTTAAGCTGGAACATACGCGACATCATGTCGTATCTGAATTTCCAGTTCGCGGCGTATGTAGATAAAAATGGTGCTTTTAATGGTCTTCTCATCGTGTGTTTAGCGGTTATTGTCATGTTTTTATTAAAAAACATTTGCCGCTATCTGGCCCTGTATTATTTAGCTCCACTTAGAACAGGAATTGTGCGCGAATTGCGTCAGGGTGTTTACGACAAAATATTACAATTACCCATTTCGTACTTCAGCGAAAAACGCAAAGGTGATATCATCGCCCGCATGAGCACAGATGTTAAAGAAGTTGAAAACAGTATCATGAACACCATCGAGTCAACTTTCCGCGACCCGGTTACCATGATTTGCTTTTTAATCGCCATGTTTGTCATCAGTCTGGAGTTAACCGTATTTGTGTTGTTATTACTGCCTGTTGCGGGTTTTATGATAGGTCGTATTGGCAAGTCGCTCAAAAGAAAATCTCAGAAAGAACAAAGTCAGCTGGGATATTTAATGTCGCTTTTTGAAGAGTCATTATCCGGTGTTCGAATTATTAAAGCGTTTAATGCCGAGCGTTATCAAAAAGGTAAATTTTTACGGGAGAATAAACATCTTGAACATTTATCTACTAGTGCTCACCGCAGATGGAATGTTGCCAGTCCGCTCATTGAATTTTTAAGTGTTACGGTAGTTGCAGCTCTTTTATATTTTGGGGGAAGTATTATTTTACGAAACGAAGGCGGGTTGACAGCCGAGCTGTTTCTCGGTTACATTTTAGTGTTTGCCAATATGCTTGGCCCTGCGCGAAATGTGGCCAACTCCTATTTTTATATCCAGCGCGGTATCGCTTCTTTAGATCGCATTGAGGCCATCATGAATGCCGAGGTACAAATAAAAGAAGAGTTGCACGCAACCAATATTAAGTCATTTGAACAGGAGGTTCGCTATACTGATGTGCAATTTGCTTATGGCGAAAACCCCGTTTTACAAAACATAAACATCGCCATTGGCAAAGGAAGAATGGTTGCCCTTGTAGGACCATCAGGCTCCGGCAAATCCACTTTTGCTGATTTATTAGCCAGGTATCACGATGTAACATCCGGTTCAATCACCATTGATGGAATAGATGTACGTCAATTGCGTGTAAGCAGTTTGCGCAATCTTTTAGGTATTGTAACACAGGAATCCATTTTATTTAATGATACGGTGTTCAATAATATTGCCTTTGGTATTGATCATGCGCAGGAGGAAGACGTGATTCGCGCTGCGAAGGTGGCTAATGCACATGAATTTATCATGCGATTGGAAAACGGGTATCAAACAATCATTGGCGACAGAGGTTCAAAACTCAGCGGGGGTGAACGTCAGCGGATAACTATCGCGCGAGCAATTTATAAAAATCCACCCATACTTATTTTGGATGAAGCCACTTCTTCGCTGGATACAGAAAATGAAAAGTTAGTTCAGGATGCATTGTTCAAACTCATGCGCAACAGAACTTCGATTGTCATTGCACACAGGCTTTCCACGATTCAATTTGCAGATGATATTATTGTTATGCAGGAAGGCAGGATTGTTGAACGCGGAAATCACAATGCATTAATTGCCAAAAACGGATTGTATGCACGATTGGTGGAGATGCAGGCGTTTTGATGGATGTAGTGCCGATTAATACATATATACACGGCGCCCACTGATTTAAAAATCATTAAAAAAGAAACGGTGTGTTGAGATTCAACACACCGTTTCTTTTAACAGCAAATGTCTAATTAATAATCAGAGCTGCTGCCCAACTCTTCCATAGCTTTATTTACATAATCAACAGCTGCCTGCAGTGATTTTTGAATTTGCGGGTCAGTTTCAGTTTGCAACTTCTCCTGATAGGTAGTTGCCATGCTACTGAGCAAACCACTTGCTGTAAAGGCCATCCAGAAATTATCTAAATCGTAGGCAATCTTTTTCAATTCATCAACACCAGGTTGAATCACATAAGAATCTGTCTGGCGCAAAATGAATGATTCATAATATAACATAACAAAATACGCATCGAAACCGCTTGCCTTTTTGAATTTATCTATGAAATACGCATTATCAATCGCATCTCCGCTTTCGCCAATGATACCCATAACCGATTGATCAAGATTATAATTATCAATCGATTTATACTTACGCGCCAGTTCAAGACCAACTTTTTTATCGTTCTGATAAATCATGGATAAAGCGGTAGCCATTACCGTATAGCTACTGTCATTTAAGGCATTGTTATAAATACTCCAGGCATCGATACCTGTGATATCTTTCAAACGCGCCAATGCAGATGAGCGCACATAGCTACGCGGATCGTGCTGTGCCATGTCGATAATTTTATTCTTTACTTCTTGCGAAGTGTATTGATCAATCCAGATGGTATCAACCGCAAACTGGCGAACAGACCAATATTTATCATTAAGCGCACTCGCAAAAACAGCCTGCACATGTGGCAGCTCTGACTGATGTTCGGCCAAATGTTCCAAAGCCTCGGCACGGTCTCTTAACAGTGGGGCATGATTATATTGGAATACATAAGCATCGAGAGACTTATCATCATAAATATTGGCCAGTAACATTTTCTCAGCATCCATATTCACGAGGTCCGGTTGAACAGCGTAATTGAATGTAAACGATTGTATGGCTTTATCTACAACAATCATTTTGCGGTCAACTTTACCATCGGCATAAATATCTACTGCCATAGGCAATATATAAATAGGTGTTGTTGTCGTGTCCTGCGTTTGATATACTGTAATGGTTAATTCATCTGTATCATCATACCAGTCGTAATAGAAACTCAAATCTGGATGACCGGAAGCCAGGAACCACTGATTAAAGAACCAATTTAAATCTTCACCAGAAACCTCTTCCATGGCCAGGCGGAGATTATGTATTTCAACGCTTTGAAATTTATTGTCTTCCAGATATAAATTCAAGCCGGCGAAGAAAGCATCATCACCCAGATATTTACGCAACATGTGCAGCACGCGACCGCCTTTTGCGTAGGAGTGAGAATCGAACATATCTTCGCGTGTTTCGTAATTAAAGCGAATCAAATCAACCTGCTTATAGCCGGATTCGCCCATATAGGTTTGCAAATCGTTCCAACCTAAATAATCAGCATCATCTCTGCCATATTTATACTCACGCCACAGGTATTCGCCATAGGTGGCAAACGATTCGTTTAACGGAATGTTGCTCCAGCTTTCGCAGGTAACTAAATCGCCAAACCATTGGTGGAATAATTCGTGAGAAACAACATCTTCATAATTTTCGTCAAGCAGCTCGCGCTTATGTTGTTGCAGGAATTCGCCATGGATGGTAGCTGTTGTATTCTCCATTGCGCCACTCACATAATCACGAACTACTATCTGGCTGTACTTTGGCCAGGCATATTTAACACCCAGCCTATCGCTGTAGAATTGAATCATTTCAGGTGTATTACCAAAAATAGCGCGGGCATCCTGTTCGTATTCTTTTTCCACATAATAATTTACCTGCATACCCTTCCATGTATCTTTGACAACGGCATATTTTCCGATAGCCATCATAAATAAATATGGTGCATGAGGTAAATCCATTTTCCAATTATCGGTTCTGGTGCCATTTGCATTTTGCTTGGATGATACGAGCACACCATTTGACAGGGTCTGGTATGCATCATCAATGGTGATATAAAAATCAGCCGTGCAACGCTCGTTTGGTTTATCAATAGTCGGGCACCAGCAAGAGGTAGACTCCGTTTCACCTTGAGTCCAGATTTGCATCGGTTTATTAGGGTCTTTGCCATCGTTATTGATGAAATACAAACCCTTATCCTCTGTGATGGCAGCACTTCCACCTGATGGAAGCGTATTTGGTTTCGCGATATAATCAATAAAAATTGTGAACTGCTCATTTCGCGTGAAGGTTCTGCCCAGATCGATTACCATTTGCATGGTATCCGGAATAGTATCCGTGTTGTACTGATATTTAAGCGGAGTTTTACCCGTAGGTGTCACCATGCTCACTTCACGCACCTCAAAACCTTTCGCATCTAGGGTAAGTGTTGAAGTGGGGTAGAAATACGGTTTAAACGTAAGGGAAGCCTTTCCGTACATCCAGGCTTTCGCCCAGTCGAAGCTTACTTCCAGTTTGGTGTGTAATAAGTCTTGTTCACGCTTTGTGGTTGACCTGTAATATCCTTCACGATAAGGACTTGCCGCCGTATCGTTACTATATTCATAATCGTACTCAGCATCGTAATCTCCTTCCGGATATTCGTTTTCGTAGGAAAGATAATTGTTGTTGACTGTATCAATAGCCCCCTGATATTCAGGGCCCTGATATACTTTATTTACCGGATCGCACTGATAAAACAAAACAGCAGTCAGTGCAACTGCCAGAGTTCCAAAATATTTCATAGTTGTGGTTTGGCTTATTGAATTTAGAGGCTTAAAGTTACGGATTCCATACTATCTTTAACGCCACAAAGGGTCTTTTGCATATGTCACAGTACTCAGTAACCGTTAACGGCACACAAGTTTATACAGTTGAAGGCAATACCATCAACGGACAGGAAATCTTAGCTGATGTTTTAAGGCTGGATAACCGATTTTACCACATTTTAACGAATGGCAAGGGATATTCGATAGAAGTTGCTGCTATTGACCGCACTGCAAAAACGATGACCATAAAGGTGAATGGCCATGCCTATGAGATAGCGGTAAAAGACAAGTTTGATGCTTTAATGGAGCAGATGGGTTTTGGCAAAGATGCGCTTTCAAAAGCGGCAGACCTGAAAGCCCCCATGCCTGGATTGGTCATTGATGTGCGTGTTCAACCAGGTGATACGGTTAAAAAAGGCGACCCGGTTATCGTGCTGGAAGCCATGAAAATGGAAAACGTGCTAAAAAGCCCTGGCGACGGCAAAGTAAAATCCGTAGCTGCTACCAAAGGTATGAGTGTTGAGAAAGGATTTATTTTAATTTCCTTCGAATAATCAGCTTTGATAGATATCATGTATGCGGATGAGTCCCATACATGTTTCTCCCTCCACCACCGGTAAAACCGATAATTGTGAAGTGCGATTTTCCATTAAATCCACAGCCTCTTTCAAAGTGGCATGTGTGTGAATTTTTATCGGATTTCTGGTCATAATGGCCGATACGGTTAAACTGCTCATATCTGCATCACGCAATAAACTTCTGCGCACATCACCGTCCGTTACCAAGCCAATCAGCCGCTGTTGATCATCTACCACACATGCTGCACCTAAATTATATTTGGTCATTGCCAAAATTAATTCTCTGAAGGTATTCGTTTCGGCTACGTGTGCGATTAAAGGGTACTCATGCATAACATCCTCCACCTTCAGCATCAGGTTTTTGCCTAATTGTCCGCCGGGATGAAAACGCGCAAAATCTTTTTCTGTAAATCCACGTGCATGCATTAACGCTACAGCAAGCGCGTCGCCTAAGGCTAATGCCACCGTTGTAGAAGCGGTTGGTGCGAGGTTAAGGGCATCTGCTTCTTTCTCCACGGTGCCATCTAGTACATATGTTGCACTTCTGCCGATGGGACTATTCAAATTTCCAACAATGGCAATAACAGGGCTTTTTGCTTCAATAAAAAACGGTATCAATCGCAACATTTCTTCTGTGGTACCGCTTTTCGAAATCATCAATACCGGATCACCATCAGCATATACCCCAAGATCTCCATGCGCTGCTTCGGCCGCGTGTAAAAAAACTGCAGGCGTGCCTGTGCTGCACAGTGTTGCTGTAATTTTTTGAGCTACTGCTCCGGATTTTCCAATTCCGCAAATAACCACCTTGCCTTTTGCCCTTAATATAGCATCCACAGCCTGATTAAATGTATCATCTAAATGATCCATTGTTCTTCGAATCTGTTCAGATTCAAATAATAGTACATTTTTGGCGATGTGCAGATGTGACATACAGGTGGGTGATTGACGTTATCACAAAACTACGAACTACCCGGCATTTATTGTATGACTCAAGTCAACCCCGTTTTAATTTCTATACGGATACTAGAATGGAAAACCCCATTCATAGATACCATCACAACGAGGATTGGAATTGGATTGACCGAATACCCTCTCCGCTGCCAACTTAGATAATTTACAATGCAGATTAGCATTTATCAGGACGCGGAAATTGCACCTGTAAACACAACAATTTTACTCAAATTTTGCCTGCATGTATACGATTTCCTATATCTTTAATAGATAAACCCTAAAAAACATGAAAGCTGTATATCATTCTTTCTGGCTTTTAGTCGTATTCAGTATGGCTTCCTGTGAAAAACCCCTTATAAAAACAGGAAGCATCATTGGTGTAGTAAAAGACGCTACAACCGGCGAACCTATTGCAAATGCTGATGTCTTTTTGATGCAAAACGAAATTGGCGATGGCGATATCTGGAACGGTGGCGGGCCTTCTGAGCAAATTGACTATACTACCTCCGACGCTAATGGGAATTTTTCATTCTTGTTCGACTACGATAAAGACTACAGATACTTATGCGGGGCAGAAAAATCGCTCTACTTTGACCTCAATCAGGAGTTTTCTGTCGATGAGGATACAAAAAACGGGAACAATGTGGAGGTGTTGTTGAATCCGGTGGCTTGGTTGAACATATATTTATTGGATGCAGAACCTTATATGGAAGAACATGAGTTGCGATTATCCCCATTCGAATCATTGATAACTCTCAATGCCTATTCTGTAGATACAAATATTCTTGGGTCAGTAAATGGCAACTGTAATAGAAATTTTATCTGGGTTTTGGAAAATTTATCCACTGGAGATTTACAATCAGAGGAATTAAATATTTATTGCCCCTCATTTGATACTACCTACTATGAAATACTTTATTGAATAATTAAAATCCAATCCTATGAAGAACATCTTAAACCAGTTTGTAAGTTTCGTATTTACAACCACTGAGTTCAACCAAAGTTCACAATAATGTATACGAATAATATAAATTTTTTAACATGGTTTACAATATTGATTATGGATTGGTAACTTTGGTGCTAACAAAGACTTACCTGGTGACATGAACAACACAGCATTCAGTATAATTCTGAATTTAGAACAATGAGTTGTTTAATTACTTAAACACTTAACAATGAGAACCAAGACTGCAACCCGTTTAACCCTCCGTAAACTATTTTATTTCCTTTTATTGCTGATCTCATTCAGGTACCTCCTGAGTATGAATGGAGACCCCAAGTTTCATTCAATGACTTTGCGTGTTATGACCAATGAAGACACTATTCCTGAAGAAGATATCCTGTATGGAGATACCATTTCTTACGCTGATGGTGCTGACAGTATTTTTGAAATCTATGATGTTCTTCATGATTCAATGCTTATGATGATGGATGTTGAACCGACCGGAAATATTTATATAACATTCGGAGGCGCAACAAAAGGTGTAAATCAAAATCAGTATGGAATTCATATAGGCGGTATGTTTGACAACTCCACATTCCCTAATGACGGAACAAGCTCGTATGGGTGGCAGTGGTTAGTTGATCTTGCACCGGAAGTATTGCGATTTCCTTCAGGGTCATAAAGTAAGTTCACACATCTCTTACATAATACAGATGGCACTCCTTCTGTAGGATATGGATTCGATATTTTTGAAATTGCCAGATATTTTGATTGGACGGATGATACACTGGATTTTGATTACAATGCTCTCTCTTTTGCGGATTCCAGCGCTATTTTAAATAACGGAGCGGGAGCTCTCGGTAATTGGATCAAACCAAAGCATGTTGAGCATTATATTAATTTTAGGGATAAGTGGTACTCCCAACAATGCGAAACAAGAAGATACTTAGATGATCTAGTTGAACTCGTTCATAAAATCGATTCAACGTACCCTGGTAGGCCTGCTGTAAAAGTAATACTTGATTTAAATATTCTGAGCGAGCGAGCGGAGGAATGTCGGGATATTGCTGATTATCTAAGAAGTTCAGCATTAAACGGAGTAGCTAACGTGAACGTAATCGGGGTAGAAATGGGTAACGAAACCTATGCGGAGTTTTTCTGTGATGCAATGGAGTTTTACGGGTTTGAAGATTACTATGCATTTCTCGGAGGCACAAATTTACCTGGAAATGAAAATGTGTTGCAGAATGTTACAGGAGATTTCGATATGTGGGGTGATCATAATTTTATTACAGAATTTAAAACAGGGGTAGGGTTTAATTATAAAATCGGCGTTTGTGGTATTCCGCTAGGACCAGAATTCGTTTTTAAAACTGGTTAGGAGTGTGCAACTACAGAACCGTGGAATGATACGCTGCGTACACGATATAAGGAAAAAGTGGTTGGAACAAATAAATATAAATTTGATGCAGTGATAATGCACACGTATTATGAACCTGATAACTGGCAACGAATCCCATTAGATTATTTAATCCCAGTCGACACCTGTGTCGATTCTGCATCGCTATGGCAGTATGATATTGCTGACAACAGGCTAACACCTACTTTCGATACTCTCACTGGTTTAGGAAATCAAATAAATAGCTTTAAATGGTTTCTTACCCGCAATGACACAGCCTCCTACATGGCCTCCATGGATGAATTTAATCATTAATTTGATTTTGACCTTCCTTCAGATTCAGCCTTTCGAAAGGAACTTTGGGTTACAGAATGGAATTTAAAAACAGAAAATAAAGGCCTCGATGACGATGCTGATACGACGGATGACGCAGATCCAGCCATAGTAGATGCCATTTCGAACACTTTCTCGCATGGTTATTTACAATTTCAGTGGTGGCTCAAGAATGTGCGAATCAATCATGATAATGATTTTTATAATAACTTTTTTACCTATAGTACTGTTCAGAATTTTGCTGGAGGGACCCTCACAGATTTGGTATCAACGTCAAATTCTGTTGAACGCCAATATTACGGTACCGATACATGTCCCTTTCAACAATCGTGTTTGGATAATTGTGAATTTGATGCAAATTGGGATAAAAGAGTATACCATGTTCGACGAACAACTTATTTCACTACATACTTAATCAGTGAGATATATCGAAATAATTTGAAGTATTTACCATCTAATTTTTACATGGCGACCAGCAATCTTAATATGTATCCAACTGTATTCATCAATATTGACAAAGACACCGTCTATGTTTTTTATACTAACATAAAAGATACCTATCAGAATTTTTTATTGAATCCCGGAGATATTGATGACTTATATACGGGAGCTTTAGGGGTTGATTTTTTTCCTGCAACTGTTACATATATGAAAGCAAAACAACTCTATTCTACGTCAGGCAAAAGTTCTTTATTTGATTCTCTTGTAAATGTTTGTTACGACACAAATGACAATCCATTCGAAATAAAGGCACTCACAGAGAGCGGTCTTGATTCTGCAATTATCACAGAAGCGAATGACCCGAAATGCGGCACCGGACTATCATACCCTTGGAGTTGCCTCACCGCACCCCCATTTACAATCGGGTATTTCAAAATTCCCGTTGAGCCATACTATATTCCAAAAAAACTAGCTGGCGAAGACAGGACTGATGTTTCCATATATCCGAATCCAACAGCTTCAATCTTCAGAATAAAGGCTAATAAGTATTATGATAGTGGTCAAGTAGTCCCGCTCAATGTTGAAATAATATCACTGACGGGAGGGGTTATTTATTCAACAAATACTAATTTTGATTCAGCAATAGACATTTCGCATTTGGCTGCGGGTTGCTACCTAGTCCATATCACAGATGAGTACTCGAATGAATATTATAAACAAATAATGAAATCTGAATAACGATGGATGCTGCAATACAAAAGAGGTTGAATTCTTATACTTTAGCGGCGGGCTGTTTACTACTTTCTAAACAAGAAGTGAATGGGCAAGTTGTTTATACCGATATTGAACCTGATCTTATAGTTGACCATGATTTATATGCAGCGGAAATAGATATGAATGATGACGGTGTTTACGATTTTTTCTTCCATAATAATTCCTTTGTCTTTTATGACACCAGTTGGCTAAGCTTCAGAACGATGCAAAATATTTTGGTTGGACCGGATGAAGTTGGCAATGCTCTTGCAGGCATATCCGTCTCTTTTAGCACAGGGTATGGTGAATTTACTCGCTTTTATCCATTTGCATTAGACCAGGGCTCCTTGGTAGGTGATCTTCAAACCTGGCAGACAGTTGAAACACAAGTGATGGCGTTGAGAGTGTTAAGCACAAGCGGCGATATTGTCGGGTTTGGCTTTTATGCATGGTATGAATACCTCTCTGAAACAATTGATAAATATCTTGGTGTTCGCTTCAATGATTTAGAAGGGGCTTCGCATTATGGATGGATTCGCTGTGATATTTTAGAGGAGGGTAGAATTCTAGTTATTAAAGACTACGCTTATGAAGCAGAACTTGAATACCCAATTGTGACAGGTGACACAAGTCATTATGTTGCTATCAATGAAAATGTAAATGCATTAAAACCTATCATATTCACTCAAAGTAATACACTCACTGTGAATCTCAATACATGGGAAAATCCAGCTGATATTTCTGTTTTTGATTTATCTGGGAAACTTGTATTTCACTCAGAGATTACAGAAAACTATTCAAGCTTTTCTTTGTCTGTAGCAGAGGGAATATATCTTGTAACCTTGCGCTCAGGTATGGCAACCTTTAAGAAAAAAATACTTATATAAACTAATTAAAAATTAGTGATTTCATTGGGATCGCCGGCAAAGCCATTCTGGCAGAGTAGGGGTTTTGTTTTTTCGTTTTTCCCCAGTTGCCTCTCGGATGATCCTATGAAGAACATCGCAACCCTTTTTCTAACTTACTGTTTGCAACCAACGTGTTTGCCCAAAGTTCAAGCTACTGCATTCGTGACAGTATAAATTCGGTTTTCTCAGAATTAAATCAAACGTATATTAATACCGGCATCTTTTACGAAAAAGCATCTCCTACTTTGAACTGGGGGATGTTTGCCGGTAAAAATGACTCAAGCACTCATCTGCATACTTGAAATGCATATATTGAATCGGTGTACCCTCAGAATTTCTTACCTTCTATATCCTTGTATAAATCTTCTTTTGAAAGCCGGCTAAAATATTGATACGTAATGGCGAGGCCTTCCTTCCGTTGTACCTTGGGCGACCAATTCAATTCTTTTCGAGCAAGTGTAATATCCGGTTGCCTTTGTTTCGGATCATCCACAGGCAGCGGATGATGTATGATTTTTTGTTGTGTGCCGGTTAAACGGATAATTTCTTCTGCAAATTCATTGATGGTAATTTCATCCGGATTACCCAGATTAACCGGTAAGGCATAATCACTCATCAGCAATCGGTAAATGCCATCAATTAAATCATCCACAAAACAAAAGGAACGGGTTTGGGTGCCATCACCAAAAACGGTAAGATCTTCGCCTCTTAAAGCCTGTCCGATAAATGCCGGTAACACCCGACCATCATTCAATCGCATGCGTGGCCCGTACGTATTAAAGATACGGGCAATGCGTGTTTCGAGGCCATGATACGTATGATAAGCCATCGTTATCGCTTCCTGAAAACGTTTGGCCTCATCGTAAACACCGCGCGGACCAACAGGATTTACGTTGCCCCAATAATCTTCGCTTTGCGGATGCACTAAAGGGTCGCCATACACTTCACTGGTAGATGCGACTAATATGCGTGCATTTTTGGCTTTAGCTAAACCCAATAAATTATGTGTTCCTAAAGATCCAACCTTTAATGTCTGAATCGGAATGCGCAAATAATCGATAGGTGATGCCGGAGAAGCAAAATGTAAAATATAATCCAGCTCGCCCTTTACATGCACAAACTGAGAAACGTCATGATGATAATATTCAAAATCTTCACGACCAAATAAATGTTCAATATTGCGTTTATCGCCGGTGATGAGATTATCCATGGCAATTACATGCATGCCTTCAGCAATAAACCGGTCGCATAAATGCGAACCGAGGAATCCGGCAGCTCCGGTAATCAGAATTCTTTTTTTTGTCATGGATATATTCTCTGTTTGAGCCGGCAGTATTACATCAGTCGGCACATCAATCTATTGGCGCATGTACTCAACCACGTATAACTTCTCTGCCGATGCTATAATACACAAAACCTGCAGCACGCATTTCATCCAGCTCAAATACGTTTCTTCCATCAAAAACAACCGGATTTTTCAATTTCGAGCGCAATAATTCCAAATCAGGGGTTCTGAATACACTCCATTCGGTTACAATAATTAATGCATCTGCATCTTCTACCGCAGCATACTGATGTTGTGCATAGGTAATCGCATCTCCGATTTGTTTCTGCACATTCGGCATGGCTTCCGGATCAAACGCACAAATGGTTGCGCCAGCTGCCAATAATTTTTCGATGATATATAAGGCAGGTGCTTCACGAATATCATCTGTATTCGGCTTAAAGGATAATCCCCACATGGCAAATCGCTTCCCGCGAATATCATTTCCGAAATGTTGTAAGACTTTATCTGCCAGAATTACCCGCTGTTTATCATTTACCGACATCACCGATTGCAGGATATGAAAATCATATCCGGTAGCGCCGGCCATCTGGTTAAGTGCTTTTACATCTTTAGGAAAACAACTTCCGCCATACCCAACACCCGGAAATAAAAATCTTTTTCCGATACGCGAATCAGAACCAATGCCTTTGCGCACCATATCTACATCTGCCCCGAGTAATTCACACAAATTCGCAATTTCATTCATGAATGTAATTTTCGTTGCGAGAAATGCATTTGCGGCATACTTGGTTAGTTCGGCGCTTTTCTCATCCATAAATATCACAGGATTTCCCTGACGCACAAATGGCGCATACAATCGCGATAAAATTTCTTTGGCTCTTTCACTTTCTGTGCCAATAACCACACGTTCCGGTTTCATAAAATCTTCAACCGCCATCCCCTCACGCAAAAATTCAGGGTTTGACACCACATCAAAAGGCGCAGTGCAATTTTTGCTGATGAGTGCGTGCACTTTTTCAGCAGTACCCACCGGAACCGTACTTTTATCGATAATGATTTTATACTCTTTAATGATTGTGCCCAACTCTTCAGCAACACGCAACACGTGACTTAAATCTGCACTTCCATCTTCATTCGGAGGTGTTGGCAGGGCTAAAAACACGATATCAGTTTGCTCGACAGCTGAGCGGGTATCGGTAGTGAAGGTGAGATTACCTTGTTTGATATTCCGATGAAAAATGGTTTCTAATCCCGGCTCATAAATAGGTATCTCGCCATTTTGCATGCGGGCTACTTTTGCAGCATCAATATCCACACAAACCACATGATTGCCGGTTTCGGCAAAGCAGGTACCGGTAACCAGGCCTACATAACCGGTACCGATGACAGAAATCTTCATGGAACAAAATTACAAAAACCTATACCTACAGAGGTCAAATAGCACCCTCAGCCTTCATTTTTTCGGCGTTTTCGGCTATTTGAAGTGCATTAATCACCTCATCGAGCTCACCATTCATCACATCCGGTAGATTATACAGGGTAAGATTGATACGATGATCGGTAACCCGGCTTTGCGGATAATTATACGTTCTGATTTTCGCTGACCGGTCACCGGTGCTCACCAGTGTTTTCCTTTGCTTGGAAATTTTATCCAGGTGCTCATTGTAAAACTTCTCATAGATACGGGTGCGCAATACTTTCATTGCCTTCTCCCGGTTTTTGATTTGTGAGCGCTCATCCTGGCATTCGGCTACAATGCCGGTGGGGATATGCGTCATACGCACCGCACTCTCTGTCCGGTTAACGTGCTGTCCGCCGGCGCCACTTGCACGGAATACATCTACTTTAATATCCGTTGTATTGATTTCTACATCAAACTCTTCCGCCTCAGGTAATACCGCAACAGTAGCAGCACTGGTATGCACTCGCCCCTGCGATTCAGTTTCCGGCACGCGCTGCACCCGATGCACGCCACTTTCATATTTGAGTCGACCGTAAACCTGTTCACCGCTTACTTCCAACACCACTTCTTTAAATCCACCTTTATCGCTTTGGCTTTCATTCATAACCTCCACTTTCCAGCCCTGCTTGCCACAAAAACGCGTATACATTTCTGCAAGGTCACCTGCAAAAATGGCTGCCTCATCACCACCGGTACCGGCGCGTATTTCGATGATGGCATTCTTTTCATCTTCCGGGTCTTTAGGAATTAATAATTGACGGATTTCTTCCTCAAGTCGAATTTTATTTTCTTCTCCCGATAAAATTTCCGCTTTAGCCATTTCACGCATCTCATCATCTTTTTCGGTGTTGAGCATGCGTTTGCTATCCTCCAGATTAGATAGCACCAACTGATATTGCGTATAGGCCTGCACAACCGGCTCCATATCGCGATAGCTTTTATTCAAACTTTTGAACCGCTTCATATCGGCTATGATATCCGGGTCGCTCAATTGCTCCTGGATATTTAACCAGCGTTCTTTAATTGCCTGAAGTTTACCTGTAAGATCTAATTGATCATTCATCGCCGCAAAAATACGGAATCTGAATACTTCAGCGAGTCGGTTACCGGGTACAAATCGTGATTTGTGAACCGTTACCGCCAAACAGATATTGCGGTTGTATTTCGAGCTTATCGGCCGAACAGGTTGATTCTATGGGTGTTGACTGGGCTGAAACCAAATCAAACAATCGCAAACCATTTACATCGCGCAGCAAAACTGCATTCCCGGTCATATCGAGCGGTTGTGCAGGCAGGTCCACCTGAAGACCCAGGGTGCCGAATGTATCAAAAACGCATAACGTGCCAGCCGTGGTGTAGATATATAACTGATCGCCCTGACTTTGCATCCATACCGGTGTTTGCTGCACAGAAAATAATTGATACCAGGGTTCGGAAACAGCGATACGATTACCACCTTCATCCAGTCGAATGACGCGCTGAGATAATTCATCAAATAACCAAAAATGATCACCGCCTGAAGCGCGACATACCAATGTTGGTCGGTACGTTTCGTTATTTAAGGCACTAAACTTGAGTACGGCAATTTCGGCAAGCATTTTATCCAGAATAACCAGTATCTGCTGATCTGCGTAATACACCATTGTTTTCAATGGATTGCCCGCATCAATTGAAGTTGGCGTTCCATATCGCACATTACTATAAGTTACCTGATTGAGTCCGGTTATCTGACGTCGTACAATTTCGTGAGCCGGGGTTATGGCGTAAATATTATTGTATGCATCGGTGGTAAAAAAAGTATGTGGCTGGTGAATGGTTAACAGAAGTGAATCAGCTGCATGCACACGCGCTACGATAAAAAAGCATACTATGAAGAGGCTATTTTTCAAAATATTTTATCTCACAGGTATTACCATCAAATTCGGCATAAGTAAAATATTTAACCCAATCGCCTAAATTAATAAATTTTGAGCCCTCCCCTATCGGCAATTCTAAAACAATATGCCGATGGCCAAATAAAAAGTAGTCAACGTGTTGCTTTTGCAATACTTCCTTCGCATAAATTACCTGCCATTCCTTATCCTCCCCCAAAAACTGTTCCACTTCATTCATAATGCGACTGTTATGGCTAAAGTAACGGGCTATTTTAAACGCCAGCCACGGGTGTAGCAAGCTATATAGAAACTGAGCTAATTTACTGGTGAACACTTTCTTCATGATTTTAAACCCTCTGTCGCCAGGGCCTATACCATCACCATGACCTACAAAAAAACGTTTGCCGTTAGCTTCAAATTGTATACTGTCGTGATGCACCGGAATATTCAGCTCTTCTTCAAAATAACCAAACATCCATAAATCATGATTGCCGGTAAATATGTGCATCTCGATTCCGGAATCGCGCAACTCTGCTAATTTACCCAGCAATCGCACATATCCTCTGGGCACCACATGTTGATACTCATACCAGAAATCAAAAATATCTCCAACTAAATAAATGCGTTGGGCATCATGCTTAATGCTGTCGAGCCAGCGCACGATTTTTTTTTCACGTTCAAGACTTGAAGTGTAATCGGGGATACCCAAATGAAAATCGGAAGCGAAATAAATTTTATTTTTCTCCATTCGTTCCGGCCACCGGCCAGTTTTCTATGAGGAATACATACACCTCTCTGGGACCATGCGCACCGAGCACTAAAGTTTTTTCGATATCTGCCGTACGACTCGGACCGGTATTGAGGTTAACCATGCTTGGGAAATTACCGTCGTATTTTTTTCGAATAGCCGCAAACCCGTCATTAATATCCATAACGAGTTGGCGTGTGCTGGCAATTACAATATTTACCGGAGGAAATACCGGCAATGTTCTACCGCTTGCCTGGCGACTGCTAATTAAAATACTTCCTGTTCGGGCAATTAAGGCTTCACATTGCATAACGCTCACTTCTGAACCTGTAACCGGAATATCGGTTTCATAATTGATGAACTGAAAACGATCGAACATGGAATGCAATTCAGGTTCAGGACATGAAACATTTTTCCATTGTTTATGCTCGATGAGTTCCTTTAAGGTATCGACACATTCCTTTTCGGTTTCACAAAAAACAAACTGACCATTTACAGCAGTAAATTCTGTTGCGAAAATAATTTCTAACGGTTCATCAGGCACCGCATAAAAACTATCATTGTTTTCCAGATTGGGATACGGCTGTCGGGTTTGATGCAATAATGCACCACGCACATTGCTCAGCAATTTTTCCTTAGAAGAAAGTATCTTGGCCATGTATCGGTAGTTCCTGTAAAGTTATAGAAAATTAGGGGATGTGCGCATTACCGGGGATGTGGATATAAATAGCGCATGACACCCCGCTACTCGCAGCCATAAAAAAACGCCGGCAAATTTACTTTACCGGCGTTGAAATAAGCTGTTATGCCTGCCTTAAGCGATATTATCTACAGGATCGGGTTCCTGTTTATGCGTGAGGTCAGGATGTTTTTCATCATACGGACGATGACCGATTAAACGGTCCATATCCGCCTTGAAAATAATTTCCTTTTCCAGCAATTCCTTTGCAATAATTTCGAGCTGGTCGCGCTTCTCCAACAACAATTGCTTCGTGCGCTGATAGGCAGCATCAATCATTTTTTTCACCTCTTCATCAATAACCTGCGCGGTTTGTTCTGAATACGGTTTGCTGAAACGCTGATCAATATTCGGGTCATTAAAGCTCACATTTCCAACGCGTTCGTTCATACCATAAATACTCACCATGGCATAAGCCATTTTTGTGATACGTTCGAGGTCGTTCTGTGCACCTGTACTGATGCGGCCAAAAATGATATCTTCAGCAGCACGTCCACCGAGCGTCATACACATCATGTCCATGAGTTGCTCTTTAGTATACAGGTATTGTTCTTTTGGTAAATACTGCGCATAACCCAAGGCTGCCATACCGCGCGGAACGATAGATACTTTTACCAGCGGATCGGCATATTCGAGATACCATCCACAAATAGCGTGACCGGCTTCGTGATAAGCCACTATTTTTTTCTCTTCCTGAGAAATGATTTTATTCTTTTTCTCCAAACCACCAATTACGCGGTCGATAGCATCATTAAAATCCTGCAGCTCAACAAATTTCTTTCCGCGACGAGCAGCAATCAATGCCGCTTCATTACATACGTTGGCAATATCTGCACCTGCAAAACCAGGTGTTTGAGTGGCTAATTTATGTGCATCAACTTCAGTTGCGACTTTAATGGGTTTCAAATGCACATTAAAAATTTGTTCGCGACCGGCAAGATCCGGTTTGTCGATAGAAATCTGACGATCGAAACGACCTGGGCGCAACAATGCTGGATCGAGCACATCCGGGCGGTTCGTGGCGGCTAAGATGATTACACCTTTATCCGTTCCGAAACCATCCATTTCAACAAGTAATTGATTCAACGTGTTTTCGCGTTCATCATTACTTTGAATCATATTTTTTCCACGTGCGCGACCAATTGCATCAATCTCATCAATAAAAATTACACATGGTGCTTTTTCGCGTGCCTGGCGGAATAAATCGCGTACGCGGCTTGCACCAACACCCACAAACATCTCCACAAAATCAGAACCGGATATGCTGAAGAAAGGCACCTGAGCTTCACCGGCCATGGCTTTTGCCAATAAGGTTTTACCGGTTCCCGGAGGGCCAACTAATAAAACACCTTTAGGAATTTTACCACCCAGTGAAGTATATTTTTTCGGATTCTTCAGAAAATCTACCACTTCCATCACTTCCTCTTTCGCCTCATCTAAACCGGCAACGTCATTAAAGGTTACATTCACTTTTGTATCCTTATCATACATCTGTGGTTTTGATTTTCCGATATTGAAAATTTGTCCGCCACCGCCCATTCCGGCACCACCGGTAACACGGCGCATCACAAAAATCCAAATCGCCAGAAATAATAAAATAGGTAAAATCCAACCGAGAATGCTGATGAAAATATTGTTGTGTGTTTCGTACGAAACAGTTACCGGTTTGCTGGTTCTGCCGGCCTGCCATTCAGCAAGCTGACGTTCAAATGTATCCGGCGAACCTATGTTCCATTTATATTGAGGACCTTTTTCAGGCACCTTATCGGTTACATAAGGTTCTTGTTTTAAGCTGTCCGTTTTAATATAAATTTCGGCATATTCTCTGTTTACAATTACAATACGATTTACATGTCCTTTGTCGAGCATTTCTGTTCTAAACGTATTGATATTCTTCAAATCCGCAGGTGTTCCCTGAAGCGGAAAAAATTGAAGTGCAAGCAATATCACGGCAATCAAACCATAAATCCAATAAAAATTGAATTTACGCGGTTGTCCGGGCTTGGGTTTGTTCTGATTATTTTGTTCTATACTCATGTCTTACTCTATACGTATTAACTCACTTTTTTCATCACGGCATCATGCCACAGGTCTTCTAACTGGTAGAAATATCGCTTCTCTTTATAGAATACATGCACAACTACATCCATGTAATCGATAATAATCCACTCTGCATTATCGAACCCTTCCTTGCTAAAAGGTTTAACGCCACCTTTGTCAAACACATTTTCCGCAATATGGTTTCCGATTGCACGCACTTGTGTCGTTGAATCGGCATGGCATATAATGAAATGGTCGCTCACGGCATCAGGTAAAGCAGTCAAATCCAAATGAACCACTTCTTCCCCCTTTTTGTCGAGGATACTATCTATGACGAGCTCAGTTAATGAATATTGCTGAGATACTGCCTTTTTTGATGATTTTCTCACTTACTTTGTTAAAGGTTGCAAAATTACGAATTCTTTTGTCGCGCCCGCTTTTCATAGGATTAGAACGCATTCACCTCGACACGACCCCGAGTACTAACTCATGGTTGCGCGAGTACGTTCAGCAACACCCCGGGGCACCGGAAGGCATCGCAGTCATCGCTTATCATCAAACAGCGGGCCGCGGACAAAGGGAGCGACAGTGGATAGCACTTCCCGGCCAGAATCTGACCTCCTCCATCCTGCTCAAACCCGTATTTCTGGCGGCCGGAGCCCTTTTTTACCTCAATAAGGCCGTGGCTCTGGCTGTTCGCGACACTTTGGCAGTTTACCTCCCGCAGGTTTACCTGAAATGGCCAAACGACATTTTCGCCCAAAATCACAAATTGGCAGGTATTTTGATAGAAACCTCTGTAAGCACCCGTGTGCAGTGGGTTATTGCAGGTATTGGCATCAATGTCAATCAAACCGAATTTGACCATCAGGCGCCGCTTGCCACATCTATCGCCACCTTAACCGGTAAACAGGCCTCCGTTGAGGAAGTTGCTGACCACCTGTATCAACACCTCGAACATCGGTATTTACAGTTGCGATCGGGCCAATTTGCCGCTATAAACGACGAATACCACCGATATCTGATGGGTTATCAGGCCGAAGTGTTCTTCGAATATCAGGGAAAGCCGGTTACAGGCATTTGTAAGGGGGTGGATGAAAATGGTAAGATCCTTATAGAACATAACGGCGGTATTGCTGTCTACCAGGTTGGAGATCTTAAATGGCTGTCGTCGGCAGTTTAGTGTAGCCACGCATTCTGCTCCGGCCAGTAAAACCATATGCACATCATAGCCTCTGAGCGGTTTTTGATTGAAGCATCATCAGGTTATACAATTTACTTACTTTTATTCCATGAAATATCTCATTGCCCTTTGTTTGCTCAGCACCATCGCTGAAGCACAAATTACCGAGCAACATTATATTGTATATAATACCCGCACACAACAAGTTACCACACTCGATGCCATTGTGCAAGAGATGCAGCAGTATGATGTATTGTTTTTTGGAGAAGAACACAACGATTCTGTTGGACATTTTCTGGAAGCTCAATTAGTTGAAAAAATGTTTGCTGCATACGGTGCGCAATCGGCTTTATCAATGGAAATGTTCGACCGGGATGTGCAGGAGGTGATGGATGAATATCTGGCAGGATTAATCAAAGAAAAACAATTTGTAAAAGATGCGCGCACCTGGAGTAATTACCGCGATTACCGACCAATGGTTGAGTTTGCCAAAACAAATCATATGCCAGTGGTATGTGCGAATGCTGCCGGCAGATATTCCAGTTTAGCTGTTCGCAAAGGTATGCAAGGATTAATGGCATTGCCGGAAGCCAGTAAATCGCATATCGCTCCCCTACCCTTTGATACGGCAAGTGGTCCTTATTTTGATAAACTGGTTGAAGTTTTTACCGGGCATGATTCTTCCATGACAGCCGCGAATGTAACTGCCACAGGTATGGATATGATTATGGGACAATCCACCTGGGATGCTACCATGGCCTGGTCTATCGCCGAATATTTAAAAGCGCATAAAGGCCACAAAGTATTACAGGTAAACGGCAGGTTTCACAGTGATGAACATTATGCTGTTGTAACACAATTACATAACTACAGACCGAAAGCGCGCTCCTTAGTAATAAGTTCAGGCTCTGATGAAAATTTCCCAAATATCGATTGGAGCCAGCATAAACAGAATGGCGACTATATAATTATTACAGATCCGAAGGTGCCGAGGACGTATGAGGAATAAGGAATGAGGAATGAGGAATGAGGAATAAGTAATAGACATACCGAACACATGTTTCCGCTATACGTCGGAAACACATGCACACCTGAACACACGAGCACCTGAACACAATTAACCAAGCGGATGAAATTTTCCGTCTTGTTTTTCGTGGAGGAAAGATTGTGCTGTTTCGGTAATGGTTTGTTGAATAGGAATCATAGCATAATTCAATGCCTGCCTGATTTTGGTGGAATCAAAATAGGTGATGCTATTGGCTATACGCGCAGTTTGTCGGGTAACGGTGGGTTCATCATTCGAAAATAATGACTTAAACCATTCCAATCGCCACGCAATTTCAGATAAAAATTTACCGGCTTCTTTTGATGGACGCTTTACGCCGAGACTATCTGCCATCATAAACATTAAATCGCGGAAAATCACATTTTCACTGACGAGCACAAAACGTTCATTTTGAATATCACTCTGCATCAGCGCAACAGCGATTCGTACTACATCACGCACATCCACATATCCGGTAATTCCGGTTGTATAAAAAGGAAATTGGCGGTAAACGGTTTCAAATAATTTACTGGAACCGCTATTCCAGTTTCCTGCTCCGAGAATGAGTCCCGGATTAATAATTACTGCATTTAATCCTTCGGCAATGCCCCGCCACACTTCACGCTCAGCTGCAAATTTAGATTGTGCATATGGCGTGGTGAGGTGTTTCATATTCCAGGGTGCATCTTCATTCACGTGTTCACCCGTTTTGCCTGTGCGACCTAAGGCAGCAATTGAGCTGACATGTACTAATTTTTTAATCTGCTTTTCCAGGGCCAGGTTGACAACATTTTCAGTGCCTTGTTGATTTACACGCATTACCTGTTGTGCGTGTTTAGCTGTATAAGCAATGGCACCGGCACAGTGATATATATGTGTAATATCCTGCATCGCATCTTCCAGTGCCATGATATCATTTACATCACCATCAACCCATTGTATTTGATCGGCAATATCTGCAACCAATCGCAAATTACTTTCCTTACGTTTAAGCGCACGCACAGGAACAGCCTGTTTAAGCAGTTCCCTGCATAAGTAGCTGCCTACTAATCCATTTGCGCCTGTAACGAGTATCATGAGATGTAAAGTTGCAATTTATTTAATTGGCAGTGCTATTTCTCCACCGGAAACGGCAATATCGGCACCTGTAACTGATGGTAAGAAATTCGGTTTGTGTTCTATACGTAAAACACCCATTAACGCCATGGCCAGCGCCTCTTTATAATTTACAATGGTTGCATCCGGCACATGCACGGTAACGCCAATTGTTCTGCAAATGGATTCAATTAAAAATCCATTCCACGCACCACCACCTGTAACAAATAATGTATACTGAGCGAATGGTCGGGCACCGGGTTGTTTGCGAATTACATGAGCAATCTGTTGCGCAATATGTGCTGTGGCTGTTGCTAATGCATCTGCAGTTGACAGTTGAGCATCGCGCAGCAATTGAATTACAGCTGCATGTACCCAGGCGTTATCCAGACTTTTTGGAGGTGCCTGCTCATAAAAAGGTAAACCATTTAATTGTGCCAACACCTGCTCATTCACCACGCCTGATGCAGCCATTCGACCATCTTCATCATAGGCATGACCTGCGAGTCGCGCGAAATAATTAAGTATTTGATTCGCTCCACAAATATCAAATCCGATTCTGCCTTGTTCTGTTTGATAGGATATATTGGCAATACCACCCAGATTCAGGCAAGCATCATTTTCAGCAAAAAATAATGCATCACACATAGGTACTAAAGGTGCGCCCTGACCGCCGGCGTCAATATCCGATTGTCTGAAACGGCCAATTACCGGAACATGGAGCAGGTTTGCCATTGTTTGCGGGCAACCGATTTGTTGTGTGATGCCAGCTGATGGCTGATGGATGGTAGTATGCCCGTGTGAAGCGACACAATCAATTTCCTGGATTTGATGATGGCGAATAAATTGTTGAATATGTTCAGCCATCACTTCTGCAAACCAGATATCCGTTTGATTATCAACGGCCTGATGTGCCACACTGATATTTTGCAGTTTATTAAAAACTGCATCTGCATAGGGAATCGTTTCTGCAGCTATAATACGAAATACAGGAGCCGGATCAAGTTGAATAGATACGCAAATAATATCCAATCCATCAAGTGAACTCCCCGACATAGTGCCTATAACCTGATATGTATTTTTTTGGGGTATCACGATTGTGGTGCGATGCTCTTGATTATTTGCGCAGCGTCATTACATAGGCTGCCACCATATCAATTTCCTGTGGAGGTAATTGCTGGCCCCAGGCAGGCATCGCATTTCTGCCGTTTACGACCACCTGTTTTACTTCATCAAGTGTAAGTACGGAAATTTTCAAATTTGCAGCACCGCTTAAGCCCAAATCACCTTTTGAGCCGTGGCATAATTTGCAGTGTTTGATATACACCACTTCTTCCGGTGGAACATCTTGTTGCACTTCCTTATTTGGTTGTGATTGTTCTCCACCACACGCTGCCAAAGCGCATACCAGGGCAGGTATAAAAAAAATAAGTAGCTTTTTCATCGCCTGAAAGTCGATGCAAAGCTACTTATTGCTTTTGGTTTGCGAGTATCTATTGCAAGAAATTAACGCACCAGTACAAAATTACCCTGACGCATTTCTTCTTCACCGCTTGTTGCGGTAGCTACTACTATATAAACGTAAGTGCCAATTTCTGCTTCCTTACCATCAACCATACCATCCCATCCTACATTAATCGCATTGGTAGTAAACACTTCCTCTCCCCAACGATTATAAACAGTAAATCGCTCGAGTGCAATGATATCGTGCAGGTAAGGTAATATTAAATCGTTGACATTATCACCGTTCGGTGAAAATGCGCTCGGCACTTCCACAATTGGAATATCCTCAACGGTTATCGTAACCTGATCAGTGCCAATACAGCCATCTGGGCTAACAACGGTGAGTGTAAATGTGGTTGTTTCTTCGAGTTCAACGGTTGGGTTATTATCGTTGTAATCAGAAAAAGACTCGTAAATGCCTGTAAGCACAGGTGTCCATTCGTAAGTACCATTTCCATCGCCATTCAGTGTAAAGTCTTCGAGATATAAAACTGTCTGGTCAGGTCCTGCATCAGGAAAAGGTAATTCGCCGATATGAATGGTTTGCGACAAGGTATCGGTACAGCCGTTTGCAGAATAGGCCACGAGGGTAACGGTATAATCGCCGGGAGCTGCGTAGAGGTGACTCGGATTTTCATCGGTACTGGTTGAGCCATCACCGAAGTCCCATAAATATCCAGTTATAGTTCCGGTTATAATTGTTGTCTGGTTATCGAATTCTGCTGGGACATCCTGACAAACATCTTCTGTTTCCCATAGTACATCCGGTCCGGATTCAACAAAAACATCGTACGTTATCTCATCGACACAACCCACATCCGTTGTTACAATTAGGACGACCTCATAGGTGCCGCCATCCTCATATTCATGCGTTGGATTTTGTTCATCTGATGTAGCACCATCTGCAAAAGTCCATTCCCAGCTGTCAATATCACCGGCTTCTGTCGAGTTGGAAACATCTGTAAATATTACCGGTGTACCGGAACAACCGGCAACGAAATCATAATCAGCAGTTAAGGTATTATAGAGTTTAATTACGCCGATAGCGGTATCTGCGCAGGTAAAACCCGGGTTTACGATTAAGGTAACTATATACGTTCCGGTATCGGCATAGGTATGTGTAGGACTTTCGATGGTACTTGTAGCGCCATCACCAAAATCCCAGAAGTAATCTGTTCCGCCGGTACTGTTATTATCAAAAATTACAGTGAAGTCGGTGCAATTTAAATATTCATCATCCGGGTCTGTATCATCAAATACGGCGTCACCCACTTCCATTTCGGCAACAACCGAAGGCGTACAGGCCACCACATTAAATTGGAAATCGCGGATATGGTCGCCAAGCCATACACCGCCGCGATACTCTTTACACACAACGCCCACTACATATCTACCTTCAGCAGTTGCCGTTCCGGTCAATATACCGGTAGCCTCGTCGATGGCAAAGGCAGGTGCTGCATCAAGCGGATATAATTCATCATATCCGGCCACCCAGTTTACACCCACATAAGGAGGAGGTGATGCGATAACCGGAGCCGCATCAAACGCATCAGCACCCTGATATGGCCAGTAGAAATAATACGCTAATGAATCGCCATCCGGATCGGTTGCTGAGTGATCGAAAACGATCGGGTCATCAATACAAATCACGGTTGGTGGAAAATCATTAAACACCGGGCTATTATTACAAACTGCATCTGTTGCCGGCGGTATTTCCTGTGTATAGGTTGCGCCAACATCATCAGGTGTCCAAATATTTACGATACCGGCATTACGACAACAACGCTGGAAAACCAACAGGTATCCTTCATCACCATCCGGCACGGTTATATTAATCTCATAAATGGCCTGTTCAACACAAACATCATCAGGTGCATCCAAACATGGATTGTCTGATTCTGCAGGGATATCGGTGATAATTGGGTCGGTTAAAGGGAAATTCGTCACATAAGCACCATCCTGCGTAAACAATGTCATGTAGGCAGGGTTATCAAATAGTGTAAACGAGGTGCAGTCGCGATACAAAATCAATTTTACGTTATACTGATTTGTTCCGATGCAGGTATATACAATTTCACCCCCGATAATATGGGATGCGTTGACTCGGGTAACAGCTAAACAAAGAAAACAGGCGAGGAGTATGCCAATTCGTTTCATATCAGGTGTTGGTTTAAATAACTAAATAAAAGATACGGAAAATTAAAGATAGACAATCCCTTTTACCTGAGCAAGGTAACGGTTCCATCGAGGCGTTGGGTTACTCCCTCGCAGGTGGTATACATGATGTATACGTACATACCCACCTCTTGCGGAACGCCGTTGCCGTCAGTGCCATCCCAGCCGTTTTCGAGGCTATTGGTGCTGAAAACCTTTGCTCCCCAGCGATTGAAAATTTCCATAGAAACAAGTTCATCATCGGCCGCGGTCACCAGTCTGAATTTGTCATTTATGCCGTCCCCGTTTGGAGAGAAGGCGTTAGCGGTCGCAAATTTGAAGCAGACCGGCAGAATTTGAATGAGGGCGGTGTCAGTTGATTTGCACCCATTCGGCCCGGTTCCTGTTACGATGTAGGCCGTCGTTTGGTCAGGCAAGGCTACAGGGTTTGAGATGGTTGGGTCGGAGAGGCCTTCTGTAGGGGTCCACACGAATGATTCAGCCCCGAAAGCGTATAGCTCCACCTCTTCAAAATGATACACTGTGGTATTAGGACCAGCGATAATATCCGGAGCAGGAAGCACTTCAAAATAGGCAGAAGCCGTGTCTGCTGTGCATCCGTCAGAAACAACTACATAAATCCAGGTGCTGTATTCAGGATAATAATATGTGCTTTGGCTATTTGGGGTTGAGGCAAATTCGGGTGGACTCCAGTCGTAAAGGGTGCCTCCTGAGGTGATGAGATGCAACTCCTCCCCGGCACAAACCGTGTCGCCATAAATCGGTGTAGCAGTTACGGGTGGAGCAACATATATATCGGCACTCGTTGAATCCACACATCCGACAGAGGAGGTTACCGTCAACGAAACCGGATAAGTACCGGCATCAGGAAATGCATAGGGTACTGATTCTGTATTAAATACTTCTCCAGTATACAAAGTCCATTCCCAATCGGTAATGGTAAAAGGCAAAATAACAATCGAGCCACTTTCGATGGTATCGATTTGATTAATACAGAGGGTATCTGATTCTATGATAGCATGCGGTAAAGGATAAATGCGAATGGTATCATATAATTGAGCCGTACAACCATAACTGTTCGTTACTGTAAAAATCAGCATATAAGAACCTGATTCTTCATATACGTATTCGGGATTTTGTTCCACACTTCCCCAGCCATCGCCATAATTCCATTCCCAATCTGTAATCGTTCCAAAATCTGTTGTAGACAAATCCGTAAATTCGACCACATCACCTGCGCAGGTAAAATCAAAAGCGATATCTGCGATTAATTCCGGATATACATATACCGTGATATAAGTTGTATCGGAGCATTCATATCCGGGAAATGCAATGAGGGTTGCGGTGTAAGTACCGGCAGCGGGGTACGTGTAAGATGGGATATCATCAGTACTGGTATCCGTGGTGATACCGGGAACGCCAAAGTCCCAATAAAATTCATCTGTTCCAAAACTATAATTATCAAAGAGCACCGTGTAATTATCACATTCACTAATATAAGCCGGTGCTGCAGCAACGATGGATGGAGTGCAATCGGTCACATTAAATTGAAAATCGCGATAATGCACATCTAATAAAACACCATCGCGCCATTCTTCGCAGGCGATACCCACCACAAATTGTCCTAAATCCGTAGGAATCCCCGCCAGCCATCCGGTAACCGGGTCAATCGCGAATGCAGGTGAAGAAGCCACCGGATAATCTTCTGCATAAGGTGGGATAAAAATCACTTCAGGAAAAGGGGGTGGCAATGCGGGCGATGGATCCGGAAAATCAAAGGAAGCACCGGTATATGGTGTAAAAAAGCGATACACCAAATCATCACCATCAGGATCGGTTGCCATATGATTGAAAGAAAAAGGATATCCGGCACAAATGGCAACAGGTGGTAAATCGGTAAATCGCGGACTACTGTTTATTAAACTACCGGGATCAGGGATATGCGCTGAATAAGTAACACCTGTATTAACCGGTTCTGAAATATTGAGAATGGTAGAGTTTCGGCAACATCTTTGGTAAACTAAATTATAACCACCCGGATGCGCAGGTAAATCGATAGTACCGACATAAATACCTTCTTCAATACACAAATCAGGATTCACTTCAACACAAGGATTAATAATGGATGGATCTATTAAATCTGATCCCGGAAAAAATAAAACGAGGCTATCCACTAATGCGCCTTCTGCCGTGTACACATAAATTTGTAAGGGATCATCATAAGCTGCCGCATCCGGATTTGAACAGTCGCGGTATATTTTTAGAGTAACTTCAAATGTATTTCCTGCCAGGCGGGTATATATCATTTCACCACCAATAATGTGCCAGGCTTTGGCGTGAAAGCCGGAAAGCATAAGCAATAGTATGATGACGATTGACCGCATAAACTGTATAAAGATAATCAGCGAATCTACAATAGGATGTTAAAACTTAATACCGAAGCAATTTTGACCAGAATATTACTTAATGACATCCATGCAAAATAATTATTAGTTTACGCCCTAGATGACCCCTGCAAAGTCCACATCACAAAACAGCACAACTGGCTCGCCGACACCATCGCAAAAATCAAAGGCACCAAAATTAACAACCCCGCAGCGCGCCTCCAGCTCAACTAGAAGTTCACTATGTAATCATTTTGCAGATTGAAACATCGTTCATGGGTAGGATACAAATCAATTATTAAATCCATCGCTCGTTCCTGACCTTAACGGTTACAATGCGACTGCACAACTTTGCAGATTCGATTGTGAAATAGAAGCGTTGAATTTGCCAAACCAATTAAATAATTCTGTCTGATTAATGGCGACCAAAACACCTTTATTGAGCTATTATTAATTTTTCACACCATATTAATCCGGTGCTGCTGTAAAGGCCCACAAAATAAATACCCTCGTTCAATCCGGCGAGTGATATGGATGTGTTCTGAACAAATGGCTGCCTGAATACCGGTCTCTGCAAAGCGTCGAATATCTGAATGAAATCAATGGTTGAGCCATCTTCAACTGAGATAATGCATTGGTCTTTAGCTGGATTGGGTGATAGGGTAATATGCGGTGGAGTTGGGGATAGGTTAGCGATATTGGTTGGAATTGAGAGGCCAACAATCCAAGCGTCTCTAAAATTATTCTCAGGTAATCCATCACCTAATCTACTGCAGTTGATATCCTGGTTTGGAATTAAGGCATTACTTATGCAGCTGGTAAATATGTATACTACTTGATCGATGATTACTAAGTTGCCTACCGGGCCGCTTAAATAATCTCCATCAAAATTATTGCCTCCAAAATTTTGACTCCACAATGGTTGGAAATTACTATCAGTTGACATAATCCAATAATCATTTGCGAGCCCATCATTTAGATTGTCGGGGACATCAAAATCGAGAGAGCTTGAATATCCGAAAAAATATAAATTTCCGGCTGAATCAATGCTCATTGTTGAGAATCGATCGTCATGACTTCCACCGAAAGATAGCATATTCACCAGATTGAGTGTGCTATCAAAAAAAGCTATTGAACCTTCTTCCATCGCATGACCTGCTTCCGGTGGGAAGGAGGTAGACGCTGCGTTACCGGATCCAGCACTTAGGGTATACTCCTTATACTTTACGATTGAATGCTCGAAATTGAAAAAATCGGTCTCCGCGGATAGGAAATTTTCATTGATAATATTGCCACTGCTGTCTATTGTCAGTATCCATCTTTTCCTAAGATCGGTGACGGGGCAATCTGATAAATCATAATCATTAGAGGATGAAAATATGTGAATTTGATAGAACCCGCGACTGATTTCAACACTATTCGCAATAGGTACATCATTTTGTGAACCCCCTAGAACTTTAATCCAATTGATTTGTCCCAAGCTGTCGGTTTTTAGTATAATTGCGTCTTCACAACATGTAGTGCCATAATGGATTGGAATGTCTCCCCCAGACCCATAACTTGTTCCCAGGATAAGGTATCCTCCATCTAAGGTTTGTATCACATCTGTAAATTTTTCATCAGTTTCACTACCATAACACTGTGTCCAAATGGTGTCACCTGAAGATGAGGTGTGTAACAGTAATAAATCAAGGCCTCCATTATAATTGCGGCAGCCATCTAGCCCATACCCTCCAAAAGTATAGTTGCCATCAGAAAGGCACAATGGTTTAATTGGAGCACATTCATATTCGGCTGAATTATAAAATTTTTGCCACTCTAACTCAATTGAAGAGTTGAATTTTATTACCCAACCTGTAGGATTGATAACACCTTCTAAATCGCCGTCATAAGAGCCTGAGGTAATAGTAGTTATTACACCGCCATCGATTGTTTGAGCAGCATAGTTGAAATAATCATCATTACTTCCACCATAGCATTGCTGGTAAATAATACTTGGCTGGGCGCTAGCAACCTTCATAATAATACTTAAGTATGAATAAATATAATATTTGCTAAGCTTAAACCCAATAGTATTAGATTTCATATGCAAGTATATTTGGAAATGTGAGTTAGGAATGAATGGACATTACTGTTTAATAAATTTTGAGTAGTTGATAATACTATTTTGGTAATCTATTGTGCAGATGTAAATACACCAGTGTGACTACTTTTAAGGGACACTCTAAGACCTCGTACAACCATACAGTGATAAATCTCGTTAATAAAGATGAAAGTATCAAATGAAAGGTCGGATAGGCTGCTAATTTTTCATTTGAGGCCGTTATATTTGAGTTAGTAATCACCATGTAGTTGCCAAATTGTTATACAAGATGCCCTTAAGATAATTAACAGAAGTCCGGATTCTATAATGATATTCCTTCAATTCAGATTAAGGTAAACAGCCAAAAGAGATGTTAAACTTGTTTAAGGCCAGTAAACAAAATGTCACATTTCAACTATCTTAGCAGACTGGGCCACTCAAATACCCTTATACCAATACCTATATGAAGCAATTTTTGTGTGCAGTCGCAGTTTTCTGCGCAACGCTGCCATTATCAGCCCAAAGCACCTGGCCTGAGAATGGTGTTTTTGATGAACGATCAGGTGCATACGCCTTTACACATGCTACCATAGTAGTGGATACATCCACCACTTATACCGATGCTACGATGGTTATTCGGGATGGTATAATTGTGAGTGTAGGCACTAATGCTACCATTCCGGCAGACGCTGTAGTTGTGGATTTGCAGGGCAAATATGTGTATCCGTCGTTTATTGATGCAGATGCAGATTATGGATTGCCCAAAAAGGAAAACCCTTCGCAAAAAGGGCCACAATTATTAAATAATAATGAGCAGGCGGTTTCCTGGAATCAGGCGATTACACCAGAATTTCAGGCATATACACAATTTTCACCTGATGATGAACAGGCTAAACAATTTCGACAATCGGGGATAGGGCTCGTACTCACACATCGGCATGATGGTATAATGCGCGGAACCGGTGCGTTGGTTTTTGTGCATGATTTACCGGCACGTGATGCAATATTATCAGAGCGGGTGAGCACACATTATGCTTTGCGCAAAGGCAGTAGCACTCAGGATTATCCAAGTTCACAAATGGGCAGCATTGCGCTTATTCGACAAACTTTATATGATGCTGATTGGTATGCAAAAGGAGGTTCTGCAGAAGAAACAAATATTTCACTTGAGGCTATTGTATCGGGCAGGCAATTGATTCCCATTTTCGACGCGAAAGACAAACTGGAAGTTTTGCGTGCTGATCAAATCGGCAATGAATTCAATATTCCATTTGTTATAAAGGGCAGTGGTAATGAGTATCAACGTGTTCAGGAAATTGCTGCAACAGGTGCTTCACTCATCATACCGGTTAACTATCCAAAAACACCGGACATAACAGACCCATATGACGCGCAATTACTTCCACTTGCTGATTTAAAGGAATGGGAAATGGCGCCGGCAAATGCCGCTTACCTGGCGGATGCACATATTCGGTTTTGCTTTACTTCTAATGGACTGGAGGATAAATCGCAGTACCTGCCGGCAGTGCGCAAAGCTGTGCAGTATGGATTATCAGAAAAAGAAGCACTGGCAGCATTAACGATAACACCTGCCGGTATTTTAGGTATTCAAAATCAAGCCGGTTCGCTTCAAAAAGGTAGAATTGCAAATTTTTTGATTACTTCCGGCAATTTATTTAATAAAGAAACGGTGCTATATGAAAATTGGGTAGATGGCCATCGCTACATATTAAAAAATGCACCCGAAGAGCACAGAGGATTATATGCCTTACAGGTTGGCAATAGTACATATGGCTTGCTTATTAAAGGTTCTGCTGCAGCACCTGTATTTCAGATCTTAAAAAACACGGATACATTATCAGCCAATGGCTCAATAACTGATCAGGGAATCTCATTGCAATTCACAGACAATGCCATGTTGTATCGATTAAGTGGATGGAAATCTGATAAAAATTTTGCCGGTCGCGGCCAGATGAATGAAAACTGGATTGAGTGGTCGGCCACCTTCGCGAATGTGTATATGGAAAAACCAGCTCAGGCAACTACCGACAGCATACATATTGGCGAAGTGGTGTATCCATTTAGTTCGTTTGGCTGGACTACTCCACCGCAACAACAAAATATTCTGATTACGAATGCAACAGTCTGGACAAACGAAAAAGCCGGTGTATTGAAAAATACGGATGTATTGATTGGCAATGGTAAAATTTTGCAGGTGGGTAAAAATATATCTGCAAAAAACGCCTTGGTCATTGATGGTACCGGCAAACATGTAACGGCAGGGATTATTGACGAGCATTCACACATTGCCGTAACGGATGGTGTTAATGAAGGCACACAAAGCAGCAGTGCCGAGGTGCGGATGGGCGATGTAATTGATTGTGATGATATTAATATTTATCGCCAGTTGAGCGGTGGGGTAACAACTGCCCATATTTTACATGGATCAGCCAATCCGGTTGGCGGACAAACACAACTTATAAAATTACGTTGGGGGCTGACACCTGAAGAAATGAAATTTGAAGGATGGCCGGGCTTTATCAAATTTGCTTTAGGTGAAAATGTAAAACAAAGTAACTGGGGCGACGAAAGTGTTATTCGATTCCCGCAAACACGCATGGGTGTGGAGCAGGTATATGCTGATATTTTCACCCGTGCTCAAGAATACGCGTTGGCAAAAAAAGATCCTAAAAATCTGGTTCGCACCGATTTAGAATTAGAAGCAATTGCTGAAATTCTGGAAGGCAAGCGATTTATCACCTGTCATAGTTATGTGCAAAGTGAGATTAATATGCTCATGAATCTTGCCGATACTTTTGGATTTACGGTAAACACCTTTACACATATATTAGAAGGCTATAAAGTTGCCGATAAAATGAAAATGCATGGCGCCGGCGCATCGAGTTTCAGCGACTGGTGGGCATATAAATTTGAGGTGTATGATGCCATACCGCAAAATGCAGGTTTATTGCATGATGCCGGCGTAATAACCGCCTTAAATTCAGATGATGCAGAGATGGCCAGAAGGTTAAACCAGGAGGCTGCCAAAACGATTAAATATTCTGGCATTTCAGAAGAGGAAGCTTTAAAAATGGTAACCCTGAATCCTGCAAAATTATTGCATATTGATGATAGAACCGGAAGTATTAAGGAAGGGAAAGATGCTGATATTGTTTTGTGGAGCGATAACCCATTAAGCATTTACGCCATGGCCGAAAAAACCATTATTGATGGTCGCATCTATTTTGATCGCAGTCAGCAATCAGCTCTATTGGAAGCAGACGCTATCGAACGTGACCGCATCATTAAAAAAATGATGGCCGATAAAGTAAATGGCGCAGTTACCATACCCGTGAGCACCACACCTAAACGTGAGTATGATTGTGAAGACGTGGGTGATTTTGTTAAAGGAGAATAATTATTAATTGACAGACTACAGCTATGCGAAACCTCATATTAACCTGTTTCATCATATGTTTCTCAATACCACAAATGCATGCGCAGCAAGTGCCGTATGTCATTACAGGAGGCACATTACATATTGGAGATGGAACCATTATTGAAAATGGATTACTCATTGTGCATAATCAGATTATTGAATATGCCGGACCTATGAAAGAAACCAGTTATGATGCAAATACTGCTTCAATTATTGATGCGACAGGAAAGCATGTTTACCCCGGATTAATCGGACTAACATCTGAACTCGGTTTAAAAGAAATCAGTGCAGTAAGAGCAACAAATGATATTTATGAAGTGGGCGTGTTCAATCCGAACATCCGATCGTTGATTGCCTATAATACAGATTCAAAGGTAATTCCAACCGTACGATCTAATGGTGTGTTATTAGCACAACCGGTGCCAAATGGTGGTATCATCAGCGGTCAAAGCAGTGTGATGAAATTATCCGGTTGGAATTGGGAAGATGCAGTAGTTGCCACAGATGGTAATATGCATATGCACTGGCCGGATGTTTACAGATACAATTGGGGAACTGGCACGTATTCGATTAATCCGGATTACACAAAAGAAGTGGAAGAAATCAAAGCTTTTTTTGCAGAAGCTAAGGCATACTGTGCCATACAAAATCACACCGAAAAAAATCTTCGGTTTGAGGCGATGCATAAAGTGTTAAATACAGAACAAAAACTTTACATTCAAACGAATGCTGCCAAGGGAATTATTGGTGCGGTTGATTTTGCCCAGACATTTGGATTACAGATTGTAATTGTTGGCGGCAGACAATCGTATCAGGTTTTAGATTTGCTCAAACAACACCAGATTCCGGTATTATTAGAATGCACACATGAATTACCCGCATTTGATGGCGACCCTATTGATTTACCTTATACATTACCTATTTTGTTACAGAAGGCAGGTATTGTATGCGGACTAACCATTAACAACGAAGATGCGAGTTATTGGAATTTGCGTAATTTACCTTTTCAGGCAGGAGCAGTTGTGCCTTATGGTATGAATAAAGAGGATGCCTTGCGCATGGTAACACTCAATAATGCAAAAATTGCAGGTATCGACAATCGTTTTGGAACCCTTACAACCGGCAAAAGCGCCACCTTATTTATCAGCGAGGGAGATGCGTTGGATATGCGCACGAATCAACTCAGCTATATTTTTATCGAGGGAGAGCGCATAAAACCGGAAAACTGGCAAGACGAGCAAGAGCGCAAATACCAACTCAAATACGGCATCACACCCCGCAATTAATCCAAACATATTGCGAAAGCCCCGCCTAAACCTTACCTTTGCACTCCCCTCAACCGGAGAGATGTCCGAGTGGTTGAAGGAGCACGCCTGGAAAGTGTGTATACCCCTAAAGGGTATCGAGGGTTCGAATCCCTCTCTCTCCGCCAACAAATAATGTTTTGCAACCATAGGTTGCAATCTTTAAATACTGCTAGAGAAAGTGCAATTTCTTTAGCAGTATTTTTTTTGATTTCTTTAAAAGGGTATCGATTGGGTTCCCCGCCTGCGCGACGCAGGAGGGCAGGGAATCCCTCTCTCTCCGCCAACAAATAATGTTTTGCAACCGTAGGTTGCAATTCAAAAATACTGCTTGAGAAATACAATTTCTTTAGCAGTATTTTTTTAAATAGATTTCTTAAAAAAGGGTATCGATTGGGTTCCCCGCCTGCACGACGCAGGAGGGCAGGGAATCCCTCTCTCTCCGCCAACAAATTATCATACAGCCTACCGCAGGCTGTATTTTTTATTTAACCCAATTTGGACAAGCTCGCTTGGACAAGTTGGGTTAAATAAAAAATACAGGTGAGCATAGCGAACTGGCTGTAGGATAATTTGTTGAAGCACCCCATTTCAGGGATCATGTTAACAATCCCAATTCGTATCACATACTCTCTCTTAAGTATAAATTAGACAAGCTCGCTTGGACAAGTTGGGTTTAATAAAAAATACAGGTGAGCACAGCGAACTGGCTGTAGGATAATTTGTTGAAGCACCCCATCTCAGGGATCATGTCAATAATCCCGTATCAAACCAAAATAATTTTGATATACCCCGTAGGTTGCAATCTTAAAATACTGCTTGAGAAATACAATTTCTTTAGCAGTATTTTTTTTGATTTCTTTACTAAGTAATTATTAAAAAAGACCTGCGCAGCATTCAGTCGAATTTTATTCACAACAGCGTACTCGAAGTATAAAGGCAAAAAATGTACTCAACAGTTAACAGATAATGGAGAGAGTATATGTTTATACCTGCCATACATTTGCCTTCCACCCACAAAAAATTAAAAAACCTGACGTGCGTTATCCGTGGTAACCTGCATGACTTCGGCGGAACCACATTGCAGCAGCTCACTTAATTTGTCAACTACATATCGGAGATAGGCTGGTTCGTTGCGTTTACCTCTGAATGGAACAGGCGCTAAATAGGGTGCATCTGTTTCCAGAACCAGATGGGGTAAATCGGTGTATTGGAGCACCTTGTCAAGTCCTCCATTTTTAAAAGTTACCACACCACCAATGCCAGCTTTAAAATGCAGAGAGATGACTTTATCCAGCTGCTCCCTGGTCCCGCTGAAGCAATGGAAAATACCGCGCAAATCATCACCACGGTGTTTTTCAACTAATGCTAGGCAATCATCCATCGCATCTCTGGAATGAATAATTAATGGCAGTTGATATTTTTTCGCCAACAGAATCTGACGTTCGAAAGCTGCTTTCTGTTCGGCAATGTGCGACTTATCCCAATAATAATCCAAACCACACTCACCAATTCCGGAATACAGTGGCCGATTTTTTTCGATAAGCGCTTCCATATCGTCAAGAACGGTTGACCAATCATCCTGAACAGAACATGGGTGCAATCCCATCATTGGCTTGCATATTTCAGGATATTGTTGAGTCAGCGCCAGCATGGAAGGTATGGACGCAGTATCAATATTGGGTAGGTAAATTTTTTGCACTCCCTCCTGTAGCGCCCGATGCATAATAGCCTCAAGATCCGCTTCAAATTCAGGTAAATAGATATGTGCGTGTGTATCAATCATAATGGGCATTAATCCAGATGTAACCCTTTTGGCAAAGCTGTTCCATCGTATGGCAATGCACGAAACGAAAAGCCCTTGTCAGCAAAATGTTTTAATACGGCAGGCAGTGCAGGCAGTACGCGTTCAGATGCTTTCAAACTATCGTGAAAAACAACGATGCTGCCGCCAACTGCATGTTCAACGACATGTTGTACACAAGTATCCGCATGCAGTGTAGTATCAAAATCGCCACTCAACACATCCCACATTACAATTGAAAACTCTTTTTTTAATTCCTGAATTTGCTGAAAACTAATACGACCATATGGTGGCCGGAATAATTTTGTTTGTACAAGTGCTTCGCAGTTTACCACTTCATCCAAATAGGTATTCAGGTCGGTTCGCCAGCCATTTACATGATGATACGTATGATTGCCTATGGCATGCCCTTCTTGCGAAATACGCCGGAATAAATCCGGATGCTTTCGAATGTTATCGCCGATACAAAAAAAAGTTGCTTTAGCCTGATACCCGGCCAAGATATCTAAAATAATATCTGTAACACCCGGAACAGGTCCATCATCAAAAGTGAGATACAAAGTATCTGTTTTCGGCAGGTCCCATACCAGACTGGGATACACCGATTTGAGATACCAGGGTGTTTTGACGAAATACATGACTTACAAAAATACGGCGATTTATACGGATGGCATGCAACAAAAACCGTTGGCATTAGCTGAATTCTCGCAAGCGGTTTAACTTTGCACCACATTTGCACAATATGGAGAGACCGATTCGATTGCGTTATGCACCCAGTCCAACTGGTGCACAACATTTGGGGGGAATACGCACAGCATTATATAATTACCTGTTTGTCAAAAAAACAGGTGGTAAACTGGTTTTGCGTATTGAGGATACTGACCAGGCCCGATACGTTCCGGGAGCGGAGGAATATGTCATTAACAGTTGTGCCTGGGCCGGAATCACTTTTGATGAAGGTGTGCATGTTGGTGGACCATTTGCTCCCTATCGCCAAAGTGAACGCAAGGATATATATAAAAAATATGCCATGGAACTTATCGAAAAGGGCCATGCATATTATGCGTTTGACACGCCTGAAGAGTTAGAAGCCATGCGCAACCGGATGATGGAACAGGGCAATCCTTCCCCGGCCTATGATCATATTACCCGACAGTATATGAAGAATTCCGTTTCACTTTCGAGAGATGAAGTTGAGCGGCGCCTTGCAAATGGCGAACCTTATGTTATTCGTATTAAAATGCCCCGCAATGAAGAAGTGAAATTCCACGACCTGATACGCGGATGGGTAAGTTTTAATTCATCACAACTGGATGACAAAGTGTTATTCAAAAGTGATGGTATGCCAACCTACCATTTAGCCAATGTGGTTGACGATTACCTGATGCAGATTACACATGTGGTTAGAGGTGAAGAATGGTTGCCAAGTGCGCCTACACACGTGATGACCTATAAAATGTTTGGCTGGGAGGATGTGATGCCTTCATTTGCACATTTACCCTTAATCTTAAAACCGGAGGGTAATGGCAAGCTGAGTAAGCGCGACGGGGATAAGTATGGCTTCCCTTTATATTCGTTAAGTTGGCCTGAACAACAAATTTCCGGCTTAAAAGAAAAAGGATTTTTACCTGAAGCGTATATTAATTTTTTGGCATTTCTCGGGTGGAATCCCGGCACCGACCAAGAGATTTTTACGCACGATGAACTGATTGCAGCATTTAGTTTTGAGCGAATCGGAAAATCGGGTGCGCGCTTTGACCCGGAAAAAGCCAAGTGGTTCAACCAGCAGCATATGCGCCTGAAGTCGGGCGAGGAACTGGCCGGCATGCTCAAGCCCTATCTGGAAACCAAAGGGGTTGAGGTGGATGCCGACTACCTGACAAAAGTTTGCAATGCCATGAAAGACAGGGCTGTTTTCATTCCGGACCTGTATGAACTTGGCACCTATTTCTTTGGCGACATCGAGTCGTACGACGAGGATACGATCCGAAAAAAATGGAAACCCGAAAAGCAGGAATTTTTTCTACTTTTGATTGAGAAAATCAAATCAATCGATAATTTTACGGAGCATTCGATCGAGGCAATTGTTAAGGACACCATGAAGGAGCATAATATAGGGATGGGAGAAATCATGCCACTGCTGCGTATAGCTTTGGCCGGCGTACTGCAAGGCCCCCCTGTTTTTGCAATGATGGATGTGCTCGGTAAAAAAAATTCTGTCGACCGCTTGCAAAAAGCATTAGAAAAATTTAATAACTTTCAGTGAAAATTCGACTACCCTATGCCTAAGAAGAAACCATTACAAGGCAAGCCGGAAGTGCATAAAGAACTTGACGGATTCGAAATGGACATCAACGAATTTGGTGAGATTACCTCAAATACCAATATTGATAAATTGAATACATTTCTGAATAAAAATGTGGATGATAAGAAATTCCGTGGTCTGGACAATGTCCCTTTTGCAAAGACAGGTGACGATGACGACGAGGAAGGCGCAAATAAAAACAGTGATGACGACCTGAATGAAATCGCTGATGAATTTGAAGAATTCCGTCAGTTCAATGATAAAGATTTCAAAGACGAATTCGACTTTGATGAAAAGGATGAGAACGACGAGTATTTCAACGAATCAAAACACGAATACGAACAATTCAAGGACGAGGAAGAGGATGATGCAAAAGACGATGAAGATGAGGATGATTTAGATGATGAAGACCTTATAGACGATTACGCTGATGAATATGGTGAAGAGGATAGTTATAACTTTGACGATGGCGACATTGACGACAGGTATTAACTGATAACCAAAACAGTGTTTCTCAATATCACTGAGGCTGCGCGGCAAACGCAGCCTTTTTTATTTTGTTTTATTCAGTAATCCGGATGCTCTCAGGCCGGATCATCAGAATGCCAGATAAAAATCACCTGTCAGCTTTCGATATGCAGATGAAAATTCACCGGAAGCTTCATGAATCATTATTTCATCTTCTGCGACAGGCACCTGTGTTTTTCCGAAGGCCAGCAAGCTGCGTTTTGATTGTTTCCCCGCCTTGGTTACAACCCGTGTATGTTTATGTAAGAACAATTGCTGTTGTTGCATGATTTGAATAAACTGTTCACCTTCCTGCACCGGAAGGATTACAGAAGCTATACCCGCAGGTGCCAGCAGGTGATACATGACCGTTGCTAAAACCATATGCGGAAGTGATTGGGTATCCCTTGCCCATTTTCGACCGGTGTCGGCTACAGGAAATCCGTCAGTAAAGTAAGGTGGATTACTTGCTATTATATCGAACTGCGCTGTCGGATGCTGGACAAAATCGGCAATATCGGCACACACGATTTCAATCCTGTCGTGCCATTTACTCCGAGCGATGTTATCAGATGCGCCGCATGCTGCAGCTGGATTCACTTCCACACCCATAACCGATGCTTGTATAAACCGTTGTGCCAGCATGAGGGCAATCACACCTGTTCCGGTGCCAATATCCAATATCCGGCCAACCTGTTCCGGTCCCGAAGCCCAGGCACCCAGCATAACACCATCAACCCCTACTTTCATGGCCACACCCTCCTGATGGATTGTAAATTGCTTAAATGCAAAGCCGCTCATAAGGTTAAAATTCGAAAAAAAACGGCTCGTTTGTGACAAAAAGCGTATTTTTAAAGACTAAACATGTTTTTATGAAGAAATTATTACTCCTCCTCACGATTGCCACTTGCGCTAAAAGCGGATGGTCGCAGTTGGTAATCACCCCAGAATCAAACGACACGGTTTTTGTGTATTCACTAGCCGGTCCTGGTATAGTAGTGTCTAATATTGAGCGAAACTGCTCTCCTGATGCTTCCTCCTTTTTTAACGCTACCGACGCCAATGTTGGCATCGAGAACGGCATATTACTGTCGAGCGGATTATACGGGAATGCACAAGGCCCTAATAACCTGGGCGGCGCATCAGGCTATAACTATTATCCGGGCGATACAGATTTAGATGCACTTACCGACTGGACAACTTACGACGCTTGTATCATTGAGTTCGATATGGCTGTAATGGCAGATACCTTAAAATTAAATTATGTATTTGCATCAGAAGAATACCTCGAATATACTTTTTCGGGATTTAATGACGTATTTGCATTTTGGGTAAGCGGTCCGGATATACCAACGCCAACAAATATTGCCGTTGTACCTGGAACAGATTTACCTGTTACTATTAACAACATTAATAATATAGCTAACGCTGATTACTACATTGACAATGGTGATGGTTATGCTGCACCTTATAGTACAGATGATTATTATATCCAATACGACGGTTTAACTACTGTTTTATTAGCCACCATTCCGGTAACAGCCGGGGAAACGTATCATATGAAAATGGCTATCGCCGATGCGAGTGATGGTATTTTAGACTCAGGTGTTTTCCTCGAAACAGGAAGCCTCGGCAGCTTACGCATGCATCATGAAACGTTGGCAGACAATGGGTTAAGCTTTGCAGTTGAAAAATGTGCAGATGGTTATTTTAAAATCATCAACGAAATTCCTTGCGCCGAACCATTAGTGATTGACTATCATATTGCCGGTTCAGCTGATAACGGAATTGATTATGAAACAATCACAGAGCAATTAACTATTCCTGCGTGGGATAGTGTTGGATACATTTATATTAACCCTATTTTCGACGGCGTTGATGAAGTAACTGAAAGCGTGGTATTGTATCTCTACAATCCTCAGTCTGGTTTTGTGTATGATACATTAACCATGTTGATTAACGACGAAGCTGCTTCTGCAGATTTCGATGCTACTATTGCTGAATTAACAGCTTCCTTTACTGAAACATCAGGAGCAGCCGTTAGTGCCACCTGGAATTTTGGTGATGGCCAAACCAGCACTGAATTAAATCCTGTGCACACATACGCTGCTGATGGTTACTACTTAGTATGTGTAACTTCTACAAATGCTTTTGGCTGCGAAAGTGAATATTGCCGCGAAGTAGCTATCGGTAATGTAGACATCAACCAATTTACGCTTGATTTACAAGTATCGCCAAATCCTGCAACAGATGCTATCCAGGTAAGTGGCGTGGAACCAGGTGCAATCGCTATTGTAAGAGATTTACGCGGTGCAGCGGTTATGCAATCGGTATGTGCTGATCAAACAGCAACATTCGATATTTCTGCATTGTCATCAGGTATGTATACTATCGAAATTCGCGGACAACAGTCTGGCGGTATTTCACTCTTTGAAAAACAATAACAAACTCACTAAGCATAAAAAAGGTCACCGATTTGGTGACCTTTTTTTATGGGCTATTATTTTACAATAACATTCAACTGGCATTTAAGCAAGCTGACTTAGGGTTTGCATACATTAAATACATACAAAGTGCTTGGTAAACTTATATTGGCCTTGTTGCACCACCATCATATAGGAGCCGGATTCGAGTGATTGGACCGGTAGCGTGTATGGTATCTGTTTATTTAATGCAGCATTTTTTGTGAGCACTAATTTGCCATCCATATCAAACACCTGAATACTTGCATCAGGTAAAAATACGGGTGATGATAAGGAAATGACTTCAGTAGCCGGATTAGGGTAAACCGATAAAGTCAAAACTTCGGATTGATCGGGGATTCCGGAAGCAGGTTCATTATACAAGGAAAACTCCCATGTGCCGCGACCGTAAGTGCCAAAACGTACTGCATGAATTTCTTTTACATAATCTACACTCCAATAAGTTTGTAAGGGTGCATCATTTTCTGCCAGGTTGTACCATTTTCCTTCCGCCAATACACATACATATGGCGCAACTTCTGTGGCGGCAAAAAGCAAACTATCATCTTCGGTAACGGCCAGGTCATACACTAGTGTGCCAGGCAGGCCATCGTCAAGAGCTGCAAATGTTGCTCCGTGATCATAGGAAACATATACCGGTGCATTATCATATCCTGAACCACCTATATATACCACACCTGATTGTGCTTCGGAAGCTACAATCGCAGAGCCATAAAAATAATGTGAATCCGGACCATTAAATCCTGAACTGAGGTCCCATGTTAATCCGGCATCATCCGAATGATAAAAATTACCACTGCTGGTAAGCAAATACCAATGATTAGGATCAACTGGCGAATAAGTAATTGCACTTATCGAACCACCGCCGGCAACAGAAAAATTCTTCGCCTGTTTAACAGCATCTATTGAGCCCGGATTTTTATCGAGACGCCATAAATAGGCACCACCTGCATCAGATCCACCACCCCACCAGGCAATATCATCTTCAAATGGGTCGGCCATGATAGGTGCCATCCACAGGTGACCGTATCCTTGAAAATCCCAGAATGACATATCACTGCTACCTGACGCATCATTAATATACATCGCAAATCCAGGATACACACACCAGAGGTGATCGCCTCCGCTTCTGGATACAATATGTCCATAATCGCCACTGATCAGCTGATCAAAATAATAATCATCGCCAACAGTATAGCTACTGCGTTGGTAACCCTGATCCTGAGCTCCGGCAAACATAATATCCGTAAGCCATCTATAGGTATATACATCATAATATTGGGCATTGCGCATACCTTCATTGGTAAGATTACTCCAAATGAGCCCATAATCATTGGTTACATACAATCCGCCATCAGTACTAATTAATACAATTTCCTGATCCGTATCCGGATTGATGAATGACCTTATGAAAGGTATATCTGCATGCATATTGCTTTCGATATCATCATAATATTCCCACCAGTAATTATTGCGGGTCCATGTATCGCCACCGGAAAAACTTCTGTAAGTATCTACGCCACCGTAATACAGATAACCGGCCATTTGTTGCGAGCAGTTGAAACTATTTTTACTAAAATTGCCTTCAGCCACATTGCCGGTTAACACCCATGAAAGGCCAGCATCTGTTGAGCGATAAAAATCAGTTGTATAATCAACATAATTTACCTGCGCTGCATACAGGGTGGTATTACCCGCATTTTCGTAACCACATAACATGATATCGCCTTCCTCGGTGAGTGGTAAATCACCTAACGCTTGTGGCATGCCGGCTGCATCCAGGGCATAGGTATGATTATTTTCAATCAGAAAACAATTAGCTGAACCATAAGGAGGACTCCACATCACAAAATTGTTGGCACCTCCGTAAGTTGGCACATCCCAGGATGTAATTTTACTAAATGAAACACCGAGATCTGTAGATTTATATAAGCTGATGATATCCCACCAGTTAGTATAATCCCATTCCAAAGCTAAAGCATACATCGTATGCGATGCATCATTGAGCATTTCTACATCAAACACGTATCCCCATGCAGTCACATTTTCCATACCTGTTGTCATCGTCCAGTCAACTCCCTCATTATCTGTAAAATAAATCCCTTGTCCGCCCCATTGACTGGTGCCTACAATAAGACGATCATCCACCTTACGCAGAAAATGCGTTCCGCCTATTTTAAAATGGTCGTTGATTACACTCCAGTTGGAGCCATCCAGATCGCCCTTCCATAAATTACCTCCATCTGAAAAAGCGTAAATAAGTTCATCATCAAAATCAACTTCGGTTGCCCAAATGCGACCTGCTGTATTGAAGCTACCCAGTTCATCCCATTTGCCAATCACAGCCCCATCTGCTAATGTATCCCATTCACCGCCGGTGATACGTTGGTGATATTGTTGCGCACGTTGCTGCATGAGTGCGTAACGCAAATCCGCATCGCGCTTTCTCCAATTAGTTCCGGGTGCGGCCTTATGCATGGCATCAAAAAATGCTTGTCGCTCCGAATTATTTCCCTCCTCCTCTTTCCGCATTTTTCCATACTCAGTAGGCTCAGGTGGCATGGATTTATGATAATTACTATCATCTTTCTGCAAAACAAATACAACAGCTAAAATGGTAAATGTGATGAGAATAGTACCAATAATAATGATGAATGCAATTTTCTTTTTCATTATAAATCGAATAAGTTGCTTTTAATAATTAGCGCACACCAGCCACTTCTGGAATTACATTACCGATACAGGCATTTGGTTCAGAGATACGCAATATATCTGCAAGTGTAGGAGCGATATCGGTGATGTACACATTTCGATGTAAGGTGCCCGGTTTAATCTTCCAGCCAAAAAATAATAAAGGCACATGCGTGTCGTAAGAAAAATGTGAACCATGTGTAGTTCCAGAAGGCCGATAGGCTTCAAACCAATAAGGCTCATACAGAATCTGAATATCGCCACTTCGCTGAGGGTAAATGCCATTAATGACTAATTCTTTAATAGAAGCATTCAAGGTGGACGTTGCGAGTTCATTGATTTGCAATACATAGGAAACCCCGGGCATATCCATTAAAGGCTGATATAATACCTGATAGGCATCATCAATAGTTTTTCCTGAAGCCTGCAGGAGGGCATCATTTAAATAAATTTGTTGGTTGGTATACGCGCGTATCCATACCTTATCACCCCAGGCACTACGCAATGCCGATTGCATGCGTTCCAGCATAATTTGTTCTGTAGTTGTACCGGCAGGCACACCTAAAGTCTGCATATATTGCGGTGTGGGCGAAACGCCATGATCTGCCGTGAGAAATAAAACATAATTTTCTCTGCCAACCTGTGTATCAAGATAGGATATCAATTCACCTAAATCTTTATCGAGACGGAGATAGGTATCTTCAACCTCCATGCTATGTGGGCCATAGGCATGACCAACATAATCAGTTGATGAAAAACTTACGCATAAAAAATCCGTAATTGCATCAGCACCTAATTGTTCATTTTTAATGGCGGCCATGGCAAATTGGGCCGTTAGCGTATTGCCAAAAGGGGTTCCTTTAATAGATTCACTACTGCCATTAAAATTCATATAATGTGGAAATGCGGAATTCGGCTCATTCACGTATACTGTTTCCCAAGGCACACTATCTGCCGTTGAAGCCGTATAAACGGATGCAGGCAATAACAATTCCCAATTGCGATTCATCATTTTTTGCGCGCGTTCCTCCTGATTAAATTGTTGCACCCATGACGGAGTACTTGTCATGTAATAAGAACTGGTAACCCATGCATTACTGGCACCATCATACCAATATGCAGCATCAGCCATGTGTCCCGCAGGTAAAATAGCTCCTCTGTCTTTAAGTGCAATGCCTACAACTTTGCTTGCAGACTGATTGCTCATTTGCAGCATATCAGTAATAGTAGTCGACACCATGTTTTTGGGTGACATTTTACTCCCGATACCATTCCCTCCTACCATAGTAACTGAAGAATCATCTGTTACATAAACAGATGCGCCGCTACGTTCGTTATACCAATCGTTTGAAACAATACCATTTAATGCGGGTACTGACCCGGTATACACACTTGCATGGCCCGGACCGGTATAAGTTGGTATATAATTAAAATGCGTATTCTCACAGCTATATCCCTCTTTTACCAGTCTTTTAAATCCCTGGTCTTTATAAAGTGGCATATAGCGATACAAAAATTCATAAGCCATTTGATCTACCACTACGCCAACAATTAATTTCGGTTGTTGTGGTGGTGTTTGTGCCTGCACAGCAAACTGCGAAACGCAAAGCAAAGCCAATATATACCTTCGCATAACCTGATTTTTGTCAAAATTACAAAGTATCTATCCAACAAACACACCCTGCAGAGGAGCCAGGAGGATGAAATGCCGCAACTAATCCCTTCAGTAGTCAGCAATTGTCAGTTGAAGACAAGCTGCTTGGGCTTAACATACTTGTCATTTGGACCACTAAAAAGCGTAAAAAGCTAAAGCATGGTTACAATATTGAACAGTTAAACCCATATTAACTTTACTTTTACAATAATGGCTTAATATACCTAGGCAATCCCTTTAGTTTTGCCAACCTAAAGATGAAACATGAATAGAGGGATAACATTATTAGTACCGGTTCTGCTCTTTTCGCTGGCCATCTTTGCCCAGCCTGCAGATACAACGATTTATAACGTGCTGGACCCGGTTCAAATTCAAAGCGTAAGAACACCTCTGGATATTAAACGTCTTGAGCCGGTTAAAGGAACCTACATATATTCAGGCAAGAAAACAGAGGTGATAGATTTAACGCAACGCAATGTTACGTTAACAGAAAAATATGGTCGTCAGATTTTTGCTAAAATTCCGGGTGTTTTTGTGTATGACATGGATGGCACCGGTAATCAAATGAACATTTCAACCAGAGGATTAGACCCGCATCGTGGATGGGAGTTTAATATTCGAAAAGATGGTGTGTTAACGAATACGGATATGTATGGATATCCGGCAAGTCATTATAATATTCCAATGGAAGCCGTTGAGCGCATAGAATTAGTGCGTGGTACCGGCTCGCTGCAATACGGAGCACAATTTGGCGGTATGCTGAACTACATCAGCAAACAACCCGATTCAACTAAACCATTCGCGTTTGAAAGTGTAAATACGGTGGGTTCATATGGTTTGGTGAGTGCATTTAGCAGTGCTTCAGGCAAAATTGGCAAACTGCGATACTCAACCTGGTATAACAAAAAATGGATTACCGGTTATCGAGAAAACAGTGATGCACAATATAATGCGGAAGCGATATCGCTCTTTTATGATGTATCCAAAGATTTAACTTTTAAATTTGAATGGACACATTCCAATTATGTAACCCATTTGCCAGGCCCATTGACGGATAGCATGTTTTTAGCTGATCCGCAAATGGCAACACGTTCACGGAATTATTACAACCCTAATATTCATGTTCCCAATATTTCCATGTATTGGAATATTAATCATACAACCAAATTACAATTTACTTCTTCCGCAGTTACGGGTTCCAGGAACAGTGTGATGTTCGACAAACCGGCTACTACACCCGATACGATTTACTCAGCTACATTAGACTATGCCAATCGGCAGGTTGATATAGATAATTATTTAAGTTTAACCAACGAATTGCGCCTCTTAAAATCTTATTCGCTGTTGCAACATACCAGCACTTTAACTGCAGGCGTGCAATATATGCATAATGATTTACACCGACGTCAATTAGGCAAGGGCACTACCGGCAGCGATTACGACTTGTCATTAGCCATTCCGGGTTGGGGCAGAGATATTTATTTTAAGTCGTCGAACCTGGCTGTTTTTGCAGAAAACAGATGGGTGCTTACAGAAAAATTATCGGTAAATACAGGAGTGCGCATGGAGATGGGTGAAAGTATTATGAGTGGAATCATTACGTATTATCCGGATTCCACATTGCCCAATACCATCGAACATAAATTTCCGTTGCTGGGTGCGGGACTTCAATACGACCTGAGTCCGTATACCAATATTTATGCCGGTTGGTCACAAGCCTACCGTCCGGTAATATTTAAAGACATTATACCGAGTTCAATTTATGAATATGCCGATAAAGATTTAAAAGATGCATACGGTTACAATGCTGAAGTTGGATACAGAGGATCATGGAAATTTTTAAAGTGGGATGTTACCGGATTTTACCTGCAATACAACAATCGATTGGGCACATTAGCCGAAACAGATTCTACAGGACAACTCATTATCCGCAGAACGAATATCGGAGATTCACGAACCATGGGTTTAGAAATGTTTTTGCAGGCTGATTTTGAGTTAAATACCAAATCTTATATAAGTGTATTTACCTCCACATCATATATGGATGCTCAATATCAGGCTGCAACCATCCGCTCGGGGACTGAGAATATTGATATCGAAGGAAATTCCGTTGAAAGTGTTCCGATGTGGATTTCCCGGAATGGAATAACCTATAAATATCAAGGATACAGCATTTCTGCTTTATACAGTTATACGGCAGAAAGTTTTGCAGATGCGTTAAATACCATTGAACCAAATGCAAGCGGCTCTGTAGGCTTAGTTCCGGCATATGGATTACTGGATATTAATGTTGGTATGCAATTAACCAGAACCGTTAAACTGCAGTTGAATGCAAATAACGTATTGGATGAACAATACTTTACAAAACGCCCTCAATTCTATCCCGGACCCGGTATTTGGCCATCAGATGGCAGAACATTCTCGGCCACCGTTTCTGTTTCATTATAACGTATAATATAAAAAAGGCAACAAGAGCAAATTTGCTCTTGTTGCCTTTTTTATTTCCTGATACCGACTCAACTAAAGCATCATTTACTTCGCCTCAGGCAAGGTGCTCAAAAATCGGCGGTAAGAATCCTGATACGTTTGTGTACCGGTACATTGCAGCTGTGCAACCTCCTCTTTAATTTCTGCTACACGATCATCCGGGTTTGGATGTGTGCTAAAAAAGGCAGGTATCTGTGTCGAATCATCCTGTTGCACCTTTTCGAAAAATCCGGCTGCTCCGCTGGCATCATATGTGGTGCCGCATAAATACTGCACTGCAAAAGCATCTGCCTGCGATTCATCTGACCTGCTGAAGGCAAGTTGTGTGAGGTTGGCAGCCACTTCGGCTAATGCTGAACCATTTTCACCTACAATTAAATTGAGCAGTAGTGAAATACCATATGCTTTTGTGAGCTGGTCGGTTGAGTGCCGCAAATCGGCATGAGCCATCTCATGTGCCAGCACGCCAGCCAATTGAGCCTCATTGTCGACAAACTGCAATAATCCGGTATACACATAAATATATCCGCCCGGCGTGCAAAACGCATTTACAATTGTGTCCTGATGGATGATAGCAATCTCCCAATTAAAATCCGTCGCATGCACAACAGATCCGGTTTGTAAAATGGAGTCACGAAGGGCATACAGATGCGCATATGCCTGATGATATTGCACTGAATCCAACACCGGGAATTGCGCTGGGTCGGAGGCAATAGAAGCGGCAATTTTAGCGCCAAGCGCCCGGTCATCCTCAAGTGAAAAGATATTCACCCCACCGCCCTCTGAACATCCAGATATAGAAATTATGCCGAAGCACACGATGGTAAATACAACAGTTAAACGGCCTGAACCCTGCATGATATCAATTTAACGGGCAAGGTCTATAGAAAGTTGCAAGGGATACCGGCTAATAAACTTTCGCAACTCTATGCTAACTTGCAGGCGCAATGGCTGACCTTAAGAGTATTCAGCAGCCCATAGCCAGTGAACTGGCGCAGTTCGAGGATATTTTCCGGAAATCGCTTAAAAGTGATGTTCGCCTTCTCGATCAGGTGATGTATTATATTGTAAAACGCAAAGGCAAACAAATGCGCCCCATGTTTGTGATGCTGAGCGCAAAAGTATGTGGAAATTTTAGTCAATCTACCTTTACAGCTGCTACTTTAATTGAACTGTTACATACGGCAACCCTCGTGCATGATGATGTAGTGGATGATGCCTATGAACGCCGCGGATTTTTCTCCATTAATGCCCTCTGGAAAAATAAAATAGCCGTTTTAATTGGCGATTATTTACTTGCCAAAGGCCTATTAGTATCTCTGGACAATAATGAATTCAGAATGCTGAAAATTACTTCCGATGCCGTGCGTGAGATGAGTGAAGGCGAATTACTTCAAATAGAAAAAGCCCGCAAACTGGATATCAAAGAAGATATTTACTTCGAGATTATTCGTAAAAAAACTGCAACGCTCATCGCGAGTGCCTGCAGTGCCGGAGCTGCAAGTGCTACAACTGATGAGGCTTTAATTGCAGCGATGCGCCTGTTTGGTGAAAAAATTGGTATCGCATTTCAAATCAAAGATGATTTACTGGATTATGGCGATGACGATATTGGCAAACCAACAGGTATTGATATTCAGGAACGCAAATTAACCCTGCCTATTATTTATTCCTTGCAACAGGCAGAGCGTGCCGACCGTCGAAAGATTATTAATATTATTAAACACCATAACACGGATAAAGAGCGTGTGCAATGGGTTATCGATTATGTGCGTGCAAATGGGGGTATCGCTTATGCGGAAAAATATATGCATCAATACCAACAGGAAGCATTCGAACTTTTGGAACAGTTTCCGGATAGCCCAAGCAGAAAAGCACTCAAAGATCTGGTATTATTCACTACTGAACGCAAGAAATAATGTTCAGGCATGTTCACATTATTCTCCCCAAATAAATAGCACATCTGTTTTACCATCAGCCCTTATCAATGAGGTTTGATATACTCCAGCAGGTGCACCCTCTCGCAGTACAGTAATTCGGTCGTTTCCAGGTGATGACACCACCTGCCATACCCTTCCCGACATGTCGGAAATAACAAGTCTGTCGGTGTATGTCAGCGGAGTTGCCAGTTCTATCACAACATAATCATCAGCCGGATTCGGATAAATGATTACATTTTCTGGTAATAGATTTTCAACTAAAATTTGTCCATCACAATCAGGATCATATACCATCCCCGGTGAACCTTCAGGACATCCTGCTATCCAGTTACTGGCATTATTTATCGGGTTATCCGGATTAACCAATTCCAGCGTTTTTCCGCCTCCATCTGCTTCCACCGGCCAAGGTGAACCATCCTCATATTGCATAGAGAACTGTAATACACTTTGATCATCAAACAAGCGCAATGCATCACCACTGTTATCAAGTGTAAACGCAAATTCACCTATCACATTAGCAACATCCGGGTGACGTGCGGCAAACAAATCTGCATCGGAACATATCACCAGTCTTTCATCCGGATTTAATGACGTGCCCGTTGGAAAGGTAAACAATAATGTATCCTCAGCATTTACAAATCGCCAACCGGAAATATCTATCGATGCCATTCCTGTATTCCATAATTCAACCCAATCACCTGCATTGGTAGCATCAGCGCTGTGGTAATTTATTTCACCAAAAAGTAATGCAGTAGTACAAGGCGCATAAGCCTCACCGGGCGACCCTCCTAAGCATCCGTCAAACCAGGAAGCAGGGTCATTTAATATGGCTGCCAATCCGGACAATTCTAATGTACGGCCATTGCCATCGGCACCTTCCGGCCAACTGGATGAATCGGCATATGTCATTGAAAGTACGAGTTCCTCATCAATAGAAAACAACCGGATATCATCTCCGGAATTATCCAACTCAAATGCAAACCCGCCAACAACGGCATCTACACCCGGATGCACCGCAGAAAACGCAACAGGATCTTTCGCGATAACGAGTCTTTCTCCCGGATTCATTATAGAACCTGCAGGTAATACAAAAGTATTTACGTCATATCTGTCGCGCAAAATCCAATAAGAAATATCCAGGGCGATTCCACTATTATTATATAATTCTAACCAGTCGTCTGAAGGATAATCGGTGTGGCTATTGTAATTAATTTCCGTAACTACTATATCCGGCATCACAGCAGCGCCGTTAAATACGGCGGTAAATGTTTCACTTTCAGACAAATTTATCAATAGCGAAATATCAGTAGAACCGGCTGGCAATAAATCATTAATCGCCCAATTCGAGAATGTATAGCCCGGATTCGCAACTGCCGTCATGGTTACAGGCACTCCATCAAAATAAATACCTGTCCAGGGTAAATCGGTTGGAACAATCGTATTGAGTTTGATATATCCTGCGCCGGCCGGACTCACTTCCAAAGTCAAACTGCGTTGACCATCTAAGGCAAATGATGTATTAATATGCGTACGTGCTGCATTTTTGCGCAGATTGTTATAACTCAGTACATCAGCCACATAAGCATTTACAGTTGAAACATTAGGCGCGCCCCAGCGTTCCACCTGATGTGGAATTTCTCCCAAAATAGAATCACGCATTGCATACAACACCGATTCCATATTGTCAGGCTGGTAGATTGTATTAATCAAATCAGCAAATCGGTTGACAAAATATTCGCGGATATCCTGATTATCCATTACGCGGTCAAAAATCTGTGAATAGCTGCTCGGGGATCCCGGCGAACGGGTCAAGTCGATATAATTATCATAAGGAGAGGAACCAAAATATCCCATAGCGCCATCCATGTCATACATAATAAATCGCCACTTGCCGCCATTTCTGTTCCGCCAGACTTTCATATTATTTGCACCCCAGTAATATCCGCCAAAATCTACGTTTTGATAATAAATCTGACCAATATAATAATCGATATAATTTTCGATATCCATATAGCCATCAAAAAAATCATAAAATGCATCCGAAGTCGGATCAAGTGCAAATAAACCGGAATACATATTCCACCAGCCTGTATCGCTTCCGGATAAAACTGTCCACGCGTTTAATAAATCGACATCATTATTATTATCGCCATAATTGCTTTCAGCAAAATGCTCATCCGCTTTTTCACGAATTTCATATAAACCCCAGGGCTGTCCGTTAATAAATAACATGCAAGGCTGCCATTCTTCGTAATCAATATGTGTGAACTGCATCACCTTTGCTAAAAAAGCATCCTGGAGTTTGTAGGTCCACACATGCTGCCCGCCGCTGCGTATATTGAAATTATTTATTGGACCTAAATCTGGCTTGCCCCCAAATAAGGGATAGGTCAAATCACCACCGTATTTATTTTTAAAATCAACTCTGAATCCTCGTTGCGCTTCTGCCCGGCTCCATCCGCCATGAATTTCGAGTGACATATTCTTTTCCCACTCCATATTTCCTTCCGGCGTAAAATAGGCGATATGCCCGTATCGTTCCCATGGTTGCCAAAAATTTGCACCGTAATAAGGATAATTTACATCATAGCAACATCCAAATTCATAGATACCGGTGTCGTAATCAAACAAACTGGAGGGATCAATGCTTATTGATAAAATAGGAAGTGTATATGTGTCTTCATTTATAAAATAGGTATTCTTTTTTTGTGCTCCGGGTAATTTATCTGTTGTGCTATAACATCTCGCTGAAATCACCGCATTTGCCGCCACCGTTACAGGTGATATGTAAACGGGTGAAGCTGCAGTAACAAGCGAGCCATCTGTTGTATAATGAATTTCAGCTGTAGGCGAAGTGGAAGTAATCGTTACTACCTGTGTGCCCGTATAAAATCCGGGTTCAAGTGAAAAATCAGGCACAGGTTCATAACCAAGAAAACAACTCATGCCACCATTGGAATAATCAGGTGTAGGTGTAGTGGTTACACACCAGGCTGCGCCTCCATCAACACTGCGGGCATAGCTATGACCTAAATCAGTACCTATTGCATAAACCATATCAACAGAAGCACCACTTGCATCGTACAAATAAATAGTTTCTCCTGTATTGGTTATTTTAAAATTCGTTTCATTATACGCAAATGGTGCATAAAACCAGGCTGGCACCGGAGAGAAATAAGTTCCCGGCGTATTTATTCCAAACGACAGCCAGGCATTTGACGACATATCGCTGGAAGCTACTGTCACATTATGCACTTGTATACTAAGCACATTGGTACCATTCACTAATAATAAATCCAATGCCCAGGCCGGAATATTCCATTCTTCGGCAGGATAACCTGCGTACATGCCGGCTTCATGATCAGAATTGGCCAATGTATTGTATGCCGGTGGTGTTCCGATAATATTACCTGAACGTGCAATTTCAACGCCATTTAAATACGCCACAAATGCATCATCATAATCCATATGCAATTTTGCGTCTTCAATAATACTCACGTCATCAATTGTAAAAGCACAGCGCATATAAACAGAACGGGCAGAACCAATTGTGGTATTATCATCGCCATCGCCAAACCCAATACCTCCTGCACCGGAGCTCCAGGATGCATCGTTAAAACCAATGGTGTTCCAATCAGATGGTGGCTCGCTGATTCCAATAAAATATTTTCGAACGGCTTCGTTTACCATTGCCGTTTCCCAATGATCGGTGTTGGCGTATGTATTCCCTCCATTTGCCAATACCAGAAAATGTTCATGACCACCCAGTGTAGTTGCCGGTAAAGGCCATTTATTTGGAAAAATAGGATCATCGGTCAGGCTTAACCCGTCTAAAGAAACTGCGGTTGCCGACGTATTATATAATTCAATCCAGTCGCTTTCATCGCCTGTGGCACTTAATATGGCCCCTGTTGAAGCAACTTCATTAATAACGATTTGAGAAAAACCATGCTCCGCAAGCATGCAGAGCATTAAGGCGACAAGAGTACGAAAAGGCATGTGTAATCAAAAAGTTAACCTAAAATTAAGGATAATTTTAAGATGCCGGGCCTATCCATAATTCAATTGTAGATTTGTGACATAACAACATGCGGTTTCCGGATCAATTTTTAGCACATATTCGCGTCAACCCGGGCTTTGACGAAGCGGCATTCATACAAGCACATGAGGAGCCTGCTTCTATCTCCATTCGATATAATCCGTTTAAACCGATGTCCCGATTATGCGACTATCCTGTGCCCTGGAGTCAGTATGGGTGTTATTTACAGGAGCGACCGACCTTTGCCCTCGACCCCTTGTTTCATGCCGGAGCCTATTATGTGCAGGAAGCTTCAAGTATGTTTCTTGAAACGATTTTAAAAACCATAGGCGTACATCAGCAACCGCAACGCATATTAGACCTCTGCGCCGCCCCAGGTGGAAAAAGCACCCTCATCGCTTCAACGATGCATCCCGACAGTGTGTTGTTCAGCAACGAAGTCATAAAATCAAGAGTGCCGGCTTTAAAAGAAAATCTGACTAAGTGGGGTGCACCCAATGTCATCATAACCCAAAACGACGCCGCTGATTATGGGGCGATGGATGCCTTTTTCGATGTCATGGTGGTTGATGCCCCCTGCAGTGGATCGGGTATGTTTAGAAAAGATGCACATGCAGCAGATGAATGGAGTGTAGAAAATGTGATGCATTGCAGCAGACGTCAGCAAAGAATATTGCAGGATAGTATACCTGCCTTGAAACCCGGCGGCTGGTTGATTTATGCAACATGCAGTTACTCGCAGGAAGAAAATGAGCATATAGTTGCCAGCCTGATTGATCATGGCTGGAATCCGCTATCCGGAGTTCCGGAATATCCGGGTGTGTATACTTCGTCATCAGGTTTTCGGTTCTATCCCGACAAGGTAAACGGAGAAGGATTTTATATCGCAGCGCTGCAAAAACCAATTGATGACATACATAAATCTCAAAGTACAGGCAGAATGTATAAAAATACATGCACGCCCGCTTTGCAATTTCCTACTGAATGGATAGCACCACACTATGCAATAGCAGGTTACGAATGGCGCAATGCACTTTATGGTTTTTCACCAGCAATTCAAGCTGTTCTGCCTTATGCTGAACAATTAAATTTGCAACAAATAGGTATTCCTATTGGCGAATACAAGCGTGATGACCTCATTCCCGACCACGCATTTGCTATGAGCACATTAGTGCATGCAGATATTCAGCGCATTGAGGTTGACCTGGAAACTGCCTTACATTTTCTCAGAAAAAATACCATACACATTGAAACTCCGCATCCGGGTTGGGCTCTGATTACATTTAAACAAATGGCCCTGGGTTGGGTTAAAGTTATTCCTGGTCGCATTAATAATTACTATCCTACAGAATGGCGATTGCGGAAGTGAAATGCACTCATTTTTATAAAATGTATATCTTACACAAAAAAACACAATACTTATGGAAACGCTTTTGATCATTTTAGGTGCGATATTGGTCATAGTTATCCTGGCCGGATTACTCATGAACAAAGACATGGTTATCGAAAAAAATATTGTTATACAAAAACCGGCTCACGAAGTATTTAATTATATTAAATACATTAAAAATCAGGACAATTTCAGCAAATGGAATATGACCGATCCTACTATGAAAAAAAATTATTCCGGCACCGACGGACAGGTAGGTTTTATTTATAGCTGGGATAGTCAGAATAAAAATGTAGGTGCCGGTGAGCAGGAAATTACCGGTATCGAAGAAGGACATAAAATTGATTTTGCACTCCGTTTTAAACGTCCGATGGAGCAATCAGCAAGCTCCGCCATGCGGGTAACCCAACAGGCCGATGGCACACATGTTATGTGGGGCTTTTATGGAAAATCTACTTTCCCAATGGTTTTGTTTAAATCCATTTTCCAAAAAATGCTGGGCAATGATTTACAAACCAGCCTCGGCAATTTGAAGAAATTACTGGAACAGGGATAACCACCCCAATACTAACCCCCTTCATAGCACTCTCCTTTTGCCCGGAATTTCTGGCGCTTACCTGCGTACCAAAATGTTTCGCACATGCTGGCTCAGTCCCTACACACAAAAACGGGTTAACATTAATTTAATATTCGGATAACTTAATGCATGCTTACGCGCATGCAATTGTCTGAAACCATTCAGGCACAAGCCTTTCAAGAAGCCAATAATAAATTAATCTTGTGTTAACCTAAACTTAATCTGATTTAAGGGGTGCCTGATTACGACAAGGTTAACTTTGTCTAAACTTTTCTATCATTTAACACTCTCTTCTTAAAATCATTGCAAATTTTATGCGTATTCAGTATTTCCTTAACATCTTGTTTGCATTGGGTTTAGTTGTATGCGCAACAAACCTGCAAGCCCAAACAGACACCGCTTCAAAAAAATCGGAACCTGTCATTACCAAAGCAGCTGAAAAAAAATGGTTTGAAAGCATTTCACTGCGCGGTTATACACAAGTACGCTATAACAGACTACTCGAAACCAACGAAGATTTAGGTTGCGAACAATGCGACAAATCCTGGGGTGGCGATGGAGGATTCTTTATACGCCGTATGCGTCTGATTTTCTATGGTCAAATTAATCCGCGCGTATATTTCTATGTGCAACCTGATTTAGCCAGCAGCGCTAGTTCTGATCGTTTGCATTTTGCCCAATTGCGTGATGCCTATTTCGATGTAGGCTTAACTGCAGATAATACCTTTAGGGTGCGCATCGGTCAAAGTAAAGTGCCTTTCGGTTTTGAAAACATGCAATCAAGTCAAAACCGATTACCCCTCGACCGTAACGATGCACTCAACAGTGCCGTGTCAAATGAACGCGATTTAGGTGTATTTCTTTACTGGGCGCCAAAAGAAAAACGTGAAATGTTCAGCGACCTCGTAAAATCCGGGTTGAAAGGAAGCGGCGATTATGGCATTGTAGCCATTGGCGCTTATAATGGTCAAACTGCAAATAATAACGAATTAAATGATGAGCCACATATTGTTGGTCGAATTACCTGGCCATTTAATGTAAAATCTCAAACCCTTGAAGTAAGTATACAGGGTTATACAGGTAATTATGTAATTCCTTCAGCGAATTTAAGTGCAGATGTAAAAGTGGCTGAAGACAGAAGCTATTTAGACCAGCGCATTGCAGGCTCCTTTGTATTATATCCAAAACCTTTTGGTATTCAGGCTGAATATAATATGGGTAAAGGTCCTGAATTTAATAAGGTTACCGACTCTATTGAAACGCAGGATTTATTTGGTGGATATGCACAAATTGAATATATGTTGAAACCAGGTAAGCAATTTGTTATTCCATTTGTTCGCTACCAATACTATGAAGGGGGTAAAAAACATGAAAAAGATGCGCGTAGCTATTTTGTACGCGAAATTGAAATTGGCACCGAATGGCAACCCAATAAAAATTTCGAGTTAGTCGCGATGTATACCATTTCTTCAAGAAGATATGAAGATTATTCTCTGCAAAACAATTTTCAGGAAGGGAGTTTATTGCGCCTGCAGGCACAGTTGAATTTCTAAATGAATAGTCGCATTATTTGATATAAGAGGCATTCCGGCTACAGGGATGCCTTTTTGCTTTATGGCAGATAACGATGCCCCGTACTGCCATCTGCCGCCTTTTTCTTAATTTTCGAGCCAATTCTATAATCTATCGTATGAAAAAGTTATTTACTCTTTTATGCGGCCTCGCTGTTATGGGCGCTGCTTTTGCTCAGCCTATAGCTATCGGTACTACCACCTACGATCTCCAAACCAATGGAGGCAATAAAAGTCGCGTGATGGTATATCCCGATGGAACAGCTTCAGCAATGTGGACAGGCTCCACTAGCATGGCTGCAACCTTCTCTGACAGAGGGATGTTTTTTAATTCACTGGATGGCACTTGGGGTGCCTTTCCTACTGCCCGCATCGAAGGCGTGAGAACAGGCTTCGGTGATATGGTGCGGGTTGGTGATCATGAAGTCATGTTGTCGCATGATGGAACTAACCTGCGCGTGTATAAAAATGCAACACTCGGCGGTACATCCTGGACAGAAACTGCAGGCTCTACCGATATCACCGGTTTGTGGCCTAATGCTTTTTGTCCGGAAGGCACCAACGATATTTATGTAGTAAACGCAAATTCCGGCACTCCTACGGCTGTGTATTTTAGCCGCTCTTCGGATGGTGGTGAAAACTGGGAAGTACTGGAATATACCCTGCCTTTCCTTACCGTTGATGAAGGTATCGCTGCCATTGCAGGTGAAGCCTATCAAATTGCCGTTTATGGCTCAGATGTATATGTGTTATATGGCGCTCCATACACTGATTTAGTGCTTTTACACTCACCCAACAACGGAGATCCCGGAACCTGGGAAAGTACTATCCTATGGGATATTCCACTCGAAAATTATACCGGTGCCGTAGGTGAAGACACAGATTATGATGCTGACGGTGATTACGACACCATTTTAACTACCGATGGTAACCTTGAAATGATTATTACCGATGATGGCACCCTGCATGTATTCGCAGCAGCTTATTATTTATTAGACGCTACACCGGCAACCGCAGGATGGTCATACTTCCCTACCTTCGGCGGTTTTCTTTACTGGAAAACAGGACTTACCGATTTGTATTATCTGGATGTAATTATTGACTGGAATAACGACGACCTGCTGGATGATCCTTATGGTGGAATCGGCAATACTTGGAATGCTTATGGCGGAGAAAGTTTTACCACTTTACCTTCGGCCTGTTATGACGCCGCTACAGATCGTATTTACCTTACGTATGTGATGCCGGTAGAATATACCGATCAATTCGGCGATCCGCTGGCTCTTGGTGCCGAATCAAAAAATGACATCTTCGGTATTTATTCTGAAGATGGTGGCGATTCATGGACTCTCCCTGTAAACCTGACCTATAGCGCCTTTACCGGGAAAGAAAATTATTTCCCAATGGCCTACGACCGCACGCCAGATGGTAATATTCATATGATCTGGCAACAGGATGATAATCCGGGAACAGCCGTTGATGCTGCTCCTGCCGATCCGATTCATACAAACAATATTATGTATGCCGCATGGGATCCATCACGATTTGATCCATATGCACCTACTGTAGATTTTACGTATACACTTGCACCTGCAGGTCCTGCATTCAATGCAACATTTACTAATTTAAGTTTTGATGCAGAATCATATGCATGGGATTTTGGTGATGGTGGTACTTCTACGTTAGAAGACCCAACACATGTGTACGCTGAAGGTGTTTATACCGTTTGTTTAACCGGGTTTAATGTTTACGGATATGCAACCGTGTGTGATGAAATTATCGCAGTTACACCTCCACTCGCAGCATTCTCCTATACTGGCGATCCA
>JAKQVC010000112.1 GCA_029571985.1 Bacteroidota bacterium | reverse complement strand
TACCCCGCGCACAAAAGCCATAATTCCGGTGCACTTATTCGGTCAGTCGGCTGATATGGCTCCCATTATGGAAGTAGCTAACGAATATGGCATTACGGTAATAGAAGATAATGCCCAGGCTATCGGCGGTACGTATACCTTCCCTGACGGAACCGTTAAGAAAACCGGAACTATTGGTCAAATGGCCACCACTTCATTTTATCCGACAAAAAATTTAGGTGGTTATGGAGATGGAGGTGCCATTTTTACGACAGATGATGCACTCGCACAAAAGATTAGAATTATTTGTGATCATGGTTCATCACGTAAATATTATTATGATGCCATTGGGGTCAATTCCCGTTTAGATAGTATGCAGGCAGCCATTCTGCATGTGAAACTGCAACATCTCGACACCTATAATGAACAGCGTCGTGCTGCAGCTGATCAATATGATCAACTGTTGAAAGATATCCAGGGTATCACCATCCCTTATCGCGCACCTAACGCCCAACATGTTTTTCATCAATATACCATCCGGGTTGAAGCAAAACGCGATGCTTTAAAGGATCATTTGCAAACTTTGGGAATTCCGTCCATGATTTATTACCCTGTTCCACTGCATTTAAGTGATGCCTATAAAATTTATGGTTATCAGGAAGGCAATTTCCCCATGAGCGAATTGGTAGCCCGTGAAGTACTGTCATTACCCATGCATACTGAATTAGACGCCGAACAAATACAATTTGTTTGCGATGCTATCAAGGGATTTATGCAGGTATAATTCGACCAACCACACATTCCATAAGTACAATTACCCATGTTCCTGACCTTAAAAAATAAAGAAGCGCAAATTGCCGTAATCGGTCTCGGTTATGTCGGACTACCTCTGGCTATTGAATTCGGGAAATTATTCAGGGTGGTTGGATTTGATGTAAATACACATTTAATTACACTGCTGAAAGAGGGCATCAATCCTGATACAGAATTACCGGACGCTTCCATTGCAGATTCTAGCGTACATTTTACAACCGATACAGACCAGTTAAAAGCATGTCAGTTTTTTATAGTGGCGGTGCCTACTCCGGTTGATGAACATAAAGTGCCTGATTTGTCCATGTTGCGCGCAGCAACAGCCACCGTGGCATCCTGCCTGAAAAAAGGCGATTATGTAATTTACGAAAGCACCGTGTATCCAGGATGCACAGAAGAAATTTGTCTTCCGATTCTCGAAGAAATGTCAGGCCTGCAGGTGAATACAGATTTTAAATTAGGTTACTCACCTGAACGTATTAATCCGGGCGACGAATTGCATACCCTGCGTAATGTCATTAAAATCGTTTCCGGTAGTGACAAGGAATCGCTCGAAGAAATCAGTCAGATTTATAGTTCTGTAGTGGAAGCTGGTGTGTTCAGGGCTTCCTCCATTAAAGTGGCAGAGGCTGCCAAAATCCTGGAAAACACCCAGCGCGACCTGAACATCGCACTCATGAACGAATTATCCATTATCCTGGATCGCATGCAGGTGAATACCTATGAGGTGTTGGAAGCAGCGGGAACTAAATGGAATTTTCATAAATATTCGCCGGGATTGGTTGGCGGCCATTGTATAGGTGTTGACCCGTATTACCTGACCTACAAAGCCCTGGAGTTAGACTACGAACCAACCGTTATATTGAGCGGTAGAAAGGTAAATGATTCGATGGCCTATTACGTAGCCAAGCGTTGTATCCAACAATTAATAGCCTCCGGTAAAAATCTGACCGACTCTAAAATACTTGTGCTCGGAATCACGTTCAAAGAAAATGTGCATGATATCCGAAACTCAAAAGTGGCAGATCTGGTGAACGAATTACTCAGCTTTGGATTACATGTAGATGTTACTGACCCGAAGGCTGATGACGCTGAAGTTTTTCATGAGTATGGATTTCACATCAGCGAATCGATTGAACATGTATACGATGCCATCATTCTTGCAGTTCCACATGCAGAATATGTGCGCAAACAGGAATCAGATTTTGTTGCGCTGGCAGCAGAAAATTGTATTTTTATTGATATAAAAGGGGTTTTCAGAAATAAAATATCAACCCTGAACTATTGGAGTTTATGACAACACAAAAAACACTTCTCGTAACTGGCGGCGCCGGATTTATCGGTTCTCATGTAGTGCGTTTATTGGTAAATAAATATCCGCACTATAACATCGTTAACCTCGACAAACTTACCTACGCCGGTAATTTGTCGAATTTGCGTGATATTGAATCCGCATCAAATTATACATTTGTAAAAGGTGATATCACCGATACAGCCTTTATAACCGGCCTCT
>JAKQVC010000109.1 GCA_029571985.1 Bacteroidota bacterium | reverse complement strand
AAAGCGCCTGTTAGCGTGTTCTGCGACCAAACTGATGTAATGAGGAGCAGATTCGTCAGTGTGATAATTATTTTTTTCACTATAAAACAATTTTACCCTGCCACTCTAAAGGGATGGCATAGCAAGTTATCAATCCTTAATACAACGCACAGAGTGTCCGTGCGCCCGGTATAATCTTTTCGCACTAACACTGGTATTGTCGAAGAACAGGCAATACGCATTGGTATTATGTACGGTACTTGACCAATAGGTGCCTGTGGTTCCCACTTGGTCGAACAAACCATCGCTATGTTTGCGATTACCTGCCGCGGGCAATTTAAGTGGAGAGGCAAAAGCGCCGGCTGCGTTTTTAGGACTCCAATTTGTTTGTTCATTGAACAATTCTGGATCTGTTGGTATGCGATAGCCGCTTGGGCAGGGGTTATTTATATCATTTATACCATTTATGCCCTTCCATAGACTATCGTTTTGCGGGCTTCGCCAGTCATAAGGGCTATTAGGCGCAAGAATAAACTTGTCATGCTCGGGTGCATTGCATGAGCTTAAAGTAGAGATTGTTCCAGAGGTTCTACACTGATGCCCGTCCGCAAAACGCCCCCATTGGTACAAATCGCCATAGGAGAGTACATCTGTACTACTTGTAGCCGCCTGAGAGGCTCCAAGGTTTCTGTCCATCCAGGTTTTTCCTGTAGTGGTGGAGGTTACATCTACTATTACTGTAGGCGGTACATTACAATGGACAGTGCCGGGAGGATAAGATCCGATACACCCAAAAGAATACCATTGCATATCTTGCGCGCTATATGCTTCAAAACATTGCGTGGTTGTGTTAAAAATCAACAGCCCTTCGGCAGGATTGGTTATTGCATCCCGCTGGGCGGTAGTCATCCGGGGAATTAGCAAACCTAAATTAGTACTTTTTACATCAAGCATAGCAGAGGAATCGGGGTCGCTGCCGTCGCTGCTGATAGATACTTGCGCGTGGATTGAATAGGCTGTAAATAGCGCTATAATTACAAAAAATGTTCTGAATGTTTTCATCTATTGAAAATTTTAAATGTTAGTATTAATCTTTGTTTGTGTATTAATAATAAACTTTTTTATCTCCTTAGGCTGCGCTTAGGCA
>JAKQVC010000036.1 GCA_029571985.1 Bacteroidota bacterium | reverse complement strand
AGAGGGAGCTTACTTTTTGTTTTATTGAGCTTTGCTGGTTGAATGTTTATCTCTTTGCGATTTTCCTTTCCTCACCCCCCGCCCTCTCCACTCCTGTCGTCGTAGAGAGGGAGCTTAATTTTTGTTTTAAAAAAAAGTGTAGGTTGAAGTGGTATTTGACGCTTAATTTTTTTGCATTTTCATTTGCACATTTTCACACTAATTTGCCGTTTGGTGGACATCCGCCGTACGGTGGACACATTTGCATTTCATGAAATCATCTGTCTTTAATTTGCATTTTCCTTTCCTCACCCCCCGCCCTCTCCACTCCTGTCGTCGTAGAGAGGGAGCTTACTTTTTGTTTTATTGAGCTTTGCTGGTTGAATGTTTATCTCTTTGCGATTTTCCTTTCCTCACCCCCCGCCCTCTCCACTCCTGTCGTCGTAGAGAGGGAGCTTAATTTTTGTTTTAATAAAAAGTGTCGGTTGAAGTGAAAGGTGACGCTTAATTTATTTGCATTTTCACTTGCACATTTTCACACTCAAATCCGCCGTACGGCGGACTCACTTGCACACTGACTTTTCAGCATCGTGTATTAGGTTGATTTGTTATTTCTGAATTTTTCCGGTGCCTGTCCGGTTTGCTTTTTAAAAAAGGTGGTGAAGTAGGATGCATTATCAAATCCCAGCATGGCAGAAATTTCACTTACACTATGTGTGGTATAATGCAACAGACGCTGAGCCTCAATGGATATGCGCCTTCTGATGATTTCGCCGGCGGTTTGTCCTAATTCTTGTCTGCAGATTTTATTCAGATAATTCGGCGTTACTAATAATATGACCGCGTATTCGGAAGGCAGCTTTTTAGTTTGATAATGTTTTTCAATGAGGGCCTCGAATTCATGAATTTTTTTCATTTGAGGACTCATTTTTTTGCTTTGTCCGCCCGGATTATAAGAACGCTCCAGTTCAAACAGCAAAACATTCAGGTAAGAGCGCAATACCATTTGTGCATCGCGCTTTTGTTCATCGAATTCGGTTTGCATGTAATTGCTGAATTCGTGCCATTTTGCTAATTGACTATCGGTCAGATAAATACCGCTTTTTGCCTCTCTGGTGAGAAAGGAAAATTGCATGAGCATATTATTATTATAACGCAAGGAGAAAAAATCTTCTGTAAAGCAGATTATTTTTCCGACAGCATTTTTGTTTATTGTAAGTTGACTGATGCATCCCGGTTTAATAACGATTACTTTGGATGATTCTACCTGAACGGTTTCGTTGTCGATAACCACCACGCCTTCTGCATCCGCTGCACAAATGAGCGAATAGAATGTTTGTTTATGGGGTTTTTTCAGGTGTGGATATTGGTCAGTAATTCCGGCTAAGTTACTTATCCAAAAATGACTGATTGAATCTCCAAATAAACCAATGGCGCATACAGATATGTCTGTTGTATGCATAAATACAATTTATGGATTGATTTAGAAACACTCATTGAAAGCATGAGCTGTGTTTGCCAATTACCCGATGAACATTATAGCATTACCTGTGCAGGTGATACACAAAACGGGTTGTATAAGCAGCATGGGCGCTCACGCGATTGTTGGTGAATCAACACTCGGGCGGGTGGTCAATAGCCGAAAACTGTAGGGAGGTATTTACCCGGAATACAGGTGGCAGGTTGGCGGCATGTGCACGTGCACTAAAGGTTCTTGGCGATAGGAGCAGACCCGTGATACAATAAGGTTGTGCATCCCTTACTTTAACCTGTGCCGTTTTTCCTTCCTGTTTGGTATTTTTTTCCAATTCTTTGGTGAGATAACAATGTCCTTCACAGGTAGAGGCAACAACTTCCCGGTTAACGCATAAGTTTTTTGCGATGTATTCCTGTTGTAAATGAAAGGTAAGGATAGTCCACAGATGTGCGTTAATCTGGAATGATAAAGTAACGAGTAATATGACAGAAATACTAAACCTCAAGGCTCACAAAGGTAAGCCGTTTGCCAATACAGATATATGCTGCCTGCATCGCTAATTACTCCGGTTGTTTTGAAAAACGTGACTAAATGCCATTGGCTTTAAGCTGCATCAGGGCATTATTCCTTCTTTTCAGCGGGTGTATTTGCAGGACTTTTATCCTTCACATACCGTACAGAAAAACCATTTGCACGACGAAACGTGTTGATTTCAATTTCGCCGGAGGCTGGTAATATGCGAACCGCATAAGCTGTTTGTTCTCCGTCAGGTGTGGCTGTCCAGTAAAAAGCGTATACATCCAGAAAGCCGAACATATCACTATTGTCGGCGCTGATATTGGCTGATTTATAGCCGCCGCATAGCAAGTTCAAACCAATGGTGTCGGTGCTCAGCATCAGCGGGCCGGCCTTGTTGATGCCGCCTAAATAGTTGATGAGTTCATAGTACTCATCGAGTGTAGGTAAATGCCATCCCGGCGGCGCAGCGGCTAAGGCATTTGAATAGTAATACAGTCGACCATATTTACTGTCGATGGTGCTGTCGTTATTATAGAAGAAACTCTTGGGTGTTTTATAATCCCAATTGAGCGTCATCCATTCCTGATTGCCGATGACTACCGATTTAAATGGTTTTACTGCATTTACCTGTGCTTGTGTAACCAGGCTGAAGCAGAGGGCTGTAAGTATGAGTGCTATTCTCATGGCAACGAAGATATGCAAAAATCGTGCTCAATATTTGGCGTTTATACTGTTGCGCATCCATTGCGCATAGTCGAAATAGTTGAGCATGGCAGCTTTTTCGTAAGGGTCGGCGGCGGTGTGTTGGAACGATTGTAAGGTATGTTGCATCAGGGTGTTGCGATCGTGTACGTCTGCTGCAAATACCAATTTTTTAAACAACAATAATAATTCATGTTCAAACCTGAAGGTGAGTGCTTTTTTCAACATCAGCCGATACGTGCTGCGAATTAAAGAAGGTAACAATTGATGGTGCTGCAAGCTATAATGTGCTAATACTTCTAAGAGTCGAATATGAATATGCAGAGAGATAAGTGTATGTGTTGCAAATTCATCCCGCAATTTGCCGATGATGTTTAAACAGGCTGTCACATCGCCCGATGTAAATAATATACAGGCATATTTATATAATGCCTCTTCATATACACCTTTTAACAGTGGAGGGGTTTGAATAAAAGATTGGATGGTTGCACGTTCATCCGGTGTGAGCGTTGATTTATTTCCGAGTCGGCAGGCCAATAGCTGATGACAATAAATTGCTTCTACAAATTGGGCATCACCCTGCGCAAATGTAGGCAGGGTAAGTAATTGACGCGTTAATGGAAAGGCTTCATCGAAATTACCATTGAGTGTATATAAGGCAATTAAATTATACCAGGCAGCATAATATTGACGTGTTTTTGTTTTAATCATGTCGGGCGTATCGAAGGCTTTCATGCTTTCGCGCTGGTGGTGGATGGCGGTATTAAAATCTGCCTTTAAGCGATGAGCAAGTGCGAGTGTTCCATGTATGGTGGAAACAGCAACAGGACTGATGCCCTCGCGTTGCAACATCAGATGCATTTCTTCAATGAGGGCATTTACTTCTGATTTAATTGCAGCATCGCGTAATGGATAATGCGTATTTACATAGGCAGCAATGCGTCCGTGTGTGTAGCTCACGCGCGTATTGATGTCGAAGGTGTTTCCTGCCTGTAATGTTTTTTGATATAATTCAGCTGCAGTTGTGGCACGTTCAGCTTCGGGCAATAAATTAATGAGTGCGCGTTTTCTGTTCAGCAATAATATTTCATAGGGCAGCCAATTATTTTTTTCGGCAATTTCCAATGCCTGATTTGTGAGCGTAATGGCAGCTTCGGCGAGTCCGCGTTTTTCCAGAATATCTACCTGATCCATCATTTCGCGCAGTTGCATGTGGGGCTCATTATCCAGATGGTAATTGCGCAACGACTTGGTGATTTGGCGGGCGAGGTGGTTGCGCACCGCAGTTGGATTTGCTTTTGGTCCAAGCTGTTTTTTAATGCTATCCGTATCTACTTCGGTATGCTGCTCGAGGAGGTTAAATAAACGGACGTAAAGGGCATCTGCTCCGCCACCAAAACCCTCCTGCTGCTTGCGGAAATAGCCCTTTTCGTTTCGGTGCATCCGGTGAATGAGCTGATGTAATTGATGCCAGGTAAGTTGCATGGTCGAAAAATAGCGAATATTTTTCTATACAACTGACATACAAGGAAATACGAAGCTGAAATTTTGTTCGAAAAATAGCTGATGGCGCCGTAAACGGATGTTCGGGACGAGCATTTTGATGCACCTGTGCGCCTGTTGGTGATGGGATACTGCTGGATAGAAGCAGAGTCAGCCCTGAAAGGAGACCCGGCGTACAGGAACCTTACAGCCCTGTGATAACGGTGAACACGGCCATTATTTCCCCTTAAACTCCGGCTTCCTTTTGTTGAGGAATGCGCTGGTGCCTTCGGTAAAATCTTCTGTTTCCATGCACTGACCGAACTGTGTAATCTCGGTCTGATAGCTGTCGCCCACATAACCGCCGCTGCGGAAATGGGCGTTTACACACTGGATAACTTTGTTTACGGCAACAGGGCCTTTTGTGATAATTTTTTTGAGTAATTCCTCGCATTTACCCATTAATTCGGTTTGCGGAACCACATAATTGACCAGCCCCAATTCTTTGGCCAGTGCGGCATTGATACTGTCGCCGGTCATCAGTAATTCGATGGCCTTTCCTTTGCCGATTAATTCGATGAGGCGTTGGGTGCCGCCGTAGCCCGGAATGATGCCGAGGTTTACTTCCGGTTGGCCGAAGATGGCGTTTTCGCTGGCCACACGCACATGACAGGCCATGGCCAATTCGCAGCCACCGCCCAGTGCATAGCCGTTGATAGCTGCAATTACAGGTTTATTATAGTTTTCAATTTTATCGAAAGTGTCGTGACCGTTTTCGCTCATGGTGCGGCCTTGTTCAGGTGTAAAATCGGCAAACTCGCTGATATCGGCACCGGCAACGAACGATTTTTCGCCCGAACCGGTGATGATCACACCTTTTACATCGTCGTTATACATGTATTCCTCAAATACCTCGTCGAGTTCAACAATGGTTTTGATGTTGAGGGCATTCAGGTTTTTGGGGCGGTTGATGGTGATGTAGAGGATATTGTCTTTAATCTCCGTTAGCAGGTTTTCCAGTAGCATTACACAGAATTTTCCGCAAATATACGGCCTTCCCACCAAGCGCATTTCATACCTTTGAACCATGAATGATTCTTTGAACCATTTGCCTGAAATCAGTAAGGCTGATTGGCTGGAACAGGTGAACAAAGACCTGAAGGGAGCTGATTTTGCCGACAAGTTGATTCATGAACGCGAAGGCATAGCTGTAGAGCCTTTATACACGGTTGAGGCACTGCCTGAATTTGCCGATGACCCGAATACCGAATTTTTAGAGGATGTGGATCCGGACATACTGGAGGCGATATCCGATGCCGGCGGTCAGCATTTGGCCTGGAGTATGGTAGAAGAATTTACCCTCAGCGCCGAAACTGATTTGAATATGCTGGTGGCTATGACGCGTAATCGCGGTATTGCCGATATGCGGATTCGTGTGGCACAGGATGCGGATTGGGATCATATTATTAATGAAATCAGAAAATTATCTGCTCCGGTAAATTTTTATTTTGATATCACCGGAAATCTGGATGAGGTGATGGTGGATCATTGGCGCGAACGTATCGGTTTTTTAGGTGAGCGCGACAGATTGGTGCAGGCGATCGAATTTGATCCGCTGAAGCATTGGGCACAACACGGCAAACCTGAAGATGCCGGTAAACAAATGCATGAACTGGCACAGGCTTGTTTGCGATTCAGTGGGTATTTGCAGGATTGCAGGTTAATTAAAGTGGATGTGCAGGATATTGCGGAGGCGCAGGGAACATGCGTGCAGCAATTGGTGGTTTGTTTGCAGCGCACTGCTGCTTATCTGGATGCCATGGAATCGCGCAATGTGCCTTTGCATGAACTCATTCAATTAATTACTTTCCGATTTGGTATTGGAACGAATTATTTTTTTGAAATCGCGAAGTTGCGTGCATTTAAAATTTTGTGGCAAAATATTGTTCAGGTGTACGTACCGGACATTGATTTTATTCCGAACCCATATATCCACGGTGCCATTTCAACCAATAGTTTTACCACTGAGGATAAACATACCAATTTATTGAGAACAACAACAGCTGCTATGAGTGCTATTTTAGGTGGCGCTGATGCAATCAGTTTACCGGTTTATGATACGGAATTACCGATGGATGAACACGGTTTGCGACTTGCCGCCAACGTGCATAATTTATTGCGGTATGAAAGTTATTTAGATAAAAACCGCGACGCAGCTAATGGCAGTTATTATATCGAATCACTCACCCGCGAAATGGGTGAACAGGCGTGGACTGCATTTATTGAATCCCAAAAATCGTGAGTATGGCAAAGAGAGATTTTTCGAAACATGTATATCAACACTTTCCGATAACGGGATTTCATCCGGAACCTGATGCAGCCTATACGCCTATAGCTGAAAGTATGCCGGGATTTGCACCTTTTTTGCGCGGACCTTATTCGACGATGTATGTGATGCAGCCCTGGACCATCAGGCAGTACGCCGGATTTTCTACTGCTGAGGCATCGAATGCATTTTACCGGAAGAATTTAGCGGCGGGACAAAAAGGTTTGAGTGTGGCATTTGATTTAGCTACACATCGCGGGTATGATTCGGATAATCCGCGTGTATTTGGTGATGTGGGTATGGCCGGTGTTGCGATTGATACCGTGGAGGATATGAAAATATTATTTGATCAGATTCCGCTTGATCAAATGAGTGTGAGTATGACGATGAATGGTGCCGTTATTCCGATTATGGCATTTTATATTGTTGCTGCGGAAGAGCAGGGTGTTCTGCCAAAACAATTATCGGGTACTATTCAGAATGATATTCTGAAAGAATTTATGGTGCGCAATACATACATCTATCCGCCTGCGGGCAGTATGCGTATTGTGGCAGATATTTTTCAGTATTGTGCAAAGGAAATGCCCAAATTCAATTCTATTTCTATTTCGGGCTATCATATGCAGGAAGCAGGTGCAACGCCTGAAATTGAATTAGCATATACATTAGCTGATGGTATTGAATATGTGCGCACGGGCATTGCAGCCGGTATGCATGTGGATGATTTTGCGCCGAGATTATCTTTTTTCTTCGGTATCGGCATGGATCATTTTACGGAAATTGCCAAGTTGCGTGCAGCGCGTGTATTATGGTATGAATTGATGCAGCAATTTTCACCAAAAAATCCGAAGTCGGGTATGTTGCGCACGCATTGTCAAACGAGTGGATGGAGTTTAACCGAACAACAACCCTTTAATAATGTGGCACGCACCTGTATAGAAGCTTTGGCTGCAGCATTAGGTGGTACGCAAAGTTTACATACCAATAGTTTTGATGAGGCCATTGCCTTACCTACCGATTTTTCGGCGCGTATTGCACGGAACACACAACTCTATCTGCAAAAAGAAACCGGTATTTGTGATACGGTTGATCCCTGGGGAGGCAGTTATATTGTAGAGGCGCGCACGGCACAATTAATTCAGGATGCCCGCGCATTAATTGCAGAGGTTGAGTCGCTGGGCGGTATGCAAAAAGCCATTGAATCAGGTATTCCAAAAATGCGTATCGAAGAAGCGGCCGCGAAAAAACAGGGACGTATTGATAATGGTGCAGATGTAATTGTTGGATTGAATGCATTTGTAACGCAGGACACCGCATCCTTTGAGATTTTAGAAGTAGATAACAGTGCCGTGCGTCAGGCGCAAATTGACCGATTGCAACAAGTGCGCGCAGGCCGAAATGCAGCGGCTGTTACACAGGCTTTATCCAATATTACGGCAAGTGCGCAAAACGGAACCGGTAATTTACTGGCATTGGCTGTTGAGGCAGCGAGGTTGCGCGCAACCTTAGGAGAAATCAGCGATGCGATGGAAGTGGCCTTTGGTCGTTTTGTTGCAGAAACGCGTTCCATTTCAGGGGTTTATCAAAAAGAAGTTATGGACAACGACAATTTTCAGGAAGCACGCGCTTTGAGTGATCAGGTGGCGATGAAAGCCGGCAGACGACCACGTATTTTAATTGCGAAATTAGGGCAGGATGGTCATGACCGCGGCGCAAAAGTAATTGCCACTGCATTTGCTGATATGGGGTTTGATGTAGATATATCGCCTTTATTTTTAACACCGGAAGAAGCTGTAAAGCAGGCTATTGAAAATGATGTACATATTATTGGTATTTCATCCTTAGCGGCAGGTCATAAAACGCTGGTGCCAAAAGTGATTTCTTTATTGCGCGAACAGGGCAGGTCAGATATGCTGGTGGTTGTGGGTGGTGTAATTCCACAACAGGATTACGACTTCCTGCAGGAAGCCGGTGTGTCAGGCATATTTGGTCCTGGAACTGTTATTGCTGATGCAGCCATCGACTTGTTAAAGCAGCTTATACAAATTGTATAGCGATTTTATCCGTGCGATTGCACATCGGTTAAAACGGCTTTAATTTCATTGTAGGAAATATCATCCTCGAGTTTCGATTTTAATTCGGCGAGTCTTGCATCTGTATGTTGCAACACTACTTCGCGAATGCGTTTGATTTTATCCTTTGGCAATAATTTTTCAATAGACATTTCCTTTGCGGCGATGGCACTAATCAGGTGAGATTCGATGGTGTTGTAATGTAATTCCCGGATGGCGGCAATTTCGCCAACTGATTTGCCGCCCAGAAACATGTCGAGTGTCATGCGTTCGGAGGCGTTCAGTCCTTCAGGTGCTTTTGGTCTGGCTTTAACAGCCGGTTTAGCCGATTTCTTTTTTGATATTTGCGATACCAATTGATGCTCTTTTGCGTATTTGCGAATTACATCCAGAAACTGTTCGCCATAGCGGGCAATTTTCATTTCGCCAAAGCCATTGATATGGATTAAATCTGTTTTGTGTAAAGGCAGATATCCGGCGAGTTCCTGCAAACTAACATCTCCCACCACCATATAAGGCGGAATTGCTTCGCGATACGCAATGCGCGTGCGGAGGCTGCGTAATAATTCAAATAATTGATTGTCGTATTCGAGCAGTTTCTTTTCATCAACAGCCACACGCTCTTCGGTGAGAGTAAATAATACTTCTTCAGCGCCGGCTAATACACGTTTTCCTTTTTCGGTAATGGTGATGCGCGGATAAGTGCCTGCATTTTCACGTCGCAATAATTTCTGATCGAGCAATTCCTGAAAATATTGCTGCCATTTTTCTTTAGAAATATCTGCACCTATGCCGTAGGTTTTAAATTGTTTGTGTTGTTTCCAGATTTTTTCACTGCGACTTCCCCTCAGAAAATCAATGAGATAGCCGATGCCGAATCGTTCTTCAGTGCGCACTACGGCACTCAGGGCTTTTTGGGCGATAATGGTGCCTTCGAAGGAAATGCGTTTACTTAAACAGAAATCGCAGCTGCCACAATTTTCGACTGTGTAGGTTTCGCCGAAATATTCGAGCAGCATTTTTCGCCGGCAGATATTGGCATTGCAGAAGCGGTCCATTTGTGCCAGTTTCTGCAACATAATTTCACTGCGTTCCGGATTATTTTCAACTTCAGTAAAGCGGCGCATGGTAATCACATCTCCATATGAATAATAGAGAATGGCATCGCTTTTCAGTCCGTCGCGACCGGCCCTACCGGTTTCCTGGTAATAGGATTCTATGTTTTTGGGAATATTGTAATGCAGTACAAATCGCACATCCGGTTTATCGATACCCATACCAAAGGCGATGGTGGCTACCATGATGCGAATGGTATCTTTTTTAAAAGCTTCCTGCACCGTATTGCGTGCGTTTGCATCCATGCCGGCATGATAATAAGCAGCATCGAAACCGTCGTCTTGCAGTCGCTGCGCCAGCATTTCGGCATTAGCTCTGCTGAGTGTATAAATAATACCTGATTGTTGCGGGTGTTCTGCAATATAATTAACGATGGCAGAATAGGCGTCGCGTTTTTGTTCGATATAATAATGAATATTACTGCGATTAAAGCTCGACATAAACACACGTGCCTCCGGTATGCCGAGTTTCTGCACAATATCTTTCCGCGTCATGTCATCCGCACTGGCAGTAAGTGCGATAACCGGTACTTGTGGTAATAAGGCTCTGATTTTGCCTAACTGCAAATATTCCGGTCTGAAATCGTGACCCCACATACTCACACAATGCGCTTCATCAATAGCAATGAGTGCGATTTTATAATTGCTGAGGGTTTCAAGCAGTCGCCCCTGATCGCTCATGAGTCTTTCCGGGGCAATATATAACAAGGTGATTTCACCGGCTGCGATACTGTTCATGGTAGCGCGTTGTTCTTCGGCAGAAAGGGAGCTGTTGAGTGCCACGGCGCGTATACCCATATTAACGAGTGCATCCACCTGATCTTTCATCAGGGCAATGAGTGGCGACACAACGATGGTGAGGCCTTCGAGCATAAGTGCCGGCAGCTGATAACAGAGTGATTTCCCGCCACCGGTAGGCATCACCACGAGGGTATGATTACCCTGGCAAACGTGGTGAATGATTTCTTCCTGTTGATCGCGGAAGGTATCATAACCGAAATAGCGTTTAAGAATAGTATTTGGCATTAAGGGATAATTTCAGACAAAATTAGCATGTCTGCCATATTCAGGTTAATGTTTAAGCGAGTATATTCGAATATAAGCGGGTTAAGCGGTTAGTGGTTTAGATTCTGTGATCAGTATACAGGTATGGGTTTCCATACTTGCTAATCCGTACAAATGGTGTCTATTTGCGCGTAATTGGCAGTCTAAACCTCAAAGGCTTAGATTTGGGCACTCTAGGCCATTATTTTCGACTTCTGCCATGTCACAATAATCTGCAATATTTGTGTAAAAAAGTTCCCAATCCTAGCAGGCAATAATTAGTATATTTGTAAAAATTGCTATATTTGGAAATAAGCTGAACTATGAAAACAATTTTCCACATAGTATTTTTTTTGTTTCTTTCCTCATTTGCATATTCTCAGTCGGCGACTTATCATCCATTTCCTCACGAAAATTCCGAGTGGTCATTAATTTTTGGTAATGAAACTTTTGAACCATTCGATACTACCTATCATGTTCAAAAATTTCAGGCTGGAGGAGATAGTATAATTGATAGTAAAATTTATATAAAGTATAAATCCGGTACTGGAGTTTTTTCCTTATTTAGAGATGATACTTTTACTAAGAAGGTTTACACGCTTTATGATGATGGAGTAACCCGTAAGGATACTCTATTATATGATTTTAATTTATTGGTTGGTGCTTCCGCTTCCCATTCAATTGAATTTTTAGATTATCCTGATGCAAGTGTATCAGCTATCGATTCTGTGTTTATTGATGGTAATTACCGGAAGCGAATACAAATTAGTTATACAAATGACTTCACACCAGATTCAACATTTTGGATAGAGGGGATTGGAAGCACCAATGGAATTCAGCTTGGGCCTCATGATGCTTTTGAATTACCGAGTTATAGAAAATTAATTTGTTACAAAGAATCTGGAAATTTACTATACAGCGAATTAGAAGATTGGTATGACTGTGATACAATTTTGATTGAACAAGATCCTATATCGTTAATAAACCTTGGATTAGAATCAATATTTATTTATCCCAATCCAATAGACGACTTAATTTTTATAAATGGTGATCAAAACATATTAAGTTCTATAAGTGAGGTTCAATTTTATAATGTAAACGGCATATTGGTCTATTCAACTAAACTTTCACCCAGTTATATAATAACTACACCTAAATTTTTGGAACCAGGTTTTTACATTTTATTATTAAAAAATTCTACAAATTCATACACATTCAAAGCATTGAAAGAATAATTTAACTAATACCTAAAAAATCCTTTTTATGAAAAATTTCCCAAAACACAGCATAGTAATATTTTTTACTTTGATTTATACTTTATCACAAGCTCAAACATATACTGGTAGTTGGATTCCATTAGGACCATTTGGAAGTACCGCTGGTGGAACTGACTATCAGGGAAGGATAATTTCATTCGCTGAAAATCCTGCCAATAATGATATAATATACTTTGGTGGTGAGTCGGGTGGATTATGGAAACGCGATGAATCCGGTAATTCTGCAGAACTTTTAAATACAGATGAGCTTGAAAGAATAGGAGTTGCAGCGATTGCAGTTGATCCAAATAGTGGCACTACTTCAGAGGATATTTTGATTGGAACAGGAAGTGGTTATGCAATTCACTATTTGGATGCTTTCGAATCTGACAGAAGAGCTACTAGTTCAGGAATTTATAAAACAACAGATGGAGGCGCAAATTGGACGCAGGTTTTGTCATGGCAATCAATAATGAATCCTGGTGCTCCTGGTTCAGTTTCCGACAAGGAAAATACAGTTCAAATTGCCAAAATAATAATCAACAGAGATGATGCTAGTAAAGTGCTTGCTGCAGTTAGGAAACCAGTTGGTGACGGATCTAATACTAATAATTGGGGAAGATTGTATCGCAGCACAGACTATGGTGCAACTTGGGTAGAAGTGTCCTCCTCAAATATTTCTGATAAATTCTTTTTTGATATGGAAGTGAGTCCTGGTGATGCAAATACAGTCTATTTATCAAGTCATCGCTTGTATAAGTCAACTGATTTTGGAAGCACATGGACTGATGTTACAAGTAAATTAACAGGATTAAATATTGACGCTTCATCAGATAAGTCATTTATTTTAATAGAAACCGCTCCAGTTGGTTCAAGTTCTACTTATGACAATTGGGTTGCAGTAGCAACAAATAATGAATCGGCAGGAGGAGGAAAAGAATTATTCGTAAGTACGGATGGACTAGCTACATCAATTAATAATAAGTCTATGTCATCGACAATTTATATAGGGCGTTATAATCACTCTTTTGAAGTAGGATATAATTTCAATAAAATATGGTTCGGAGGAAGTTCTGAAAAGATTTATTACGCAAATTCCCTTACTGAGCCGATTACCCTAACTCACTATTCATCAATTCATGCTGATATAAAGGCGTTATTTGTCCCAGAGTATAGTGGTTCAAATCAATATACAATTTTCGCAGGTACTGATGGGGGTGCTTATAAGAGCACCACTTCCTCACCATCCTTCTCATTTATTAACAAAGACGTTAGTGTAGTTCAATTTCATTCCGTTGCTTCCTCTGAAACCGATAACAGAATTATTGGGGGAACTCAAGACAATGCATCAATGGTTTTTAGAGGAAACGCTTGGTATTGGACTTCTGTTGGAGGAGACGGATCGGATTGCGAAATTGACCCAACAAATTCTAACTATATGTTTTATGATGATTATTTGAACCCTTCCTTTCATGCCTCAGCCGATGCCGGTGTGTCAGCGCAATCATCTTCTATAGTTGATGCAGGTGGAAACATTATAGTGCCAATAGAAATTTCTAGCTTTGATAATTCATTAATTTATGTTGGTGATGATGTTTTAAAAGTCTACGAACATGATTATGAGACTCCTACAACTTCTCTACCAGTCGGATTGACTTCGCTTGCAAATTACACCCACCAAAATGGAACTGTTAATTATGTTCTAGCTATTGGTTTATCAGAACAAGATCCAGACAAGATATATATAGCAACGCAAGGCTACTATACAGAACTAGTGGGAGGAACACCTTGCATAGTTGATCGTGATAATACATGGACGGGATGTGAAACCTCTGTTACTTGGACTGATCCTACGGCATATTTTAGTTACAATGTTTTTAAGTCTCTAGATGGTGGATTGACATGGACAGATATTAGTCCTGCTACTGATTTACCTGGCGTAACTAGTGAGATATCATCAATAGCTGTCAATCCAAATGATGATGATGAGGTTTGGATAACGTATACTGGTTTTGAAAGAACAGTTACAGGAGCTACTCTTAAAAATAAAAACATTTTCAAAACAACAAATGGAGGTACAACATGGGTTGAAGACTTTGATGGTTCTTCTAATTTACCCAAATGCTATACAAATAAAGTTGTATACCAACCGAATACTAACAATCGAATCTTTATTGCAACTGATAAAGGTGTTTTTTGGAAAGAGGACGGTTTAAATTGGCAACCTTTTAGTAATGGGCTTCCTAATTGTCCAATCACAGATTTGAGCATAGATGAATGTGAAGGTAATATTTATGCTTCAAGTTTTGGAAGAGGGATGTGGAAATCAGATTTGCCTATTAATACGTTTGATGATATTCATATTACCACAAACACAACTTGGAATACAAATGACGATATCATTTCCAACGTAGTTATCGAGGCTAATGCTGTGTTAACAATCACTGGTGCGACCATTACCATGGCAGGTGGGAAGAAATTTATTGTTGAACGGGGTGGCAGGCTTGAAATTAATAATGCAACAATTACCAATGCGTGTGAAGCACTTTGGGAAGGTATCGAGGTATGGGGTTATGATGACCTTGCCCATCCTGTTTTAACCGATGTATTAAGCGGGGCCTATCCTGCTTCTGAAGATGATCATGGTGTAGTATTTATTAATGGCAACTCAATAATTGAAAATTCGCATAATGGAGTAAGCACTTCTAAATACAATGAAGTCGGCTGGAGCAATCCTGACTACCATGGTGGAATTATCGTTGCTCTCGCTTCAACGTTCCGAAATAATAGAAGGAGTGCTGAATTTCTTTCTTATGGATATGAAAATGTAAGTGAATTTATTGGATGTAATTTTGTTACCGATGATGCATTGTTTGAAGGCGCTATTCCATTTGCGCATGTCAGTATGTGGGATGTTACAGGGGTCTTATTTATGGATAACGTTTTTGAAAATACTTTACCACTTGCTACAAAAAAAGGATGGAAGCGCGGAAAGGGAATCTATAGTGAAGAAGCAGCTTATGATGTCTTGAGGTCCTGTATAACACCTCTTGAACCATGCGGATGTGAGGAGTGGGTTGGGAATACATTTGATGGATTGTATCGCGGTATCGAAGCGCGCTCTATTGGTGTTAGTTTCATATATCCTCTCACCATTGATGGTAATACTTTCAACGACAATGAAAGGGCAGTTCTCATATCGAGCATAGGTAATATAGAAATGGTTAATAATTATTTTCAAGTTCCTGATTTTATAGGAACAGTTTGTTATGGGCTATATCTTGAAGGATCAACAAATTACCATGTTGAAAATAATTCCTTTACAACGGCAGGAACTGTTACAGAAGATTCAGATCCTAATAGTGGCATGTTTGTAGCAAACAGCGGGACTTCAGGGGAAGCAATTTATAGAAACCATTTTGCAGATATGGAAATTGGTATACGATGCCAAAACACTAATGATGGATTACAAATTCGATGTAATGATTTTTCTACAGAAATGTCAAAATACAATATTGTTGTTAGTTCAGGTAGTATACCGCATCAAGGCTCATGTATTATTCAACCGGCAAAAAATATATTTACACATGATTGCGGTATTTCACATGCAGATTTTAGACTTGCAAGTGGTGTTTCAGGATTTAATTATCATTATGAATCGGGCGAAGATCCTATATGCTACTCCTCGTCAATCAATCTGATTGAGTGTCAGGATGAATATGATTGTGAATCGGGTATAAGCGATCCATGTGACGAAGAGGAAGAAGAAGCGCAGCTGATGATTGAATCAGGTGTATATTTGCAGGAATTAATTGATGCTGACTATGCAAAAATTGATGGGGGCAATACTTCTGCACTATTGGAAGATATTCAAGAAGGCAAAGTCACTCTTGAGCAACTAAATGAAATTGGCCCTTATTTAAGTGATGAGGTCTTACAAGCGTTAATTGAAACATCTGAAAAATTAACCACCTCTGATTTATTAAATGTGCTTAGCAGTAATGCGCCGCTAAGCGAAATTGTTACAGAAAGTCTAGAAACTGCTGGTATCACAAATGAACTTGTTATCGCAGAGATCTCTGAAGCTTTAATCATGACTGAAGAAGGTCCTGTTACTATATATTCTCCAATGCAAGAGTTGCTCATCGAAATTAACTATCTTGAAAATGAAAAGTCTATGCTTATTCAAAAAGCTGTTAACACTTACTTAATAAGCAAGGATACAGAATCGGCAATTGCAGTTTTGTCTTCTGAAAGTAGCGATTGGGCAAAACAAAGACTAATAACTCTATATTTTAGTATAGAGGATTATGAATCCGCTGCTGCTTCTCTGAGCAATTTAAATTCAGATGATCCGAATATTGTTGAATTTTCAGAGTTAATGTCAGTTTTATTAAATATTAAAATTGAGGGTAGAAGCTATTCAGATTTAACAACTGAAGAAGAATCATCCTTAAGAAAATTAAATTCAAAGGAATCAACAAATGGTATTACCGCTGGTAATATTTTAAGATTTGCTTATTCTGAAGATTATCCTGAGGTCATTGATACGATTATTGATGAAGTTGAGTTTAGGACAGTAAATATCAATGGACTTGCATCCAAACCAAAATTTAAACTTTATCCTAATCCTGCATCAGACATTGTTTATATTGAATTAATAAATGTAGCGGCAAATTGCGATATTGAAATAAATGTATATGATGTAACTGGTCGTCTTGTTTCAAATCGGAAGAAAGGTGAAGGGAAATCCACTACTTGGCTTGAATTAACCGATTTAAAATCAGGTATATATTTAATTGAAGTCATCTGCAACAAAAGCTTGGTTGGGACCGAAAGTTTAGTAGTAGAGTGAGAGAAGCGATTAAATATATAATGTATGTATATTTTATTCCTTTATTTATGTTAAAGGTAGATGCTTTGTTTTGTCAAACCACATTTAGTAAAACTATTGATTTTAATGGCAATCAGGAATCGGCTTACGCAATTAGTGTTTCTGAAGACTATTTATATTTAATTGGAAATGGCTTAGTTGTGGATGATGGGTATATAAAAGGCATATTTATTTGTAAAACAGATTTAAACGGAAATGTGATTTGGCGAAGAACATTTATTAGTGACTCATCGTCTTTATCATCAGGTTCAAATTCCATAACGGATAAAAACGGAAATATTTATATAACTGGTGGCAAGATTATTGAGCCTAACGAGGAATCAAATGTCTTTTTCTGCTCATTTGATCCACTAACAGGTGATACAATTCGATTTTCGGAATTTATATTTCCAGGTATCGAAGCAGGATTTACTATTCAATGGATGCCAGATTCAACTTTATTAATTTATGGGTTGAAGATGGTCGGAGGATATTCGAGGATTTTACTAATGAATATTGATACCACTGGTGGAGTAATTTTCAATAAATACTATGGCGATGGCTCGATGACAGATTCGCGCTGTTTTCAACTAAGTGAAAGTGGAAATATTTCGATTGCTTTTGGCGACAGTGATTGCGATCCTGTGGGCTACACAATTCAATCCGTTGATGACATTGGAAATGTCCTTTCAACTTACCAGTCAGAAATAAATTGCTTGGTATGGGGTGTTCCTGGTTTGTATGATGACGGTTATTTCATTGCTTCCTATGAGTATTATCTTTATAAACTGACATTTTTTGCGAAATTAAATGCTGATTTTACCTATGCATGGAAAAATTACTTTCTTCCAGATGACCTTTATTTGCTTTATTCGCAATATGAACTTGCCGACGGAAATATAATTGTGTTCGGATCAAAATTAAATGAGGGAGAGACTAATAGTGAGCATGCTTTTCTTAGAAAAATCAATAATTATGGTGAAACGGTTTGGGAGCGGCAGTATTACACGGAGGAAGAATTTTATCCTAATTATATATGGGATATTACAGCAACTGCATCGGGCGAATTAATTTGTGTAGGAACTGGTTTTGGTGAGCCACTACTTGAATCGGGTTTCCTGAGTCAGAATTTTTGGCTGCTTAAATTAGATAGCTTGGGATGTCTTGAAATCGGTTGTGATTCAGCAGATATTGAAATTCCGATCCCCCCTTTTTATTCTCCTGATATTTTAATTTTTCCTAACCCCTTGACTCAGGAAGGAACAATTCAAATTAATGCAGAAGCATTTAATTTATTTGATGTTTTATATTTGGAGATAGAATGTAGGAATCTATCAGGCCAAATGATAGAGGAATTTACGGTTGATCGATTTTATTGGACACTGATTGATGATATGATCACTATACCGTTAACTATGGGGGCTAATGCACCTGGCGTATATTTTATTCAAATAAAAACTATAAATAAAATATTAGGTAATTTGAAAGTTGTTTTATTATAGAAAACTAAATATTCAATAAAAAAAATTATATATTCTTGTTAGTCGCCGTTAATCCTAAGAATAAAAACTTTCCGAAAACTCCCGTGGCGATCAAATTGAGAGTTGTCGAAGTGTATTAAATTATTGCGATAATATTTTTACATTTAAATCAATAACAAAAATGGTTTGTATATTGCGATTAACTGGTTCTGATTTTTAATCCCTACTAGATTAGATAGTTTGATATTAATCCAGTTATAACCTTTTATGTGCAGGTGTTAATAACTGTCAAAGTTTGACAGAATTACATAACATTCCTTAATGTAGCATAACGGCTGCAAGACGCTCTACTGCGATAATGAATTGATAAAAAATTGCCAAAAAAAGCAATTGTTTTGACATACGAATCGTTAACTTTGTCTAAAATTTATACAGTATGAAAATCCGTATGCTCCTCATTCTTTTTGTGATGCCAGTGTGGGCCTTTGCGCAGGATGTCAATTTCTTTACCGGCAGCTGGGAGGAAGTCCGCGCTAAAGCAAAGGCTGAAGGCAAAATGATTCTGGTGGATGCTTATACCTATTGGTGTGGGCCTTGTAAAGTGATGGATAAAACCATGTTTCACGGTAACCAGGAAGTGGCTGATTATATCAATACACATTTTGTTGCCTACAAAGTAGAATGCGAACATGACGCGGGTGTTGCCTTTGCCCGTAAATACAAGGTGAATGTATATCCCACTTTATTGTTTTTTAATTCGAATGGCGAATTGTTGGAGAAACATCTGGGATACAATTCTGACCAACAGGAATTTTTGAAAGGGTTTAAAGAAATGGTGGATATGGATCAAACAAACGTGTATGCCATCGACCATAAGCAAATGGAAATGCCCTGGCCTGATTTTTATATTAAATATTTCAAGGATGCTAACGATTCTACCTGGAAGCGCGACCGCAGTGTTGATGCGAATGTATGGTTAGATCAGCAAAGCGATTTGTTTAGTGAAACAGTTTGGTCGGTGATATATATGTATACCTTAAATGATAAGTACACGAATTATTTTTTAAATAATCTGAATGAGTATAAATCGCGGTACAAGTTTGAAGCTGCTGATAAGGTAAATAATATTGTATACAGTTATCTCGATAAATCGATTAAGGAAAAGAATCCTGATTATTTTGCTAAAGCTGAAAGTTTGTTGCGTGCGCACTCGCTGAATCCGGAAGCCGAGGTGTTTTATTTGCGGATTAATTATTACCAATCCCTGCAAGATTATGCCTCATTAGCGCAACTACTTGATGCACAGATAGCTGCTAAAGAAGAGGTGAGTTTGGGTTTAGTGAATGATCTTGCGTGGTCTATTTATGAGGGGTGTGAGGATGTTGTGGTTTTGAAGAAAGCGGTAGCCTGGTTTGAACCGTTTTTGAAGGATATGGATGATTATAATGCGATGGATACTTATGCGGCGCTGCTCTTTAAAACAAAAGATTATAAGCAGGCTGAAACATGGGCAGAGAAAGCAATAGCACAAGGTAAGCAGGATGGTATGGATGTTAAACTAACTGAGGCTTTGCTGGAGCAGATTAAGGCTGCTAAATAGGCGAGGTAAATGCACGAGGCCGGGAAGACTGGGAGACGGGGAGAGGGTATCAAGTATCAGGTATCAGGTATCAGGTATCAGGTATCAAGTATCAGGTATCAAGTATCAAGTATCAGGTATCAAGGCTACTTAACTACTGAGCTCATTCCTCATTCCTCATTCCTTATTCCTTATTCCTCATTCCTCATTCCTTTCCTCGTAATCAGGTAGTGAGTAGTGGGTAGTGAGTAGTGGGACAATGCAGGGATTTTGGTGGAGCAGGAGATTGTTCTTTCGGTTGTAAAATTTCAAAAGAATAGGCAGTATTCTAAGGCCTTAGGCCTCATTGTATTTTTCTCACCATTCACCCTGAAGTAGAACTTTTTCTCTGCTACGCGCCGAAAAACTTCACTTCAGGGCAGGCCCAAGCCATTCACCCATGAAGTAGAATCTTTTCTTCGTTACACTGCGAAAAGCTTCACTTCATGGCAGGCTCAAGCCATTCACGTTCACCACTCACTCCTCACCACTCACCACTCACAAAAAAAAGAGGCTGTCCCCCCGGACAGCCTCTTTTTTTTTACTTCATTGCTGCGTTAAATTTTGCGGTTACGGCTTGCCAGTTGATGACATTCCAGAATGCAGAAATATAATCAGGTCGACGGTTTTGGTAGTTTAGATAATAAGCGTGTTCCCAAACATCTAAGCCGAGAATTGGTGTGCCTTTTACTTCGGCAATATCCATCAGCGAATTATCCTGATTTGGGGTAGAAGTTACCGCCAGTTTTTTATCGCCGGTAACAATTAACCAGGCCCATCCACTGCCAAAACGGGTAGTTGCAGCGGCATTAAATGTTTCTTTGAATTTTTCCCAGCCGCCTAAATGTGTTTCAATAGCAGAAAGAATATCACCGCTTGGTGCGCCACCGCCATTTGGGCCCATGATTTCCCAAAACAAATTGTGGTTGTAGAAACCACCACCATTATTGCGCACAGGCATGCCAATTTTGCTTACGTTGGCTAAAATGTCTTCGATAGAAGCATTTTCCCATTCCGTGCCGGCAATGGCATTGTTCAGGTTATTGGTATAAGCAGCATGGTGCTTGTCGTGATGAATTTCCATGGTGCGTGCATCGATATGTGGTTCCAATGCATCGAAGGCATATGCTAATGCCGGTAATTGAAATGCCATAATGTGTATTTTTTTTATTTAAGATGTTAATAAATGAATCGCCTGTTATGCCAGGCGCGTAAAGATAAAACGTATCAAATCAAAACGAGTTCGGTAACCGTAGAATTAATCTTGCCGATGGCTCCATTATCTTTTTCCTGTGAAAAATTGTTGTAACAAAGTTTTGGCCATATCTCCCGAAACGCCGGCACGTACTTCCGTGCGAGGGTGTAACAGATGTTCGTGACGGGAGTAGCCCATTTTAGGGTCGGAAGCACCATAAACTACCCGCCCAATTTGTGCCCAGTGTGCTGCTGCTGCGCACATCGGACAAGGTTCAAGGGTTACATATAGCGTGCAGGTATTCAGGTATTTTGACTGAAAATGGTTGCAGGCGCTGGTGATGGCCTGCATTTCGGCATGAGCGGTCGGGTCGCTGAGTCGTTCTACGAGATTGTGGGCCTTGGCAATGATTTGTGTGCCCGATACGATGATGGCCCCAACAGGCACCTCGTCTTCTTCTAGAGCCTTTCTGGCCAGTTTTAAGGCCTCCTGCATAAAAAATTCATCCGGATCCTGAATGATTCCCATGCTGCAAAAATAATCAAATACACGCCTGTTCCCGTTTCCGAGATACGGGTCATCTGCTGCCCTGAAATTTGCTGACCGTATACATTAAAATATCTTAACAAGTGCAAACGTCGTTAAAATGTACCCTACCTTTACTTCGCTATGCTAAAAATCCCATTTTTAGCCTGTTTTATAGCTTTTTCGGGCCTGGTATCGGCTCAACGAGTGGTTACCCTGCCTGACTGCGTAAAACTGGCTGCAGAACAAAACCTGTCATTGCGCCAAAATGCTGCCGGTGTAGAATTGGCTGATAAGGCGGCTAATCAGAGCAGATTGCTTCTGTTACCCAATTTAAATGCCGGAACTTCCTATTTCTGGAATTTTGGTTATACGGTTGACCCCGTAACTAACTTGCCTTTGGCCAATAACTTTCAGGCAAACAGCTATCAGCTCACCGCCGGACTTAATTTGTTTAGTGGTGGTAATGTGGCCAATACGATTTTAAAGAGTCGTGTGGATATGGAAGTGGCCAAAATGAATTACCAGGCCAATATAGAGAATGTACAGTTTCAGGTGATTGCTGCTTACCTGGCGGTGATGTTTGCTGAAGAGCAATTGAAAGTTGCCGATCAAAAAATTGCAACTACCGAAGCACAATTATCCGACACGCGCAAGCTGGTGATGGCGGGTGCTGCACCCGAAGGGAATGTATTAGCTATAGAAGCGCAATTGGCACAAGACCAGTTAACACAAATACAGGCGCAAAATCAAGTGAACCAAACCTATCTGGATTTGAAATTATTAATTCAGGCAGATCCGAATGAAAACATTCAGGTGCAATATCCGGATGTGTCGCGTTTTGATATGGTCTTATATGCACCGGTTCCTTCAGCACAGGATGTAATTGATTATGCAGTTACCCATCGCGCCAGCATTCAGGTTTTCGACCTGCAATTACAAAGTGATGCGTATGCCCGAAAAATAGCGGGCGCACCTGCGTATCCCGTTTTATCGATGTTTGGTCAATTGAGTACTAATTATTCCAGTGCGTCCTATCCGCAATTCGGTATTGAAGCTTTACCGTTTAATGAGCAAATAGATAATAACCTGTCGGAGGTTGTTGGTATTTCTTTACAAATACCATTATTCAACAACGGACAAGTGATGATGTCGCGCCAGAATGCGGATTTGCAAATATTAAATACCCAACTCAATCGCGAAATTGCCATTAATAATTTGCGCAAAACGGTTACACAGGCTGTAAATGATGTTATTGCTGCACAGGCTTCTTATAATGCAGCACAAAAAAGTTTTACTGCATCTGAAAGTGCTTTTGATTTTGCAGAAAAAAAGTTTAAAGCCGGAACAGCCAGTGCATTCGAGTATACAAATGCCCTTAATGCTCGCGCACAATCACAATCCTTACTGGTGCAGGCAAAATATGATTTGATTTTTAAATCGAAAATTATCGATTACTATTTGGATAAACCCATTGACTTCTAAATCCTGAATATGCGTTTAATTAAAATACTTGGTGCGATAGTAGTAGTGCTGATTGTCATTGTCCTCATTGGCAGCAGCAAGGGCTGGTTTAGTGGTGGTGCCGGCATTCCGGTGTCTGCCGAAGTGGTGGCTAAGCGTTCTGTAGTGGAAACAGTTACAGCGAGCGGAAAAATTTATCCTGTTAGTCAGGTGGCCATCGCCGCCGAAATTTCCGGGGAGATTGTTGAATTGCCGATTAAAGAAGGCGATAAAGTAAAAGAAGGCGATTTGCTGATGCGTATCAATCCCGATTTATATGAAAGTCAGGTGGAACAGGCGCAGGCAGGATTAGATAATACAAAAGCGCAATTAGCAACAGCACGCGGTCGTGTATTGCAAACTAAAATGCAAATGGATAATGCGAAAATTGCATTTGACCGTTCAACGCAGTTGTTAAAAGATAAAGTGATTTCACAGCAGGAATTTGAACAGTCGCAATTAGCCTATCAAACTGCCCAGGCCGAATATCAGATTTCTCAGGAGAGTGTTACGGCGATGGAATATACTGTTAAAAGCAGTGAGGCGATGCTGAAAGAAATGCGCAATAATTTCAAACGCACTGCCATTTATGCACCTGCAAACGGAACTGTTGTCGGATTGAATAAAAAGAAAGGTGAGAAGGTATTAGGTACAATTCAAATGACCGGCGATCAGCTCATGACCATTGCCGATTTAACGAATATGGAAATTCAGGTGGATGTGAGCGAAAGCGATGTGTTGCGCATTGATGTTGGCGATACTGCAGAAATTGAAGTAGATGCTTACCTCAACCGCAAATTTAAAGGTGTGGTTTTTCAGATTGCCAATTCAGCGGGGACATCAGGTAGTGTATTATCCAGCGTAACAGACCAGGCAACGAACTTTAAAGTGAAAATTTATATTCTGCCGGAGAGTTATCAGGATTTAATGGACAAGGGTGGAGAAAATAAATATCCCTTTTATCCCGGTATGAGCGCAACAGTTGAAATTAAAACGGATGTATCGGAAAATGTACTCACGGTTCCTATTCAGGCAGTTGCAGCGCGGGAAGATACCACTGCACAGGGCAAAGAGAAACCGGTAAAAGAAATTGTGTTTGTGTTGGAGGGTGATAAGGTGAAAGAAGTTACCGTTAAATCAGGCCTGCAGGATGATGCCTATATTGAAATCAAAGAAGGTCTTAAGGAAGGAACAAAGGTCATCAGTGGACCATATAATACCATTACCAATGTGCTTAAGGATGGGGACATGGTAAAGGTTGAAAAAACGCCTATGAAAGAAGAATAAAACTTTAGGAAGTTTGTCAGCGCCGCAAATAGGTATTTGCGGCGTTTTTTTTGTCATAACTCTATCACAATTCCGGTTGCATGTATCTACTGATGTGCCTGCTGCGTTTATAGTATAAAACACCACCTATGGCACAGATGCAACCCGTTTCCAATCGCGGAAAATCCAGAAGAACAAGTTTGTTTGTCGACCTGACTCCAATGGTTGACCTGGCATTTTTACTGATTAGTTTTTTTATGCTTACCACTGTTATGGCTAAAAATACGGCTATGCAATTGAGTATGCCGGAAAAGAGCGATAAGCCCGGCGAGCAAAAAGCCTCTTCCACCTTAAATATTATCGTCACCGACAAGGGAGCCTGGTATTATATGGGGATGGATCCGCTGGCTATGCAGTTTACAGATTTATCCGCCTCCGGAATAAGAGAAGCGATATATCAGTCGCAGGAAAAGTCGCTGACTGCCACCGGCGACAGTCTGATGTGCCTGATTAAATTGCACGAAGGCAGCAATTACGGGAATATGGTGAACCTGCTCGACGAAATGGTGATTACCAACACCCGGTATTATGCCATTCAGGATATTTTGCCGGCTGAGGAAGCGGTGTTGCAGGCAAAACCGGAGGCAAAATAGTTAGGCCGGAAGAGATGATGCGGCATAACATCAGCACCCGCATAGTCATCATACATACATTTCACCCGGTCGTTATGGAATATATTCAATTCATGCATCCTGATATTAAATCCTAAGATTATGAACAGGCCAAATCAATACCTCGAAGCATCAATACATGATATTATCTTCGAAAACCGCAACAAGCAATATGGCGCCTATTATCTGCGCACACATGAGCAAAGTTTTATTTTGCGCGCATTGGGTATTACTGTTTTATTGACCGTACTATTTTCAGTGTATGCCCTTTGGGTGAAACGTGATGTGTTAGATGTGAATCCCATTGTGATTATTGCAAGTCCAAAAGATTTTCCGGATTTATTGAAAAATTTCGAACTCAAACAACCTGAGCTTCCTCCGGTAAAACAGGCAGTCAGCCAGCCTACAGTGCGCTATACTGAAATGCGGGTGGTGGAAGATTCTAAGCCCATCACTTCTGAAACCACTGCAATTGGTGATTTGAAAGATCGCATTATCAGTACCCAAACCAACAAAGTAGAACCGGGTATAAAAGGTATTGTGTCAAATCCAAAACCTGAAACACCACCTGTAAAGACTACATCTGAAATTTTCAAGTTTGCAGAGGTGACACCTGAATTTATAGGTGGGTTTGCGGCCATGCAGAAATATATTGCTGAACACATCGAATTTCCGATTGCTGCAAAAAACTATGGTATTGATGGTACCGTGTATGTATCGATGGTGGTAAATACCGATGGTTCTGTTTCACAGGTTAAGGTTGAGCGTGGAATTGGATACGGGTTAGATGAAGCTGCAACAGAAGTAGTAGCAGCTATGCCTAAATGGAAACCCGGTATGCAAAACCAACAAGTGGTTCGGGTGCAAATGGTCATTCCTATTCAATTTAAACTCGTAGATTAAATGTAGTTTGCATAATTAGGTTTTCAACGTGTTTGCCCCTGCAGGCGGAGTAGTTGCAAGTTTGTGCTTATGTAACTCCGTCGACAGGGGCAAACCATTTTGAGCTTTTACCATTGGCGGTATATCATACTGTATTATGCCTTTACCCAAAGAACCTTACCTTTACGGCAAAATAACAGGTATGGTATTGTCAATGACAGGGTATGGGCGCACAACATTCAGTCTGGGTGCAAAAAGTATAGTGCTTGAAGTGCGCACACTCAACAGTAAATCCCTTGATTTGAATTTACGTGTAGCTCCACTTTTTAAAGAGTATGAAATGGAGATGCGCAATATACTTAGCAGACATATTGTAAGAGGAAAAACCGATTGTACAATTTCCTTCGAACAAATGGATGAAAAGGCAGGTGAAATTAATCCTGTTGCCGTAAAGGAGTATTATCGTCAGATTGCAAATATTGCTCAGGAATTAGGTGTGCAAGATGCGCGTGTGCTTGATTTGGTTTTTCGACTGCCGAATATCACTACAGCATCTGTTGATGCACTTTCTGAGGAGGATTGGACTTTTGTGCAAAAGCAATTGGATTTGGCCTGTGCACAATTAAATAAATTTCGTGCAGATGAAGGTGCTAACCTGAAAAAAGATCTGGTATTGCGCGTGCAGCAAATTCGGGATGCTTTAGCGGCGGTTGAGCAATTAGATCCGCAACGTATGACGCAGCAGCGCGAAAAAATGCATGCCGATTTACAAACCTATTTATCAGAAGAAAATATTGATATGAATCGTTTCGAGCAGGAATTAATTTTCTATCTCGAAAAAATGGATATCACGGAAGAAGTTATCCGCTTGCGTTCTCACTGCGATTATTTTGACCAGACTTTAGCAGAAACCGTTAATGAAAAAGGCAAGAAACTCGGATTTATTGCCCAGGAGATGAATCGTGAAATCAATACCATAGGATCAAAAGCATATCATGCAGATATGCAACGCAAAGTGGTGGTGATGAAAGATGAACTGGAAAAAATTAAAGAGCAACTCAATAACGTGTTGTAATGCCCGGTAAATTAATTATTGTAACAGCGCCTTCGGGAGCCGGAAAAACAACAATTGTGCGCCATCTGCTGGCCACCGAACCCAATCTGGCATTTTCAGTTTCGGCCACTACCCGTTTGCGTCGCGATTATGAGGTAGATGGAAAAGATTATTATTACATGAGCCTCGAAGATTTTCGCCTGCAGGTGGAGGCTGATGCCTTTGTTGAATGGGAGGAAGTGTATCCAGGAAAATGCTACGGCACCTTGCGTTCGGAGGTTGAACGCCTGTGGGATGCCGGATTGGATATTATTTTTGATGTGGATGTGAAAGGCGCCCTCAATCTGAAAAACCAGTTTCCGGAGCGCACCTTGTCCATTTTTGTGAAACCGCCTTCCGTCGACGCCCTGGCAGAGCGCCTGCTCAACAGAGGCACCGAAACTCCTGAAACCCTGGCTACTCGACTCGAAAGGGTGCGATACGAACTCACCTTTGCCGACCGCTTCGATGCCGTTATTGTTAACGATGTGCTGGAAACCGCGCTGCGAGAGGCTTCCGAGCTCGTGCATAACTTTTTGACCGCCGACTAACCCAGCGGGGGCATTTTTCTCTTAGTTTTACATACCAAACAGCAGGCATGGTTACTTCAATTACGCATGGTGTAAAAGTGAGTGTCGAAACCTTTTATCAGCCGGAAATGGCCAATAAAGGGGAGTACGTGTTTGCCTATCGGATCACCATCGAAAATAAAAGTGAATTTACTGTCCAGCTCTTGCGCCGCCACTGGTATATCTATGATGGTATTGGCACCTGGCGGGAAGTAGAGGGCGCAGGTGTGGTTGGTGAAACGCCGGTTATCAAACCCGGACATATTCATCAATACGTATCCGGCTGTCATCTGCTGGCGCCTGCCGGAAAAATGTACGGCAGTTATCAAATGATGCGCACCTTAGACGGTGTGTATTTTGATGTGGAGATACCTGAATTCCACATGGTATCGCCGTTTATGCTGAATTAATCTTCCGGATTATAATCGGCATCTTTCAATATCCGCATGGCATCCATTTGCAGAAATAATTCAGATAAAGTGATATCCGGATTTTCTTCCATATAGGTTCTGATTATTTGCCAGCCGGTCCAAATAGCCGCTCTTCCCGGCGATTCTTCGGGCATCCCCTGCGAGTTTGGCGCTTCTCCTAAGTATCTGCGCATATCGTCAGTGCGTTTACTAAACAATAAATCTTCTCCCGCTAAAAATTTCCAGATTTCTGATTCATTGTCATAGCACCATTCAATCTGCGCATCCGTATACCCCATTTTAATACTGTCGGGCACATCGGGTAACATGCAATCGAGATAGTATAATATCTTTCCGTAACGCAACATTTCATCCAATACGGTTGCATCAGCACCCCAGGAGGGTACAACTCCGTCAACCAGACTCTGCATCACATTCGTTTGGATATAGGGTTTATCGCAGCGAATCGTAATGTATAACGGCATATTACTTTCATAACTGCCATAATAGCCAAAATGCGGACCTAAATGCATATCGAGTTCTATACCTAAAGTAACGCTGTCAAACATCGTCCAGTACACAAACGGACCGGTATAAGTATAAAGCTGTGGTAATGCAGAATCGGGAAAATAATACCGGTAATAGCGGAATGCCTCTGATAGAGATGCTTCTACGTCATCCATTTTATCATACATCAACATACAACTGTCGTACAATTGCCGCATCCATTGGTTACCTGCTGTATTGGCATACAATGAATCATATACTTTTTGCAGGGGCAGAGAATCGCTGACCGTAAGTCCCCAGAAATTTTCAGTTAGCGACTGGAAGATATCGGGATGCTGTGTTCTGATTTGATCATACACCTGATTGTAATTTTCAGGCCCGGCGGTAAACAGAAGCTTTTCAAGTCGGACGAGTTCTATTTTTGTTTCCGGGATATGACTGATATCAGGTTTTGGATTCTTGTATCCGTGATTACAGCTGGTTAACATGCAGGCAGCAATAGCCAGCATATTGAGTATCCCGAAAAATCCGTTATGTTTGTACCGCATGAAGGGTCGTAGTTTGACCCTGTAAAACTAAAGAGCCATGAAGAAAATTGCATTAATCGCCCTGTTTTTTTCTGCATTGACCCTCAATGCACAAAGTCCGACCTTCAGATTTGGTTTAACCGCAACCCCGGTTTTCGACTGGTTACGCATTGAAGGTGATACTTACGAGAACGGTGGAACTAAATTTGGGTTCCAATACGGACTCCTTTTCGATCAAACCATCGGCAATGTTGAACGCTATGCGTTTAGCTCAGGTATCATGATTAACTATGTCAATCTGAGTACATCTTATACCGACACGGTGTTTGATATCAATGCTGAAACGGATTTACGGGTGCAATACATCGAAATTCCGCTCACCATGCGTTTGCGCACCAACGAAGTGAACTACCTCACTTACTATGGTCAGTTCGGATTAACACCCGGATTCAGAATTAAGGCGCGTGCGGATTATTATTTAGATGGTGTGGCTATCGATGAAGATTTAGACATGACAGATAAAGACAATGCAGCCGGTGCAACCTATAATCTGATTAATATCAGCCTGACTTTAGGTGCCGGTGCCGAATATGCACTCACCGAAAACACCAGTATTATTGGTGGTCTTTTCTGGCAAAACGGCTTTGCCAATGTAATTGATGATGATGTTGAAGACAACAATGCATACCTCAAACAAATTGGTGTGCGCCTTGGTGTATTGTTCTGATTAGAATCAACGTTCGAATATGTAACTTTGTCATGCCGGTTAAATTGCCGGCATGACTTTTTTATGCGTATAGCTCTTGCTCAAATAAATGTGCATATCGGCAATTTTGAAAGCAATTTCGACAAGATTGCCCGTTTTATACAACAGGCTGAAACATCCGGCGCAGATATTATTCTTTTTCCTGAATTAGCCGTTTGTGGTTATCCGCCCCGCGATTTCCTGGATTTCTCTGATTTCATTGACCAGTGTTATGCCGTTATTGACAGGATTAAACCTTTAACACATAAAATTGCAGTGATTATTGGTTCACCTGCAAGAAATACAAGAGCGGAAGGGAAGGATTTATTTAATGCTGCTTTTTTTATTCATGAGGGAGAAATTCAGCATGTAGTGCATAAAGCATTATTGCCTACCTATGATATTTTTGATGAGTATCGCTATTTCGAACCGGCAACTGAATTCAGCAATATTACTTTTAAAGGTAGACGCATCGCTTTAACTGTTTGTGAAGATTTATGGAACGTAGGTAATGACAATCCGATGTATAAAGCGTGTCCGATGGATATGCTTATTCAGGATGCCGACAGGCCTGAAGTGATGTTCAATATTTCGGCATCGCCGTTTGATTATAATCATGCCGCCGAACGCATTGAAACATTGAAAGCCAATACACGGAAATATGGTATCCCGGTATTCTATGTAAATCATTGCGGTGCGCAAACGGATTTAATTTTTGATGGAGGCAGTCTGGTGGTAAACGGAAATGCAGTCGTGTATGATGAATTGCCCTATTTTGAAGAAGTGCTGCGTGTTTATGATTTAGATGCCATTATTGCCTCTGAAAAAACTTTACAAGCTGATCAGGAACAGGAGAAAGAAAAGGTAGCACTCATCTACCAGGCCTTGGTAACCGGTATCCGCAATTATTTTGAGAAACTGGGATTCAAAAAAGCGATTTTAGGTTTAAGCGGCGGCATAGATTCGGCGCTCACTGCTGTATTGGCTGTACATGCATTGGGTAAAGAAAATGTTTGGGGATTGTTGATGCCTTCTCAATACTCAACTGGTCATTCAGTTGCTGATGCCGAAGCACTGGCCAAAAATCTCGGCATGCGATACGATATCGTGCCAATTAAAGATATGTTTGATACGGTGGAAGCAAATCTCTCTCCCTTATTTGCAGGTAAACCGGAAGATGTAACGGAAGAAAATTTACAAGCGCGTTTGCGAGGATTAACGTTAATGGCGATGTGTAATAAGCATGGCTATATATTATTAAATACCACCAATAAAAGTGAAGCAGCTGTTGGCTACGGCACTCTCTATGGAGATTTATGCGGTGGCCTGGCGGTGCTGGCGGATGTGTATAAAACGGAAGTATATCAACTCTCCAATTATATCAACCGCAATGCCGAAATTATTCCACAAAATTCTATTGATAAAGCTCCAAGTGCTGAATTAAAACCCGGACAAAAAGATCAGGATACATTGCCTCCTTACGATATACTCGATGCTATTTTATATCAGTACATCGAACTACATCAAAGTCCGCAAGATATTATCGAACAAGGATTTGATGCCCATACTGTAAATCGTGCATTAAAAATGGTCAACGCCAATGAGTGGAAGAGATGGCAGTTTCCACCTATCCTCCGAGTTTCTCCAAAAGCATTTGGTTTAGGCCGACGCATGCCTATTGAAGGCAAGTATTTGTCCTGATGTAATGAAAAGTTATAATCAGTAACCTGATGTGGGCGACAGCAATTACTCTACATTAATTTCTTCCTCATTGGCATCAAAGAAACGGTATTCCATATAATGGAAATCGTCGCTTGAAGTTACTTTGAGTTTAACCTTGTAGGTGCGCTTCCATTTGTGGTATAAGCTTGACCAGAATAATCCTTTCTTCAGGTAGGCTGCAACATATGGATGTACCATGAGATTTACCTGTTTCAGATTCTGAATAGTAACCAGATGTTTTAATTTGCGTTCGATATCGTCGAGCAATAAAATACTAGCTTCAATTTTTCCGGTGCCTGCACAGGTAGGACAAACTTCTGCAGTAGTAATATTTACCTCAGGTTTTACGCGTTGACGGGTAATTTGTCCGACACCAAATTTGGATATCGGCAAAATGGTATGCTTAGCGCGATCACCTGCCATGGCTTGTTTCAGCACATTATGAATAGCCTTTTTGTTTTCAGGGTTTTTCATGTCGATGAAATCGATCACGATAATGCCACCTAAATCACGTAAGCGCAATTGACGTGCAATTTCTTTTGCCGCTTCCATATTTACAGCAACGGCATTTGCCTCCTGGTCGCCTTTAATAGCTGTTTTGTTACCGCTGTTTACATCGATAACATGCAGGGCTTCGGTATGCTCAATGATGAGATAGGCACCGCTGTCCATATTTACGGTGCGACCAAAAAGGGATTTTATTTGTCGGGTGATGCCGTATTGTTCGAAAACGGTTTTTGGACCGTTATGGAGGGTAACCATTTTTTCGGCACCCGGACTTATCCTGCGAATATATTCTTTTACTTCATTTCCGATAGCCGGATCATTTACAACGATACGGTTGAAGGAATCGTTGAGCACATCGCGCAGGAGGGTGTTGGTTTTTTTTGTTTCGCTGAAAACGATATGCGGAGCCTGGGCGCCATTTAATCGTTTGGTTATTTCCTTCCACTGTTCAACCAGACTGTTTAAGTCCTCATGCAGTTTATGAACCGGTACATTTTCAGCTACCGTTCTGATGATGACACCAAATCCTTTAGGTTTTAATTGTTCAATTGCTTTTTGCAGTCGCTTGCGTTCATCGGCGCTGGCAATTTTGCGCGATACGCCAACCACTTCATTAAAAGGCGTAAGCACCAGATATCGTCCGGGCAAAGAAATTTCGCAACTGAGGCGCGGGCCTTTTGTTTGGATAGGTTCTTTGATAATTTGAACCAGAATATGCTGGTTCTTGGCAATAACGTTATTGATTTTGCCTGTTTTAACAATATCCGCTTCGCGTTGAAATCTATCCATCGCAAACGGACGTCCTTCCTGAGCAGCTTTTGTGTATTTATAAATGCTGCGAAACTGAGGGTTTAAATCAGTATAGTGCAAAAAAGCATCTCGCTCAAAGCCTACATCAACGAAACAGGCGTTAAGCCCGGGCGTTATTTTTTTAACGCGACCGAGGTATAAATCACCTACGTTAAAGCGGCTGCTATGTGAATCGCGATGGATTTCAACCAATTGCTTGTCTTCCAGCAATGCGATTTCCGCTCCGGTTGGTGTCGAATGTATAATAAGTTCCCTTTCCACGTAACAATACGGGTTTAATCCCTCATTGGGATAATGAAATAATAAGGCTCCCTGTTACCAGGGTTGGAAAAGGTGGGAGAATATACAGGGCAGAAGAGCCGGTTGGATTACTTCTTCTTATGGCGATTCTTTCTCAAACGCTTTTTGCGCTTGTGGGTAGCCATTTTATGTCTTTTGCGTTTCTTACCGGATGGCATGACTCTAATAATTTTTTAGTGTTCTAAGTTCTTTATCTCTGCATTCACCTGTTCAACCAGCGTTGGGTCGGTGGTTAGCGATTTTATTCTTTCAAGTTGCCCGATCGCCTGGGAAGTATCCTGTTGACCAAGATATGCCTGAGCGATCATGTAACGAGCCTGCAAATTTAGGGAATCTTTTTGTAAAACACTGCTAAATCGTTCAATTGCCTTATCGAACTGGCCACTCATGACCGAAAATTTGCCTAATTCGAGGTTTATGGCGGTATTTTCCGGGTTTTCGGCATCTAATTCGCGCAGCATCATAATACCTTCCATGGGCTGGTTAGTGCCAGAAACCAGTACTGCAGCCAGTCCGATTCGGGCATCCAGGTCGCCCGGTTTCAGTTTTTCTGCTGTTTCAAAGCAATAACGGGCGCCATAAACCAGATTTACCCGTAAATTATCATCCGGTTCAAAATCAATCAATGACCGCATGGCACTGCCGGCGCGCATATAATTTTCGTAACCGGGTTCATTATCTGCTAACTGTCGGAGGTAATCAGTTGCAATACTTGGCTGATTCAATTGCATCCAGCTGTCAGAAAGCTGTCGTAATAAGGCTGTTTTAGTGGCCCCTGAAGCTTTCTCCATATCCGCTTCCATGCGCTCAAGGTCCTTGGCGTTCGGGTATTGCAGCGAATCGATCAGCTTTTCGCGACGTTCGTCGAAAGCACTCTGCTTTGGAGGTTTGTTATTGAGCAGGAAATTCATGCCCAGAATGACCACCAGGGCCAATCCGACGGGAAGTAGATACTGTTTCACTGAGTTACCTTATTTTGGCTTTTTGCCATTTTTAACCCTATCGATAAAAAGCTGTGCGGGTTTAAACGACGGCATCTTTTGTTCGGGGATTTCTACAGCTATATTCTTTTTAATATTCCGTCCTATCTTTTTTTTCCGGGTTTTAACGACAAAACTACCGAAACCACGGAGGTAAACATTGTTACCTTCTGCCATGGTTTCTTTAATCTCTTTGCAAAACGCTTCCACTACAACCATCACATCCACCTTCTCCAAACCAGTCTTTTCTGTAATGCGGTTTACGATGTCGGCCTTTCTCATGGAATTTTGTTTTAGTGTTTGATAATCAACCTGTTAAACTGCAAATGTCGGGTTTTTATTACATATTTTCTGAAAGATTTTAGCTGGCAGAGTGGCCCAGCCCTGAAGTGAATCTTTTTGCATCACAGCGGAAAAAAGCTTCTACTTCATGGTTGAATGGATGGTGGCCTGCCCTGAAGTGAATCTTTTGTAGCGCAGCGGAAAAAGATTCTACTTCAGGTGGCTTGAAAGTGATAGTCAGTGTGGTTTTGAATGGGCCGTTGTGTCGCCCCGCTGGGGCTGTTTTGGGGGCTTCTTGCTTGTTAGTGGTTGTGTCGCCCCGCTGGGGCTGTTTTGGGGGTGCTTCTTGCCTGTTAGTGGGTGTGTCGCCCCGCTGGGGCTGTTTTGGGGGTGCTTCTTGCCTGTTAGTGGGTGTGTCGCCCCGCTGGGGCTGTTTTGAGTGGTGCGTTTTGCCTGTTAATGGGTGTGTCGCCCCGCTGGGGCTGTTTTGGGTGGTGCTTCCTGCCTGTTAGTGGGTGTGTCGCCTCGCTGGGGCTAGATTGTATTTTGCTCCAACCTGAACACCTGAGCACTTGAGCACTTGAACACTTGAACACACTTGCATTCCACCTCCGCTCCTCCGCACGTCCGCACGTCCGCACATCCACATTTTTCTTGCCTCACCCCTCCCTCTCCCCACACCTCGTTCCTCGGAGCGGCAAGCCTCCTGCCGTCGCAAAGAGGGCGATACCTTTTTCTATTTAAGTGAAAGTGCCGGTTGAAACGTAATTTATGCTTCATTTACACACTCCCACACACCAATTCGCCGCCAGGCGAACCACACTTGCACATTTGCCTTTCACGTCGACACGTCCACATTTTTCTTGCCTCACCCCTCCCTCTCCCCACACCTCGTTCCTCGGAGCGGCAAGCCTCCTGCCGTCGCAAAGAGGGCGATACCTTTTTCTATTTAAGTGAAAGTACCGGTTGAATCGTAATATATGTTTCATTTACACACTTCCAAACACCAATTCGCCGCCAGGCGAACCACACTTTCACATTTGCCTTTCACGTCGACACGTCGGCACGTCGACACGTCGACACCCCTGTATTTCGTATTATTGCCCCCAAATGGCCGGAAGTTTTGCGAATCAATTGTTGCGTTGGTATCCTGAGCATGCGCGCGAACTGCCTTGGGTGGGCGAGAAGGATCCTTATCGTGTTTGGTTGAGCGAAATTATTTTGCAACAAACGCGCGTTGAACAAGGTCTGAATTATTATCTGCGATTTATTGATACTTTTCCGGATGTCCAGTCGCTCGCCACAGCTCCGGAAACGCTGGTCATGAAATTATGGGAAGGATTAGGCTACTATTCCAGAGCCCGTAATATGCATGCTACCGCAAAGTTGATTGCACATGATCTCAATGGGGTTTTTCCGGATACTTTGGAAGGACTAACGGCATTAAAAGGTATTGGTCCATATACAGCAAGGGCTATTTTATCCTACGCCTTCCATAAACCATACGCAGTTGCGGATGGAAATGTGTTTCGGATTTTAAGTCGCGTGTATGGTATTGCTACACCTGTTAATACACCGGCGGGTAAATCGGAACTTGAACAGCTAGCCCAAAAGCTTGTTGACAAAAGTCAATCGCATGTCTATAATCAGGCTATGATGGATTTGGGAGCCACTATTTGCAAACCCCGAAATCCGGTTTGTCAGCTTTGTCCATTAGCCAATCGATGTCATGCTAAAAAACAAGGTGTTCAGGATGCATTTCCGGTAAAGACTGCAAAAGCAGCACGAAGAAGGCGTTATTTCCATTTTTTTATTGTTCGGAGTAAGTCCGACGTATTTATACAGCAACGACCTGCAGGTGATATCTGGCAGCAATTATGGCAATTTCCGGTTGTGGAAACGGGTTCGGCCAGTACCTTATCGCAGGTGTTACAATTGGCTTCGGCAAAGGCATACGGATTGCAGGATTTAAAATTTAATCGGGTGGATATGCAGAAGCAGATTCTCACGCATCAGGAATTGCACTGTAGTTTTTATGTGTTGGATAAACCGGTTGTCAAAACAAAAAAGTTGCCGGGATGTATACAAGTACGAATTGAGAAACTGAATCAATACGCATTCCCGGGTGCAATTCGTTCTTTTTTAAAAAGAAATACTTACTTTTAACTATTCAAGTAACCTAATGGCAACGATAACTGTATGAGTGGAGTAAATAAGGTCATTTTAATAGGCAATCTCGGTAAAGACCCTGAAGTGCGCAGTTTCGAAGGCGGAAATATGGTAGCCAACTTTACATTAGCTACCACCGAAGTGTTTCGCGACCGCAATGGAAATAAAGTAGAACAAACCGAATGGCATAATATTGCCATGTGGGGCAAGCTGGCAGAAATTGCCGGCAAAATTTTGCGCAAAGGTGCTAAAGTGTATATTGAAGGGCGCATTAAAAACAGATCATGGGAAGACAAGGAAGGTCACAAAAAATATATCACTGAAATTGTTGCTGAAAATTTCACCTTACTCGGACCAAGAACAAACAGTGACGGTGGTGATCATCATGATGATGTTTCCACACATAAACAAAGTGATCAGGAAGTTAATGATGATTTGCCATTTTAATCTGCTTATCCACTATAAGCACATTGATTTTAAAATGCAGGCAACCACATGTTTACACTCTCTTGTCGTACTTTTGCATCCGACTTATTTAAATAAATCCATCACTGCTGCGATGAGGCATTTGACTGCATGATTAAACCCTTCTATATTTTTATTACCGGCATTTTGCTTTCAGGAATATACGCCTGCGAAACAGATACATCACCCAAACCAAACGCCTGGCCACGAGTACATTATCCTGAGTCGGATGATAGTGTGGTTTTTGACGATCCGGATTGTCCATATACATTTACCCTCCCCGGGTATTATGAAATTGATCGCAACGTGACCTACTTCAAAGAAACACCTGACGATCCCTGCTGGATGAATCTGATATGTAAAGATTTAAATGCAACGATTTATCTCAGCAATAAACCACTGGATGAAAAATATAGTTATGCGCAAATGATAGAAGATGCTTATAAGTTAACGTACAAGCATTCGTCGCGCGCCGACTTTATTGAGCCTCAGGAAATTGAAAATGCCAATGGGGTGCATGGGCTTATTTATTTTGTGGGTGGTGATGCGGCGAGTAATTTTCAATTTTTTGTAACGGATACCGTGCACCACTTTGTTCGGGGTGCATTATATTTCAATAATAAGCCGAATGCCGATTCTTTAAAACCGGTTATTCAATTTATGGTGCAGGATATTGAAGGGATGTTGGGTAGTTGGAAATGGAAATAACAGGTAGGATGTCCTTGTGTATGATGCAGTGCGCATGCATATTCGCTGCAATTTTCTAATTTTATCTCGTGGCTAGTGTGAATCTGAAAACCCCGCTCACCTTTTTAAAGGGAGTTGGCGAACAGCGTGCAGCAGCGTTGCTGAAGGAGCTTGAACTGGAAACCTGTTTCGACTTGCTCCATTTTTTTCCTTTGCGCTATGTTGACCGAACCGATTTTAAAACGATAGCCCAGGTTAAACAACTTACCTTGTCGGTAGCGGAATTGCGCGATGTCCAAATGAAGGGCGCCCTGCGCAATATGAAAGTAATCGGTGCAAAAAAGGGCAGGCGACTGGTTGCTGAATTGTACGATGGCTCAGGCACGATGGAGTTGGTATGGTTTAATGGCATTAACTGGTTGCAGAAATCTTTAAAACCGGATACACAATATATCGTATTTGGCAAGCCATCCATATTTAATGGTGTTGTCAATATGATGCACCCAGAAATGGATCCGGCTACAACCAGTGAGTTTCAGTTGGGTGGTAAAATTCAACCTATTTATTCAGGCACCGAAAAATTAAAGGCCAAAGGAATGAATAGTAAGATGATCAGCCGCTTCGTGCAGAGTTTATTCGATCAGCTTACGCCCTATGATTTGCCAGAAAATATTCCTGCAGATATCGTAGAAAAGTATCGGCTTATTGGTCGCTTTGATGCGTATAAACAAATTCATTTTCCAGATTCTGATCAGCATATGCAACATGCCGTACGCAGACTTAAATTTGAAGAGTTGTTTATTGATCAGGTGAAGTTGTTGCGGGTAAAACAATTCCGGCATAGCAGCAGCATGGGTTTTATATTCAAAGAACTTGACCGCTATTTCAATGTATTTTACAATGCGTATATGCCCTTTGAATTAACCGGTGCGCAAAAACGTGTGCTTAAAGAAATTCGGAAGGATGTATTAAGCGGCAGGCAAATGAACAGATTACTGCAGGGTGATGTAGGTAGTGGTAAAACAGTGGTTGCGTTATTAACGATGTTAATGGCCTTAGATAGCGGATTTCAATCGGCTCTTATGGCGCCCACCGAAATTTTAGCGCAGCAGCATTATGCCGGTATATCAGAATTAGTGAGAGAACTGCCTATCCGTGTAGCTTTACTTACCGGTAGTATTAAAGGAAAACAACGGAAGGAAATATTGACAGGTGTTGCTGATGGAAGTATTCACATACTGATAGGGACACATGCATTAATTGAAGAGACCGTGCAATTCCAGAATGTGGGTTGTGTTGTGATTGATGAGCAGCATCGTTTTGGTGTCGAACAACGCGCAAAACTGTGGAATAAGAATAGTATAGCGCCACATATTTTAGTGATGACGGCAACACCTATTCCGCGCACCTTGAGCATGGCTTATTATGGTGATTTGGATGTCAGTATTATTGATGAATTACCTCCGGGACGAAAACCTATCACTACCGTGCACAGAAAAGAAAATGAGCGTCTGCGTGTATTTGGTTTTCTAAAGGAGCAAATTGCAGAAGGTCGGCAGGTATTTATTATTTATCCCTTAATTGAAGAAAGTGAAAAGCTGGACCTGAAAAATCTGATGCAGGGTGCTGAAGTAATTGACCGTGAATTTCCAAAGCCTGCATATCAGGTCAGTATTTTACATGGTCGCATGAAGCCGGCAGATAAAGATTTTGAGATGCAGCGTTTTTTGAAAAAGCAAACGCAAATCATGATTAGTACAACCGTGATAGAAGTTGGGGTGAATGTACCCAATGCAACGGTTATGGTGATAGAAAATGCTGAGCGATTTGGTTTGGCGCAATTACATCAATTACGTGGAAGGGTAGGGCGTGGTGCACATCAGTCGTATTGTATTTTAATGACTGATAATAAACTCAACGCAGATGCGCGCACACGCATTCAAACATTGGTGCAAACGAATGATGGTTTTAAAATTGCGGAGGTTGATATGCAATTGCGTGGACCGGGTGAAATTGAAGGGACGCGACAAAGTGGTGCACCGCAATTTGCGATTGCGAATATTGTTACGGATGAGGCTATATTAAAAGAGGCACGAGTTACAGCTGAAGCCTTATTAGATGCAGACCCTTCACTTGGCTTACCTGCTCATGCGGCGCTTAAAAAATATCTCTCTGAGCAAACCTGGAAAATTAAACAATGGGGCAAAGTTTCTTAATTCTTTGCTGGTTTCGATTCGGAATTCCGGTATTTTGAAAAATTGTCTTTGCGTGCAAAGTGCAGTTTATGCCTCTTTTTCACCTAAATAATGGCTGAAACCCCCTAAAATCGGGCATTTTGAGGGTGTAATGTGTATAAAGTGTTGAAAATACAAGGGTTTCAGGCGACAGACATTTTGAAATGCCCGTAAACACTGTATTTTTGGCCGTGTTAAAACTTATTTTCAAACGATAAAATCACAAAAGATGAACAAAGGCGAATTGATCGACGCAATGGCAGCCGACACAGGTCTGACCAAAACACAAGCAACTGCATGCCTCGACAGCATGATGACTGCTATCCGTAAATCACTGAAAAAAGGTGACAAAGTTACCCTTGTAGGTTTCGGTACTTTTTCTGTAAGCAAGCGTGCTGCACGTACTGGCCGTAACCCACAAACAGGCAAGACAATCAAAATTGCTGCTAAGAATGTGGTTCGCTTCAAAGCAGGTAAAGAACTTGCTGACGCGGTTTAATTTACAACCAACAAGCTATTGCTTAGAGGCTGCCAAAGGCAGCCTCTTTTTTTTGCGCGAGCGTAAAGGTTTCCCGCAGATTTTCGCAGATGAACGCAGATGAATACAGGAAATATTTCTGCGTAACTCTGCGTACATCTGCGGGAGAAAAATACAATTTCACGCAGAGACGCAAAGGCGCAGAGCTATACAAAAAAAATTAATTCTGCGTAACTCTGCGTACATCTGCGGGAGAAAAAAAAGGGTTTCCCGCGGATTTTCGCAGATGAACACTGATGAATACAGGGCGTTACTTTGTGTGTATGAGTAAGGCAAAAAGGGATACAGGTAAAAGTGTGAGATCATACTCCAGTGCAACTTTGGAATGGGTTGTAATTCATTCCATTTTACACTGACTCAAATTGTCTGGTATGCAGATTATGGTAATAAGCTTCGTTTGCCATTAACGCATCATGGGTGCCTGCTTCTACAACCTCACCTTTATCCAACACCAATATCTGATTGGCTTTGCGGATGGTGCTGAGTCTGTGGGCGATGATGATGGAAGTGCGATGGCTGATCAGGTTCTCGATGGCGTATTGAATTACCTGTTCGGTTTCCATGTCGACCGAGGAGGTTGCTTCATCCAGAATTAAAATATCGGGATCAAACACCAAGGCTCTTACAAATGATATTAATTGGCGTTGCCCTAAGGATAGGGTAGCACCTCTTTCCATTACATTATAATCATAATTGCCCGGCAAGCGCATGATGAATTCATGTGCACCCAGCATTTTTGCGGCTTCTATTACCTGTTCTCTCGTAATGGCAGGATCACGGAGCGAAATATTTTCGTAGATGCTGCCGCTAAATAAAAATACATCCTGCAATACCATGCCTATTCTGCCTCGCATCGGGTGGAGCGCATATTGTTGCACAGGAATATTATCGATAGAAATAATGCCCGCCTGTATATCGTAAAAGCGATTCAGAATATTTATGATGGAAGTTTTACCGGCACCGGTTGCACCTACAATAGCGAGTGATTGCCCTGCAGGCACTTCAAATGAAACATCGCGCAGCACCCATTGCTCATCCTGGTAAGCAAGCCATACACGGTCGAAGGTGATTTTTCCGGTGAGCCGCTCCGGTTGTAATGTGCCTGTGTCTGCAATTATTTCATGTGTATCCAGAATCTTGAAAATACGGTCGCTGCTTACTACACCCATCTGCAAGGTGTTGAATTTATCTGCCAGCATACGTAGCGGTCTGAACAGGATATTCAGATATAAAATAAATGCAGTAATATCACCAAGCTCACCAACACCATTAAAAATTAATCGCCCACCTAACCACACCATCATTGCAGTTGCTAATGCAATAATCATTTCCATAACCGGAAAGAAAATGGAATAGTACCATACCGAGCGAATTTGCGCCTTACGGTGATCTGCATTTATCGCATCAAAGCGTTTAAATTCTTGTTCTTCGGCATTGAAAATTTGCACAATTTTCATTCCGCTGATACGCTCCTGTAAAAACGAGTTCAGTCTTGCAACAGCAGTGCGCACTTCCTGAAAGGTTGATTTAATTCCTTCCTTAAACACATAAGTGGCATACAAGATCAGAGGCAGACTGATTAACGAAATTAATGTAAGTTGCCAACTGGTGATAAACATGAAGGTAATCACAAAAATGATGGTCAGTAAATCGGCGATGATTTGAATGGCACCTTCTGTAAATACACTATTTATTGTTTCCAGGTCATTAATGGTTCGCGTGGTGTTGATGCCTACAGGTGTGCGGTTAAAGTAACTTAAACGCAATCCGATGAGATGTTCGAAGACACGCACACGCAGATTTTTTACCACATGTTGTCCCAGCCAATTCGTGATATAGAGGAAATAATATTTTGTTATGGATTCGCCAATGAGTACAATAAAGGATATGGCCGTGAGCAGCAGTAATCCGTTGAAGTCATTGGTCAGGATATAATCATCAACCGTAATACCGACTAAATACGGCCTGAGCGGAGTAAGAACAGATAATACAATTGCCAGTACCGTGCTGATAATAAATTGTTTGCGGAAAGGTCCCGCATAAGACATAAGCCGGCGAAAAATGGCGTAATCCGTTCCGCTAAATAAGGGTTTGCGTTTATTTTCTTTTTCTGTGCTCAAAATGCTTTCTTTCCCAACTCACAAACATAAACTCATGCACTTAGTTCGCCAACGGCATGCCAGGCCATCATACCCATTCCGATAACAAGCGCGCGTTCATCAATATCGAAACCGCTGGTATGTATTTGAGCTGTGATACCTTTATCCGGATTGCCCGTGCCCAAACGATAAAAAGTAGCCGGTATTTGTTGCGAATAAAAAGCAAAATCTTCTGCGCCCATACGTGGGGTGGTAATCAGCACATTTTCTTGTCCAAGGTAAGCAACAGCTCTGTCGTAACAACGCTGGGTGAGTTGATCGTCATTTTTCAGCACAGGATATCCCTTTTCAATACGCACATCAACTGTTCCGCCAAATCCTTCAACCACATGTTTGGCCATATGCACAATATCGCGATGTGCCTGTTCGCGCACCTGTTCATCCATGGCTCGGAATGTGCCTTCGAGTTTTACTTCATTTGGAATTACATTGGTGGCGCCATTGGCAATTATTTTTCCAAAACTGAGTACAGCGGGTTGAAAAGGTGTAATGCTGCGACTCACTATTTGCTGAAACGCAACTAACAAATGTGCAGCCATCAACACGGGGTCCTTCGTTTCATGCGGATAAGCACCATGTCCACCTTTACCGGTAATGGTAATATAAATTTCATCTGTACTGGCCATCATGGTGCCGAAGCAAAATGCGACTGTGCCCACCTTAAAGGGATTAAATACATGCTGCCCGATAATGGATTCCACTTTCGGATTTTCCAATACACCTTCTTTAATTAATACATGTGCACCGCCGGGCAATTTTTCTTCAGCAGGCTGAAATATTAATTTAACAGTACCTTCGAAACTATCCCGCAGCGCAAATAATATTTTTCCCGCGCCTAAGAGGCAACTCGTATGCACATCGTGACCGCAGGCATGCATCACGCCGGGCTTTTGTGAGGTATAGTCGGTTTGATTTGTTTCGTGAATAGGAAGCGCATCCATATCTGCGCGCAGGGCTATTGTTTTTTTGCCGGGATTTTTTCCTTCTATCCATGCAATAACACCGGTTCCGGCAACACCTGCTGTAAAAGGAATGCCATATTCAGTTAATTTTTGCTGAATAAAAGCAGCAGTCTGATATTCTTCAAAAGATAATTCCGGATTGCGGTGCAGATGGTGACGGCAACTTTGAATTTCGGCAAAATTGGATTCTGCTAATTGTTGAATGCGTTCCTTCAACTCAGCCATGATTATTCACTTATGCGTATAAGGTCTTTTACAATGAGGGCTTCCGAGTAATTATTTTTGACAATCATCAAATCGCGATTGGCATCAAACCGATTTGTATAATTACCTACCCTGACTTTATAATTTGGCGCCTCGAAAATGATGGTGGCGGCAATGTCGTAGTTTTGAAGAAATCCGGATTTCTGGTCCTTAGCTTCAGAAAGACTGGTGCCCGCATATACCTGAATACGGTAGCCGGGCAATTCGCCGTGTTCTTTGTTAAAGAAAATATGACGTTCAATTAATTCGCCTGCACCGGCCTGATCATGTATGGTAATACCTGTTTGTGCTTGAGCCCGGAAGGCAGCAAAGCAGAAAGCAAGTATACATACATATCGAACAACCATAATAACGAAGGTAGTAAATTCAATTGAGTTAATTAGCGCCTTCCTGCATGATAGCCACACTTGCAGAAGCGCCAATGCGGTCGGCACCAAGCGAAATCATCTCTAAAGCAGCTTCCCGTGTGCGTATGCCACCACTGGCTTTAATGCGAATACCGGCAGATAAACCTTTACGCATTTGCTCTATAGCCTCAGCCGTTGCGCCGGTGCCATTCATGCCGGTGGAAGTTTTCAAATAATCAATACCGCAATCGTTGGCAATGCGAATGATTAAATCAAGTTCAACTTCTGACATGATACCACTTTCAGCAATCACTTTTACGATGCGGTCCTCACTATGTGCTAAACGGGTAAGTGTTTGTATTTCAGTTTCTACTAAATCCCAATCCTGTGCTTTAACAGCAGCAATATTGATAACCATATCCATGTGGTAAGCACCTGCCTGCATGGCATCTTCCATTTCCTGAAACTTACTCATCGTTGTGCTGTAACCATATGGAAATCCGATTACCGTAACTAAATCTACATCACTATCCTGCAACAGGTCAGCGGCCTGTTCAACAAAATAAGGCGGTACACATACTCCTGCGAAATGAAATTGTAAGGCTTCTCTGCACACACGTTCTACATCTTCATGAGAGGTGTCTGGTTTTAATACGGTATGCTCAAAATAAGATGCGAGCGGTTTTGATGTTGCCATAAACTTGTATGCAATAAATTATGCTTCGTCTTTTCCGTGACAGTTTTTGTATTTCTTACCGCTGCCACAAGGACAAGGGTCGTTTCTGCCCACTTTTTTCTCAACGCGGATTGGTTCAACCACCCGACGTTCCTGTTGTGGCTGGCGTTGTGCGCCCGGACCTGCAGGCTGAGCTTCGTCGCGACCGGTTTTCAGGTTGCTCATATCGGTTTGTTGCTTTTGAGGAGCGGCTGTGCGCACTTCATCTGCTGTGCGAATTGGCACATTACCTTTAAAGAGGAATGATACTATTTCACGGTTTAATTCGCTCAGCATTTTCTTGAACAATTCGAAAGCCTCAAACTTATAAATTAAGAGCGGGTCTTTTTGCTCATACACTGCTCCCTGAACAGATTGTTTCAAATCGTCCATATTGCGCAGGTGATCTTTCCAATGTTCATCTATTACAATTAAACTAATCATGCGTTCAACTGAATAGGTGATTTCAATACCACTTGTTTCAACGGCGCGTTTTAAATTTACCAGAACATTAATCCCTTTTCGTCCGTCAGTAAAAGGCACCATTACATTCTCCAATGTTTCTCCACGAGTTACATGTAAATCAGAAATGAGTGGCAGCACTTTTTTAATCAACCCATCTGATTTGCGCTTGTAATAATTTTTAGCACTGGTATATAATTTTTGCGTAATGGTATCCGCTTTTTCTGATTCAAATTCTTTTTTACTCAGTTCCGGTTCCATGCTGAAATACCTGATTACATCAAGTGTAAAGGCTTCATAATCTTTACTCTCGTGATGCAGACCAACCACCTCTTCACATAAATCATAAATGGTGTTATTTAAATCGATGGTTAAGCGTTCACCGGATAAGGCATGATTTCTTTTTTGGTAAACCAGTGTCCGCTGATTATTCATCACATCATCATATTCGAGCAAACGCTTCCGTATACCGAAGTTGTTTTCTTCTACTTTTTTCTGTGCGCGTTCAATGGATTTGGTAATCATGCGGTGCTGAATCACTTCACCTTCTTTATATCCCATGGTATCCATCACCTTGGCAATACGGTCAGAACCAAATAAACGCATCAGGCTATCTTCGAGCGATACATAAAATTCGCTGCTTCCAGGATCTCCCTGGCGACCGGAACGACCGCGTAACTGACGATCGACACGACGAGATTCGTGGCGTTCGGTACCGATGATGGCCAAACCACCGGCTTCTTTAACACCCGCACCTAATTTAATATCCGTACCACGTCCGGCCATGTTTGTTGCAATGGTTACAGCACCTGCTTTACCTGCATCGCTCACGATTTCTGCTTCGCGTTGATGTTGTTTTGCGTTCAGCACATTGTGCTTAACACCTTTAATCTGCAACATCCTGCTTAATAATTCACTCACCTCAACCGACGTTGTTCCTACTAACACAGGACGACCTTCTTTCACTAATACCTGAATCCGGTCAATAACGGCATTATATTTTTCTTTACGTGTTTTAAATACATAATCTTCCAGGTCTTTACGGATGATATCCCGGTTAGTTGGGATGGCTGTAACATCCAATTTGTAAATTTCCCAGAATTCACCTGCTTCTGTTTCGGCTGTACCGGTCATACCACATAATTTGTGATACATGCGGAAATAATTTTGCAAGGTGATGGTCGCATACGTTTGGGTAAGCGCCTCTACTTTTACATTTTCTTTCGCTTCTATCGCCTGATGTAAACCATCGCTGTAACGACGACCTTCCAGAATACGACCTGTTTGCTCATCAACAATTTTCACTTTGCCATCCATCACCACATATTCCACATCTTTTTCAAATAAGGCATATGCTTTTAATAATTGTTGAACAGAGTGAATACGTTCGCTTTTAATTGTGAAGTCCTGCATTAAGGCATCCTTCTGTTCAACCTGCTGTTCCTTCGGCAGGAGTGAGCGTTCAATTTCAGCAATCTTAACGCCTACATCCGGAATAATAAAGAAATTCGGATCATCACTACCTTCAGTGATGAGTTCAATTCCTTTATCGGTAAGGTCTACACTGTTATTCTTTTCTTCAATTACAAAGTACAAGTCCTGGTCGATTTCAGGCATGCGTTTGTTGTGCTCGGCGATATAAATACCTTCCGTGTTGAGCAACAAGGTGCGCATACCTTCTTCACTGAGTAATTTAATTAAGGCATTTGTTTTAGGCAATGCACGATGTGCTCTGAATAAATGCAAACCACCTTCTTTAAACTTGCCGGCTTCTATTAATTTTCTCGCTTCCTGCAGGTTGGCATTAAACACGCGCTTTTGTGCATCAATAAGTTTATTGATACGCGGTTTTAATACGTTATATACTTCAGCATCACCACCTTTTGGCACAGGACCTGAAATAATTAAAGGGGTACGAGCATCATCAATTAATACGCTATCCACCTCATCCACCATTGCAAAATGATGTTTGCGTTGTACTTTTTCTTCCATACTCCGCACCATGTTATCGCGTAGATAGTCGAAACCAAATTCGTTATTGGTGCCGTAGGTAATATCCGCCATGTAGGCGTTGCGGCGTTCAGGACTATTCGGTTGATATAAGTCGATGCAGTCTACACGCAAGCCCAGAAAATTAAATACAGGGCCATTCCATTCTGCGTCGCGACGGGCGAGGTAATTATTTACGGTTACGATATGTACACCTTCGCCTGCAAGTGCATTTAAGTATGCCGGTAAGGTGGCTACCAGTGTTTTTCCTTCACCTGTGGCCATCTCCGAAATTTTTCCGGAGTGCAATACCATACCACCAATCAACTGCACATCATAATGCACCATATTCCAGGTAATCGGCACGCCTGCGGCTTCCCATTCATTGGTATATATTGCCTGATCGCCTTCGATACGCACAAAGCTGTGGTGCACGGATAAGGCACGGTCTAACTCTGTAGCAGTAGAAGTAATGATTTTCATTTCGCTGAACCTGCGTGAAGTTTCTTTCATCACGGCAAAGGCTTCAGGAAGTAATTCCTGCAATACCACTTCAATTTGCTTGTTGCGGTCTTTGCGCAATTCATCAATTTCCTTGTAGTAGGCATCTTTTTGATCCACATCTTCTAACGCAGGATCGTCGGCCTGAGCCCGGATTTGTGCAATGCGGGCGTCGATATCTTTAAGGTGTTGACTAATGCGTTGCTTGAATTCAGCAGTTTTTCCGCGCAATGCATCATTGGATAGCGTGCGCAATTTCTCATAAGCCTCGTTGATCTGACCTACTAAAGGCGTTATGGATTTAATGTCTTTTTCGTACTTGTTGCCACCAAAAACTTTGGACAACATCTGGGTGAAAATGCTCATATCGTAGAAATACGGTTGAAGTAACAATAGTGTCAAAAGTCGTTCCTCAATCGTGGGTGCAAAGATAGGCATTAGCCCCCGCAAAGCCACGTATTTCGTCAAACAGAAACCGTTAAACTACGGTAAACGGGCACTTAGCAGGGATTGTTATAGCTTTACATCTCCGAAATCGTATGGCTTTTACCATAGGCGAAATAGCGAAAATTTTAGGTGGGCGGGGACAAATTGTCAGTCCTGAGGCGCCTATCCGACAATTATTGACAGATTCCCGCAACGTGAGTTTTGGGGCGGAAAGCCTGTTTTTCGCAATTCCGGGCACGCAGCACGACGGTCATGCCTACATTGATCAGGCACTACAGGCGGGGGTCCGGTGCTTTGTGGTGGAGAAAATGCCCCAAAAAACGACTGCCGACGCCAATTTTATCCTGGTGCCCGTTGCAATCAGGGCACTTCAACAGGTAGCTGCTGCCCATAGGGGGCTATTTGATATTCCGGTACTTGGGATTACCGGCAGCAATGGAAAAACGATAGTTAAAGAGTGGCTCAACCATTTGTTGCAAACGCAAATGGATATTGTGCGTAGTCCGAGAAGCTATAACTCACAAATTGGTGTTCCTTTGAGTGTTTGGGAGATGGATGCCCGGCACGAACTCGGCATTTTTGAAGCCGGCATTTCCCAGCCCGGTGAAATGGAATATCTCCAAAAAGTAATTCAGCCAACCATTGGTCTGTTTACGAATATTGGTCATCCACATAGTGAAGGTTTTAGGGATGATGCAGAAAAGTTGCAGGAAAAAATGCACTTATTTACTTCTTGTCATCGCATTATATATTGTGCCGATCAACCAGAAGTGCAGCGTTTTATGCAGTCAACCGGCAAAGGATTCAGCTGGAGCCGCGAACATGATCAGGCAGATGTTTGTGTGCGGGATGTACTGGTTGATGCAACATCAACGCAATTCCACATCCAATTTCAATCACATCTCATTCATCTGCATATCCCGTTTACGGATGCCGCTTCCATAGAAAATGCCATACATGCCATTGTAGCGGCTTTGCTCATTCGTTCGGCAGCGGGTTCACTTACCGACAAGGATATTACCACCATTCAAACGCGTGCGTCGGGCCTTCCTGTCATTTCCATGCGACTTGAATTAAAAAAAGGCGTGCAGAATTGTTTAATTATTAACGACAGCTATAGTGCTGATTTAGCCTCATTGGAAATTGCTTTGCGATTTCAGGCACAGCATGGTGCCGGTTTACATCGCACCATTATTTTTGCTGCATTTGATGAAACAGGTTTGCAGGATGCGGCCTTGTGTTCTGCAATAGCGCAATTATTAAAACGATATCATATTCAACGCGCCATTGCAATTGGTGATATGTATATGTCGCATCAATCGCTGTTCAGCGGTATTGACATGCAATTTGTGCCGGATACAGAAACATGCCTCAGGCAATTTAAACAATCGGCATTTCACAATGAGGTGATATTAATTAAAGGTGCACGCAGATATAAACTTGAACGTATCAGCGCCCTGCTGGAAGCAAAAACACATGGAACGGTTTTACGTGTGCACATGCATCACCTGGTACATAATCTGCATGTATATCGCAGCACACTCAAACCGGGTGTAAAAACCATGGTAATGGTGAAGGCATTTTCTTATGGCAGCGGTCAAGCTGAAATTGCGCGTATTTTATCCCATCAGCGCGTCGATTATTTAGCAGTGGCTTACGCCGATGAAGGTGTTGAATTACGTATGCAGGGTATTCGATTACCGATAATGGTTATGAATCCGGAACCGGATGCATTTGCCAATATGATTGCACACAATCTGGAACCGGAATTATACAGCAAACGCATTTTGCAAGCCTGGTTGCAGGAAACACAAGCGCATGTTGATTCACCTGCAGTGCATCTTAAAATAGATACAGGCATGCATCGTTTAGGTTTTGAGGCAGAGGATATAAACGCAATTATTGAGCACTTACCTCGCCTGCGTATTGCCAGTGTGTTTACGCATTTATCTGCATCGGATGATAAAGCGCATCATGCCTTTACGCAGGAACAATTAAAGAAATTTACACAAGCTGCCGATCACATTAAACAAGCGGTGGATTATCCTATTATTTTGCATGCCTTGAATTCTTCCGGTATCAGTCATTATCCGGATGCGCAATTCGACATGGTGCGTTTAGGTATTGGTTTGTACGGCGTTGACCCGGCGGATGCCATTCAATCGAAACTAAAACCGGTCAGCACATTTGAAACGAGTATTGCACAAATTAAAGATATTGCTGTGGGCGAAAGCGTTGGTTATAGTCGCAGTTTTGTAGCTGACAAACCCATGCGTATTGCAACAATTAATTTAGGTTATGCGGATGGTTTTTCGCGCGAGCTCAGTAATGGGCGAGGGCAGGTAGCTATTATTCCCGCAGATGGAAAATTTAATCAGCAATATATCTGTCCGGTAGTTGGTCGTGTATGCATGGATATGACCATGATTGATATCACCCAAGTTCCAGAAGTGCATGAAGGCGATATCGTCGAAATATTTGGCACGCATATCTCCATCCAATCCCACGCCGCCATGCGCAATACCATCGCCTACGAAGTAATGACAGGTATTTCGCAAAGGGTGAAAAGGGTGTATGAGAGTGAGTGGTGAGTGGGTCAGTGGGTCAGTGGGTGAGTGAGCATAAAGAATCTTACCGTCTTACAGTCTTCCCGGCCTCGAAATTTTCAATGGGTATTAAATGCGCAATATTAATTCTCTGCATTTTGTTTGAACATCAACCCCTTTTCACCCAACAATTTTTCCAATTTCGGAATAGAAGACTTACCAATTCCATGCATCGATAAAATTTCTTCTTTACTATAATTGGCTAATTGATCTAAAGAAGTAATTCCCGCACGCTCAAACGCACGCCTTGCCGGAGCTGCCAGGTGTGACAGGAAATCATCCACCGGTTTACGCAACGATTCACAAACCGGACAGGTCGGACAATCAGAACTTTTATAATAAGTATGTCCTTGTGAACAAGTGCGTTTTGTGCCTTTGGGTGACATATGCTATGCTAGGATTCCTTATTGAATTTAAATTCTTCAAATATATGTTGCTTGTGCTGCAATTGTGATTTGAGATTTCACCATGATGTAAATCTTAATGGCTGTTGCATTTTGGATAAAAATAATTGCTGATTAGGGCAAATTGTTAAAGTTTAAAGCTAAAATATTTTAATTTTTTTCAAAATGTGACATTTGACAAATATTTTGAATTTAGTTGTTTTCATTGTTTTTATGTCATTTCATTACCGGAAAACCGTTAATCAGACTCATTCAAGTTTAGATTGAAGGACAAGTTAACAGCATCGACAATCCAATTTCGTTGAATTTATCACCATTTTGTGACATCTACTTGTTGATGACATTCCTGAAATAATATGTATCACTAATTTTAATAATCTTACTACAATTCTTTAAAGAAATTTTGGATGAAACACACTGATAAAGACTGTCTTCGGGCAATTGGTTAAATAAAAAAGCGACCCGGAGGCCGCTTAAAAATGTTTTCACAACGGTAAAAAACCTTATTGTGAATTGCTTCAAATTGAGTTGAAGGTAAAAATATGGTTTTTTTTGTATTTTTCAAAAAAAATATTCCTATGACAAAAATACTTGGACTTGATCTTGGGGTTACCTCGATAGGTTGGGCGATGATTGAGCGATTGCCGATTGAAAACAAAATTTTGGGTATTGGTGTAAGAATAATCCCTTTGTCTACAGATGAAAGTAATGAATTTACTAAGGGAAATGCAATTTCGAAAAACCGAAATCGTACATTAAAAAGGACGGCAAGGCGGAACAACTATAGATATAAATTGCGCAAGCATAGTCTACGTAATGTGTTGATTGACCATGGTATGATGCCTGATAACCGTCTTTTCTTAGAACTCAGACCCTTAGAACTTTATGCGTTGAGAGTTAAGGCGATACAAGAGAAAATTACACTTCCGGAATTGGGGCGGGTTCTTTTTCATATGAACCAGAAAAGGGGGTACAAAGGGAGACCAGAGGTTGAGGAATCAGGAAATAAGGCACAGCAAAGTGCATATCTTGATGCTATTGCCGACCGCAATGCAACTATTCAGGAAAACAATTGGACGGTAGGTCAGTATCTATTAAATATTTTAAATCAGTCAGCCCATGCCACGATTAAAAGTTTGATTTTTCCGAGGGAAGCCTATATAGCGGAATTTAATAGAATTTGGGAACAGCAGGCTGTGTATCATTCAGTGTTAACCGAAGAATTGAAGCAGCACATCAGAGATAAAATTATATTTTACCAAAGACCATTAAAGTCTCAGAAACATTTGGTTAGCGCTTGTCGATTTGAGCCTAGCCACAAAGTTTCACCGAAGTCATCGCCATTATTTCAGTTATGTAAGGTTTGGGAAGAGGTGAATAATATTTCAATCAAGGACAAGGATGGCGCACCTGTTTTGGTAACGCTGGAACAGAAGAAACAGGTCGTAGAATATTTGCACCAGCATGCCAATATCAGCTCAAGCCAATTATTGAAATTGCTTAAACTCAAGCCTGAAGGTGAATACTTCCCTAACTATAAAATTATTAAAAAGGGACTTGATGGAAATAGAACTGTTGTTGCCATACGCAAATTATTAGACAAGTATGGTCATGCTGGAGAAAACTTGCTACAATTTGAAATTTTTGACACTTTGATAAATGAGGAATCGGGTGAAGTCCTAGATCGTGTTAGGATTAAGGGTGATTTTGAACATCAGCCATTGTATCGCTTATGGCATATATTGTATTCTTTACCGGAAGAACAATTAGTGCACGTGCTGAAGGAGAAATACGGTTTTACTGATGCTTTAGTTGAAGCACTTGCGTCTTTGGATATGAAATCCGGAGGTTTTGGAAATAAGAGCGCCAGAGCAATGCGCAGGATATTGCCATTTTTGGTAGAGGGTAACATATATTCTAAAGCCTGTGCTCTTGCCGGGTATAACCATAGTGACAGTCAAACAAAAGCTGAATCAGAGGCGAGAAAGTTACTTGATAAACTGCCTGAAGTTAAGCGTAATGAGTTGAGAAATCCTGTTGTAGAAAAGATTCTGAATCAATTGGTTAATATCGTCAACTCAATAATCGCAAATCCTGAGTACGGAAGGCCAGATGAAATCCGGATTGAATTGGCCAGGGAATTGAAACAGAATATTGATAGGCGAAAGGATACTTACATCAGAAACAACAAAATGGATGCCGAGCATAAAAAAATAGCAGAGCGCTTAACAGAAATGGGTTATAAATCAATAACCAGAAACTTAATCGAAAAATGGAAGTTGTATGATGAATTAGATGGATTTTGTTTATACAGCGGAAAGAAGCTTGTGCTAGCTGCCTGCTTAAATGGCGATAGGGTAGATGTTGATCATATTATTCCACAATCCCGATTATTTGATGACTCCTTCTTAAATAAGGTGCTGTGCGATGCTAATGAAAACAGGTTAAAAGGCAATATGACAGCTTATGACTATATGCAGAGCAAAGGTGATGAGGCTTTTGAACGATATTTGGCTATGGTGAATGCTTTGTATGCAAACAAAAAAATCAGCTATGCAAAGAGAGAAAAGCTATTAACACCACAAAAAGAAATCCCACAAAATTTTATTGACCGTCAACTACGTGAAACGCAATATATAACCAGTTATGCCAGGGAGATGCTGCAAAAAGTTTGCACTCATGTAACTACAACATCCGGGGCCGTTACAGATTATCTCAGGCATATTTGGGGTTATGACGAACTCTTGATGCGATTGAATTTAGAGCGATTTGCGGCAATTGGTTTAGTTGAAGAGCATTTTAAAGCCGATAGAAACAAACATATAAAACGCATCAACGGCTGGAGCAAGCGAGACGACCATCGTCACCATGGATTGGACGCACTTGTAATTGCTGCGACTAAACAGAAATATGTGCAACAGTTGAATAATTTGAATCAAATAATTGTAGCCGGATTAAAGAAAATTGACATTGGTGCGGAGCGACCTTTTGAACCCCAGGAGGTGGAGAATTGTCTTTCTCGAGTTTTGATTTCCTTTAAATCGGGTAGAAAGTTGGCAAGCAAAAAGCGAAATCCTGCTAACGGTCAGGTTTCGCTTACCCCGAGGAGTTATCTGCACATGGAAACTGTATATGGTCAAATCCGCAAGTATCAAAGAGTACAATTAAATACACGTTTTGAGGATTGGGAATCTATTGTAGACAGTGATGAGAAATCGGCAGTAATTGCTCGGCTTTCGGAATTTAATTTTGACCCTAAAAAGGCGTTTAAAAATTTGGAGGAGAATCCTATTGTTTCGGAAAATAGACCTGGCAAAAATATAAACTCAGTAACCATTTTTATCGACCGATATGTTGAACGAGTAACATTAAACGACCAATTTAAAGCTGCTGATGTGCAGAGTATTGTAGATGTAAAGGTTCGGGCAATTGTTGAAAAACGCTTGGCGCAATTTAACCATAATCCAAAGGAAGCCTTTAGAGATTTATCAGCAAATCCAATCTGGTTTGATGAAAGCAAACGCGTGCCGATTACCAGCGTGCGTTTGTATGTAAATTATGATAATCTTAGAGCTCTGCATACTGACGAAAATGGCAAGCCCAAGGATTTTGTCATTGAAAGAAATAATCATCATGTCGCAATTTATGAGAATGAGAAAGGTGAGCGATTTGAAAACATAGTTTCTTTTTGGACGGCGCTTGAGCGCAAAGCTCAGGGGCTTCCTGTTTTTGCAGCAGTGGATGAGATGGGAAATAATTTGGTTTTGACATTGCAGATTAATGATATGGTTGTAATAGGATTAAATCCTAAAGAGGTTGACTTTCTTGATCCAGCTCAATTTTCTTTAATCAGTAAGCATTTGTATCGTGTTCAAAAGCTGGCCAGTAAAGACTACTACTTTAGGCATCACCTGGAGACCAAGTTGGAGGACAACAATATAACAAGTGAACTGAAGCGATTTCTTCGGTTGCGGACCCTTACCTCAGATCTTCCAATAAAAGTTAAAGTAAGTAATTTAGGGAAGATTGTAACAGTCTATAGTGTTAGATAAATGAGTATATCTGCCGAAATATGATTAAAAGGACAATCTATATTGGTAATCGTTCTAAACTAAAGCTTGAAAATGCGCAGTTGTTAATAGAATTGGATATTAAGGGAGAAGAACCACATGATACTAAAAGCGTCCCGATTGAAGACATCGGTATACTTTTAGTTGATTCCCCGCAAGTTTCTATGAGTTCGGCCTTATTAAATTACCTGATGACCTGCAATGTTGTTGTAATTACTTGCGATGAACGCCACCTGCCACATGGTTGTATGTTGCCCTATTCCGGAAATACATTGTTAACGGAAAGGTATCGCATGCAAATTGAAGCTAGCGAACCCTTGAAAAAGCAGCTTTGGCAGCAAGTAGTTAGTGCGAAGATTCGCAATCAAGCTGCAGTGTTGTCCAATATTGGAATAGAAAGTACACAATTGCGTCTATGGTCTAATGATGTGGCAAGCGGTGATACACGTAATGTTGAAGGTGCCGCGGCTGCTTGGTATTTCGACAAGATATTTACGGGGTATATTGTGCAATTTAAGCGTGCCCGCGAGGGAGATGCGCCGAATAACGTGTTGAATTATACTTATTCGATTATCAGGGCAATTGTTGCCCGATCTATTGTGGGCGCTGGTTTGTTACCGGCTTTAGGCATTCATCATCGAAATAAGTATAATCCATTTTGCCTCGCAGATGATTTAATGGAGCCTTTTCGCCCCTATGCCGATGCGCTTGTGCTGGAATTAATTAGATCTGCCGAAGATATAAGCTCTTTGTCGACCGCAGTCAAACGTAAATTATTAACTGTAGCTCAAATGGATGTGCAGATAGCAGGTCAAACGAGTCCTATGTTTAATGCTGCCCAACGGCTTGTCGATAGCTATGTGAATTGCCTCAAGGGGGCGAAACGAAAATTGGATTTGCCTCAAATGCTCTGATATGCGGCTAAATGAATACAGGCTTATGTGGGTATTAGTATTCTTTGACCTCCCAACTGAAACTGCTGAAAGCAGGAGTATCTATGCCAAGTTCAGAAAGAAACTCTTGAATGATGGGTTTGCCATGTTTCAATTTAGTATGTACGTAAGAAGTTGCCCTAGTCGCGAAAATGCTGAAGTGCATATAAGTAGGGTTAAGAAAATTTTACCTGAAAAGGGCCATGTTGGGATAATGGCCATTACGGACAAGCAATTTGGCGCGATGGAAGTATATTTTGGCAGGAAACGGGAAACCCTGAACCCACCAGCTCAACAATTAGAGATGTTTTAAAGACCCCGATAAGCATTTTTTTAATCCTAAATTCAGCTAAAACCCCTGTAAAATAAGGCTTTTTACAGGGGTTTGCTGTTAATGCAAAAATAAGGAACTCAATTTGAAAGCAATTCACAGCAGGTATAAATCTGGGTCGTAACTTTCATAAGCTGTTAATGCAAAAATAAGGAACTCAATTTGAAAGCAATTCACAGCCTGGTTCTGGTGGAACTGTCACAAGTATAGGCTGTTAATGCAAAAATAAGGAACTCAATTTGAAAGCAATTCACAGCTTCTCTCTGTCTGTTGTTGTTCTGTCCCTTGCTGTTAATGCAAAAATAAGGAACTCAATTTGAAAGCAATTCACAGCGATGAATTAGACGAGTATTTTAAGTTAAAAGCTGTTAATGCAAAAATAAGGAACTCAATTTGAAAGCAATTCACAGCGCCGTTGACTTTGTTACTTACGTCTATATTGCTGTTAATGCAAAAATAAGGAACTCAATTTGAAAGCAATTCACAGCGTTTCTCCGGCTGGAGTTTCTGGTTGTAAGCTGTTAATGCAAAAATAAGGAACTCAATTTGAAAGCAAT
>JAKQVC010000264.1 GCA_029571985.1 Bacteroidota bacterium | reverse complement strand
TTAAACTTACAAGTACTTACAATCCGGAATGGAAACTTAGGACGTGATGTGTTTGTGCTGAGATTGATGAACCCGTCAAATCTCTATCATCGGGCCAGCGACACCGGCAAATAACGGGACGACCGGCAAGGTATGGCTCGCCTGCAATCTGGATGCTAACAAGCGGATTTATTGTGAACAATAGACACGAAGTCATTAAATTTTTGTGATAATAAGACGAAATGTCCTTTGAATTAATGATTTTTAGTATCTTTGCAAACGAATTAATACACCGTTTTATGTATAGGAAAGCAGAGATAGCATTAGCAGATTGGAAAAATCGAAAATTATTGAAGCCTTTGATTTTAACAGGAGCAAGGCAGGTAGGCAAAACCTGGCTGATGAAAAATTTAGGTAAGCAACACTTTGAACATTCCATATATATAAATTTAGAAAAAGAACCTTCGTATAGAAACTTATTTGAAGCAGATTTGAATATTGAAAGAATCATTCAAACCATATCATTATTACAAAATCAAAAAGTAGAAGATGGTAAGACACTTCTCATTTTTGACGAAATTCAGGAAGCACCTAATGCCTTGACTAGTTTAAAATATTTTGCCGAAGACAGGCCTGGTTTGCATGTTTTAGCAGCAGGTTCGCTGTTAGGAGTGACTTTAGACTCAGGTTCTTTTCCAGTGGGTAAAGTAGATTTTTTAAAAATTCTCCCTATGAGTTTTGAAGAGTTTCTAAAAGCAACTCGTCAATCTGCACTTTGGGAATTACTATTGCAACAGGATTATACTATTGTCTGTAGTTTTAGAGACAAATACATTCATGCACTCAGAAACTACTATTTGGTAGGTGGTATGCCCGAAGCAGTGTTGGCATTTGCAAGTGATGGCGGTTCATTTTACCAAGTGAAACGCATCCAGGAAGCTATTCTTAATTCCTACATGCAAGATTTTGCCAAACATGCTCCTGCTGTATTAATTCCCAAAATCATAGCTGTCTGGCACGGAATGGTAAGCCAATTAGCTAAAGAAAACAAAAAGTTTGTATATGGATTGCTAAAATCGGGTGCAAGAGCCAGAGAATATGAAGATGCTATAGATTGGTTGGTAAACTATGGATTGGTTCATAAAATTTATGCAGTTCAAAAAATGGCATTCCCTTTACACGCGTACAAAGATTTGAAAAGTTTCAAGCTTTTTGCCTTTGATGTAGGTTTACTTTCTCACTTGGCCCATATGAGTCCGGTTACCATTTTGGAAAATGCCATATTTTTTGAAGAATTTAAAGGAGCATTAACAGAGCAATATGTTTTGCAGGAATTAATCGTCGCAGAAGCTAAAAATATCAGTTACTGGGTGAATGATATAGGAACAGCAGAATTAGACTTTGTATTTGAAAAAAACGGTGTTATTTATCCTTTGGAAGTAAAAGCAACCGAAAATTTACAGGCTAAATCTTTGAAAGTATTTCATGAAAAACATAAGGAAATTCATTGCTATCGTACATCATTATCCAATTACCGCGAAGAAGGATGGATGACCAATGTACCGCTATATGCGATAAGTACCTTTCCGATGTGATCAAAGTGTGCTTCAGGCAAAAACTAAAATTTCTAACAGTTGGAGGAGCTGATGTTTTTAGTATCGGTTTGCTATTGGCGATTGACTGCTGGCCACTAGCCACTGGCCTTGGCTCATTCGATGCATCTTTCTTCGTTCAAATCTTTCGCCGTTCGTCACTCGTCATTCGTTAATTGGTCTTTGGCAATTAGCTGTCAGTGGTTTTTAAGTCACTCAACATTCGTAATTTGTAATTCGTCATTTTTCATCCAAAATCAGTAAAATATCACATGATCATGTGACAAGCAAAATTTTTTTGGTACTGAAAACAGGCATAATTTTGTCGATATTCGATCAAATTTAAAATTTTGCATATGAGACTTCTTTTCTTCCTTTTGTTGTTTGTGACATTTACATACCGACTATCCAGTCAGATTTCTATTATTGGACCAGCGACACCGGCCGGTGATTGGACAACCGATTTTACACTTACACAAGATGCTTCCAATGTTTTTATTTGGTATGGAACATTTAGTTTGTCAGCAAATGAATTGAAGTTTAGGCTTAATTATGATTGGGCAACAAATTATGGTAGTGCATCTTGGCCTAATGGTATAGGAATTCTTAATGGTCCGAGTATTGTAGTCCCACTCGCTGGTACATATACCATTACATTCAATCAATGGAATCAAGCTTATAGCTTTACACTGATAGATGCTGAGTTTGTGGGCGTCGGTACTACATCACCCATAGAGAAACTCGATGTAGCTGGTAATATTAGGTTGATTGGAGAGATAAAACCCGGCGGTCAAAGTGGTACTGCAAATCAAGTGCTGACATCCAATGGTGCTGGCAGCATGACATGGTCTAATGCTTCGACTATTTCGGCGACAGATCAAATCATAGATGCAGATAATGATACCAGAGTCACCGTAGAAGATGCACCAGATAACGACTTGGTTAGAATATATCTTGCAGGAGTGCCCAAGCTTGAGTTGGATGGAAATATGATAAAACCTTTGAATAGCAATTTTGCAACCTATCTCGGTAATGGTGCTGGAGCAAATACAACCGGAAATGGTAACACCTTTATCGGAAATCAAGCAGGAAATGCAAATAACGCTGGGGCATGGAATACTGCCTTAGGTACCAGAACACTGCTAAATAGTGCGTCAGGAGATGGCAATGTGGCTATTGGTGCCGATGCTTTGCGCACACAAAATGGCATAAGCAATAATATAGGCATAGGAACAGGTGCAGGGTATAACGCTACTGAAGGTGGTAACGTGTTCATAGGAGGAAATGCAGCAAATAATAAAAGTAGTGGGAATGGCAATACCATCATCGGTGATAATTCTGGTTTTAATAGTACTACTGGTAGCAGCAATGTGTTTTTGGGAGCAAGTGCAGGATATAGTGTCACAAGTGGTAACAATGTACTGATCGGTGCCTCTGCAGGTCGTAATGGCAGCGGACTGACCAATGACAATATCATCATTGGAAAAAGTGCTGGATACGACTTGGCTGGAGGAGACAATACAATCCTGGGTACTGGTGCTGCTTTTTCAGGCAGTGCTGCAAATGGAAATGTCGTCATAGGAAAGGATGCGGGTTACGAATTAGTGGGTTCAGATAATACAATTATTGGAAAACAAGCAGGCTATAATAATGCGGGCAACTTTAATGTAATTTTTGGTAAAGATGCAGGTTATAGTAATACAAGCGATGGGAACACGATGATTGGATTTCAAAGTGGATACAATAACAATGGACTTAATAATGTGTTCTTAGGAAGAAGTGCAGGTGCAAACGAGACAGGGAGCAATAAACTTTATATAGACAACTCAAATGCCAACAAAGATAATGCACTAATTTATGGGGATTTTAATGCCGATAGCCTTTTGCTCAATGGTAAAACGCTTGTAAAAAATCAATTGGGTGTAAAAGGTATAGGTGACTTGACAGGCATTGAACTTGGATACAACAATGCGTCTAAACAATCTGATGCTGGAAAAGTACAATATGGTGGATTCGGAGGAAGTGATCATGTTGTAAATATAATAGGTGGTGGCACTGATCCTGTGGGTGCAGATAGAAAGGTGAAAATTTGGGCAGAAGGAGGTAGTGAGATGACTGGAAGCCTATCTGTCACGGGAAGAATAAAACTTGGGGATGATAATAATACGCCGACCGCAGGTACAGTCCGATGGAATGATGTTGCTCAAGATTTTGAAGGATATGATGGTAGTCAGTGGAGATCACTAACAAAAGTCAATACACCACCATGGGGTACCAATTATACGCTAGTGTATGAAAATGATAAATTAACTGCTAATGATGGACTACCTGATGATTGGTTTGGATGTTCTGTTTCTATCAACGGAGATTATGCGATCGTTGGGGCGTTTGGCGACGACATTGGCAGCAACGTGGATCAAGGTTCTGCATATATCTTCTTTAGATCCGGTAATACCTGGACACAGCAAGCCAAGCTTACCGCGGCAGATGGGTCGACTGATGATAATTTTGGTTACTCTGTTTCTATCAGTGGTGATTATGCGATTGTAGGAGCGTATGGCGACGACATTGGCAGCAACATGAATCAAGGTTCTGCCTATATTTTCGTTAGGTCCGACAATACCTGGACACAGCAAGCCAAGCTTACCGTGGCAGATGGGGCGACTGATGATAATTTTGGTTACTCTGTTAGTATCAGTGGTGATTATACAATATTAGGGGCGCCTAACGATGACTCTAGTGGCTCTGCTTTTGTCTTCCTTAGGTCGGGCTCTTCTTGGATACAGCATTCAAAGCTTATACCTACAGATCCGAGCCCATTTATGTGGTTTGGAGGTAAAGTTTCTATAAGTGGTGATTATGTTGTCATTGGGGCACAACATAATCAAATAGGTGCTAATTTGAATCAAGGATCTGCA
>JAKQVC010000267.1 GCA_029571985.1 Bacteroidota bacterium | reverse complement strand
TTTTAATGAGATTTGTATCGATGGCGAACCTTTTACAATGATGGCAAGCCCTTCTGGAGGCAGTTTTTCAATTGACGGCGTGCCAAGAGGTTCGACATTCAATCCGGTCGCTGTTGGAGCAGGTTCGCATACCGTAACATACACTTATACAGATTATCATGGTTGCACGAATTCATCTTTTGATGCTATTATTGTTCATTCTTTGCCAAATGTATCTTTCACTTTAACCAGAAACAATTTATGTATAAATGACGAGGCATACCATTTAGGTGGTGGCTCGCCTGAAAGCGGTACATATAGTGGCGACGGTGTCAGCAATGGATTTTTCGACCCAAGTGTGGCAGGAAAAGGAAAACATACAATAACATATACTTATACCGACGAAAATGGCTGTGTGAATACTGCCACCGATGAACTGGAAGTGCATGAATTGCCTGAAATAACCTTTACTGTTCAGCCCGACATTTGCATCGACCATGCCAAGATAAATTTATCTGCTCATCCTGCCCCGGGAGTATTTAAGGTAAACGGCTCGCTTAGTGATGGGACATTCAAACCTTCCGATTATGGTGTTGGCAAGCACGAAATAACGTATTATTATACAGATAGCTACGGTTGTAGCAATGAATCATCAGCGACGATAACCGTCCATGGTTTGCCAAGCGTTAGCTTTTCGCTTGAAAATGACAAGGTTTGTGAAAATTCAGCTCCATTCACCTTATCAGGTGGCTATCCGAGCGTTCCTCCAGGATATTATACAATAGATGGGGCACAAATAACAAGTTTCGATCCTTCAGTTTTTGGAGCAGGTTCGCATACAATAACTTATAATTATTCTGATACTTATGGCTGCAATAGCGCTGCTGGCGATGTTATTACGGTTTATGCTATTCCGAGCATAACATTCAGCGTTCCTTTCAGAGAAGTATGCGAAAATGCCGAGCCATTTTTAATAACAGCCCTATCGGATTACAGTAGCACTTTATTTATTGATGGCGAGGTTGCAAGCTCTCATACTTTTGAACCAGAAAACTATGAAGTTGGAACTCATACAATTTATTATTTTTCAGAAAACAACACATGTTCAGCTTTTCAATTAGCATTGATAGACATAATAGCCTTGCCAAGCATAACGTTTAACTTGCCTTTTAATGAGATTTGTATCGATGGCGAACCTTTTACAATGATGGCAAGCCCTTCTGGAGGCAGTTTTTCAATTGACGGCGTGCCAAGAGGTTCGACATTCGATCCGGATGATGTTGGTGTAGGTTCGCATACGGTTACTTATAAATATACAGATAATCACGGATGCACGAATAGTAGTTTCGATGAAATTCTTGTTAACGACCTGCCAAATGTATCTTTCACGCTCGCTACGACAGAAATTTGCATTGATGCAGGTACTTTGGAATTAAGCGGAGGTTTGCCCAAAGGAGGCACATACAGCGGAAAAGGCGTAACAAGTGGGACATTTAATCCAGAAATTGCAGGCGCAGGCACACATTGGATAGTTTACACATATACAGATGCGAAAGCTTGCACCAATAGCGATTCAACGCAGATAACAGTCAATCCATTACCTGTTGTAAACATAAATGATTTTGC
>JAKQVC010000006.1 GCA_029571985.1 Bacteroidota bacterium | reverse complement strand
CTCAATTTCGTCCCATGTTAATTTTTGAATGTCGGAAAATCTCAAACCTGTCAATGCTGAAAATAAAGCTGCCTGCTTCATCAATGGATTTTGACATTCGGTTTTAACAAGTTTGTTTAATTCCTCCAATGTGAGAAAATTTCTCCTTGTTTCTTCGGTTTTGATCTGCTCCACTTTTGCGTTCAGGTCATTAGCTAAATAACCGTCTTTATATGCCTGTTTCAAGGTAGCCTTTAGTTTATTGAAATATGAAACTGCTGAATTTTGTGAAAGTTTAGCAGATTGGCTCTTATTGCTTTTGGTTGTTAACAGATATTCTTTGAACTCATTGCAAAATCTTTCATTCAAATCACCAAATTTTAAAACACCATTCGTAAAACTTTCAAGATATTTATACGCTGACATCCAATTGTCATGGTTAGAGGCTTTGCGTTTATCAGCTAACTTTTTGAAATATTCTACAAAGTTTTTCTCTCCTGCTTCTTTCAATCTCAATTGTTCTTTTTCGAAACCTGAATATACTTCTGATTTGTTCAATTGATTTTCACGGTTATTTCTGATCTGTTGAGCAAGTTGTAGATTATCCTTATTATGCTGTTTATCCATTGGAGACTTTGCATTATCATCTAAATAAATCCCCAAAAATTCCCGGCGGGTAAGTTCACCTGTTTTAGGATGAGGAATTGCAGGATAAAAATCTAAATATAGACTATGCCTGTTTCCTGAAATTTTCTTTTGCCTGAGTTTTACTTTTGTGGCCATTGTGTTTTTTTTATTTAGGTTATCACAATTTGTGATATGCTGTGTCTTGTGTTTTGTGGTTGAAATTTATAACCTCTACAAATTGAAACGTTATTTTTAATTTGACTCATTACATAACCTATCACTTTCCGTCCGCTGAATAATTACCCTGCCTCCTATTTTTCCTGCTAAAAGTTTGTCCTGATCCATCATTCGATAAATACTGCTTCGACTGATCCCTAAAAGTTGGCAGGTTTCGGCAATGCTCAGAAATGGTTTTGCTTTCAATTCTTCAATAGGTTTCGAAATGATGCGCTGGGTTTCAACATTGCTCTGCTCAACCTTCTTATTCTTCTCCGCTGCTTTATAAGCCCGGCTGTTGCATTTATGGGAGCAGAATCTTGTCTTGGTGGTTCGTGCCGTGAACGTATCACCACAATGCTCACAAACCCTTTGTATTTGAATTAATGAACTCATAGAACTGTTTCAATTTGTCTCAATTTGTTTCAGGGTGTGTCAGCATGTATCACAATGTGCAAAATTTGAAGGGCTGACATCCTGAAATTTGTACCCCGGCCCTTCGGGGTACAACAAAGATACAAAACACTCTTGAAAATACAGATAATAACACGAAATAAAGCCCTTAGGAAACAGGCTCAGATTTGAATGAAATACTACTTAGAGTAGGGTTTATTAGATTTTTAACATAGCAATGCTTTGTATTGGTTACTTTCCAATACAAAACTTCCTAAAAATATTATCCAGCAAATCCTCATTGGTTACTTCGCCGGTGATTTCGCCTATGGCGTTGAGGGCGTAGCGGATGGACAAAGCTGTGAGTTCGCCACTGGTTTTGTTGTCGATTGATTCCTGTACTTCGGTCATAGTGGCGCGGGCTTTACGCAAGGCTTCTAAATGACGTGCGTTTGTTACCACACTATCTTCTAAGTTGATGTCTTCATGCACAATTCGTGCAAACATCGCATCTTTTAATTTTTCAATATTTACCTTTTGTAAGGAGGAAATAAATCCATCCGGATTTACTTTGGTAAATAAGGCAGCTCGCTCCTCCCCTCCCAGTGCATCAATTTTATTGGCAATTACCAGCATATTATCTCCGCTGGAAACCAGACTATCCAAATCGGCACGCACTTCTTCAGGCGACATGGTATGCACATCAAACACATAAATCAGCAAGGTTGCAGATTTAATTTTCTCCATTGTTTTGGCAACACCAATTTTTTCAATTTCATCTTTAGCTTCGCGAATTCCCGCCGTATCAATTAATCGGAAGCGCACTCCTTTAATATTTAATTCTGCTTCAATCGTATCACGTGTAGTGCCGGCGATGTCACTGACAATGGCGCGCTCTTCATTGAGTAATGCATTTAATAAGGTTGATTTACCCGCATTCGGTCTTCCTGCAATAACTGCCTCAACACCATTCCGAATAACATTACCTAATTCAAACGAGCGTATTAATGCATCCAGCTCCCGGCAGATTTTCTCAATCAGATGCATCAGGTGACTCCGCTCTGCAAATTCGACATCTTCCTCGCTAAAATCTAATTCCAATTCAAGCAAACTGGCAAAATGAATTAATTCATAGCGCAAATTTTTTAAAGCACTGCCATAACCGGAACGCATTTGTTTGAAGGCAATATCATGTGAGGCCTGTGTTTGGGCTGCAATTAAATCTGCCACGGCCTCTGCCCTCGTTAAATCCATTTTGCCATTTAAAAAGGCACGCATCGTAAATTCACCGGGCTTGGCCATGCGGGCACCACCTTTGATAAACAGGGATAAGAGTTGCTGCTGGATAAATGGTGAACCATGACAACTCACTTCAACAATATCTTCACCGGTATAAGATTTTGGATTTTTAAATAATCCAATCACAACCTCATCAATCAGCACATCCCCATCGGCAATTACGCCAAAATGCAATGTGTTTCCCTCTGCATGCAGCAAATCATGCCCTTTGAATACACGGGCAGCAATTGCAATCGCCTGTTCACCCGACATACGTATCACAGCAATTGCACCAACACCGGGTGGTGTACTCAGGGCAACTATAGTATCTTTATGGTCGGCAACAAACATCACTGCGAAGGTAAACAAACCGCTAATTTATGTCATCACCTCCGGCAAATGGATTTAATAAGTTTATGGGCGCAGTCGTGGCTTTCCTCGGACTTATTTTCTCCATCATTGGCTTACCCGGTTTAATTGAAGAGGGATTTTCCGGTGCAGGCTGGATATTCTTGGCCTTGTTGTTAAGTGGCGGACTCATGCTTTTTGGCGGTATTCAAATGTTTATGCAAGCGCAAGCTGATGCAAAACATCAACAGGCGGTGGAGGCTGCAGCAAAATCAGGACAAGTAACAACAGCTATACCGGATGTTATGGCTCACTGGAATCTGGATACACCAACCTGGGAAGCCTTCAAAATAAATGAAAAGAAATATCGCACTTCAGATAACCGATATTTTTTAGCCGCATTTCTCATCCTCGGCACTATCATTTTAATGTTCAGTCGCTCGGCACCGATTTTAATTGCCGCACCAATAGTGTTTGTCATTGGTATCATCACCATTACGGCACGCAAAAGTGTTGCACTAAAAAAATTAATCGTTGCCCCGGCCGTTCCGCTTTCGGTTACCATTGGCCGCAGACAGTTGATTATGAATGGCGTGTTATATCATCTGCAATCAGACCGCATTTCAACCAGAAAAGTGCGATTGCTCACCGAAGAAACACCCATGATACTCGAGTTTACGCAATATTGGCCTACCCGGAGAGGTGAAACTTTTGATGAACTCCGCATTCCGGTCCCAACTTATGCGCAGGCTGAAGCGCAAAAAGTGGCGGATAATTTTTTTCCTGCGAGCCCTGAACATCATGGCTAAATACAGCAGCCGGTAACCGCATCATCGGCTAAAACCTACCTGACTTTTATTTGTTACATAGCTGTTGATGTTTCCCGGATAACGGATACAGGACCCATGAATTCGAAATAAATCGGATAGAAGATGGCTTATCGTGTTATTTTTGCAGGATGAAGGTGTTGATGGTTTGTCTGGGTAATATTTGCCGTAGTCCGCTTGCTGAGGGCATTCTGCGCCATAAAGCGGGTTTGCGTGGCTTGAACTGGCATATTGAAAGTGCCGGAACAGGCGCCTGGCATGTTGGTGAAGCGCCCGATCCGCGTTCGCAAAAAGTAGCCAGACAAAATGGGGTTGATATCAGCAAACAACGCGCACAACAATTCAGTCCATACCACATCGAAACATTCGATTTGATATTTGCTATGGACAGCTCCAATTATCAGGATATCATTCGACATGCCAAAACAGATGCTGAGCGCAATAAAATACAATTAATCATGAATATGGTTGAACCCGGTAAAAACACGGCAGTACCGGATCCTTATTACGATGATTATTTATATGATAAAGTATATAGCATGTTAGATGCCGCTTGCACTGCCATTATTGATCAATACGGAAATACAAGCAATTAATGTTATAACGCCTCCTGCGCGTTTAAATCATACAAGATGAGCAAACAAAAACCGGGCATACCAAAAGGAACACGAGATTTCGGACCAGAAGAAGTTGCCAAACGCAATTATATTATTGATATTATTCGCCATACCTATGCCTTATATGGCTATCAACCATTAGAAACGCCGGTAATGGAAAACCTGTCGACACTCATGGGAAAATATGGTGAGGAAGGCGATAAACTTTTATTTAAAATTCTCAATAGCGGCGATTTTCTAAAAGATGCCGATGCTCAATTACTTGCTGATAAGCAATCCAATAAAGTATTAACCAGCCTTTCCGAAAAAGGTCTTCGTTACGACCTGACCGTTCCGTTCGCACGCTATGTGGTGATGCACCAAAACGAGATTACTTTTCCATTTAAACGTTATCAGATACAACCGGTATGGCGCGCCGACAGGCCGCAAAAAGGTCGCTACCGCGAATTTTATCAATGCGATGCAGATGTAATTGGCAGCAATAGCTTATTGTTGGATGCCGAAATGGTGATGATGATTGCTGATGTGTTTACCAAACTTGGACTTCGTGTAACTATTCGATTGAATAACCGGAAGGTGCTTGATGGTTTAAATGAATATATCGGCGAAACAGAAAAAAATGTGGCACTGATTACGGCTATCGACAAATTAGATAAAATAGGTGCAGATGGTGTTCAAAATGAACTCCGTGAAAAAGGATTTTCTGAAGAACAAATTGAAAAGACACTGCATATTTTAAATATTTCCGGAAATACATCACAAAAAATGCAATCGCTGGAAAAATTATTTACCGGAGAACAAGGTAAAAAAGGCATCAGTGAAATTCAGGAGCTGTTCAGTAAAATAGCGCATGTTGCCTCATCCACCATTCAGGTTGCGTTCGACCTGACATTGGCTCGTGGTTTATCTTATTATACCGGCACTATTTATGAAGTAGTTTCCAACGATGTGCAAATGGGCTCTATTTTAGGTGGTGGCCGCTATGATGATTTAACCGGTATTTTCGGATTACCGAATATGAGTGGTGTGGGTATTTCATTCGGGTTGGATCGTATTTATGATGTGCTGACAGAATTAAATCGATTCCCAGCGTCTGCTTCCACGCATACTCAGGTTTTATTTGTTGCTTTTGATGCTGATGCTGAAAGCGCCGCACTTCAATATGCGCAACAATTGCGTGAGATGGATATCCGCTGTGAAATATATCCGGACCTGCAGGCAAAGACCGCGAAGAAATTTAAATATGCCGATGATAAACAAATTCCTTACTGTGCGATAATCGGTTCAAATGAACTGGTGGAACAAAAAGTGATGCTTAAAAATATGCAATCGGGCGAGCAGGAGCTTTTATCGATAGAGGAAGTTATCCAACAACTCACGGGTAGGAGTGGATTTGTTGATTTGTCTGAATGACGGTCAACTTTTTAGAACAGGCATTAGTTCTGAAGGCATGGCAGAAAAATGCACGAGGCCGGGAAGACTTGGAGGCGGGAAGTCGGTATTCCTTATTCCTTATTCCTCATTCCTTATTCCTCAAAACATATCTTTCATCTTATCAAAAAAGCTTTTTTCTTTACGTGTTTCGTTTACGTCAGGAATAAAGTTTTTTGCTTCGCGGAGTTTTTCGAGCGTTTTGCGTTCTTCTGAGGTGAGTTTTTTGGGTACCCAAATATGTACTTGAATAATTTGATCGCCGCGACCGTAGGTGTTTAATCCGGGCAATCCTTTTCCTTTTAATCGCATAATATGACCACCTTGGGTTCCTTCCGGAATTGTTATGCGCGCTTTACCATCAATAGTAGGTACCTCAACTTTTGTACCTAGTGCAGCTTCTGCGAAACTGATATACAAATCATATAATACGTGGTTCCCTTCGCGCTTTAAGTCTGTATCTTTTACTTCTTCAACTGAAATTAACAGATCACCAGCTGGTCCGCCTTTTTCACCGGCATTGCCTTTTCCATTCATGGATAATTCAACACCTTCATGCACACCTGCCGGAATATCTAACGTAATGGTATCCTCGCCATACATGCGACCCTCACCATGACATTTCGGGCAATTTGCTGTTACTTGTTGTCCGCTGCCATGACAAGTATGACAGGTTTGTGTGGTGGCCATTTGGCCAAGTATTGTATTTTGTACACGGCGCACGTAACCTGAACCCTGACACGTTTTACAGGTAGTAACACTGCTGGCATCTTTCGCACCATTGCCATGGCAGGTATCGCACACCACATATTTTTTTACTTTAATGGTTTTACGGGCACCTTCTGCAATTTCCTGCAGGGTCAATTTTACTTTGATGCGAATATTACTTCCGCGTACACCACGTTGACGTTGTTGTTGACGACGACCACCGCCGCCTCCAAAAAAATCACCGAATACAGATTCGCCAAAAATATCTCCGAACTGACTGAAGATATCGTCCATATTCATATTCTGAGGACCACCACTTGCGCCGCCCATACCGGCATGACCAAACTGATCATAACGGGCGCGTTTTTGTTGATCGCTCAATATTTCATAAGCTTCGGCAGCTTCCTTGAATTTTTCTTCCGCGTCTTTGTTACCGGGGTTTTTATCCGGGTGATATTGCAGTGCAAGTTTGCGATAGGCTTTCTTTATCTCATCCGCCGTAGCTGATTTGCCTACACCGAGCACTTCATAATAATCTCTCTTTGCCATACTGTCGTTTGTTGCTGCCTCTTCTGACCTTATTTTCCAACTACTACTTTCGCGTAGCGGATGATTTTATCATTTAAAGTGTATCCTTTCTCTAAAACATCTACCACCTTACCCTGCAATTCAGGCGAAGGTGCCGAAATTTCGGTTATTGCTTCCATCCTGTCTGTATCAAATGCCTCACCCTTACAACTGATTTCCTTCAACCCCTTCTGCTGCAGTGTATTGCGCAATTTTTCACTCATCAGCTTCAGGCCGTCTTTAACAGCATCTAAGTTCGTTGCAGTTTCCATGGCAACCTCAGCCCTATCCATATCATCTAAAGCCGGTAACAGGTCTTTAATCACCTCTAACCCGGCTGTTTTGAAGAGCTCAAGACGTTCTTTAGTCGTCCTGCGCTTATAATTTTCAAATTCAGCCAGCAGACGAATAAACTTGTCCTTCTGCTCTTCCAATTCTTTCATCAGGTCGGTACCTGAATCGCCATTACCTTCATCAACCGGCAGATTTTGTTGCTCCTGTTCGGTTGGAATCTCTTGTTCCTGCATGTCTTTTTGTTCCTGTTCGTTCATACCGCTTTACATTTATGCTGACAAAAATGCATAAACACCCCATTGGGGCAATGCTGTTTCAGGAAGGCAAAAATACTGCCACCGCTTAAGAATTGACAAATTGACACGGAAATGCCTGTCAGGGTCTGCCTGAACGCCTGCTCAGCTTACTTGCCAGCAGCTGATCGAGGCTATTAATGTCTACATGCCTGTCGACAATATTCCCCTCACCATCCACAAGGAAATACTTAGGGGTATAATGCACCTCATAGGTTTTTGCAGAAACGGCATTCCAGCCGTCTGTGTCAATAGTTTGACAAGGCCAGGTTATGCCATCCTCCTCAACCGCCTTCAGCCAGGCATCGCGGTTGGTGTCCAAGGCCACTGAAAACACGCAGAACCCTTTGGCGTCCTGGAAATCGGCATCCTTATAGGTGTTATAAATATGCTGTAACTCGGGATGTGCTTTCCGGGCGGTCATATTGCCTGAATCCCAAAAGGCCACTAAAACAATAGAGCCTTTATGCTGGCTGAGCGACATTTTATTGCCGGAAGCCGTTTCAGTAAGGATTTCCGGCGCTTTATGGCCGAGGTCTAAGGGCATCGCCGGACCTGTTTCCGAGCTTATACTGCATCCAGATTCACCGAGGGTTATCGCGGTGAGAAAAAGAAAGCAATAAATGATGTGTAGAAATTTCAAAGGGGCGAAACTGACAGATCTTGTTTTGGTCATACGTTACATTTGATCATTCAATATGCGCTCCAAATCGGGTATTAAAATATTGTGGTTAATGATGATTCCGTTTTCATTCACTAAAAAATACTTGGGCAGGGAGTTAATACCGTAAGACTTCACAGCCTCACTCGACCAGCCTTTTGTATCATGCACAAGTGCTGTAAAGGTTATGCCATCTTCCTGAACCGCCTTCTTCCAAACCTCAGGGTCTGCATCCATGTTCACACTATAAATGGCAAAACCATCACCACTTGAAAATTCACTGCCTTTATATTTTAGATAGACACGTTGCATTTCAAAATGGTTGCGTCGGGCTGCCGCTGTTGCTGCATCCCAAAATTCGATAAGCACCAGCTTACCCTTTAAACTGCTTAATGTGTGCGTTGTAGCGGCCGCATCTGTCAAAGACAGCTCCGGTGCCTGATTGCCGGCCTTTGTTCCGATAACCACCTCTTTGGGTGTGCAGCTTGACACCAGTAAACTCAATACAATGAGCACCGGCAATAGTAATCGAGGAGATGGCTGTTGCAAATAGCTTATTTAAATGTTGAACTGTTTTGTTGAACTAAATTGTACCACAAAAATAATATGCAGCACACATTCAATACATGACATTTCCACAAAGAAGCGTGTAATAACTAAAAAGTTGTCGTATGATAAGATTATATCCTTACAATCTGCGCGCCAACCGCTTGTAAACGCTTATCGATATATTGATAGCCTCTGTCTATCTGCTCGATATTACGGATAATGCTCTTACCTTCAGCCGATAAGGCCGCAATCAATAGGGCAACACCCGCACGAATATCCGGTGAACTCATTTCCAAACCGCGTAACCTGAACTTGCGGTCAAGGCCGATAACGGTAGCCCTGTGCGGATCACACAATATAATTTGTGCGCCCATCTCAATCAGTTTATCTGTGAAGAATAAGCGACTCTCAAACATTTTTTGATGTATCAACACACTGCCCCGTGCCTGAGTGGCAACTACTAATACGATGCTGATTAAGTCTGGTGTAAACCCAGGCCATGGCGCATCTGCAATGGTCAATATAGAACCGTCGATAAAGTTTCTGATTTCGTAACTCTCCTGCGCCGGAATGAATAAATCATCACCACGCAACTCCATGTCAATACCCAATTTACCAAACACATCCGGAATCAATCCCAATTGCGGATAAGCCACATCTTTGATGGTAATCTCGCTTTGTGTCATGGCAGCTAATCCAATAAAACTGCCAATTTCAATCATATCTGGTAAAATACGGTGCGTACATCCACCAAGGGTTTCTACACCTTCAATCTCCAACAAATTTGAACCGATACCCTGAATGCGTGCACCCATGCGAACAAGCATATGGCATAGCTGCTGCACATAAGGTTCGCAGGCAGCATTATAAATAGTTGTTTTGCCTTCTGCCAAAACCGCAGCCATTAAAATATTGGCAGTACCGGTTACAGAGGCTTCATCGAGCAACATATAACTACCCTTCAACTTCTTCGCGCTGATTACACCGGTTGCCGGATCAAACTGCGCACCTAATTTCATGAAGCCGATAACATGGGTATCTAAACGGCGACGTCCGATTTTATCACCACCGGGTTTTGATAAAGTAGCATACGTAAATCGCGCCAGCAAAGGACCCATCACCATAACTGAGCCACGCATCTTGCGACTCTGATTAACAAATTCCTCGCTATGGATAAAATCGAAGTTTATATCATCCGCCTGAAACGTACAGGAATGTGCATCATGGCGTGTCAATTTCACACCCATCTGACCTAATAACTCGATGAGAAAATTCACATCGCGTATATCCGGAATATTGGTGATGGTTACCGGTTGATCAGTAAGTAGTGCTGCACAAATGACCTGCAGAGCTTCGTTTTTTGCACCCTGCGGCACAAGTTCTCCCCTGAGGCGCTTACCTCCGGTGATCTCAAATGCATTCATTAACGATTCTTTTTGAAATTCCTATTTCCGCCCTGGTGGCGCTTGAAGTTATGTTTACCTTGCTTATGTTGCGGTTTATGGCGATTGTTATTATTGCCATTACCGGTGCCGGTTGGCATCTGGCGAGTGAGCGTATCCAAATCGCTGTCTTCCTGCAACACTAATACACCTTCACTCAAACTTTCCAAATCCTGACGAATGGTAAGATCATTTACATTATCCCGATTCCAGTTTACATAAACAAGCTTCATGTAGTTGGCAATAATCTGTGCATACTCCTGCTGCATTTCAGGATCCTGCATATCTTTTGCGCGGTGCACACAGGTTTCTACATTTTTACCATAATGCGCAAAACGGATTTTGCTTTTAGGGTAATTTAATTTGATGCTTTTTCGTGTAAGCACTTCACGGTCGGGCACAGGATATGGTGAGCGTGCATCCAGTTTAAATTCGCTCATCATATAAATATGATCCCACAGTTTATGTCTGAAATCTTCTACGTTTCTTAAGGTAGGATTCATGGTACCCATTAAATCAATAATATCCTGTACCAATTTGTTGCGCGCTTCCTCATCTTCTATTCTGGCTGCATATTGAACGAGTGTTTGAATATGGCGACCGTATTCGCGGAGGATGAGTTTCGACAACTGAGTATTATAGGGCATGCACCTGTATTTCTGACAAAGGTAGGTTTTTGGCGATAGGGCTGCAAGTGCCTATACATTAAAAAGCGAACAGCCCCATAAGGACTGTTCGCTCATATTGACCAAATCAAGGGTTATTCGTGGCTAGGGTCTGGCGCAGGCGGTTGTCCACCTGATTTACCAGAGGGTTTATCGTCCGGTGGCGGAGGACCCTGTCCCTTTTTGTCGCGGGCATGTTTCATCACCTCCCGTTTAAATTCATTTTCGGCATCAGCCAGGAGGGCGACTTTTTTAAGCGACAATATTTTCTTGAACTCTTCGAGATATTTCTTTTTGATGTCGAGTAACTTTTGTTCGTTATCAAAATGCTGATTAATCATTTTATTTAACTCTTCATCCGTCATGGCATCAACATCCTTGCCTTTACGCAAATCATTTTCACTGGTGCGCACTGCATCAATTTCTTTTTGCATGGCATTATACACCGGCCAGAATTTTTGCGCTTCTTCGGTTGATAAATCCAGATACTTAGTTAAAAACGCAACACGCAACGCCTCAATTTTATCATCATCCATTGGTGGTGGAGGTGGCGGTGGTGGCGGGCTCTGGGCGATGGCAATTTTACAAATCACCAGTAAGAGCGGGAGCATCAGATAATGTTTCATAGCATTGGTTTTAGGTGCCTGTTGAATCAATTGCTGTTGTTGCAGTTGATGTGGTTCATACAATACTGCAATTCATCCAACCGGTTAATGATTAAAAAATATGTTCAGATAATCGTGTTTTATAATCCAATATCTTCCAAAATAAAAGCTTCATTTAAATATTCCTGAATAGCTTCTTCACCAACAGATTCTATATAATGATCTTCTAATATTTTTTCCTGTGTATTTGTTTCTGCCTGCACCTGACCGTCGATCTGACTATATAACTGCTCGGCAATACTGCTGCTGTCGGCAAATGCTGTTTCAAATAAATCCTGTGCCTCAATTCCGCCTATGCCTTCTTCCAGATAAGCATATAAATCATCATAACTGATACTGCTCAGTTGTTCCGCATACCAGTCATCCAACTCCTGATCGCTCATGTTGGCGAGGGCGATATGCAGCGGTTGTTCAGGCTTATCGCGCAGCAAAAGAAACAAACCGGTAACTACCACTACCGTTGCGGCCGCTGCAAATCCTATCCAACGGGTGCGCATCAACACTTTTTCGGTAGTCCGGGGTTTGGCAATGTCCAGTAAAACACCCTCCAAATCTTCAAAATAGCCTTCCGGAACGCGCAGCATATCGGTATCGGTTTCCCGCAGGAGGCT
>JAKQVC010000250.1 GCA_029571985.1 Bacteroidota bacterium | reverse complement strand
CATGAAAGGTGCATTTATGTTTGGCGCTGCCTTGCTTGAACATTTTACCCCTGCCTGCACCATGCATTTTGTAAAAGTACAATCCTACACCGGAACACAAGGCGGTGCAATCACTTCTTTCGATGGTTTACCGGAAGGCTTGCAGGGACAAGATGTAATTATTATCGAAGACATTATCGACTCCGGTAATACAGTTGCCTTTTTACTGAACCATTTGCAGCCTCTACAACCTGCTTCAATTTATACGGTAGCACTTTTGCAAAAAGATATACCGAGGGCACAGTATCCCTCGGCAGATCTCGTTGCCTTTCGTATTCCGGATGTTTTTGTGTTAGGTTTTGGTCTCGATTATAATCAACTTGGTCGCAACCTGCCCGGCATTTATCAACTCACGTAAACAGCTTCCTCCTGCAAACTTTCTAATGTTTTCCATTGCGCAGCTACGGGCTCCGGAAAACGTATCAGTGAAATATGATTTCCTGCACACGCAGAAACGATTGCCTGCAAACTGCCGGTTACTATTACCACATGCGCTTTTGCCGTGCGATAATATTCATGCACCTCTCCTATTTGCGAAAAATCAGGCGCTGATTGTGGTTGAAACCGAATATAACAGGTAGCCTTCACATCGCGCACTTCATGCACTTTCTGTATGCCTTTTTTATACGCATAACGATACTGATAAGTATACGCCGAAATATCACTTAATACCGCAGAAGCAGTCGGATATCTTCCAGCACCTTTACCGTATAAAAATTGTTCATCTGTAAGTTGACCACCAATTAAAATCCCATTAAAAGCATCATTAGTTAATCGCAGAGGATGATAACGCGGAATAAATGTGGGTAATACCGAAATTTCTGTCAACACACCATCCGCGTCTACCGAACAGGTAGCAATGAGTTTAATCACATATCCTTTTTCTTTTGCATACTGTATATCAAAATCAGAAATCGCTGTAATCCCCTTCACCAAAATACACTTAGCGTCAACATATGCTCCAAAAGCATGCACACAGGCGATGCGAATTTTATTAGCCGCATCCCATCCCTCCACATCCAGAGCTGGATTACTTTCTGCATATCCCTTTTCCTGAGCCTGTTGTAAGGCAGTGCTATACGGAATTGATTTTTTATGCATGTGTGTTAAAATAAAATTAGTGGAACCATTCACAATACCGGTGATATGCGTAATTAAATCATTATCAAAATACTCTTCCAGATTGCGAATGACTGGCACACTACCACATACTGCAGCTTCATATAAAAATGAAACCTCATGTGCGCGCGCTGTTTCCACTAATATGGGCAAATGCGCCGCAATCATTTTTTTATTGGCACTGATTACACTTTTTCCCGATCTCAAAGCATGTAGCGCAATATCAAATGCAGCATCCGCATCATCAATTAATTCGACCACGAGTGCAATATCTGCATCCTGCAAAATTGTATTGGCATCCGTGCTAAACAATACCGATGGTGCATTCCGATTTTTTTCCGGATGCTTAATCACAATGCGCTGTATACGCACACCCAGTTGAGGCTTCTGTTGCAATACGTGATAGATACCTTCACCCACCACGCCAAATCCAAATAATCCGATATTAACTGTTTGCATATGACAAGTTTTTTTTAGTG
>JAKQVC010000222.1 GCA_029571985.1 Bacteroidota bacterium | reverse complement strand
AATAATTTCCGTCCCGGCTACCGCACCTTCTATAGGGATATATCCGTATAAACTTAAGATCCATGCCACCAGGGCACCTCCGATTGAAAGCCCTGCTTTCAGGCCTACCATCATGGCAGAAAAGATAATTGCCGTTGCCCTGCGATTTGTTTTCCACTCTGAATAGTCGGCAACATCAGCAATCATGGCCCAAAGAATCGGGATGGTAATCCCATAAGTAAATCCGTGCAGAATCTGCGAGGTGAACATTAAGATTACACTCTCTGGTTTGAAAAAGACAAAAATCAAAACAAAAATGGTAGCAGCAAGTAAGCCATACTTGTAAACATCACGTTTACCATATTTATCTGCGAGTTTCTTCGATAATGATATTCCGACAATCATAAAGATTATACCTCCTGCATTAAATAAACCAAACCCTGCAGAAACCGGATCTGATCCGAAGAAATTAATACCTATACCTGACAGACCTGAAATAATCGGGTGAATAAAGTTGGCAAGGGCAGCTTCATCTACATAATTATTAAAATAATACACATAAGAGCCTCCTTTCATCGCAAGGGTGACGAACACCAATATAGTCAAGACAAGCATTATCAGCCATGGTCTGTTTTTCGAAAGATCAGTAAGGTCATCCTTAACCGATGATTTTTGTTCCACAGCCGGAATAATGCGCTCCCTGGTTGAAAAAAATGTTATAAGTAACATTACAGTGCCTATGCCAGCCATCCAGGTCATTACTGATTCAATCCCGGCGGCTTTATCTCCATGGCCGGCATATTCAATAATTGGCAGCATGAATACCTGAACAAAAAACTGTGCAAACATCACAGCAACAAAACGATACGATGAGATACTGTTTCTTTCTCCCATATCACCGGTTAATACACCGCTCAATGCTGCATACGGAAGGTTGCTGGAAGCATACATCAACAACAACAGAGTATAAGTTGCAGTAGCATAGATTAATTTCCCCTTGTATGAAAAATCTGGTGTTGAAAAGGCCAGT
>JAKQVC010000213.1 GCA_029571985.1 Bacteroidota bacterium | reverse complement strand
GCTGCAATAGAGCAATCAACTCCGTATTGGTCATATGTAAATTGTCGGTTATATAACATATTCTGTTAATGGCCAACAATTTACATATGACCAATACGGAGTTGATTGCTCTATTGCAGCTACCTATTCCGGAATTACCTTAACTGGAATTGAAATTACGGGAGGTTCAACAGTTGGCAGCGTAAGTAACACAATTTCAATCTCCGACTATCAGGCCGATATTACCGGAACCTATGATATTTCAACTGTAGAGGTTGAACAAGAAAATTATATCATAACCGGCACATTTGATAATATGCCTTTTTCAATGTATTGGGGTGAAGGACTTGGCGTGCAAACAGGAAGCGGCACAATAACCTACACTGTTTTCCAACCATCCGCAACCACTGCTCAGATGCACCTTGAAGGCACTTTCAGTTTCTACATGTACAATTTGTTAAATGAAGAAATAGAAGTGACAGGAAGTTTTAGTTTTTAGGTCAATCAGCAATTTGATCCAAACGCATATGAAACACACGAAATACATGAAAAATCTTATCCTGTTGTTGATTTTCGTACATGCCTGCGGAAAAGCGAACGGGCAGTTTTCCATTCAATTATTTCCTGCCAATGATCTGACACTTGCCGCACGCGACTTGTGGAATTGCGCTGTGGTGAACAGCACAAACGGACCTTATCGGGTATATCTGCGTGGTACTATAACCGAACAAAAGTCCGGGATTATTTATGATGTTATTTCTGCAACATTTGATTTACAGCCTGGAGTTACCAATTTTAATACGGCAAACAACGAATTACTCAAACCGGAAACGGTCGTTTTTTCTGTTTCCAGTTATGTAAATTATGTAACACGAACCAACTCATTACCGCGTGGAGAATACACATTTTGCGCTTATGTTGTTGATGCCGGACAATTAAATGTGTTAGCAGAAGATTGCTTTGAGGCAACTGTTGCAACATCTACCCCGCCAATGGTCATTAGCCCAACACCCGGCGATTCTATTTGTACAAGTTATCCCTTTTTTATTTGGTCACCACCGCAACCGGCCCTGAGTGGTCCGGATGTTTCCTATACCATTCAATTATTTGAAGTAACGCCTAATCAAACAGCATTGGCCGCAATTTTACAAAATCCGGTATGGTACAGCGAATCAAATATTCCTACCCCGATTTATCAATATAGCATTGTGGGCAGGTCGTTCGAACTCAATAAAACATATGCGTGGTATGTTATTGCCTATGAAGGTAAGCAGGCTGTTGCGCAAAGCGACGTTGGTACATTTGTGTTTAAAGACTGTAACCCAATCGATTCAATTGAAGTTGAGTTAACAGATGTTCCGACAAACGTGCCAAGATTTCTATTGCATGACGTCGCAATTAACAGGTCGGTAGTTGTTAAAACTCCGGATGTGCATTTTACATATATTTCAAATTTCCAAACCGGCACCACATTAATGCAAATAATGGATGATGCGGGTTTGGTTTTGCACGAAAAGGTAATAGAGGTGGTTCCCGGTTATAATTATTTAACAGCCATCCAATCAGAATGGAATCTGGTTCCGGGAAAACACTATACGTTGCACTTGTTGGATAAAGCAGGAAAAATATCTGTATTGAAATTCTGGTATCAACCGGAGTCGGCTTCGAATTAATTAAAAACACAAAGTATTATGAATCCCACACGCATATTTATTGCCCGATGTTTATTTTGGCTGTTTGTAATTGATATGTATGTATCAAGCGCCGTTTTGTATGGTAATACAATTAGGCCGGTGGCACAATCACCATATTTTGTACCCGTTACATCTACAAATCAGGCTGAAACATACAGTGCTCCGGTAGCAACAGCGTATCCCGGAAACGGTCCGGCAACGCCTGAAGTACAAGGCCCAACCTCCGGAACAGCTACACAACTAATTGATCCGTTCACTGGGGACTTCGCTTACACGATACCGTTGCTTAATGTTGGCGGATATCCAATTGATTTAATTTATCAATCAGGCGTAACGGTAAACCAGGAAGCCTCATGGGTAGGTTTAGGATGGTCGCTGAGTCCTGGTGTTGTAAATAGGGAAGTTCGAGGTTTACCGGATGATTTTAATGGCGATATTTTGAATACCCGCATGCATTTGAAACCCTCAGAAACAAACACGGTCGGAGGTGCTCTCGGGTTGCAGGTGTTTGGACTCGATGTATTAAAGATTGGACTAACGCTGAATGCAACGGTATCGCATAATAATTATACGGGTTGGGGTTTGAAAGCAGGACTGGATCCGGCATTATCGGCGTCTGTGGGGGGTGATGCTAAACTGGGAGGTTCGCTGGGCGTCAGTGTTGGAATAGACTCTCGCGAAGGTGGATATTTGGCACCGGCAATCGGGCTCTCTGCTGAATTTGAAAAAAAACACCTTTCAGATGATTTGCAGCTTGGTGTAAATATTAACTCAAGAACAGGGCTTGAAGAAATATTATTTGGACTAGAAAGTAAATATGTTTGGGATCAATCTGGAGTTGAAGGCGAATATCAGTTTGCCTCTCCAACCTATACCCCGTTTCCCAAAATACCAATGTATACAAGTAGTGTATTGTTTCATGGCACGGTTGGCGGTGAGGTTAATGGAGTACATATAAATGGCGCGATAAATGGTTCATACGTAAAAGAGTCGCTTTCAAAATTTACTACTCAGAAAAAAAGCTATGGTTATTTATATGCACAGAACGCAACGGAGTCAGATCAATTAGACTTTAACAGAGAGAATGACGGCGAGTACAGAGAGGAAATTCCCAACCTTGCGGTTACAAATTTTACTTATGATCTATATCGCGTCTCCGCATATGGCATTAACGAGCAATTCAGGCCAATGCGGGGTGATATTGGCACGGTTTACGACCCTAAACAAACAAGTGCCGGTGATGGAATGACACTTGGCGCAGAGGTTGGGCTTGGAAACTTAGTACATGCCGGTATGGATATTACGATTTTGCAAAACAGAGGCGCGTCGCAATTATGGAAAGATGATAATCATATTCTACCCGCATTCACATTCACAGATATAGTCGAAGGTAATAGCGCATATGAGCCGGTTTACTTTAAATCAATGGGTGAAACTACGCCTATTGCAGATGAGGAACTCTATCAAAAAATGGGTGCTGAAGAGGCAATTAAAGTTGAATTACATGATCCGGATGCCGCTCAATTTGGTCAGGCCAAGATGTTGTTGTCAAATAATATTGTACCGGATAATCCTTATTTCAATACCATTAAAAAAAGAGCACCACGAGTTACATCTTTTAATTGGTACACCGCTAAGGAAGTTAGCGAATTGAGTTCAGCCTGGTCAAATTTAGACATGTTTACAACAAATGTAACCGGGCTAAGCCGAATCAGCGACTATCGGAAGGCTGATCACATATCGGCAGTTGATGTGGTAACTCCAAATGGAACACATTATACATTTGGCCTTCCAGCATATTCTATCAAAGAAAAAACAGTTACGTTTAATGCCGGTCCCTCTGATAGTGGGGCTCCTGATCTAGAAGAAATCGACGGAGTGGTGCAATACAGCAATGTGGATGCATCATTTGATAATTCACGTGGAGAAAGCAACTATTTTGAGGAAACTGAAAAACCCGCATATGCATATGCGTGGCTGTTGACAGAAATTTACAGTACCGATTATCACGACATCGGCATGGATGGTCCGACTCCCGATGATGCTGGTGCATACACAAAATTTTCATACAAATTACAACATCAGCATTATCGTTGGAGGACGCCATCTGGCAATCAAACGGCGTGGCAGGACAATGTACATAATGCAATTGAGGAAGATGATGTAGCCAATTTTCAATACGGAGAAAAGGAAATTTGGTATCTCGATAAAATCGAAACCAGAAATTATATAGCTGTATTCGTTACCTCTGATCGGAATGACGCAATCGGCGCAGCAGGAGAGTCAGGCGGACTGGACATGTCGCAAAGACTTCAAAAGCTGGATGTGATTTATTTGTATACTGCTCAGGAGTATTATGATGCGGACTTAAACGACCGTGCACCAAAGCCAATTTCTACTGTTCATTTCGAATACGACTATTCATTGTGCGAAAATGCTCCGGGCTCTTTTGACAATGGCGGCAAACTCACACTCAAAAAAGTATGGATTAATAACGGATCAAGTACAAAAGGATCTCAAAGCCCATATCAATTCAATTATGCATCAAATCCTCAATATAGCACCTCAACTATCGACAGGTGGGGCAATTATAAATTCAATGATGATGGCGCATTTGAAAATGAACGTTTCCCTTATGCTACCCAAAACGTATCAGCTGCCGACTTAAATGCCTTCGCATGGAATCTGACGAATATCATTCTTCCTACAGGTGGCGAGTTGGTTGTTGAGTATGAAAGCGATAGGTATGCCTATGTGCAGGACAGGCCTGCCATGCAAATGTGCAAAGTAAATTCCGTGCATACTTCTGCTGATTTGACATCAACAGGTAAAACACTTTATTATAAAACCGATGCAGGATTAACAAATTCCAGTTACATCGTTTTTACACTTCCTGAACAGGTTGAAACTGGTGACAGAGATGCCTTGTATGCGTGTTTGGCGGGTATAGATAAATTGTACTTTAATGTTGCAGTCAGATTAAAGGAGGCTCACGAAAAACCCGAATATGTAAGCGGTTTTGCTGATGTACATTTCACTTATGAGGACTATAACATCAATTATGGATTTGCCGAAAGTGGACAGGCGTGGATTAAATTAGATCCCGTTGATGGTTTGCATCCGTTTACTAAAGCCGCGTTTGAATTATTGAGAGCAGAAATGCCGGAAGCAATTGATGATGAAACATATCCGGAAGAAGATTTTATTAGTGCGCTTGCCAACTTTGCAGCAAAATTGGAAGAAGTTTTCGCATCTGGTATAGAAAATTATTTTACTCAGGAAGGTTTTGGTAATCGTATTATGGATGGATCATTCATTAGATTGAATGTTCCAAACGGCAACAAACTTGGCGGTGGCTCGCGTGTCAGGTCGGTTAGAATGCTCGATCATTGGGGTTCCATGCAGCGAAGTGGTTATGATGAGGGGCTTGATTTTGCATATGGACAAACGTTTACATACACCACGATTGATCCACTTACAGGCAAAGAGATTTCCAGCGGGGTGGCTGCATTTGAACCTATCGTAGGCAATGATGAAAATCCATTTACGCTTCCAATTGAGTATTCAATAGTCCACCCCTTGTCAGCTGAATTAAATCAGCATCAACTTGAACCAATCGGCCTTGCTTTTTATCCTGCACCAACAGTAGGTTACAGTAAAGTTACTATTCAGGGATTGGAGTATCCGGGTGTCACAAGAACACGAGCCGGCTCAATGATTAAAGAATATTATACGGCGAAAGATTTTCCCGTAGTTTCAAAACAAACGGCGTTGGATGCTATACCCAAGGACCTCCTTATACCAATGGATTTGTATAATAAGCGTTTGAATGCAGTAACTGTTTCACAGGGATTTGTGGTAATCACAAACGACATGCATGGACAATTAAAAAGTGAAAAATCACTTGACAATATGTCAAATATTATTTCAGGTGCCGAATACATATATGCCACAAACGATAATGGAAGTTTAAATAATTATTTGCAAGTGGTAAATCCGGAAAGTGGACAGTTGGAAACCATTCAAATGGGAATAACCATGGATGCTATTGTTGACGCCCGACAGTATTATTTTGAAACAGGTGAATATGGTGCGGGGGTGAATGTTGAATTTATGCAAAATGGTCCGCTTCCGATGCCAATACCGGCTATTCATGCAAAAGTTACGGAAGGCAAATCAGAATACCGTGGTATTACCATCACAAAAACCATCCATCGAAATGGTATATTAAGTAAAGTAATTTCCTATGATAACGGAGCTGTAACCCAAACAGAATTAATGGCGCGTGATGCGATAACCGGTGAAGTTGTCGTGAAAAAATCTTCACCCCTCACGGGTAAAGAAACATATGACGTATCTATTCCGGCCTGGTGGGCACATGCAGAAATGGGCCCTATGTATGCCAATCAGCATTTGTATCACCAGCGCACATTTTCAGGCAATGCATTTAATCTACCGGCAGGCGGCGAGCAATATGCAGAAGGCGACCAATTATTAATAGCGTCTACATCTCTAACACCTGAGCCGGGAACAATGGGTTTTTCACCATTTGGTATTCATGCATGGGTATATCGCGTAACTGATGGAAAAGTGTGGCTCATCGATGCACAAGGTGAACCTTTAAACCTGCCAAGCGACAATTATTCAGTTACAACATTGTTTTCAGGTAGAAAGAACTTAATGGGAAATTTTATTGCTCATTATCGAACACTTACCAACCCAATTTCATCACCAGGTTCTCAATTAAATCTTAATCCGGCCAATGTAGTCTGGTCGTCAGCAGTTCAGTTTAGTGATTTCTGGCAAACCGATGTCGCTTACACAAGAAACGATGAAGTTAGAACCTGTAATTGCGCCGAAGAAACTGACGCATTTACACAGGTAAAAGATATCGTAAACTTTTTGCTCAATAATGCTGCGAGGCTGATGCCTGATGACACCACCTATATGGTTAATGATCAGCCTGTAACCGTTGTGGCAAATAGCGGTTCTATGGTAGAGTTAGATATTAAATTTGATGGACAACCCTGTTCTGTGCAAGTGAGCACAACAGATGGCAGTTCACTAGTTGGCGCATTAACGAATACATGTAAATTATTGTGGCAAGACGTTCAGTTTGATGAAATGGGTGTGCTGTGCTCTTCACCAACAGGGTTTACAGTGGGTTGTCAAAAAGGCAATGCTATACATGTCTTTACACCTTGTTTAACACTTTTAAACTGTACCGAAACTATTACAACTTCTGCAGAAGTGTCATGTGGAGCCGTTGGCACAATAAATCCATTTATAACCGGAATACTGGGCAAATGGAAACCCGTTTGTAGCTACTCTTTTGCTACAGGAATAACAAATACAGGTCATACTGAAACAAGTGGATTGTATACCCATTATGCACCTTTTTGGGTGTGGGGAAATACTGGCGGTATAGTTAAATCTGATAATACTACTGGCTGGATTCGGGCAGACTCTATAGTTGCTATGAACATGTTTGGAATGTATTTAGAAGTTGTAAATGTGCAAAATCACACGTCCAGCTCATTTTATGGTAATGGACATAATCTTTCCATTGGCGAGTCGTTAAACGCACATTATCAGGATATTGGATACGATGGTTTTGAGGAGTACAACTATTATATCAGACGTATGCGTTCTGGCGATTGGAATACCTGCTTTACCAATGGTCATTTTATGTTTAGCGACCCTCGCGATTTTATTGATTTTGAAGAACAGGTGGAAATTCAGGATTACCTGACTTCAGAAAATACACATACCGGCAACTACAGCCTGAAGGTAAGTGCACTGAAACCTATTCGTATCGATAAACAAGTTTGGAAGGAGGCTGAATTTGCGCAAAGGGGAAATAAAAATGAACGAGTGGTTGGAAACCATTTTACGCTTCGGAGCGCCGACCTGATTACGGATTATAAGCCACATCCTGGCGAATATATTGTTTCTGTTTGGGTGCATGAGTCTGACTTGAGCTTCTCAAAGTCGACCTTTACACAACCGCAACTCGTTATTGAAATTGATGGAACTCCAACAACATTTTCAGCATCGGGTCCAATCATCGATGGCTGGCAACAAATAAATGGGCGCTTTTTAATTTCTGAGTCACACACCAATATTTCATTTATAATGCAAACAGCCGATGCTGAAGTATTATTTGATGATATCCGGGTGAGTCCTGCAGCAGCTTCATTGCAAACGTATGTTTACCATGATAAAACGTTACAGCTTATGGCAGTATTAGACGGACAAAATTATGCTATGCTGTATGAGTATGATTCGGGAGGCTCGCTTGCGCGAAAAAAACGCGAATCAGAAACTGGAGTTTATACTTTGCAGGAATATAGATCAGGAATGCTAAAAGTAAAATAAGATTACCATGAACGCATCTATACAAAGGCTTATTAAACGGCTGGTGGCCGCCTGCGCATTATTTATTTGTTTATTAGGATGTATTTCGGCGCAAATTCCAGTGCCTATAAGCCCGGCATTATCATTGACATCCTCCGATTTGGATAGCGTAAGTTATACCGCATCAATAGTTGATACAATCAGTAATTACTATTTCGACGCGTCTTCTGATAGGTTGAGTGATGACGTAATGGTATTTGAATCGAAACTTGTCGTTTCCTTATATAAAAATAATTATTTGTTGGCAGCCAACGATCGGGAATACAACGTTGAGGTTTTTTGTTCTTTGTCCTATAAAACAATAAGCAATCCGGATGAACAAATAACAACGAATCTGGTACTCTCCATTGACAATAACTTCATTATTGGCGACTCGTCCAAAGCGAAAGATGTGTTTACGCTGGATAATGTAATGTGGTGCTCTCTGACAATTGATAGTGTTCAGCAGGGTGCATTAAATCTGTTGGATATGCAACATGATTTGTTTTTGTTCAAGGCTGAAATATTAGGAAAACAATATTTGCAAATTCCCATTACCCACGATGCACCCGCTCCGGTAAATGCTTATATTTCTGAAAATGGCGGCTATATTCATGTACAGTGGGCTGCCTTGAATTGGGCGGTGGCATATGATCTCGAATATACATTTGTTGACGCTTATCAGGAGTCAGACGACGCCTCTACTATGCTACCGTATAATTTCAAAGGAAATGCAACCAGAATCAGATTAATAGATAATGCGTATGACATACCATTAATTTTCGAACAAGGTATGGTTGTTGTGAGGGTGCGTGCTGTCGGTATGCTGTCTACTGGCGATTTAATGCCATGTAAATGGAGTAGGGATGAAAGCGGCTCCGTGCCTTTGTATCCCATGCCTGCTTTAGCTATAATTGGTAACGATGTCGCCTATATCAGAAACACACTTGAACACGAACAAGGCGGAAAAAACTGGACATATGTTGCCACCTATTCCGATGAAGGTAAGAGGGAAGATGTAACACAGTATTTAGATGGTACAATGAAAACCCGTCAAACCGTTTCAAGGGCAAATACAAATGGACAGCATTTAATTGTTCAGGAAACAATATACGACCATCAGGGACGCCCGGCAGTGTCTATTTTGCCAACGCCATTTAAACCGGATCCGGATGCTGAGCGCATGAATGATTTACAGGGCACATTCACAACAGGTAATACCTCTTTGCCATTTGATATTGAAAGTACTCCAATTAATTATGGATTTGATGTTCCGTTCTTTCCTTCTGACAATCCTTCTGAGGCACCTGCAATTGATTTATCAACCTATCCTTGGGATTTAGATGACGAAATGTTTCCTGTAAATCCAGTAGCGGAAATTGAACAGTCAATTTCTATTCCTGAATGGACAAATTTTTATGCTTACGCTACAGGTGAACCTGCCATTAGATACCAGGAGGCGTTTAATGTAAATGCATCGGGTCAACCATATTCAAGGAAAGATTTTGATATGGATATTCCTGTTTCTGGGAACTGCAAATTGCCTGCACCGGCACAACCATTAGGTGTTAATTCTGGTGCAGGACAATATTATAGTCCCAACAATCCGGGCGATGGTCAATACAGCCACCTCACACCAAATGCATTTGGCTACCCATTTGTTCAAACGGAATACATGCCGGATGCAACAGGAAGAGTTTTCCGTAGTGGAGGTTTAGGAGATGCATTGCAATTGGGAACCGGCCATGAAAGAATGCAATACATTACCGTGCCCACTCAAATTGAACTTGACCGTATTTTAGGAAATGATGCGGCAAAATCAACTTTATATAAGAAATTGGTAACTCGCGATGCAAACGGACAGATTTCAATATCTTATATTGACCCGTTTGGAAACACGGTTGCAACAGCTCTGGCCGGCGCAGCTCCGGATAATCTGATTACTTTAAATGATTCGGATGTACCACAGGATGTCGATATTGTCGCAGAAAACACCATTTTGCGTGATGAACATATATTATTAGCCTCACGAAATGTAGTTATTACAGAAGATAATACACCGTTAACCATCCAATACACCTTAAACCCGGAGCAATTTGAAGCATCTGTTTGCAATGGCGCAACCATTTGCAGTGATTGTGTATATGATCTGGAAATTCAACTTTCGGGCGATTGTGGTCAGATTTGGTCAGTTAACGAAACCATCGGTACTATGTCAGATATACTGCAATGTACTGGTTTACCAAATGCAATTTTCGATACAACCGTTTTATTAAATAGTGGAAATTATATTGTTGCCCAATCCTTATCCGTAAATGCAGGATTTGCAAATGCTTATGTCGATGCCTACTTGCAAGCCATCGAACCGTGTGAAGCCGCGGAAATTCGCGAAAAAATAGACCCGATTCCATGTGCAGACGACATTTGTGTTCCATGTGCTTTTACATTTGAAGACGGATATTATGAACGCGATTCTGCAAATATTGCATCTTGCACAAGAGCATGTTCTCAAGCTCCAGGGGTCGGATTGTTTGATCGATATGCGTATGAATCGATGTTGGCAGATGTATCACCCGGAGGTCAGTATGCTGAGGTATATACAACACTACCTTCCGGCGAACGAACTATTTCTGTGTGGGATTTCCCCGTTTCAGTGTTTAATCCGGATAATACACTGCATACTTTATTTGGCGGAGAAAGACGCAGTTATAAGAACCCGGTGTATCCTTATAAAAATGCAGACGGCACTCTTGCAGAAATTAATGTAACTGATTTACCACCAACAGCTTATCAGGCCACACATGCTTACATGCACGATGGCCAACTATTTGTGCGCCCGCAATATATACTTGATCTGGATCTGCTGGCATCAATGTGGAATCCGGTTTGGTCTGAATCATTAGTACCTTATCATCCTGAATATGCTTATTACTTATGGAATGTAAATCATCAATCCAGTATTCAATTCGACAGTGCACTACTTCGGATTGATGCATTTGACGCAGCATTAGCCGGAGGCTATATACAAACTTCGGGCCCGATAACAGATGCGTTTTTGTTGAATGATCCCTTCTTTAATACGCCGGAAAAACGCAGCGCAATGCTGGAGAAACTCAATACTATTTCAACCCCGGCGGGTACCGTGCATGTGCTTCAACTTGTTCGCTCTGCTATCAGATGCAATAGCCCATATTTTGCGCTTCCTGAACATACAGCTGAATGGCTTACATGCATGGGTGATGGTTCACTATTGGATTTGACCGATGATGAAAAATCCTTCGCCTGGCAAATGTTCAGAACCATTTATCTGGCAAATAAATCAAGTGTGGTCGATAATTTCAGGTCTGCCGAGATTGATGATATACAGGAAAACAATTGTATCGGATTCGCAACTTATAATTGCCCAGAGTGCCCTGATGGACCTAAAAAAGAACTGCTCCAACATGCAGCCAGAAGATTTCAGCGATATTCTTGTTTTGAAACCACCATTCCAACTGTAGATGTAGATGGTGATGGAATAATTTCAGAAATTGAAGCATCGGTTGGAACTGCTGAAGATCTATCCGGGTGGGAGATATATTATTTGGAACAATATTGTGGTGTTGATGCGGTAGCAATGGATTGGTTGAATTTTATTTCGGCCCATATGTATACCAATAAACTTGTAGGTGCATATTCAATTCCGTCTGCACCACCACTGATGATAACTGCTGCTATGGAATCCGGATTTACCGGCACCTCGGAGCCCACCTACCAGTATTCAGGAACGCCACTGGGTGATGTACTCCAGATAAAACTTACCAGCCAGATTTCGGGCGCGGAGCTGGCGAGATGGCAGCTTAAATTAAATGATGCTTCTGTTTCGTGGTCAGATTTACTGCTGGCAAGTTGCATTTATTGTGATAATGAAACATTTTATATCCGGGCTTACACAAAATCAATGCGCGTGGTTACCATTGCTATTCAAGATACCCATCAGGTAAATCTCGGTAACTGCCATTCAGGAAATAACCAGCAACCGTCATCTGATTTTTCTGAATGCTGTCCTCCGGTATTCACACCTATAGTTCCAGCCGAGCCATGTAATGTAACCAATGAGTTGCTTACAAAAGCAAACGAGGATCGCTATATAGAACAGCGTATGGCGTTTTTACAGGATTCAATCTACCATGCATTGATTACGCATTGTTTGTCGGCTATACAGGAATGTAACATCAATTGGAATGAATCGATTTATCAGTATGCACTCTTTTATTACGACCTAAATGGAAATTTAATATCCACAATTCCACCAAAAGGTGTTGCCGTAATACAGGACCCTTACCTACTTGAACAGGTGGCTGCCTATAGAAATGGAACCGCAACAACGCCGGTTTATCCAGCGCACAATGATGGGATTTCTGATGAACAATCCTTAAGTACAAAATATAGCTATAACTCGTTAGGACTAAAATTATCACGTTCAACTCCGGATGATGGAACAACCATGTGGCGATATAATGAATCCGGATTATTAATACTTTCTCAAAGCAGTGTGCAACAAGCAGCAAACACCTATGCATATATTCTACGCGACAAGCAGGGGAGAGTAAAAGAAAGCGGTACCATTGCCGGTGGAGGCGCCAGCCCTGATGCATCTTTATCTGAGTTGTATGCGGGCTCCGGTTTAATTGCTGAAAAGAATGTTGAGAATCGTGTGGCATATGGTATTAAATCCGATGTGCACAAAGTGTTTTACAACGATCCGATTTCGATTTCAATTCAAAGTAGTTTTTCAAACGGTGAGCAACAACATTTGCGCAATCGTATTTCGGCAACAACGTATAGTGCTGATGGAACTGGTAATTACGATCATGCCATGCATTTTTCTTATAGCATAAAAGGTGATGTCAATGAAACGATACAGGAATATCCGGCATTGCTTGATGTGTTTCCATCGGTAGAAAACATACAGACTATTGCCAACTATCATACGCAGTATCAATATGATAATCTTTCTGGCAAAGTAACCCAGGTAGTGTATCAGCAAGGAAAACAAGACCAGTTCTACCAATGGTACCAGTATGATGCCAGCGGCAGAATTCAGAAGGTAATGTCAGGCACTTCAAGATTCGAAAGCGAAGACACCAGAGAATTAGATGTTGCTTACAACTATTATTTGCATGGACCCGTTTCTCGCGCAGAGTTTGGACTAGAAAAAGTGCAGGGGGTTGATCTTGCTTTTACAATATTCGGCGTTTTGAAAAATATAAACTGCCTCTCTTCAAACGTCGACAATGATCCGGGTCATGACGGGGCACTATTTACTGCAGGTGACGCATTGGCAGTCTCAATTCATTATTTTAATAATGATTATAAGCCGGTTGGTAGAGATGTATTTGGTTCGCCTGACCCAGCATTTAATGCTGCTTTTACGCCGCAATACAATGGAAATATTGGGGCCGTATCCACCCGGAATCTCGGCATGGAAGAACATCAGGTTTCGGCAACCATGTATCAATTTGATCAGCTTTACAGGCTGCGAAATTCAAATGTTTTATATGGACTGGCTACAGGCGATAATCCAATTGCTGAAATGGAAGGATTTGATTTTACTTCATCGCCGCTCAACCATGGCATGTTCGACCCTGCTTCTGATTTGCATTGGGAAAGTGCCGGTAATGCATTTATTACGGCGATGCAGTATGATGCGAATGGAAATATTACGCATTTGCAGCGGCGTGATGGTTCAGGTGCCTTGATGGACGATCTCACATATACCTATAAATCGCATTCTAATCAATTAGATCATATATCGGATGTAACGGGGCAAATGTATAATACAGCTCAGGTCAGTGATTTGGGCAATCAATCAAATAACAACTATCAATATGATAATAAAGGAAGATTAATTCATGACGCGTCAGAATCTGATGCTACGCTGACATGGAACGATCATGATCTTTTGACAACATATACAAGTGCCGGCGCAACTATCGAGTACATGTATAATGCATTAAACAACCGCAGCATTCAAAAATATGACA
>JAKQVC010000255.1 GCA_029571985.1 Bacteroidota bacterium | reverse complement strand
TTGATGATTCGTTTGTTTGCGAACATTACTGCCGGTCACATCATCATCTTATCGCTGGTAGGTTTGATCTTTATTTTCGGTCAGGCCGGTGCGAATTTAGGTGGTGGTATTGGCGGTGCATTAGTTGCAGTTCCGTTTACGTTGTTCATGAGTTTCCTCGAATTGCTGGTAGCGTTTTTACAGGCCTTCATCTTTACGATGTTGAGCGCCCTGTTTATTGCGCTGGCTCAGGAGGATCATGGTCACGACCACGAGCATGCAGCGGATGCACATCATTAATTGATTTTTTTTAACCAGTATATAAACACAGTAACATGGATTTATTAACTATCATGCAAGCAGCAGCTGAAACGGGTATCAAAGGTATCGCAGCTATCGGTGCAGGTCTTGCAGCTATCGGTGCCGGTATCGGCGTTGGTCGTATTGGTGGTAGCGCCCTTGAATCAATGGCTCGTCAGCCAGAGGTTATCGGCGAGATCAGAACAAACATGATCATTGCAGCCGCTCTCGTTGAAGGTGTTGCCCTCTTCGCAGTGGTTGTTGCCCTTTTACAAGGGTAAAAAAAACAAAGAACAGTGGCAACGGTTGGTTGCTGCTGTTCTTTACCTAAGTAAGTTATTACGGTGTAAACCGCAAGTATAAAACTAAGAACAATGGTATTACTCGGCGCATTCGACATTATTACTCCGGATCCGGGATTATTTATCTGGACGGTATTTGTATTTCTGATCCTGTTATGGATTTTGAACAAGTTTGCTTTTGGTCCGATTAAATCGGCATTGAAAAAGCGTGAAGACAGCATTACTGACGCATTAGCGCAGGCGCAAAAAGCACGTGAGGAGATGGCGAACATGAAAGCAGACAACGAAAAAATTCTGAATGAGGCGCGTGAAGAACGCAGTCGCATGTTACGTGAAGCTAAAGAAGCCCGCGATTTAATTGTGTCGGAAGCACGCGAAAAAGCAAATGCGGAATACAACCGTATTGTTGAAGAAGCGAAAGGCGCAATCAACAACCAGAAAATGGCGGCGATGATTGAAATTAAAAATTCAGTGGGCAATATGGTGTTGGAAGTGAGTGAGAAAGTATTGCGTCGCGAATTGAATAATAAAAACGATCAGGAAGCTTACGTGAAGCAACTGGTTGATGAAATTAAATTGAGTTAATCGGGTATCCGCACGGCGGTAGATTTTTATATATGTCAGCAATCAAATTAGCATCGCGTTACGCCAAATCCATCCTCGACCTGGCTAAAGAGCAGGGTAAACTGGATGTGGTACTGGCTGATATGCGTCTGTTAGAAAGCGCCATTAAAAACAATCGTGAGTTCTATATGATGCTCAAAAGTCCGATTGTGCAAGGCGATAAAAAAATGGATGTAGTACTGCATGTTTTTCGCGATAAAATCAGCGACATGACCGAGCATTTTATCGGTATCCTGATGCGCAAAAACAGAGAGTCGTATTTGCCTGAAATTATTTCGGCATTTATTGCACAGTATAATACATTAAACCACATTACACCGGTAACGGTGGTAACAGCGCAACCACTGTCGGCTGAAATGCAGCAGGTGCTGGTTTCGCGTTTAAAAATTTCTGCCGGTTTGCAGAAAGTAGAATTGACCCAGGAAATTGATGCCGATTTAATTGGCGGTTATGTGTTGCGTTGGGAAGATAAGATGATTGACAATTCTATTGCACGCGGACTTACTTTATTAAAAGACGAATTCGATAACAACGATTATATCCGCAAGTTTTAATAGCGGAAGAGTATTAACAAGTAATTGATCACATTTATAATTCACTCAGATGGTAGACGTTAAACCTGATGAAATAAGCGCGATACTTCGCCAGCAATTAAGCAACTTTAAAACCACTTCGGAATTAGAAGAAGTTGGAACAGTATTACAAGTGGGTGATGGTATTGCCCGTATTTACGGATTAAACAATGCTAAATCCGGAGAGCTTGTAATGTTTGAAAATGGTATTCGTGCCATCGTATTAAACCTTGAAGAAGACAACGTAGGGGTGGTATTGATGGGTGCGTCTGACCAGATTAAAGAAGGTGATACTGTACGTCGTACGGGTCGTATCGCATCCATTAATGTGGGTGAAGGTATGGTTGGTCGCGTAGTAAATTCTCTCGGTGAGCCTATCGATGGTAAAGGTCCGATCAGCGGTCAGTTGTATGAAATGCCACTGGAGCGTAAAGCGCCGGGTGTAATTTATCGTCAGCCGGTAAACGAACCATTGCAAACCGGTATCAAAGCGATTGATGCGATGATTCCGATTGGTCGTGGTCAGCGTGAGTTAATCATCGGCGACCGCCAGACAGGTAAAACGGCGATTGCGATCGATACCATCATCAACCAGCGCGAATTTTTTGAAGCCGGCAAACCGGTTTATTGTATATACGTTGCCTGCGGACAGAAAAACTCAACTGTTGCCCAGGTAGCGAAAACATTAACAGATCATGGTGCGATGGATTATACGATCATCGTAGCTGCTTCTGCATCTGATCCGGCTCCATTGCAGTTCTACGCACCATTTGCAGGTGCTGCGATTGGCGAATTTTTCCGTGATACAGGACGTCCTGCATTAATCATTTATGATGATTTATCTAAGCAGGCAGTTTCTTATCGCGAGGTGTCTTTATTACTCCGTCGTCCTCCGGGTCGTGAAGCGTATCCGGGAGATGTATTCTATTTACATAGCCGTTTATTAGAGCGTGCTGCGAAAGTGATCAACAACGATACTATTGCATCACAAATGAACGATTTACCGGATTCATTAAAAGGTATCGTAAAAGGTGGTGGTTCATTAACAGCCCTTCCGATTATCGAAACACAAGCTGGTGACGTATCTGCATATATCCCAACCAACGTAATCTCGATTACCGACGGACAGATCTTCCTTGAGTCGAACCTGTTTAACGCCGGTGTTCGTCCTGCGATTAACGTGGGTATCTCCGTAAGTCGCGTGGGTGGTAATGCTCAGATCAAATCCATGAAAAAAGTTGCCGGTACATTAAAGCTTGACCAGGCACAGTATCGCGAATTGGAAGCGTTTGCAAAATTCGGTTCTGATTTGGATGCAGCTACAATGGCGGTATTAAATAAAGGTAAACGCAACGTGGAAGTGTTGAAGCAAAAACAATACTCACCACTTACTGTTGAGAAACAAATTGCGATTATCTACTTAGGAACAAAAGGGTTATTAGGCAATATTCCGGTAGAGAAGGTGAAAGCATTTGAAGATGCTTACCTGACTTACCTTGAAACACACCACAAAGGCACATTAGATGCATTGAAATCCGGTCAGTTTACGGATGAGATTACATCAGTGCTTGAAAAAGTTGGTGCTGACATGAGTAAACACTATAACGCTTAACAGAGGGAATCTGACATGGCAGGAAAATTAAAAGAAGTACGCACGCGCATCTCATCGGTGATAAGTACACAACAAATCACCAAGGCGATGAAAATGGTATCTGCGGCAAAATTGCGCCGCGCACAGGATGCTATTTTACAAATGCGTCCGTATGCATTAAAAATGGGTGAATTGCTCAGCAATATAGCAGAAGCTGCCGGTGACGATGTGAAAATTGAATATGCACAGCAGCGCGAAGTAAAAAATGTATTGTTAGTTGCGGTTACTTCAGATAAGGGTTTGTGCGGTGCTTTTAACTCGAATGTAGTTAAGGCGATTAAACGCTCTATCGAAGAGAAATATGCTCACCTGCCTAAGCAAAATATTCATATCATGTTCATCGGCAAAAAAGCCTATGATCAGATGAAGCGTATGCCTTATGCGTTGAATACCGAGTATATCGATTTATTTCACAAACTCAGTTTCGAATCAGTTGCTCAGGCTACAGAACGCATTAAAAATGGTTTTGTGAAGGGTGAATATGATGAGGTGATTGTTGTGTATAATAAATTCAAAAACGCTGCCACTCAAATTCTGGAAACGGAACAATTCCTGCCTATCCGCAAAATGGAATCTACCGGTGGAGAGAAGAAAGCACGTACGGATTACATGTATGATCCTGAAAAGGAACAGATGATTCAGGAGTTGGTGCCGCGTATTTTGAATACCACTTTCTTCCGTTACATCTTAGACAGCAATGCATCAGAACATGGTGCGCGTATGACAGCGATGGATAAAGCTTCTGACAACGCAAATGAGTTACTGAAAGAACTCAAAATCAGCTACAACCGCGCTCGTCAGGCTGCAATCACCACCGAGTTAACAGAGATAGTTTCGGGAGCTGCTGCTTTGCAGGGAAGTTGATTTTTCTAATAAGCTTATTACTTTATATAAGACCTGTCGTTTTGATGGGTCTTTTTTTTAGGTAGTGAGTAGTGGGTAGTGAGTAGTGAGACAAATTCAGTCGGCCGTTGGCCTTTAATTTTTTTATGATTCACTGCGAAAAACTTACCGCAACTTACCACCTTATCGCCTTACCTGTTCTTTGTATTAATTGCAACCTATAATCACCTCACATTTGCTACAAAGTAGCCTGCATTCGTCTCACTACCCACTACTCACTACCCGACGTTAAAAACGACACCTCCAAACATTAAGTAATCAGGAAATTAGCAAAATCACAATGCTGCAATTCTCGCAGCCTCTGATACATTCATATTTTTCTTTACCCCTTCATCAACCGCACGTTGAGCATATTTTTTTGCGAGATCAGTATAGCCCAGTTTTTCATAAATCCGGGCGGCGGCGAGGTTATTGAAATAATCA
>JAKQVC010000192.1 GCA_029571985.1 Bacteroidota bacterium | reverse complement strand
CATTAGCGGAAATCCCCTACTATTTTGGTCACAACCTGATTGATCAGGTCATTCTGTAAATCATGCGGAGTAATTTTTGTGTCATTTGAGGCGATTCGGGCAACTTCTCTTCGCCAGTAACGTTTTCAGGAGAAACAGCCTGTCATTACACAACGCCATACATACCCGATTGTGACCTTTGTCCGGATCATCTGGGGCATCTTTTTGATTGTTGCTTTCTGCTGGCTTGCCCAATAGGCATCAGGGATATTGACAGCCAAAACTGCACATACCGCAGCTAAAAAGCGTATCTTTGCGGCCAATTCGCAATTTTTTATGAGAGAAGTATATATCGTTTCCATGTCGCGCACGCCAATCGGCAGTTTTGGCGGTGCTTTAGCGGCTTTAACAGCTCCTCAGCTGGGTGCTACTGCTATCAAATCAGCTATTGAACGCGCCGGCATTCAGCCAACGGATGTTCAGGAGGTTTATATGGGAAATGTGCTTTCGGCCAACATCGGTCAGGCTGCTGTTACCCAGGCTATGTTAGGTGCCGGCATTCCGGACACCGCTTCTTCAACCGGAATTAACAAAGTATGTGCTTCAGGTATGAAGGCCATAATGGTTGCTGCTCAGCAGATTATGCTTGGCAGTGCGGATATCGTGGTTGCCGGTGGAATGGAAAGTATGAGTAATGCTCCTTACTACCTTCCAAAGGAACGCTGGGGTGCAAAAATGGGTCATACAGAAGTTGTGGATGCCATTATCAAGGACGGATTATGGGACCCTTATGGCAACAAACACATGGGCAGCTGCGGTGAAACTTGCGCCCGTACGTATAACTTCAGTCGTGAAGACCAGGATAATTATGCCATTTCCAGCTATAAACGTGCGGCTGAGGCTTGGAAAAACGGTGCGTTTGCAAAGGAAATCACACCGGTTGTTATTCCTCAGAAAAAAGGTGACCCAATTGTTGTGGCAGAGGATGAAGATTATACAAAAGTGAAGTTTGACCGTGTTCCTACCCTGTCACCTGCCTTTGAAAAAGAAGGAACGATAACAGCCGCAAATGCATCCAATATCAACGATGGTGCTGCTGCAGTTGTGCTGATGAGTAAGGAACGCGCTGAAGCAATGGGTATTAAGCCTATAGCTCGAATCATCGGCTTTGCTGACGCTCAGCAAACACCAGAATGGTTCACGACCACTCCTGCTAAAGCGATGCCTAAAGCAATAGCTGCTGCAGGCTTACAAGTAGCTGATATTGATTTGTTTGAAATCAACGAAGCGTTTGCAGTAGTTGCATTGGCGAATATGCGTGAATTAAACATCTCTCACGATAAAACGAATATTTACGGAGGAGCAGTTTCGCTTGGACACCCGATTGGATGTTCAGGTGCACGTATTACCATTACACTATTGAGTGCCTTAATCAATACCAATGGCCGCTACGGCTGCGCAGGTATTTGTAATGGTGGTGGCGGTGCCAGTGCAATTGTCATTGAACGATTGTAAGCTTTTTTTGGCCTTTGTATTGGATTATACACATGTCCAGTACAATAAAACCATACAATTTTACTTTATATATGCCCGAACTTTACGTTTGGGCATTTTATTTTGAACGACAAGTATGCATAAACGCTTAATTCTCCTTTTGTTTCTCTTCCCTGCACTGATGTATGGACAGAAAAACAACAAGGAGCTCACACCGGAAAATTTAGCCATACTTCAGGCATATGAAGACACACTCCAATTTATTGGTGATAGTGTGGTACTGAGCAGCGACTGGTCGATGCGTGAACAGGCATGTATTGTTTTTCTGAAAGAACTGAAGTATGCCCTTAAGGTGGAAAATAGTTATCAGTTTCCATTTGATTCAGTTGTTACAATGTCGGTTAAATATGCACCTGATAACACCTTTCGAATTCTAACCTGGCAATTACAAATGAAAGACCATAGTCACCGCTACTATGGCGCGATTCAATATAATACACCCGAATTAAAACTGACGCCGCTCATTGACATGAGCATGTTCGTCGGCAACCCAGAGGACACGCTGCTTTCAGCCAACAGTTGGTATGGATGTTTGTATTACAATATCATTCAAAAAAAATACAGAGGTAAAACTTATTACTATTTATTTGGATGGGATGGTAACGACATGTGGAGTAATAAAAAGTTAGTGGATGTACTTACGTTTGATGAATTTGGTACACCCAAATTTGGTCATCCGCAATTTCTCAAGCGTGATGATCCGAATCCCAAAACAAGAATCATTATTGAATATAAAGAAGACGCCTCTCCGGTTTTTAATTATGATGAACAATTGAAAATGATTGTTATCAGCTTCCTGCGACCGGAGAACCCAATGTCGGAAGGTATTTATTTCACCTACATCCCTGATGGCACTTACATTGGATTTTATTTCAAGAAAGGGTTATGGCGTTTTAAAGACCAGGTATTTGATCAAACTCAGGATGCCCCGCCTGATTATACACCAGAACGCGAAGGCACTGACCCTAACATTTACATTAAACCGGACAATCAATAAAGCACTATTTGCCTCAGGTTGCTGAGCAGATGTCAGGCATGTAATCGGAGCTGATGCATACAAATAGCAGCTGCTACTGATGCATTTAAGGAGTCGGCACGTCCAAAACCCGGAATGCTTATTTGGTGTTGGCAGGCAGCTTTCACTTCCGGCGAAATGCCGTGCGATTCGCTGCCGATAACGAGTACACCGGCATCACCAAAATGCACATGTCGGATATCCTCACCATCCAAAACGGCTGCATAAGCCTTTACTGATTTACTTGTAATCCATTGTGCCAGATTCGTATACACCACCTGCACTCTGAAAATTGCGCCCATCGTACTTTGAATCACCTTTGGATTATATAATTCAACACAATCTTCGCTGCAAACCACTGCATCTATGCCAAACCAATCGGCTGTGCGCAGGATGGTACCTAAATTTCCGGGATCACGAATATCATCTAAGGCTATAACCCAGGATGTTTCCGGATGTATGCGTTGTAAGTCAGGTATTTGTTTTTTAACCAGTGCTAAAACCGGTGATGGTGTTGACAAGGAAGAGATTTTAGCCATTTCATTAGCATCAGCCTCTGCCACCTGAATGTATTCAGGTAATGTTCCGGCATTAGCCTTGAGCCATTCAGGTGTAGCAATAAGGAGGTCAGGAATCACGTTTCCCAACAATGCTTCCGTTATTAACTTATCGCCTTCAATCACGAAATCCGTATAATTTTGGCGATATTTTTTTAGCTTCAAGCCCTGAAGATGTTTGATCTGCGCTTTTGTCAACATAGCCGGTTACGCGACCTCATGCTTCCCTGCATCGCAGTGCTGGCCATGATTGCCGCAGGATGCAATTCTACTAAATATCTGCAACAAGATGCCTATTTATACAAAGGAAGTGAAGTACGCTTCACAGGTGTGCAGGGCGACGATTTGGATACGGCTTGGATGGAAGAGGAACTGCTCGACCTCAGCAAACTGAAAACCAACGATAAATTATTGGGTTTATTCCCACTAAAAACGTGGTTATATACGCTGGGAGATACCGCTATCGACCATTACATCAAAGTACAGGAGGTTCAGGATACCCGCTTTTTATTTGTATTCGATTATGACACTTTACTTAAACGCATACCTACCCTCGCCAATCCGGAAAGCAATTTTAGAACATGGCTGGTAAAAAATGCAGGTGAAGCACCCCAGATACTAGACACTTTGCAGGCACAGGAAACAGCCATTCGTATGAGTAACTGGTTGTATAATCGTGGGTATTTCTATAATTCGGCAAGTACCGCATATGATTTCAATGCAAAAAAGCGAAACGGAACTGTTATCTATACCATAGATCTGGCCAAGTTATATCGCATGCGCAACGTGTATTACGAAATAAGTGATCGTGCCATGGCGAATAAAATCAGCAGTATCAAAACGCCGAGCGCGCTTGCTCCCGGAAAACCTATTGATGTTGATTTCCTAAAAGAAGAACGCAACCGGATTAGTTATAATTTGCGAAATAACGGCTATTATAACTTTCAAAAGGAATATGTGTATTTCGAAGTAGATACTGCCTCGGGATTCGATTCGCTGGATATATATGTGAAGGTATCGGCACCGGCAGGTGATTCTGTGCACCGCCCGTATAAAATTAAATCCATCACTGTTCTACCAAATGCATCTTTAGATTATACCCCCGGCATGGATTATGGTATTGGTAAACATTACCTCGACAGCACTAAAGCACAGCTCAGATCGAAATCTACACAAATAGAGCTGTATGCCAAATCAGATACCAGTGCAACCGGAAAATTCATGTATGCCGAATACAAAAAAAATCCAAAGGCACACACGGATGAAATACTGAAGTATTATCTCGAGCGTGACACTTTGCATAACCCTTATTTTAAATTAACAGCAGGCGGAAAGGTGCGAGCCATCAAAGGGTACAGAGTGCGGTCCGATTATTACATGATAAACTCGGCTAAAAATTTCAATGAAAAAGCTATTGCCGATAATATCTTTTTAAATCCGGGCAGTTATTATTCTGATTCTTTAATTCAAAAAACAGTTGCATCTTTCTCCACTTCAGGCATTTTCAAATATGTAACCATTCAGGCGCAGGAACTGCATGATTCTACACAATATATTCAGGAATTGAATTTAATGTTGCGTCTGGATCCGCTGCCGTCTAAAACTTTTTCATACGAATTAAACGCCAACACAACCAGTGATTACCTTTTAGGTAACGCCATAAATGTCGCTTACGTACATAAAAACTTATTTCACCGGCTCGATCAGTTTAAAGTGAGTGTTAAAGCCGGTATCGAAACACAATTAGCCGGAGAGCTCACTTATATCAACACCTCAGAACTCAATGCAGGTATCGGTTTATCGCTGCCAGAATTTATGTGGCCACTGCCTTTTGAAGTGCCTAAAAAATATTTCCCGAAAACGAATCTGCGGTTAAACTTTAATTACATCGACCAGATTAATAACTTCACGCTGTTAAATACGGCTTTTGAATATGAGTTTATAACTTACGAGAACACAAAAAATAATAAAGCTCAAAAGCAACATATCATCAAAGGCCCCATCCCCACATTAAACCTGGTGCGGGTCCCCAACATTTCAGAAGCGTTTCAACTTGAATTGCAAACAAACCCACTTCTACTTCAGAGTTTTGAGGAAGTCTTTATTATGGGTTATGGTTACACTTTTTTGTTAAATACGCAGCCCACCGGAAAGCATGTTTTTGACTATTACCTCCGGGCTTCAACCGAAATTAATTTGCCGTTCAGTGATTTTTGGCGTGTTGATGCCGACTTCCGCACGTATCTCAACCCTAATCAGGCAAACAGATTTGTATTTCGTGCAGCTACAGGCTTTGCCTTTCCATTAAACACAGAAAGCGGCCGCGTTTTCGACACGGAGGTAATTCCCTATGTAAAACAATTCTTCACCGGAGGTGCCTATAGTATTCGTGCCTTTACAGTGCGTAAATTAGGGCCGGGTGGTTTTGTTGATTTTGACACAACTTCCGGTATACGCATCGATCAGGTGGCGGATCTTAAAATAGAGGCAAACTTCGAATATCGTTTCGATATCATTTCCATGCTCGAAGGCGCTGTTTTTGTTGATGTGGGTAACACATTTACACGAAAAGATGAAGCTTTCCGCCCCTACGCACGTTTCTCACCGCTCGATTTTTACAAACTGTTGGCTGTAGGTCCGGGCGTTGGACTCAGATTGGATTTCTCCTACTTTGTCCTGCGTGTGGATGCAGCCTACCCTGTTTACGATCCCGCATTAGATGGCCCTTACAGGGAAATCGTTTTACAGGATTATCTGGATAGCGGATTTGAAATTCCGAAAAAGAAATTGGCAATTAACCTCGCGATTGGGTATCCGTTTTAAAACCTGCGGTGGAGTTGCGTACTTCCGGTGCCGGTTTACAGATAGTAATCACTTCGCGCTGACGTCCGAGTTGTGCCGGATCAGGTTCAGCAGCTTTGCGCGCGGGGCTCTGGTTTTGCGAGCCCTCTGCGCACACATGGCAGTAAAGTTTTTTCGCTTTCATAGCTCGCGTTTTTTATAAGATGTTTAACCATTTCTCTTTCCATAAATAGAATATCGTGCCAAATCTGCATCCGCATCATCAAACTGTTGTCATTTTTAGACTTACATACACGAGGAAACCCATTGTTGCCGTATCTTAGAGGAGAATTAGGTGTATGAAGAAACTCCTCCGTGTTGCTGCCGGCCTTTTGTTGTTTACCTTGCCAAAACAAGTGTTTTCGCAATCTTACGTATTTAACTATCAGGTTGATGTAATTGAAAATGGTATTACTTACACAAATGGCTTTGCAGGTGGTTTAAATAACCCACAATTTTATCCTATTGATATTGATCAGGATGGCGATCAGGATTTATTTGTTTTCGATCGTGCAGGAAGTACCAAACTGGTGTTTACCTATGAAGACGGCAACTATTCATATTGGTATCAATATGCAGCTATTTTTCCTGCTTTGGAAAACTGGGTTGTACTCATAGATTATAATTGTGATGGATTACCGGATATTGCTACCGGATTTGAGGATGGAATTAAAACGTATACCGCAAGCTGGAACGGATATACTTTAGCCTATACAGAGGATATTCCTTCAATGAATTTCTTTGAAGCCGGATTTAATTTTGAATTGCCGGTTGGTTATATTGATATCCCCGGATTTTCGGATATGGATAGCGATGGTGATATCGATGTGCTCACTTTTAATATTACAGGTGGTGTAGTTGATTATTATAAAAATCAAGCAGTAGAAAATGGTGAACCCTGCGGCACCTGGTCATTGGAACATGTGGAAGGATGCTGGGGAAATTTTTATGAATCAGGTATCACTTATTCCGTTGACTTAGATTATTCCTGCAAGGGTGTTACCACTTCCAGAGAAGGTGCACATGCCGGCTCTACATTTATGATTTTTGATGAAGATGCCGATGGTGATAAAGACCTCGTTCTCGGCGATTTGGCTTTCGGTGTACTCAACCGGCTTGTTAATGGAGGTGACGCCTATTATGGAGATATTGTTGATCAGGATACAACCTTTCCATCATACGACAAGCCATATGATACCCCCCTGTTTCCGGCGGCATTTTTATACGATGTTGATCACGATGGTCAGGATGATATGCTGGTGAGTCCAAATAGTGTAAACAGCAGCGAATCACGCAAAAATGTTTGGTATTATAAAAATGTATCATTGGATGATACTTATGTTTTTGATTATCAGACAGACACCTTTCTGGTTGAATCCATGGTTGATTTAGGCGATGGCACTTACCCCGCATTTTTCGATTATAACAATGATGGTTTATTAGATATCCTTGTTGGGAATTTTGGCTACTATGTGGATGGAGATGATATCGGCCAACTCGCCCTTTTTGAAAATACAGGAACAGCAACCAATCCTGCTTTTACATTGGTCGACAGAAATTTTGGTGGTTTAGCCGATTTCGGATTTAACGGAATTTGTCCGACGTTCACCGACATGGATGGAGATGGTGATAGTGATATGCTGATAGGTGAATCGACAGGAAATATACATTTCTTTAAAAATATTGCGCCTCCCGGAAATCCGGCCAGTTTTGTTTTATTTACTGCGAATTATCAGGGAATCAGACCAGGTAATAATGCCACGCCATGTTTTGCAGATATTAATGGAGATGGTTTACAGGATTTATTGATTGGTGAGCAAAACGGCAATGTAAATTACTATCAAAATACAGGTACTTTAGCCGCACCCATTTTTACTTTGCAAACTGAATTTTGGGGAAGTATTGATGTGCGATTCCCTGCTACTGTCACCGGTTATTCTGCCCCATTTGTGTATACATCTCCCGCAGGTAATTTTGTTTATGTGGGATGTCAGGATGGAACAATTTACAGATATATTCCAACCGCGGATTTTACGGGAGCCTTTGTCGAAGAAACAACTATGTTTAACCAGATTGAATCTGGCGCTTTTACAACTGTTGCCGTTGCTGATATCAATGCAGATGGTTTACCTGAAATGTTGATTGGAAATAAACGCGGAGGTTTACAATTGTTCAGAGATGCCTCCGCAGTTTCAGTTGCAGAATGGCAATCACAGGCATTAAAAACATATCCTAATCCTGCATCGCAAACAGTGACCATTCAATTACCTCAGGATGCTGCTGTGAGCACATGCATGGTTAAAGACTTACAAGGCCGCACGACTACCCTTTCCTTTACACGCGAGCAAAACATCATGCAATGCCCGGTTTCAGAGCTGGCTTCGGGCATGTATTTTCTATTTGTCCTTTCACCTGATCAAAAAATGCTTGGATATGGTAGCTTCATTAAGATGTAACATATCCTGTTGGTTAATAGGCATTTGCTTTCTATGCACCAAGGCATCGTTTGCACAGTTTATGCCTGATACAGATATACCAGTATATCAATATGGTTCGATATTGGACAATCCAATGACCGGGGGATTTTCATCTGCACAATTTTCCGACATCGATATTAACAGTGATGGCATGATGGATATTTTTGCATTTGACAGAGGCGCATGGACAACCAGTATTTTTATTCGTCAGGCTGATCAATCATTAAAATATGAGCCTGGTTATTCTAAACATTTTCCCGCTATGCAATATTGGGCCTTGCTGCGCGATTATAATGGTGATGGCATACAGGATATTTTCACTTACAATGGCGGAAGCACTGCTGTTTATACCGGCAAAATAGTTGATGGCTCTTATACATTTGAATTCTTCAAATCTGAATTAATTTATACCGATGGACCGGCTACAGTTGCTGTATATACAAGCAGTGCCGATATACCATCTATTGATGATATAGACGGCGATGGCGATCTGGATATACTTTCCTTCAGCGTTTCGAATGCCACTATTCGATTTTACCATAATATCAGTATAGAATCCGGGTTTGATTTAGACTCACTGAATTTCACATTAGATGATTTATGCTGGGGCGAATTGTTTGAAGAAGCCACCTGCGATGGTGCCACAATGTTTGTTGCGTGCAAAGGAGGAGATGATGCTGAAATTGCCGGTATTACTAACCTGCATATTGGTAGTACTATCTCAACCTTCGACAGAGATGGTGATGGCGATAAAGATGCTTTAATTGGTGATAATCTCTGCAATAACATGGTGTATTTCCGCAATGGAGGCACATCAGATTATGCACAAATGGTTTATCGCGATTCAGAATTTCCGCACACTACCCTTTCATTCAATATGCCGGTTTTTCCATCATCTTTTTTTGTGGATGCAGATAATGATGGTGATAAAGATGTGCTGTTGTCAACTAATGAGCATTTAATTGGTCAAAATATTCAACAGCTGTGGCTCTATGAAAATCAGAATACAAACGACACTTTCGACCTGGTTTTTGCAACTGATACTTTTTTAGTGAGTGAAACAATTGATGCCGGTTTATACAGCAAGGCGATATTTTTCGATTACAATGCAGATGGCTTCCAGGATATTTTAGTTGGCGTTGGCAGCACATTGGGAAATGACGACCTAGTTAAACACGGTATGTGGTTATATGAAAATACAGGCTCGCTTACTAATCCTGCTTTTACATTAATCACTACAGACTATGCCGGACTCGGTGATTTACCATCTTCATCACAATTTGCGCCTGCACCCGGAGATCCGGATAATGATGGAGATATTGACCTGGCGGTTGGCATTAATGATGGTACGATTTGCTATTTAGAAAATACTGCAGGTCCCGGAAATGTAGCCGCCTATGCCACGCCGGTTTGTGTTTGGAATGGCATTGCTGTTGGTCAATTAGCGAGTCCTTGCTTTATTGATATTGATTTGGATAATAAACTCGATTTAGTCGTTGGCGAATTAAATGGCAACTTAAACTATTTTAGAAATACAGGCACTTTAACTTCACCGGTTTATACCTTACAAAGTGATATTTGGGGAGGTGTTGATGTTAGAGAACCACTCACGGTTACAGGATATAGTTCTCCATTCATGTATCGAAACGAAAACGATTCATTGTATTTGCTGGTTGGCTCCCAAAGCGGCAAAGTGCATGGCTATAATGAAATTGAAGAAGCCCTGATGGGCGAGTTTTATGAATTCAACGAAAATTATCTCGGCTATTATCATGGCACTTATGCCTCAATTTGGGGTGCAGATATTACCGGCGATGGAAAAATGGAATGGTTGAGCGGAAATTTCAGAGGTGGATTCCAAATTTTTACTCCGGATAACGGAACAAGCATCACCGACGCTAAACCAGCTCCTCCCGTGTATATTGCTCCGGTGCCTGCAGATAATTATATAGACGTGTCTTGGAATTTACCGGAGTCAGAGGATGTGGTGGTAGAATGTATCACACTTACAGGCGCTATTGTCTTTTCAGCTACCACAAACGCATCCACCATACGCATTGATATCGCCGACAATTGGGCACCGGGTATGTATCTGATTCGCGTTCGTACTGCTAATACTAATAGTATAGGCAAATGCATCATCAGGTAAATCCGGATCATTTCTCCAGGCTGATAAACCTGTTTGCAACAGCACCGGTTCAGCAAATTTTTGCCGGCAGTTCTATGCAGTTAGAAAAAGGTGTCTGCCGCATTCAATATCCTGTTTCTCCATCGCTTTTTCATGGCGCAGGGGCATTGCATGGTTCAGCTTATTTTAAATTGTTGGATGATGCGGCCTATTTTGCAGCAGCTACCACTTCGCCTACCTATTTTTTATTAACAGCGAAATTCGACATCAAATTACTCAGACCGGTGCATGAGGGCCTGCTCACCGCTGTTGGCAATCTGGAAAACGTGACTGAGCGACTGCTAATGGCATCTGCAAGGCTGCTCAATGGGGCAGGACAGCCGGTTGCGACCGGTACCGGACAATTTGCCTTTTCTACCACCCGGTGGGAAAATCTTGACGGATACAGGTCATAGATTTGCGATTAACGCGGGTATTGGTATCTTTATACATTAAACTTGAACTATGAAGCAATTCTTTTCTATGCTGGCTTTAGTGGCTGTAACTTCTTTTTCAGCATCAGCTGCTATTCAGGGACCAGTTACGGCAAGCCTGAGTGATGAAATGACCATTACCCTGCCTGCTGACCAACCACTTGCAGCTGAATATGTTGTTGACATTACCGGTAAATTTGCCAACGAAGCCGTTTTGCAACAATTCTGTGAAAGCTTTCAGGATATGGGCGTAACCTATCGCGGCGATTTTACTGCCGGAAAACTCTACATCTCTCCTTCTCCAATTACCGATAGCACCGGTAAAACTTGGGATGCGGCGCGCTGGAATGATTACTTCAAAGCCAGAGCTCCAAAAATGCAGATGTATATGCAGACAATGAACAAATAATTCATTTCAACTTCACACTTTGCGAAAACACCTCTTACTGGCCTGTTTATTAAGCGGGACATGGCTTCTTAGCACCGCTCAATATTGTCTGCCTGAATATACCGCAGGCACCACCGACAACGATTATATAAATGGCGTTTCCATTAATACAATTGTCAATCTGGACAACGGACCGGGCGATGGAACAGGCTACACAGATTATACTGACCTAAATACAGACTTAGGCGCAGGACTCACCTACGATTTCTTTGTTGATAATACTGATTATTTTACCGAATACTACCGGGTTTATATAGATTATAATCACGATGACGTATTCAGCAGCACAGAAGAAATTACAACAACATTTACACTGGCAGCAGGTGCATCAACTACATTTAGCTTCACTGTACCAACTGATGTAACTCTTGGCGAAACACGTTTAAGAGTGCGTTGTGTATATGGCAGTGCCGACTTTGATGCCTGCACAACTGAAACCTATGGAGAAGTTGAAGATTACACGGTGAATCTTATCGGTATTGATGATGATCTTTCTGTGGCGACTATTGCTGACATTGCAGATGCCTGCACCTTAGGAACAGATGAATCTGTTACTGTATTAGTTTCCAATACAGGTGTTAATCCTGCATCCGGTTTTGATATCCGTTTTTCAGTTGATGGCGGTGCAGTCATTACTGAAAGTTACCCGGGTGTATTATTACCCGGCAGCAGCAACTTATACACGTTCACCGCAGGTGCTGATCTTTCAGCGGATGGTACGCATCTGATTACTGCATGGACAGATTATGATGCAGATACAAATCCCGGAAACGATAGCAGTGAAATAGAGGTAATAAACACCTACACCTATCTAACAACCGGTTTCGCGGAAAACATTTGTTATGCAGGTGGCACTATTTTCCCAAGCCCGATTGCGGGTGGAGGAACCTGGTCTGGCGATGGCATTATCAATGCCTCAACGGGAGAATTAAACCCGGATTTAGTTGGTGGCATCGGCAGCAGTACCGACATCACTTACACTTTTACACCAACTGCCGATTATACTGTAACTGAAATCCCTTATACAGCACCTTTACCTGTTGCAACTACTGAACTATCACTTGGTGATGATGAAACAGCAAATGGAATTTCAATTGGTTTTCCATTTACTTTTTTTGGTAATACTTATACGACTTTGTTTATTTCTTCAAACGGAATTATCGGCTTTAGCGCACCATCAAATAGTTATAATCCTCAAAATTTTCCGACGGTTGCCTATCCAAATAATATTATTGCATTTTGCTGGACAGATTTAAATCCGGGTGATGGCGGCACAATCAGTTATGAAACAACAGGTATAGCACCACATCGCAAATTCACTGTTTTTTATGATGATGTAGCCCATTACGGGGGCGGAGGAGCAAGTGTGAGCGGCTATATTGTTTTATACGAATCGTCAAATGCCATTGACATCGTTGCTACTAATATTGAAACCGATTTAGGTGTTATGACCCAGGGTATAGAAAACATCACTGGTACAACAGCCTACGTTGCGGATGAGATGTACAACCTGGAAGCATGGTCAATGGTAGAACAAGCCTGGCGATATGCTGTAACGCCTTGCGCCGCGACTGTTACAGAAACCATAAACTTCATTACTCCACCTGATATTTCTATTGAAGATGTAACTGTTTGTGTTGGTACAGATGTAACACTTGATGCAGGTCCGGGAGCTGAATTTTATATTTGGAATACAGGCGAAACAGATCAAACAATTTCTGTATCCGAAAGCGGTATATACACAGTAACCTATTATGCAAATCCCGCCTGTGCTGTATCAGATTCTGCTTTGGTAACCATACATCCATTGCCTGCATTAGATTTGGGCGATGATGGTGAAGCTTGCGAAGGAACCATGCTCGATGCCGGAAATCCCGGATCACTGTATGCATGGAGCACCGGCGCTACTACACAAACCTTATTTATAACTGAAAGCGGCACATATGATGTATTTGTTGAAAATCCGGTAACCGGTTGCACAAATACAGATACCATCAGCATGATTATCACGCCACTTCCTGATGCAGCATTTATTGCTACAGCAACTGAATTAACCGTTACCTGCACCAGCCTTGCTATTGGCGCTGAAACCTGGTTTTGGGATTTCGGAGATGGCAGTATTTCAACCGAAGAAAATCCATGGCATACTTATCCATTTGCCGGCGATTATACCATTTCACTTGTGGTTACAAATAGTTGCGGTGCAGATATTGCCTCAGAAATTGTTCAGGCTACCACAGATATCCATCACATGCAGGCACAATCACTGGTGGTATATCCAAACCCTGCCTCAGAAATGATACATGTAGATGTTGCTCAATTATCAGATTATACTATGCTGAATGCCCTCGGCCAAATCGTGCAACAAGGCTCAACAACCGGCATGGTAAATGTTGAACAATTATCTTCTGGAGCTTACATATTGCAACTGGAAACAGAAGGCATGCGTTTTATCGGAACATTCATCCGTGAATAACGTTGCGCATGCGGAAAGTATGTTTGCTTAAGAAAGTGTTTACCAGTTAAAGCAAACTTATCGCATAACCAATGACGCCGCCTGTAATGGCACCAACCCACAAATAGGCAATGGCATGCCAGGTATATTTCTGCAAACCTTTTGAAATGGCTTTTGTCACCATTGCAGTGACCGTAATAATATTTTTTTCTGCGGTAATATTCCTTTTTAATAATTGGGGGAGATGTACTTCCATTTCCTGATGAAATACCGCTCTGATTTCTGCAATGAGTTTATCATCGATAAACATACTGAGTACGGGCATTTTCTGCACTAAACGCTCAGCCATGAAATTATCGAATAGGGCAAGTATATCCTGCTGAATTTTATGCACATGTGAAGTATCCAAATGATCCGGCAAATCAGTAAGCATTTGGCTGATGGTGTGTCCGAAACCTTTATGTAAAGGAATACCTAATATCCGTGTGTGACGTAGAGTGCGTACCCATAATCCGAGATTGATTAAACCTCCTGACAATCCGGCCAAGGCACCGGTTAAGATATAGCCATTTACTGCATCCATCCGGAAGGATTTTCCCGCCAGGCATTAAGCAGGGCAACGGTTTCAGCCTGAACTAAGCCTGAGCGTTGTGCATATTGAATTAAAGCAGGATAATCTGATAAGGTAAATAAAGGACATTCGGCGTCTTTAAAAGCCTGACCGGCAATCGGAAAGGCATAGGTAAATAAGGCTGCCATGCCCATAACCTGCGCCCCGGCAGCACGCAAAGCCGAAACAGCCGTTAAACTGCTCCCGCCGGTACTAACCAAATCCTCTATCACAACCACTTTTGCGCCTTCCACCGACTTTCCTTCAATCTGATTCGTCAACCCATGTTTCTTTGCTTCGCTGCGCACATACACAAAGGGCACTTGCAGTTCATCAGCCGCTAATGCGCCATGTGGAATTCCGGCAGTTGCAACCCCGGCAATGATATCCACATCTGCCATTTGTTGTCGAATACCATCGGCAAGTGTATTTTTGATCCAGTTTCTGATTTCCGGGTAAGAGAGCGTGAGACGGTTGTCGCAGTATATGGGTGATTTCCAGCCACTAGCCCAGGTAAACGGTTCTTCAGGACGTAATTTAATGGCGCCTATTGACAGCAGTTTTTCTGCAAAAAGCGCCGCATGATCAGCATGAAACAGCATGGCCCAAAGCTATAAAATTTTCATCAACGAGAATCCGGTACATATCATCACCGGTGTTCCAGGCACTTCTGATAAGCAGGGTGACGATATGCATCCGATATATACTGCTGATCAGGAAAAGGAAATTGCCAAGGCGTTTCACTTGTTACAAAATCATGCAGGTGTAAAAAGTCTGACCATTTACACCGATAATGCCAAGCAAACACGTAATACCTTATTTGCCGGATACAAAAAAATTGCTGCTGCAGGTGGATTGGTGTTTAATCACCGTGGCCAGGTGCTGCTGATTTTTCGCCGGCATATGTGGGATTTACCAAAAGGTAAAATTGATACGGGTGAGGGCAAAAAATTAGCTGCATTGCGCGAAGTGCGGGAGGAAACAGGTTTGCAAAGATTATCTATCATTAAAAAACTCACTAAAACCTGGCATACCTATCAATTAGAAAATAATACACCGGTATTAAAAGTAACGCATTGGTATCTGATGATGTCGAACGATGACGCTGCACCGGTGCCGCAATTAGAAGAAGATATAGAAATTGCCAAATGGATGGAACCTGAACAGGCTGAAGACATTTGTAAAACTACATATGCCAATGTCCGCGAAGTTATTCAGTCCGGCATCCTGATGATGCATTATGGATGATGCACTAAAGTTTTTTACCTGAATTTCCGAAACTATTAATCTACCGGTTTCACCACAACTGATGGAACCATCGATGAAATATCGCCTCCGTGCTTCAGCACCTCTTTAACGATGGTAGAACTAATATGCGCAAATTGAGGATCTGTAAGTATAAATACGGTTTCCACTTCCGGTGCTAAGGTCCGGTTTGTTTGAGCAATTACAGACTCATACTCAAAATCTGCTGCTGACCTTAAGCCACGTAAAATAAATCCAGCTCCCCGCTCACGGCAAAATGAAACGGTAAGTCCGGTATACGTTTCAACCGAAATACGCGGTTCATCTGCATAAAGAGATTTCAGCCACGACATGCGTTGCTCAAGCGAAAAATATCCCTGTTTATTACTGTTCTGACCAATGGCAATGATAATTTCATCAAAAACAAGCAATCCACTTTTGATAATATGCATATGTCCTGATGTTACAGGATCAAATGAACCGGGGAAAACTGCTTTTCTGGTCATGATATAAAATTAATCAATTTCAGTTTCAGGTTGTGCCGCCATTTCAAAAATATGGAAAACGGTGGTGCCATAATTGCGACTGCGCAAAAATCTCGGGTGCGACTCAAATGTATACTTTTGATTCGTTTCCAACACAAACCAGCCGCCCGGAGCCAATAAGCCATTATTGAACACTTCCTCCGGTAAATCCGGAATATTGGGTAGCGGATAAGGCGGACCGGCAAATATCAAATTGAATTTTTTTTTGGTTGTGCGCATGTATTCAAACACATCCATGCGCATGGCATTTATAGGAACCTCTAATTGCGCTGCCGTTTTTTTTATAAAATCAAGGCTTCGGTTATCCAGTTCAACGCCCACAATATCCGTACATCCTCGCGATGCCATTTCATAACACAGGCTGCCCGTTCCACAAAATAAATCTAAATAGGCTACATCACTCAGGTCAAAATGATTCATGAGGATATTGAATAGGCCTTCCTTGGCAAAATCAGTAGTAGGCCTTGCCGGGATATTGGCAGGTGGATGAAATTTTCTCCCTTTAAATTTTCCGGATATTATTCGCATACATCCAAACTCAATAATGTATTAAACATATGCATCGGTTTTTGCTGTAATGCTTCCGGTAACTGAATATGCTCGTTTGCCGGCAGAAAATTGATATGACTAAAAAACTTCCATAATTCGTCATATAACTGGGCGTCAGGAATAATTTCACCGGAAAGGGTAAGCATGGCCGTTGTACGATCAATACCAAACTCTTCAGCAATCAATAATACATAATATAAAAAATCATCTTTGTTTACGAACCGGAACATGTTGAGATACATAAATTCCTTTTTTTCGTAATACAGTATAAAAACGACACCGGGCTTGATATCCAAAATCAATTGTTGCTCGGCAAATTGATCCTTGTTACGTGTGGCTGCTTCAAGAATAGCCGTTGCTGCATGATAATATTTCGGCGATTGAAAAACATCCTGCACATGAGCCGTCAGCCAATCAGGTACGCTGAAAACCGTTCGAATAAAAACGCCGCGAACCTGATTTACCATTACTTGATCTGTTGGTCCTACCGGCGCACTTAACCGGAGATAATCAGCTGCTTTGCCTTCTTCAAACAATACCCGGGGCACTAAGGTAAATGGCGCATCAACCACCGAAACCCGTACTTCATTGAAAGGGGCCTGTAAAATATCCTCAGATGTGAGTGAAATTTTGAGCCTGTTTGCCCCATCACTATGGTTTGAAGTATTAAATCCAACCGTTTTCAGCATTTGTAAAGCGCCTTTGCGTTTATCATAAATCGCATAAGTATATTGTTGTTCTTCCAGTTGGAAGAGCAAAGTATAATGACTGCTGAAATCCTTATTAAATGCCGGGTCTGCGTAATGCATCATGCGCGGTAAAATTAGGTATTTTTTAGTGAGGGTATATTTTGGAGATATCCCACACTACCTTTGCAACAAAATAGGCTATGCAAATCAGACCAAGACGACTGCGCACCAATGCCATCATGCGCGAAATGGTGGCGGAAACACGCGTGCATAAAGATCAGTTTATGTATCCCATGTTTGTTACGCATGGCAAAGGGGTAAATCACCCGATTCAGGCGATGCCGGGTATCAGTCATTTTTCGCCGGATACGCTGGTTACTGAAGTTGAATCTTTACTTAAGCTAGGCATCAACAAACTCCTTCTGTTCGGGGTTGGTGAACATAAAGACGCAACCGGAACCTCTGCTTACGACCAAAGTAATGCTGTTGGTAACGGTGTAAGAGCCTTACGCGCAGCCTTTGGTAATGACCTGTTGATTACGACAGATGTGTGTTTATGCGCTTATACGGATCATGGTCACTGCGGAATTCTACACGGCTCATCTGTTGCCAATGATGAAACATTGGATCAACTGGCAAAGATGGCAGTTATGCATGCCGCCGCCGGTGCTGATATCGTTGCTCCGAGTGATATGATGGACGGCAGGGTGATGGTAATCCGCGATGCCTTAGATGCAGAAGGATTCTCTAATACGGCGTTGATGAGCTACAGCGTAAAATTTGCCTCCGGATATTACGGACCTTTCAGAGAAGCTGCTGACTCCGCCCCTTCATTTGGTGATAGAAAAACATACCAGATGGATTTTCGCAACAGCAGAGAAAGTCTGAAGGAAGCCCTGCTGGATGCAGATGAAGGTGCTGATATCCTGATGGTTAAACCTGCATTAGCCTACATGGATGTGATTCGGTCAGTAAAAGAATCAACCCTCCTGCCACTTGCTTGTTATAATGTTTCAGGCGAATACAGCATGGTTAAAGCCGCAGCTGAAAAAGGGTGGATTGATGAACAACGCATCGTTATGGAAAACATGCATGCTTTTTGCCGCGCAGGTGCTGATATCATTATCACTTACCATGCGAAAGATATTTGCCAGCATAAATGGTTGTGAAATCATCGCTGAACCATCTTTTGGGTCAGTTAACAATCTACCTGTGTATGCCGTAAAACGGATACTCAAACTTTAATGCATCTTTACAGACAACTCGCACATGCAAATAAATATCACATATCGGGAAATTATCAGACTCAGTCTGCCCCTGATGGTGAGTAGTTTATTTAATAACCTGATAAGTCTGATTGGTGTTGCCTTTATGGGCCGTGTGGGAGAAACTGAACTTGCCGCGTCGGGTGTAGCTGCCCTCATTTATATCACGATGACGATGATTCCGTATGGATTATCCGTCGGATTTCAAATTATAATTGCCCGCAGAGCCGGTGAAAATAACCCGGAGTCAATAGGCAGGATATTTAATAACAACCTCATTTTCCTCATGGGCATTGCGGTGTTATTGTATATTTTTCTGCAGTTTATGGCGCCAATCATCCTCCGACCGATGTTCTCGAGTCAGGAGGTGTTTGAGGCCGGACTCCAATATCTGAAATACCGCAACATAGAGATATTTTTTGCTGTTTTCGCGTTCACCTTGTTGGGTTTCTATACCAGTATTGGCAATAACCAGATTATTACCTGGAGTGCCGTTTCAATGTTGGTAGTGAATGTGTTCTTCAGTTACAATCTGGTTTTTGGCGGCATGGGTTTTCCTGAAATGGGCATTGCCGGGGCAGGATTAGCCAATCTGATCAGCGCGACGGTTGCCTGCTTAATTAATTTCGTTTATCTCCTCGTATCTCCTACCCGTGAAAAGTTTGGCCTGTTTAAGTTTGGTAAGTTCGAATGGCCATTGGTTAAAAGTGGTCTTGCGTTAAGCGGTCCTGTTGTGTTACAGCATCTGTTATCAACCGGAACTTGGGTCATTTTTTTCCTGATGATTGAAAAGATGGGCCCGCCCTCACTCGCCGCCAGCAATGTGGCTAAAGAGGTGTATATGGTGCTTGGTATTACCACCTGGGGCATAGCAAATGCAACGAATAGCCTTGTCAGCAACCTGTTAGGGCAAAAACGTCACGATGAGATTTTCGACCTGATTAAAAAGGTTGTCATCATGGCTTTAGCGTTTTCAATGGTGTTCTTCCTGTTTATCCTGATTTGGCCGGATGCTTTCACTCGCATATTCACCGAAGACCCGGTTATTCTTGATTTGGCCAGAAACCCGGTTCGAATTGTGGGCACCTGTCTGGTTATGATGGCTGTAAGTTCTGTCCTGTTCCGGGCCGTGACTGGAACCGGCGCTACCCGCTACAGTCTGTTGTTAGAGCTGATTACACTGGTGGTTTATATGGTCTACGTTTTTGTATTGATCCGTATCCTGGAAGTCAACCTGACCATTGCCTGGACAAGCGAGTTTGTGTATTGGCTTGTATTAGCCTGGTTGTGCTGGAAATACCTGAAAAGCGGTAAATGGAAATCCTATCAAATTTGATTCCGAAACCGCACTCGCAATTTTCCTTACCCATTTGTACCACAAAACCCTTCGGAGAGTAGAATTCGAAAAATAATACCGCCTACCCAACCCCAATGCCTTTTTTTTCGATATATGTATATACATATTAATTTGTATTTTTGACATTCCCACTGCAACACGCCTTAAAATACGATTATGAAAAGAAATTACTTACTTATCTGCAGTGGCTTATTAGCCTTCCTTGTGTTTCCATCCGCTTTTTGGATTTTAGAACCGGAAAACCCGCCTTTAGAAAATACCGGAGCTCCCGGTGAAACTACCTGTGAACAGGAGGATTGTCATGGGGGCGGCGAATTTACCGGCGTATCCGTTCTAAGCGGCCTTCCTGATACCATAGAGGCTTCAACAGCTTACACCGTTTCCATCACACTAACCAGCGATTGCGAGAATGCCGGATTTCAGATCACGGCACTGGAAGGCGATGATACCAGAGCTGGCACCTTCACAACAGGCACCGGCACTAACGTAGCCAGTTTTGCAGGCAGACAATACATCAGACAAAACAGTCCACGTGAGTTAACTGGCGGAGCAGCATCCTGGACATTTACCTGGACTTCACCGGCTGAAGCTGTAGACAATGAGGTTACTTTCTATTTTGCCATGCTGAATGGCAATAACAATGAGAAAGAGGATGGCGATAATGTGGTTATAAATGCACATGCAGTGGTAATGCGCGAGGAGATTGTGAATGGAGTAACTACGCCTTCCCTCCCTAAAATTGCCGTTTACCCGAATCCGGTGAGTAATGACCTGACAATAACCGGTATGCATACCGGCTCAACCGTCTTCATTTATAACGCCGCAGGCCGACTTGTTATCCGCGAGGAAGTTGCCGGGGTTACAGCCCATATCGACCTCAGCAACCTGCCGTCGGGCAATTATCAGGTGGTTGCAGAGAGCGTAAACGGACGCAGCATTCAACAAATTTCTAAATTATAATAAATTGATAGTCAATGATATATATTGATTATTTATTCTGATATTTCAGTTAATCATTGTAATATGCGAGGCAGGCGTGCAGCCATGACATGCACGTGCTGCCTTTTGTTTTTTCGGCATGATTCATGCAGCTAATGTGTAGATTTGCTCTATGCGACTGTCTCTTACCCGCATCCTTTTCGCCTGTCTGATGGTTTTCAGCGGACCTGCCTTTGGTCAGGATACACGCATTTCTGTTGGTGAAATTTTTGATGGCGAACCCTTTATGACCATCAACCCCTCAAATCCGCAACACCTTGTGGTTGCCTGGATGGGTTTCGATGGACTGGATTTAGTACAGATAAAGGTCAGGATTTCCTTGGATGGCGGTACCACCTGGAGCACACCTGTTGACATACCGCATATCACACCGGGTTATACCTGCGCCGACCCCAATATGGATTGGGATAGTGATGGAAATGTCTACTTATGTTACATTGACAGTCACCCTGCCGGCACCAATGGGAAGGTTGTGGTCAGAAAATCAGCTGATGGGGGCTTTACGTGGGATGAACCAGTCGAAGTAATTGATGCCTGGGATGATGGCGTTGAAGTACCCGTAGATAGACCTTGGATGGCTATTGATCGCAGTGGCGGCCCCTTAGATGGAGCGATTTACATCACCACCAAACCGGCTCCATGGATTCCTTTTCCGAACCGAAATTACCTGACAGTGAGTCTGGATGGTTTAAGCTTTGGCGATTGGCGCTACATTGACACCATTGGCTGGCAAATTGGCGATTTTATTCAGGCACCAATGGCTGCTCCGGCTATGGGTAGCGATGGCCTCTTGCATATAGCCTACCCTGCCTGGGAATTCACCGAAAATCTGTTGCCCAGATTTGTGCACGCCGTCAGCGCTAACGGAGGCGAGTCATTTTCATATGCAGAGATGCAGGAATCAGCCGGCGATGACC
>JAKQVC010000191.1 GCA_029571985.1 Bacteroidota bacterium | reverse complement strand
CACTACTCACTACCCACTACCTTTTGATTAGGAGTAAGGAATAAGAAATAATTACCATAACAAAATTCTTCTCGCAACTTACCGTCTTTCCGCCTTACCTGTTCTCTGCATTTGTCCTACTACCCTATGAAGTATAAGCTTTTCTCCGCTGCGCTGCAAAAACCTTCACTTCATAGCAGGCACTACCTCTTGCTCTTTCAAGAACGTATTATTGAGAAGAACAATACGTGTCCACCATACGGTGGATTTGTGTGCGTGGAAGTTGTGGTATTTATTGCTCACAAAAAAAGCCGCCCGAAGGCAGCTTTATTTGTGTTAGTTTGTTTTTTTTGTGGATTAATCCAACAAGAATGAAATGCCAAAGCCAAAGCTGTTAGCCCAGTTAATACCGAAGCCACCAGATTTGTATTCAGTGTCATCAGAACTACCTGCATCAGTACCATCATCAAACATTTTGTAGCTTGAATAACCAAGGCTGCCAAAGCTGAAATCAAGTGTGATTTTTTCGCCTAACATGATAGAGGCACCAGGACCAACAGCAATATTCATTGTGCTGATTTTGGTTTCTTCTGAAGAAACGATTTCGTTTAAGTCTTCATCAAGCTCAGTAAACTCATCAGTATATGTTCCCATACCAATGCCAACGCCTAATGCGCCCCAAACCATAAATCTGTCGTCATTCACAAAATAATAACGCGCCATAGGTGTAAATGAGAATGATGTTTCTTTGTCTGTTAATTCAACATCACCTTCAAATCCGCCCATAGTTTGAACTGAATAGGAACCATAACCAATTCCGATACCTACTGCAAAGTTGTCGCTCAGACAGTACATTACATGCGGCATAATACTCAAATCAGAATACTTAGGACCATCAACCGGATCTTCTTCACCAAAGGTGGTGGTAGAAGACGAGTTGTTAATACCTATTGAACCACCAATGATGAGCGTTCCCTGCTCAACCTGTGCATTCAGCTGGCTCAGTGACATGGCACCGGCCAACGCAATTAACGCGATTTTTTTCATGCTAATGGATTTATTTCAGGCGAAGGTATACCGGATGAAATGCCACACCAAGGAGCTATACACGGCTCATTTCCGATATGACCTGTATTCTATACATTTGAAAGCAACCTGTGTCCGGCCTTCAAAACTCTTTACAGCCTATTCAGCAATGATGAGTGTGTCATAAGCGGCGCCATAGGCACACCAAATACCTAATCCGCCATTAATATTGGTTTGCACAATCGTAGCCGACGAAAACGGCCCATCTGTGCCACTATCGTACTCCAGTGTGCGCCAAAAGTCAAAGGTCGGATAATCAATACGGCACCATTTTAATACCACAGTATCCCCTTTCCAAAAATATCCGTAGGTATCCTGATTAAACTCCTCAGCCGGATTAAATCCTCTGTCGAGCGTAAAAGTGAACGAAATACCATTTACCAGTTTATCGTCAAAAACACTGGTAAAACCCGGATAGTAACCTTCCTGGTTGCGACTGGTAAAATACCGGTAATAGTCGCCAAGCGGTTCAGGCTCTGAAAGGCGCACGTAAAGTCGCACCAGAGAATCATTCTCAATATCGTCATGCGGTTCAACCCATAAACTATCCATATGCACAGGCTCCATCAGCGAAGTGCTGGAGGTAAGTGTATTACCATTATGGTTGATGGTAAGCGAATAGGTTTTACCAATTTCTCCGACAAAAGCAGGAGTACCGGCAAAAATATCGGGCACGGTATACAAACAAATATCCACCGGAAAATCGCCACTGGTGTCTAAGGCAATGCCCAAAAACTCAGCTACCAATGGTTTTAATTCTTCGGGTATTTCTGACAAACAATACTCCACTAGTGTAACACTATTTACACCATCACTCACGATAACCTCGGCATCATGCACATAATAATTATCCAATTCATTAAAATTTATTTCCCCGTAAAAGGGCACCGTGCTCGTTAATGTCAAAAATGGAGGCATACCCGGTTCAATGGATCCTTCAACTACATATTTTTGTTCCGGGTCGGGTAAATCCAGAGTTATGTCGGTCGTACATCCTGTCCACAATCCCGTCAGCACCAAACTTATTCCTGCTAAAATGCTGATATTAAAATACTTACGCTTCATCATGGTTTACTTCAATCAGTTTTCAGAATGATTTGCATCTTTTTTGAAATCAGATGCCGAAAAAGAAAAATTCCAGGTTACGGCAGGAATAATCGGGAAAATACTTACCTGCTTTGCCTGCACATCAACACTACCATATGCGAAATCGCCCTCGTAAGTGGTGTAAATAAAGTATGGATTCTTTCTGCTATACACATTGTATACCGAAAAATTCCAACTGCTTTCATACTTGGCTGTTGGTTTGCTGTGCAGGGTAGCAGAAAAGTCTAACCGATGATAGGCCGGTAAACGATATCCGTTGCGCGGACCATAATCTGTTTGCAATTCGCCGCCGATAACATAAAAACTTTCAACAATGGTAGTAGCCTGGCCGGTAGCATAAACAAATGTGCTGGCAAAATCCCAACGATCATTCAGTTTATATATAGCCACAATCTCCAGATCATGTGTGCGGTCGTATTTTGTTGGGAACCAATTATCTCCGGTACTTAAATCATCAAATTGGCGTTCCGTTTTGGACAAGGTGTATCCAATCCATCCGTTGAATTTACCCTGCGCTTTTTTCAGGAAAAATTCTGCTCCGTAACTGCGACCTCTTCCAAACACGAAATTATCTTCAATATCCAATCCCAGTTCAGGCACATACCCATCTGCAAATTCAATCTGATTGCGCAAATCTTTATAATATACCTCAACACTGGTTTCGTATTGATTATTTTTAAAATTCCTGAAATACCCAAGGGCATATTGCAAGCCAACCTGCGGCTTCACCTTGTCAGAGCTCGGAATCCACAAATCGGTTGGCAAGGTGCTGGTTGAACTGCTGACCAGATGAATAAACTGATTATTATAGGTAATACCAGCCTTAACCGAAGAGCTCGGATTTATGATATATCGCATGCTAAAGCGTGGCTCCAATCCCCAATAATCGGCAATCAATTTACCGGGACCATAATATAACGTGTCAATGATATTTAATCCGGTTTCCGGATCATACACAATATCATTATAAGGCCCTACCTGTGCAAAATAATTTCCGCGCACACCCACGTTTACTTTTAAACGTTTGGTGATATCAAACTCATCCTGAATATAAATGCCCGCCTCATGCGCATACTTTTTACTGAGGGTATCGGTTGAAAATTCAACTTCTTCAAAATTACCTTCAGCCGAATACGGTGTAAATGTGTGAAATATATAATTGGCACCAAATTTTATATTGTGATTGGCATTCGGATAATAATCAAAATCAACCTTTCCGTTCCAATCCTGAATACCGGAATATAAATTAAAATTAAAATCCTGAAAAGCACTTTCTACACTAAAATTAAAACTGTTATAAATGGTGCTCACATTCATAAATAATTTGTTGCTGAACAAGTGATTCCAGCGCAGGGTTCCTGTGGCATTTCCCCATGGCACGGTAACATTTAACGTATTGTCCGGCGCTTTGTATCTAAACACATCCTGCCCGAAATAACCACTGGCAAACAATCTGTTTTTATCATTAAATGTATAATTGACCTTCGTATTTAAATCATAGAAATAATAGCCGTTCCCTTCAAATTCGGTGCCTTTAAGAATAGGTGAAATAATCGCATCAATGTAGGTGCGACGTGCACTCACAATAAATGAACTTTTATCCTGCACAATTGGTCCTTCAAGGGTAAGTCGACTCGCTATTAATCCAATACCACCCACAGCGGTAAAATCCTGATTATTACCATCGTTCATTTGCACATCTACCACGCTGCTCAGTCGACCGCCATATTGTGCAGGCATACCGCCTTTAACGAGATTCACATTTTTAATGGCATCAGAATTGAACACACTGAAAAATCCGAATAAATGGCCGGTATTGTACACAACAGCCTCATCTAATAAAATCAGGTTCTGGTCAGGACCTCCACCGCGCACATAAAATCCGGTATTGCCCTCCCCTGCCCCACCAACACCTGGCAGCAACTGAATGGTTTTGAGGATGTCTACCTCACCAAATAACACCGGTATTGTTTTGATCTGTTCGATATTCAACTCCACAGTACCCATCTCTGTACTGCTGATATTCTCATCTCCACGTTCTGATTTAATAACCACCTCCTGCAATACCTCCCCTTGTTGCAGGGAAATCGTAGTTCTTTGATCTGACTGCAGGGAAATATTTTGAACGATATCCTGATATCCGATATAGCTAAATACAATGGCATAATCGCCTGCCGGAAGTGTCAGCGAATAAAATCCGTACACATTTGTCGAGGTTCCGGTGCTCACATCCGATTGCACATATACGTTTGCGCCAATCAGGTCCTCACCGGTTGATCCATCTTTCACATAGCCACTTAAGGTGAACGTTTGCTGTGCCGCGACCCAACCTGATATGAGCATGCACAGTGCTAATAATTGAATTTTCATATGCCAAATACTATAACGCTGCAAAGTAACATCAGGTTTACCGTAAGGCATGTATATTTTGGATTAACATGCGTTAAAATCCGACAAACGGGCGTTATTTGGCTACGAGCGAATTATTGAACGTATACTAAATGAGATTCTTCGTAAGCCGTACCAGTCATCCTTACGAGATAAGTGCCGCTGGCAAGCATCTCCAAACCGGAAAAACGGGTTGCAGAAATGATACCGGGTTTCACGGTCACCTCATCTGAGGCAATCTGCCTGCCGGTGATATCACTTAATATGAGGGTAACCACTTCATTTTCAAGACCATGCACATACACGGTCAGCTCTGTGGTGGCCGGATTCGGCAAGATAGTAACCTGATTGTTTACATCAAGCTGAATACCCATTTCTTTGATATAGGCATTTGCAAAACTGGGAATGCCATAACCATAAGTATCATTTGGAAATGCATATCTGTCCGCAGATGCCTGAACCCTTTCGATGACCTCCATATTCGTAAGCTCGGGAAAAGCAGACATAAAACTGGCGCAGGCCCCGGCTAACAAAGGGCTGGAATAAGATGTTCCACTACCAAAACCAACAGAGCCATTACCATTCATAACAGCAGCACCTGCACCCTGACACACTACATTGGGTTTAATACGGCCATCAGCAGTTGGTCCAACCGAACTAAAATTAGCAATCACGCCATTTACATCAACTGCACCAATGGTAAATACACTATCGCCATCAGCAGGCGCACCAATATATCTCCATGTGGAATTGCCTTCATTGCCTGCACTGTTCACTACCAGGATTCCGGCAGCAGCTGCCATGTCTGCAGCAAGCGTCACAACCGTTGTGTTTCCATCCAGGTCGCTATAAACATGATCTTGTGTACTATCATCAAAGGTGGTATATCCCAATGATGAATTGATAATATCTGCACCAACCGAATCAGCAAACTCGGCGCCCGCCAGCCAATAATCTTCCTCAATAATAAATTCAGATTCAACAACCTCTGTTTTTATTAACCAATAGGTTGCATCTGGTGCGCTGCCCACATATATACCCGGCTTGTCAACTGCCATGATGGATAAAACATTACTACCATGCGTTGTTGAAAGAAATACATTTTCATTGCCTTCCGCCACATTGTAAACACCTGCAATCTGGCCTTTATCATGCAAACTGATAAATCCGACACCCGTATCAACAGCAGCAAAGCCACCATCCAAAACAGCTATAACAATACCCTGGCCACGATATCCGGCACTATGCAAAAAATCAACACCAATCATATTAATCTGATTTTCAGCGCTGCCATACATACCAGAAGTTTCGTCTGTTGTATTTTCTGTCCTGAATAACTGTTGATCATTTAATGGAACAGACGGAAGCCCCTGAGCATAACGTTTTACTTCTGAAATGTCGGTCACGCAATCCAGAGCACCCAAAAGGGCCAGTTGTTCAGGAGAATCAATGGTTACACTAACAGCATTCAGCCATTTACTGGTTACTCGAATGTGCGCACCTGTTGCTTTAACAGCCTCGATGTAAGATGGGTCAACCGGTAAATCAAACTCCCGAACTCGAATATGTTTTTCTTTGCGACGTGCAATAGATTCGGCAGATAAAAAAGCTTCGGGCGCATCCACTGAATAGGGCGTATGTTGCTTATCCCTAAAATAAATCCAATAAGCCTGTTGCGCCTGTGCTGCCATACACAGTGCCATGGTAATTAATAATACGAATCCTCTCTTCATTTTTTATTTGAATGTCGAACCTATTCAATAAAAACCTGCACACTCTTATAAGCAGGTCCTGCCCTTAATACTGCAATATAAATACCTTGTCCCCAATTTCGAACATCCAGTTTCACCTGTTCATCCAATTCCGGGGTCAGATACACTTTTTCCTGATGCATAAGAGCGCCCTGCATGGTATAAACTTCAAAAATAGCTTCCTGGTTTACAGAAGTTTGTAAGAAAACGGTAAAACTTCCATTTTGAACATAAGGATTTAAATCTAAAAGCGCTACCGTAGTAGTTGTATCTTCAGTTGTATCGATTACCGTTGTGTCGCCGGTAGTATCCACGGGAATGTCCGGAAACAATGAATCCAGAATAGCATAAGCCTTGAAAAAATCAGGAATACCATACCCCATCGCATAATCTGGTGTAGCATATAAATGTGCACTTTGCTCAACCGCATGCATCACATCCATATTAGTAGCTTCCGGAAATTCAGCCCACAAAGTTGCACACGCACCGGCAATTAACGGGCTTGAAAAAGATGTTCCGCTTAAATAGGTAACACCACCATCCGGAGATAATACTGCCGAATTTCCAGCCAAAGCAACCACGTTTGGTTTTAATCGACCGTCGGCAGTTGGTCCATATCCGCTAAAAGAAATGTGACTACTATCTATGGAAACACCGCCAATGGTAAAAACAGAATCTCCATCTGCAGGCATTGAAATATAATACCATGGACTATCACCTAAATTACCGGCACTGTTGCACACTAAAATACCTTTAGATGCTGCCATATCGGCGGCATTGGTTACAACAGTTGTGTTGCCATCTAAATCTTCCCATGTATGATTCTCGGCCGCATCATCAAATTCAGTATAACCCAATGAACTATTAATGATATCAGCCCCAACACTATCGGCACGCTCTGCAGCCTGCATCCAAAAATCTTCTTCAACCACATGTTCGTTTTCTGCAATTTCTGTGCGATATAAATAAAACCAGGCATCAGGTGCTGAACCACTATACACACTGTCAACATCACCACCAATTACACTCATCACCCAGCTGCCATGATATCCACTCCAGATATTAAATACCTCATCATTGTGTGCAGGGAAATTGTAATAACCTAATATTTGTTCTTTATCCCAAAAACTGCTAAACATATCAGCCGTATCAACACCAAAAAAACCGGCATCCAAAACAGCTATTATCATCGAATCGCCTGTCATGCCCATGGCAAGTAATGTATCTAAATTAATTTGCTCAATTTGGCCTGCAGTATATCCTAATACTTCTGAAAAATCTGTTGTGGCCTCCTGTCTGAACATCGCCTGATTATTCAGAGGCAATGTGAGGTCATTAATAATCTGATAACGTTGAACGGGGGCCGCTTTGCGGATGTACGGTAAGTTTTGAGCGGCAGTAATTTGCGCTTCGGTGCCGCTTACGGATACAGCGTTCAGCCATTTGCTGCATACATGTATCTCCAAGCCCAAATCTAACAGGCTTTGAACGTATACATCATAAACCGGAACATCTGTTTCATTGAGTGCAATACCTTGTCGCTCGCGGCGGTCAATTGCACGCTGTGATAACAAAGATTGCGGTGCTGCTAACGCGGAAGCCGCATTCGGTTTATCACTAAAAAATAACCAGGTTTTTTCCATCGGTTGTTGTGCCTGAACAGCACCACCGAATAGAAAACTACATGTAAACAATACTAAAAAATATTTCATGATTACTGATATTCAATTATTTCCATCCGCACACTGTATCCGCATTCCACACGTTCGTTCCATGGGCAGGTAGGACAGGTAAAATCCTGTGTATAATAATGATAAAATTCCTTGTAAATCAATCCCACATCGGCTGCAAATACTTCTTTGGCATAATCGTACCAAATTAAATTGCTGTCACCTTGTTGTATAACCGTTACTGTATTCGGGAATTGCAATTCGTTAACGGAAAAGGATTCTTCAACAGCCTGATATTGATAATCCCACCCTTCATAATAACTCAACCTATTGCATTCATAATCAAATGGAATATCATCTAAACCACCTAAATAGGCATTCCCATCCCATTGAATACCATTCATCACCGGATGCGCCAGTTTGATAAAACGCAGATTATTTTCCACCTTTTCTACATTCCCATTTACATACGCTGCATGCCAGACATCCATAATTTCCCATGCATCTACTGCAGACAACCGGCGGGAACGTTCTATGGTATAATTTAATCTGCCTTCTGCATCATAAAAGGTGTCGGTTACCATTTCTTTCACCTGCCAACTGGATGTATCGTTAGCAAAGGTTTCATTATACACAATGGAGTCAACCTGATAAATGCAATATCTGCCTGAGTCAGTTGGAAAATACTCGTAAGGATAATCAGGCGCAATCAGTTCCGGTTCCGGTGTTTCGCATGCCGTAAAACATACCACCACAAACAGGGCACTCATCAGGCTTGAGGAGACTTTACCAAACATCAAGTAAAGATACGAAATCTATACGCTCAGGGTTGGTAAAGCAGCCGCTAACCAGCTACCTGCCAATCGGCTGAAACCTGTATCCAATGGCTAAAGTGCTATATTCGATTAGGTTTCAGAGCCCGCCGGTGGGTGGTAACAGGCTATTGTCATAATCAGGTACTTTTTCGGGCATTACTATCGATTAGTATATAAATCGGAGTAAATTTGAAAACTCAAAGTGACAAGATGACAACTCCTCTACCCTTTTTCAGGCCTGTTATAGGCATGTTTTTTTCATGCATGCTACTACTGGGCGCCAGTCTAACAGCAAACGCTGAAGGACTTTGCGATTCGCTGTCCGTAAGCAGTGTGGTAATTGTTGACGGAAACCTCCAGATAACTGTTTACAACAGCAGTTCGCAAACCATTATCTATCCATATTTTACAACCACCTTAGATGAAAATCCATATTTGATTATGGAGGATACGTTCCTGGTGTTGAGTTTTCTAAGTATACCCGGCGATTTCAATGATGGCTACACAACCGCATTTTACGCCGGAACCTATGCTGCTCCTGAAACTGTTCCTCTCAATACTGAGTTTACCGGTCACCTGAAAATTGGTGATCCCAACGACAGCACCTTCAGCTGTACTTTACCATTCACGTTTCTTTATGGCACTATGTCACCTGAAGCCATTGTTGATCAACAGCTTATTGAAAGTATTTTCCCGAACCCATCTTCCGGTTCAGGACTGCTTACCATTTCTCAACCAAATGCACAAGTGCAGCTATTTGATATGCAGGGAAATCTTGTGCAGACAGTTGTCGCCCATGAAAGACAGACTACATTACATGTGCAAGATGCCGGATGTTATTTGATACGTGTTACGGCTGAAGGACGCGTTTATACATCGAAATGGATAGTGCAGTAATCCGGCCGTTTAATAAAAACATCTTTACCCATTTAAACGATGCGACCTGAATAAGTTTGCATCGGTTTTGCAGGGATTTTCGGGCAAAACAAGGTCCGAAAACCAGAAGCGGCATATTAGCTGAAACGCCCTTCAGAAATGACTTTCAGCACCTTTTTACACTTCCGGAATCAAAGAATGGGCCTGTTTTTTGCTTTACACAGGCCTGTAGTCGGAATAGGTTTGCATCTAAATTGTAAAACGATGAAAACTACAGTATTCACTTTATGCCTCTGGTTAGGAATCACGGGCATTGCTTCCGGACAATCATTTCACTATCTGGAAACTATTCCAAATGACTTTAATTATACCTCACCTCAAATTGCAACCGACCCGCAAGGCAATACCTATGTTGCCGGTAATTTCGGGTATGATTTAACTATTGACGGGCTCACGGTGAGTAATGATGTTTACCTGTCAATCTTTGTGGCCAAATACAACAAAAACGGAAACCTCATTTGGTTGCGGTCTATTGAAAGCAGTGCATTATGCGCCCAACAGGAAATTACCTATAACAAAATCACAAAGGGCATTTTAGTTTGCGGATCTTTCGGCGACACCCTAACTATCGGCGCCACTAATTATATATCTCAAGGTGAGACAGATGGTTTTTGGGCTAGCTTTGATGCAGCTGGTAATGTGCTGAATAGTAATGTGGTTGGCGGTAGTGAGTCAGACTGGCTTACAGATATTGGTGCTGATAAAAATGGCAATATCTATGTGTCGGGCAACTCTTATAGTGATGAACTTTTATTCAATGGCATATCCCAACAAATGGGCACCAATCACACCGGATTAATAGCCAAATACTCAAATACGGGCACTCCAATTTGGATGCGCACTATCGTAGGTGGCGATAACCTTGACATGAATAATATCGATGTTGCTGCAAACGGTACAACCTATTTTGCATTTAACGTTGATGGCACCTATTCCATAAATAACGGGATGGACGACAGCTATGCAATTATTAAAGATGATGATGAAAAGAACATTGTAGCCTTTTCTTTGAATAAAAACGGAGAAACAAATCAATTTACTGAATTTACAGTTTCCTCATTTTATACCCGAGCAGTGGATATTGTATTTGATGGAAGTGTAAATATTGCCATTAATATGCATGATACAGTTGACGTATATGGCGACTCCTATGTTTCAGCGCCCGATGGTTATGACGTGTTAATCGTGCGTGTTAGCTTCACCACCTTCGATCTTGCTTGGGTCAAACATATTACTTCGCCCTATCTAATTGTTGCCAGTACAATTAAATCGGTAAATGGCAACATTTTAGTTGCCGGTGATTATCGACAATATGCAGCATGTGATGCGGCTACCATGGAAAATCCATTTGAAGACGCAGAATCGTTCTTAGCTACAATTGCTATACCAAGCGGCACTATACTCGGCTTGGCTGACTTTGACAATGTTGAAGCCGGTGATCTCATTACTGACTTAGACGCTGATAAAAATAACAATATCTATATCTGTGGATTATTTA
>JAKQVC010000183.1 GCA_029571985.1 Bacteroidota bacterium | reverse complement strand
AATTTGGTGGCGTATCAACGGATAATTCAATTGATTATTTTCTTGCAGGAAACTATTTTGATGAAGACGGCTGGCGTGATCACTCGCCTACCGAAGTGAAACAGATTTTTGGTAAATTGGGCTGGCAAAACGAAGCATCTCGCTTAGAGCTGAGTTATACGGGTGCTGATAACGATATGATTGGTAATGGCTTAATTCAAAAAGAGTTGATGGAAGACTTTGGCCGTGAAACCATTAATACAAAACCGGACCAAACAAAGAATACGCTTTCATTCTTAAACTTAAATGGAAGCCATTGGTTGAATGATGACGTGCAATTGAGTGCGAATACCTATTATCGTAAATCAAAACGTAAAACGTTAAATGGCGATGTGAATGACGATTATGTATTGGGTGTGGATGTTGCAGATAACGATATCAATTGTATCGCCAACACGGGTGGTGATGCGGATGAGTGGTGTAGTGGTGCGCTCAATCGGAGTAATACGGATCAAAATGGTTATGGTTTCAATGCGCAGTTAGCATTTAACCAACCATTATTAGAAAAACAAAATCAATTGATTGTCGGTTTAGGTTATGACTATTCTCGTGTTAAGTTTAATCAGTCTTCTGAATTCGGCATTGTCAATGCGTCGCGTGGTGTAGATGGTGTAGACGTTGAAAATGATGAAACTGAAGTGGATTTACTAGGTAAAACCCGCAGTTGGGGTATTTTTGCGACTGATACATTATCACTCACTGACCAGTGGCATTTAACTTTGTCTGGACGATATAACCATATTAAAGTTAAAAATACGGATAAAATAAGCCCTAAGGGTACGTTCGAGGATGTTGATGGTGACCCACTGACGCCTGATGAAGATGTATCCCTTTCTGGTAATCATAGCTTTAGTCGATTGAATCCAGCGATTGGATTAAGCTTTACCCCAACCAAAGATTTATCTGTGTATGGTTCTTATAATGAGGGTATGCGTGCACCTACTTCAATGGAACTAGGCTGTGCAAATCCAAATGTGCCATGTAAATTGCCAAATGCGATGGCAGGTGACCCACCACTAGATGAAGTGGTTTCAAAAACTTTTGAGTTAGGTGCGCGCGGTAATTTAACATCTGATGTGAAATGGTCAGCAGCGGTATACCATACTGATAACCACGATGACA
>JAKQVC010000162.1 GCA_029571985.1 Bacteroidota bacterium | reverse complement strand
AACTATCACCACAAATAAAAAAGTAACCATCAAATGCTTTGGAATTAACTCTCTCCCCCAAATTCCTTGGCACCGACCATGTCTCCCACGAATCAAACAATCGATCGCAATAAAAAATATCCGCATCTCCAAACCCCGGATGTCCATTACTGGAAAAGAAAAGTCGCTTTTTGTCGGGGCTCAAATAAGGAGAGATCTCAAAACCTTTTGTATTAATCGTAGTTCCCAAATTCCTGGGCTCAGTCCATTTTCCAAAGGAGTCCTTTAAACTCACATACAAGTCCTCTTCCCCATAACTGTCTTTGCCTTTCATTGAAATTAAGATCACATCAAACTCGGGGCTAACATAAAAGCCCACAAAGTCATCCCGATTGATGCCCGGAATAGGGATAAACTCAGGTTCTTGCCAGGCGCCACTAAACAATTTCGAAAATGCTACCCCACTCTTATTTGAATAAGCATTCAAGAGATATACAACCGTGTGATCATGATTAATTCCAATAACCGCGTTCGATTGCTTATTATTCCACGGGCTACCCGCATTCGATGCCGGCAGCCAATTTCCCAGTTCATCTTTTTTCGAAACCCAGATATCGGTTCCAGCATATTTACCACCAACATTGTTAGCATGAAAAGCGCGCGTGAAATACAGGGTCTTACCATCGTCTGAAAGCATAGCCCCTAACTCTTCATCATCAGAATTTATTTGAAATCCTAACTTTTCAGGCTGACCAAATACAAGTTCCTGAGATAAAACATTCTGAAGACCAGAAACCATCGTGGCAAAAAGCAATAGTTTTCTTACCCACATAAAGCTACCAAAATCTGGGTTTTAGTTTATACTTGTTAAATAGAGCAATACCCAAAACCAACTCATGGGTATGAACATCAAAATCACTTAGGTCTGACGTGTAAATATCATACGCATAATTAATCGAGAAGTTTGTAGCGGCTAAGCCTAACAGGATGGAAACCTTGGCGTCCGAATTATAGGCAGCCCCTAGCGAAACCAGATTCTTGTACCGCATTCTTAGGTTTGCTGCCCATAGCAAGTCGTAACTTTCCTGATACGTTGCCGTAACTCCAGGTGTGAGATCAAGTTCGGGATTTAAGGAAAGTACGGCTCCAGATTGAAGACGATATTGAGTGCCTTCATTTAGGTTAAATAACTGATCGCCATTTAGCTTTTCAATAATAAGATTGGAAGACGATACCCCAAAATAGAATCTATTTGAATACAGAACCGCTCCAAAATCTACCAAGAATGTGTTTTGACTCCCCTGACCGGATTGAATCAGGCTTTGGTAAAACAAGTCATTCACCTCATCCCGAACAGTTAACCCGAAGTAGTCAATTCTCTGGTTGGTGTAGCCCAAACGACTTCCCATAGAGATATTCAATCTATCTGAAATTGGCAGATGGTAGGCATAGTTGACTGTCGCACCAAAAGATTTGTAGGGTCCTACAGTTCGGCTCGTAATCATTCCTCCTAACCCATGCCGCCTCCTGAACTTTTTATCAGATTGCATTTGATCAAAAATTTCCGGACTCGATAATCGTAAAGAGTTATTTCTCCGCCCAGAACGTTTAGAACTATTTAAGGCTCCGAATGCGCTTACATATAAATTATTATTTTCTACACCAAAATTATTCCAACCTTCCCGCACACCCGTATTTAAATTGAAATAATCATCCAAGCCGGTAAATCCTGAATTAATAGTTGGAAGATTTACATAATATTGGGTATAGTCATTCTCCTGTGCTACCGACTCATAGGCCGACAGAAAAACAAAAACAAACATAAATTGTCTCGATAAAGCCCTCATTTCAATATCGTTACTGTACCCTGATACTTCCGTTTGCCACCATTAAGATATATCGTATAAAAATAGGGACCAGGTGGAAGTTCTTTTCCATTTAATTTTCCATCCCATTTGCAGTCACTGGTTTCGCATTCAAAAACATTTCTGCCATTTCGATCAAATACTGAAATAGTAATACCCGAGTAAAACTCAAGATTTACAAAGTCCCAATAATCATTTACTCCATCCTCATTGGGCGTAAATGAGTTAACAATATCCAACTCTGGAAAAACCTCTGTGATGGAAACGATCCTTGATATTACATTACTGTTGTCCAGACTATCTTTTACGATAAGATTTATTCGTTTATCAGAAATACTTGCATCGCCTGAAACCGGGCTGCTGAACAGCACTTTAGTTAAAGCCGTTTCATAATTGGACCTTGTATCTTTCCCTGACAAAGTTAATTCACCAGTAGTTGCATTGTACGAAGGCTTAATTTCGCTGCTAAAGCCGGTCTCCATGGAAAGTAAATCGCCCTGAGAAAAATTCTCGGCTATGGAAATATTTGCGGAATAAATAAAATTATCATCCACATCATTAATAATAGCAGTTTTAGTAATAGGTGCAGCCGGATCTCCCAAACTGTAGAGAATCGATTCGGTTTCAATATTAGCAAGCACCGGAGCATCATTCACTTTTGTTATCTTAATGGATGCGGTTGCATCTTGAAGAGCAAGGAATGTTCCTTCAAACGCATTCCAGCGGAACAGATCAGATCCATTGAAATTCGTATTTGGCAAGTAAAAGAAATTATCAATAACCCCATTGGTAACTGTTATCTCAGCACCAACAGCGACTGCAGCGCCCTTCCAAAACAACGTTCCATTAGCAGGCAAGGAAACAATCTTAATGTAAGCAATGGTGCTGTTCGAAAAACTAGAGAAATTATTTCCAAACGTTGAATAACTAAAAATAAACTGCTCATCTTCTTTAGTCGCGATCTCAAAACTATTGATTACAGGCGGAAAATTAGGGGTGACACTTAGCGTTCCTTGTACGTACGTAAAACTGTAATTAGTATCGTTACCGCCAGAAGGTACGATCGGATATCCGCCCACCGGTGAGGAAATAGTTGCACTAGTAGATATCGATGGCGGTACATCCAGATCTAAAACAGTGTCGTTATTTAAAAATCCACTATACGTGATAGTTAAGGGTGGATTGGGTGTTCCAAACAAACGGGTTTGATTATCCGCAGTAGCAGTTAGAGTAGCTTTATTGATAGTTAATGAGCCTGTCACGTAGGCAAAATTGTAATTGTTGTCGGCACCACCGCTAACGTTAATTGGATAAACACCTACCGATGAAGTAGTAGTAGCAGCCGTACTTGCAGTCGGCCGAACATCCAAAACGCCTTCAATTTCTCCATTTACAAAACCGCTGTAATTTATGGTAAGCGGTGAATTAGGGATTCCATAACTACGATTGGAATTAGTAGCTGTTGCCGTAAGACTAATTTTATTGACTGTGATCACAACTGAAGTACCATTAACAGAGTTATAATTGGCCGAATTAGTTGGAACGAAATCTACACGTAAGGCTTGATTTGGTCCTGCATTAAGTAGTGTTCCGTTCGCTGGACTATAAGTAAAGTTTCCTGGCACACTCGCTATAGCGTTCAATTGAGTTGAACTCAACACTGTGCCATATGAAATTGCTCCTGGGTTAGCCCAGGTAATTACAGGCGTGGCCTTATTCACCGTAATCAGTACCGTGGTACCATTAACCGGATTATAATTGGATGTATTTGTAGGTGCAAAATTGACGGTAAGGATCTGATTGGTGCCTACATTTAGGATTGTTCCATTAGCAGGGGTATAGGTAAAAATTCCTGCTGTATTGGCCGTAGCGTTCAACTGGGTTGCACTTAAGGTAGTACCATATGTGATTGCCGCAGGCATTGGCCATGTAATGACTGGAGTGGCCTTATTAATAGTTATCTGAACGGTGGTTCCATTAACCGGATTATAATTCGAGGCATCTGTTGGAATGAAGTTGGCTGATAATGTTTGATTGGCCCCAGCATTCAAAATTATTCCAGAAGCCGGTGTATAGGTAAACACACCGGGTACGTTTGCCGATGCATTAAGCTGAGTACTTCCTAATGGAGTTCCGTAACTTATCGCGGAGGGAGTTGGCCATGTAATTACGGGAGTTGCTTTGTTAACTGTAATTTGTACGGTTGTATTACTAACTGAATTATAATTACCCGCATCCGAAGGAGAAAAGTTTACTGACAACACCTGATTTGAACCTGCGTTCAAAGTGGTTCCGGCTGGCGGACTATAGGTTAAAGTTCCAGGTACACTTGCAGTAGCGTTTAATTGAGTTGAAGAGAGTGTAGTACCATAGGTAATTGGCGCAGGGGTTGACCAGGTTACCGTAGGAGTTGCTTTATTAACATTGATCGATACGGAAGTTCCTATAACTGTATTGTAATTACTTGCATCGGTTGGAGTGAAGTTGGCAGACAAGATCTGATTCACGCCTGCATTTAAGACCGTTCCAATAACAGGTGTATAGGTAAATGTACCCGGCACATTAGCACTGGCATTTAATTGGGTAGCACTTAAAGGAGTTCCAAAAACAATGGCCATTGGATTTGACCATGTTATAACAGGAGTTGCTTTTACAATAGTGAGAATCGCATTTACATAGGAAATTGAATAGTTATTATCTGAGCCGCCCGTGATTGTTATCGGGTAATTTCCTACCGGGCTGGCCACGATCGCTGTAGTAGAAACTGTTGGCAGGACATCTATTACTGAAATTGTTTCGCCATTAACAAAACCAGAATAATTTATCACAAAGGTTGGATTGGCTGACCTATAGGGTCTGCTTGCAGACTGGGCTGTAGCAACTAACGTTGCTTTTGAAACAGTCAGGGTCGCGGATACATAATTGAAATTATAATTATTGTCAGACCCCCCAGCTACTGTGATTACATAGGAACCGACAGGACTTGAAATAACTGCAGAAGTTGAGGCACTTGGTACAATATCAATGGTAGATAAATCATCACCATTTAAAAAGCCAGTATAGTTAATTGTAAATCCGGGATTAAGCGCTCCATATAACCTACTTGCGTTAACACCAGTAGCTGTCAATGTTGCTTTCGTGATGGATAATGTACCAGAAATATAAACCAGGTTATAATTGTTGTCTGATCCGCCTGTCACAGAAATAGGATATGTACCAACCGGGCTTAGAACAGTTGCAGTCGTATTTATGATTGGAGCTGAATCAATTACTGCGGAAGTCTCACCATTTACGAATCCTGTATAGCTAATTGTCAAAGCAGGGTTGGAAGCAGCATATACGCGCGATTGATTATTTGCAGTGGCTGTGAGTGACGCTTTGCTAATGGTTAAGGTGCCTTGTTGAAGTATTATCCCATAATTCAACGCTGAGCCACCACTAAGCGTGATTGCGTAGGTTCCAACTGAACTTGTTATAGTAGCTGTTGTGCTGATGGAAGGTGGTGTGATCGAAGATGCGTTATCCCCATTTAGAAATCCACTGTAGACAATACTAAAGGTCGGGTTTGGTTGCCCATATGTTTTGGTATTATCTGAGGCCCTGGCGATAAGAGGCGACACGTTTATTGTTAATACGCCATTTTGCAGCGTGAGATTATAATTAATAGACGAACCTCCACTCAATGTAATGGGATAAGCACCAACATTGCTTAAACTAGTGGCAACCGTGCTGGCGATCGGTGTGGCTATTTCACTTTCGGTATCTCCATTTACAAAGCCAGTATAACTGATTGTAAATCCAGGATTAGCAAGTCCATACGATCTTGATTTATCATCCGCTCGTGCAGTCAACGGAGCTTTGGTAATCGATAATGACCCATTGACATAGACAAAGTTATAATTATTGTCCACCCCACCCGCTGGGACAATCGGAAATACGCCACCGGCATTATCTCCGGCAATAGCCGAACATGTGGCTGTTGGGGATGTGTCAATGACTCCTGCGGTTTCACTGTTTACAAAGCCCGAATACGTAATAGAAAACGCTGGATTAGCTGCACCATAAATACGGTTGGCGCTCACTGCCGTAGCGGTAAGAGTTGCCTTGTTTACAGTAAGCTGAACGTTTCTACTCACCGAATTATAATTAATTGCATCGGTTGGTATAAAGTTGACTGACAAAGACTGATTTACTCCGGCATTTAACAACGCACCAAGCGCAGGTGTGTATACAAAAGTTCCGGGTACATTGGATGTGGCATTGAGTTGTACTGCACTTAAGGTGGTACCGTAGGTGATCGCTGCAGGATTAGTCCAGCTAACCACAGGATTATCCTTATTATTAACAACAATCTGAACCTGCGTAGTTGGAACAGAATTGTAATTAGTACCATCCGTTGGAGTAAAGGCTACTGAAAGTGTGTACGTACCAACCGATCCAAAAGAAGTTCCTGACGATGGAGTATACGTAAAGGAGCCAGGTACATTGGCTGAGGCATTGAGTTGTGCTGAACTCAAAGGTTCATTCACTTTGATTGGTAATGGAGTTGACCAGGTTACCACGGGCGTTGCCTTAGTTACAGTAATTGTAGCTGTTCGTCCAATAATTGAATTATAATTTATAGCATCCGTGGGTGTAAAATTCAGAGACAGGGTTTGATTGACTCCAACATTCAAGATGGTTCCGCTCGCAGGGGTGTATGCAAAAATACCAGGCACATTTGCACTTGCATTTAATTGGGATGAACTCAATGGTGTTCCGTAAATAATAGAAGTTGGATTTGGCCAGGTTATCGTTGGTGTTGCTTTATTTACGGTAATAAGTCGTTGAACATCATTTACAGCATTATAATTGGCAGCATCCGTAGGTGCGAAATCAACAGATAATACCTGATTAGCGCCAGCATTTAAAAGTGTTCCATTGGTAGGTGTGTAAACAAATACTCCGGGAACATTAGCTGTTGCATTAAGTTGAGTGGCACTCAACGCAGTGCCGTATGTTATCGCAACCGGATTTGGCCAGGTTATTAGTGGGGTTGCTTTATTAACACTAATGACAACCGTGGTGCCGGTTACCGGATTATAATTAGTGAGATCTGTTGGTGTAAAGTTTACGGACAAGATTTGATTTGATCCGGCATTCAAGATTGTTCCGCTTGCCGGAGTATAGGCAAATGAACCTGCAACGGTTGCTGCCGCGTTAAGCTGGGTAGCGCTTAAAGCAGAGCCGTAGGTAATGGCACCTGGTGAAGCCCATGTAACTACGGGCGTAGCCTTATTAACTGTTATTGAAACAGTGGTTCCATTAACAGGGTTATAGTTAGCCGCATCCGTAGGCGTGAAGTTGACTGATAGAACCTGATTACCCGCATTCAAAATTGTGCCTATACCTGGTGCGTAAACAAAAGTACCAGGCACACTGCCCGTAGCATTAAGTTGGGAACCATTCAACGCAGTTCCATACGTAATAGCTGAAGGGTTCAACCATGTTACTGCCGGAGTTGCCTTATTTACCGTAAGGGAAACCGTTGTGTTTGATACACTATTGTAATTCGATCCATCGGTCGGAACAAAATCAACTCTAAGCGTTTGACTCCCAGCATTTAGAACTGCCCCCAAAGCAGGAGTATAAGTCATTGTTCCGGCAACCCCTCCTGAGGTAGCATTCAATTGCGTAGCACTCAAGGCAGTGCCATACGTAATCGCTGAAGGTGTACTCCAGGTGATCACAGGTGTAGCCTTATTAACTATAAGGGAAATCGTAGTATTGGCTACACTGTTGTAATTAGTTCCATCGGTCGGAACAAAATCAACCCTTAGCGTTTGACTCCCAGCATTCAGAACCACTCCCAACGCTGGAGTGTAAGTCATTGTTCCTGCAACTCCTCCTGAGGTCGCATTCAACTGTGTTGCACTCAATGCGGTGCCGTAGGTAATCGCTGAGGGTGGGTTCCAGGTAATTACTGGAGTAGCTTTCGTGATTGTAAGAGTGCCATTCACGTAGGTAAAAGAATAATTAGCGTCTGATCCCCCAGACACGGTAATAGGGTATGTTCCTACGGAACTTGACAGGTTTGCCGATGTGGTAGCAGTGGGCGTACTATCAAATACGCTTGCTGTCTCTCCATTTACAAAGCCAGAATACGAAATTGAAAAAGTGGGATTGGCTACACCAAACACTCTGGTGGCATTCAAAGCTGTGGCTGTGATAGAAGCCTTCGTGATGGTGAGTAAACCTGAAGTATAGGCTAGATTGTAATTATCATCTGAACCACCCGAAACAGTAATTGTATACGAACCC
>JAKQVC010000158.1 GCA_029571985.1 Bacteroidota bacterium | reverse complement strand
ATGGGCCTGTTTTTTGCTTTACACAGGCCTGTAGTCGGAATAGGTTTGCATCTAAATTGTAAAACGATGAAAACTACAGTATTCACTTTATGCCTCTGGTTAGGAATCACGGGCATTGCCTCCGGACAATCATTTCATTATCTGGAAGTTATTCCAAATGAATTAAACACCACACCCCCTAAGATTGCCACTGATCCACAAGGCAATACTTATGTGACCGGAAATTTTTATTATGATTTAGAAATAGATGGTTTTAGCGTAAGCTGCGAAGTTGAACCAGCTGTATACGTTGCAAAATTTAATAAAAATGGCAATATCCAATGGCTGGAGTCAATCGAGGCCACGGAATCTGCCTTCAGTTATGAGATCACCTATAATAAATCCACAAAAGGTGTTCTCGTTTGCGGCGGCTTTACAGGAGAACTAAATGCAGGCGCCGGTTTATACCCATCACATGGCGATGTAGACGGGTTCTGGGTAAGCATGGATGGCTTTGGTAATACACTCAGTGCACAAACAGATGGTGGAGAAAATTGGGACGCATTTACCGATATAGGTGCGGATAAAAATGGCAACATTTATGTTTCAGGTAATTCCTATAGCGCGGCAATAACATTCGATGGCATACCTCAACAAATGGCTGAAGTGAAAACTGGTCTGATAGCAAAATATACGAGCTCAGGTATGCCAATTTGGATGCGCACCATTGTAACTTCCTCATGGATTGCCATGAACAATATTGAAATTGCCGCTAACGGAACAACCTATTTTGCTTTTAACACGGTTGGCAGCTACTCCATTTTCAATGGACCAGATGACTATTATACCGTAATCAAAGATGCTGAAGAGGAAAATATGGTTATTTATTCACTAACCAAAAATGGCTCGACGAATCAATTCACTGAATTCCCGGTAACCGACATGGGCACTATTGCGGCCGACATCTCATATGACGGCGAAGTCACCCTCGCCATTAATTTCTATGGTTCTATAGAAATTAATGGAGAAACCTACATATCTGAGGGTGGAAATAATGTTATTTTAGTCCGTATAAGTTTCACAACCTTTGAAATAAAGTGGGTTAACCATTTTTCCAGCACACATAGTATTTTCGCCGAAGCTATCAAATCCGATAATGGCAATATTCTAGTAACCGGACATTACTTTGAATATGCCGAAGCTGCTGGCATAATTATAGAAAATCCTTTCATAGATTTTGAATCCTTTTTAGCAACAGTATCTATTCCGTCAGGAATTGTACTAGGATTTGTCGATTTTGACAACGTAGAAGCTGAAGATTATATCACGGATATCGATGTCGACAAAAATGGAAATATTTATATGCTAGGCGTGTTCGGAGGAGATATTTATTTCGATGATTTATTTGCTGTTAGCGACCCAATTACCTGGGACCTGTTTTTAACCCGTTTAAATGCTACCATTTACAGAGAAGAAAGCCAGGTAACTGAGACGTCAGTACAGATTTATCCAAATCCAACAACTGCTTATCTCACAGCAGAAGGGCTTTCAGGCACATGGCATATCACCAACATGCAGGGGCAAGTAATCATGAGTGGCGAAAGTGATAACGAAAAATCCACCACAATAAACGTTCAGTCATTAACTGCCGGAACCTACCTGCTATCCTACACGAACAACGCACAACAAATAACAACACAACAATTTATTAAACAATAATACTGTAGCGATAACCGCTATTTACAATGAAGGTCGGAGCACAATGTTCCGACCTTTTTATTGTAAGAACTTATTCGTTCAGTTTAGCTGCTATTTATTGGATATAAAACTTCTTAGTGATTATTCGATCCTGAATATGTGCTGAACATATATAAATACCTGTAGACACTTTTGGCAAGGCATAAGTTAAGGTTTGTTGACCACCTGCCGATTTGCCTTCAAAAAACGTAATGAGATTTGCCCCTTTCAGATCCGTCATTTCCAGGTATACATCAACGGGAACTGGTGTTTGTATATCAAACAGAACTGTTGCATCAGAAATCTGCATTTCCACCTGAATGCCATCTGTTTGCGTGTCTGCAATACCGGTAAACGGACAATCCAATATCTCCAAAGCTGCCCTTGCGCCTGATTCTAAGGCACCATGCACTGTAGCAGGATGATTATTACTAGTTGCCTCACCTGCGAAAAACAATTTGCAATCTATCGGCATAGCTAAGTCAAGCCGTTTAGACACAGCCTCACTTTCGAATGTGCCCACAACCGGATAACTGTAAACGCCTTTTATAAAAGGTTCTTTAATCCAGTCGGCAATAAGATGATCCACTAATTTTTCTGAAGCCATGCCGGAAAACAAATCATCCAGTTCAGCAATTACGACATCAACAGCGGCCTCACCTAAACCACTGAGGTATTCAGCCTTTTCACCCATAATATATAATGTCATCACCTGCTCGGTGCCATAAGTCTTCACAAGACCAGGCGTCCAGGCACTTTGTGCATAATTATATAAGGTAAACCAGAGGACATCATCGTCCCAAAATTTTTCTGAAAATTTGAGCAATATCTTCATACCACCGCCCATGCCGATGGTATTTATGGCCGTTGTTTTATAAGCCGGCAATTCAGGCACGAAATCGATTTCATTGTTTTGTAAAATCGACAACGGAACAGTTACTAATATTTTATCTGCGGTAAAGGTTGACCCATCTTCACAAGTAACAGAAACCCCACTGCCTGCATAATCAATCTGATTAACCTGTTTATTATACACAATGGACGGCAAAACGCCTGTAAAAAACACAGTGGTCACAATATCAAGGTACGACTGATCCAGCATGAAATTTTTATTGCCCACCAGCCATAAACTCTCCTGAATAGCCAGACTTTTCAGTCCGATGCGTTTAACAGTAGTCCCAAACTCAGCCCCAATCCAGTTTTCGAATAAATACCAGGATGGATGCGTTTCGTCAATACCATATGTATTGAACAGATAGTCGCTCATCAGGATATCATCACCGGCATAATCATCGTAGGTTTCATAAAAATTCCAGACAAATTCCAAATTGGCATCCCAATAGGGAGGTGATAAAGCATAATCCGATGCCGACAGTGCAATAAATTCTTTGTATCCATCCGTATCTCTTAATAAATCAGGATTATACGCATCGATGCTACTCCATAAAAAAGAAGGCGTTGGGCCGCCGGTATTACCTTTGCCCTGCACATATTCAGCACCTAATTCTATCGGAAAATCGGCAAAGTCGTGACTGGTTCGTACACGACCTCCGTGCACGGCTGATGCTTCTAAAATGGTGACGGTTATACCGGCGTCCTGCAGGACCTTTGCCGCATATAATCCGGCCATGCCAGCACCAACAATAATTACACTGCCGCTCTCTGAAATTTTCGGAAGTAAATGTTTAATAAACGAAGGACCTAAGAATACCGCAGGAACGGAATAGGCAATGTTACGAAGGAAATTCTTTCTGTGCATCCAATTAATTTTATATAATAGTTTCTCAATATTTCAGGATTGACCCGAAATTAAACTTAGTGGCTGCATCAAGGTAAAACAGCGTCTGGTGCACTGTTATTCAACAAATCTATATGACTTTAATCCAATTCTCAAATTTTCATGATTTTAAATTTTTCCTAGACCTTTAGTCTGGCATCAGATGACTAAAAAACACAATTGCGCTCGTTCGTGCGTCAAGCATTTCGCGTTCGAAAGAGGCCGTGATAAGCATAAATTTTATAAGATGCGTAGAAGTTCACAAAATCGAATTACCTTAGAAAAAAAATGAACATGCGAGTAATACTTCTATCATGGATGTGCTTACTGTTATCAAGCGCATATAGTCAGGTCCCGACTTTCCGGCTGCCCGGCGAATCACAACCGCATGCAGGCACCTGGCTCCAGTGGCCGCATCAGTATACTTATGGGCTCACGTATCGCAATCGGCTCGATCAAACTTTTTTGGATATTACAGCCGCATTAGTGCCAACAGAGCAAGTGTATATCATTGCCTATAACACCGCAGAAAAAAACAGAATAATCGATTTGCTCAATACAGCAGGAGTCCCATTGGGCAATATATTCTTTTACATCATTAAAACCGATGATGTGTGGTCGCGCGATAATGGTCCAATGTATGTTTTTAATGCCTCGAACGAACTGGTCATCCTCGACTGGAAATTTGATGGATGGGGAAACGATACACCGTACTCGCAGGATGATAAAGTGCCTCAACGCATTGCCAGTAAAACGGGAACTACCCGCATTAATTTGTCGACTATGGTTTTAGAAGGTGGCGCTGTTGAAGTGGATGGCGCAGGCACCTTCCTCGGTACACGCAGCAGTATTCTGGGTGATAACAGAAATCCGACACTTTCGGAATCAGACATTAATTTTTACCTCACACAATATTTGGGTGTCAATAATATTATATGGCTTGATGGCATTTACGGTGCCGGTTTTGATATTACCGATACACATATTGATGGTTTTGCCCGATTAAAAGACAGTATTACCTTGGTTACCATGAATGAAGCCAATTTGAATTATTGGGGAATTTCATCATCCGATATCGATATCCTGATGAACGCCACAAATGCCTATGGCACACCATACAATCAGGTATTCCTGCCCTTAACTAATAAAAATGTAAAAACAACCTGGGGAGCAAACGTAGGTTTTAAATCATCTTACAATAATTACTACGTTGCCAATGAAGTGGTGCTGGCTACAACATTCAATGACGCAAACGATGATGATGCAATTGCCATTCTGCAATCTATTTATCCTGATAAAGAAGTAATTGGCATTGATAGCAGAAATCTGTATTACTATGGCGGCATGATTCATTGTGTTACACAACAACAACCTGATGATATCCCGCTTCGCCCTGGCATCCAATTCACAACCGGCGATTCGATTGATATTGCTATTCAGCTGATTTATCCTAATCCTGCCTCGCAATTTATAAACCTACAGGTATCCGGAAGTGCAAGCGATATGGCGGTTGCTGAAATATATAATCAGGAAGGCAAACTGGTTGCTGCTCAAGCTGTTCAGCTACTGAAAGGAGAAACTGTACTTCAGCTTGATGTACATCATTTACCTGCAGGCACCTACTATGCTGTTTTAAACACAAACGCGCACAGAACTTCCGCCAAATCATTTGATATCATTCGATAAAGAGAAACCCATGCAAATTGCGAGTCGAATATCATTCAACTTAGCAGCGTTT
>JAKQVC010000134.1 GCA_029571985.1 Bacteroidota bacterium | reverse complement strand
TGAAAAGACCGGGGATCGATAAAAATTGGGAGTCGTTGGATTTCAAAAAAATTGTTGAAACCCTAAAGTAAGGCGTCAGACCGTAAGATGTCATCGAAAAGCGGTCAGACGCCTGAAAAACTACGCTTCAATCCTGAGTTTGTATTCATCATAGCGTTGCAGCACTTCCTTTACATATCGGATCGGTCCATCGCACCGGCAATAACCCACTACAGCAACCGGATCGCGAAAATATTTTGGATTTGATTTCTGTGACAGGAAATACTCAACATTGTCTTGCCATACTGTAGGGTCCTTACCATATTTTCTGGTAAGTTTTTGTGCATCCTTTACATGCGAAAGTCCTACGTTATAGGAAGCCAATACAAATTTGATCCGCTCCTGTGGATCAGGCACAGTCTTAGCCCATTGATTATCCAAAAACTTCAAAAACTTAATTCCTACTTTGATATTTTGATTAGGATCCCACAGGTTGTTCACATGAAAATATTCGCCAGTCTCTGGCATCACCTGCATTAACCCAATAGCACCTGCCCATGATTTTACTTGCGGATCGAAGTTAGATTCCTGATAAGCGACTGAGGCAATCAATCGCCAATCCCATCCGATTTGCTCGGCCCCAGCCTTCAACTGATCATCGAAAGGTGATAACCGATTCCCGGCCAGGGAAGAGTAATCACTTGTTATGCGTGCCTGCATTAATCTCGGACTTTCGAAATACTTATTATAGATAACCTTAAATACAGCCGTTCGCTTGGCCTCTTTCAACCAGTCGTTAGTAGCTTTAAGAAGTTCCGGAGAATTGGTGCGCACAGCCCAGGCAATTTGTTGTGGCAAACTCAACACGGTGCTGATATCGAGGTTAGGGTAATAAAATGAATTTACCATCGCAATGGTCTGATCAGTAACCGTGTATTTAATTTCACCCGTAGCTACTTTTTTTATCAGCGACTCCGTTTCAGCGGTGGCGCTGTCTTCAATTATTTTAATTTCACCCCCCACTTCATTAGATAAATTAATCATCCGTTCCTTAAACGATGAACCCTTCATTACGTACACTTCTTCACCAATCAGTTTTACAGGGTTGCGGATTAGTTTTTTCTCAATTAGCTGAGGCGGTTGCATACGCC
>JAKQVC010000098.1 GCA_029571985.1 Bacteroidota bacterium | reverse complement strand
TCCTGTTTTTTTGTATAGGAATGATGATTTCAGATGTAAAAACGAAAAAACAGCTGTACAGTATTTATATGTTTTGCCTAAAGGTGGCACCGGTGCTGTTACAACTGAAATGGGTGGTTCAGACTACTGTTTTGAAGAAATGCAATTTGGTTACGACCAGATGCATAATCAGATCATTAGTGTGCATTTTTTAAAAGAAGATCAGAAAGATCATATGGTAGGTTATCAGTTTAGCATTATCGACCCTGCTTCCGGCGCCATTACCTTGTCGCATGATTATATCTTCCCGCCTGAAACGCAGGATGATATCATCGGCATTAATAAAGAACGTTCCTCTACCAATATTCCGGTGTATCAGATCGGCAGCATCATCCCACGTGCAGATGGCGGCGCGCTCGTGGTTGCCGAATATTATGATAAAACAGTTGAAAATTTCGAATTCACCAACTACGATCCATATTATGGATATCGGACCTCTGTGAGACAGGTAGAATTTTACGAATACGACGATATTTTGCTGTTCTCTATTCAACCTGATGGCACGCCTTCCTGGAATACCGTGATACGTAAAAAACAGGTGAGTCGGGAAGACAGAGGGGTAAATTCAAGTTATGCCCTCGTAAATATTAAAGACAAGTGCATGTTTATATTCAATGAGGATATAGAACAAAATGCAAATGTGTTAGAATATGTCATGACGGCCACAGGCGAATTAGACCGCAATAGTTTATTTAATGCCAATCAGCAGGAAGTACAAATTCGGCCTTCTAGCGCACAGCAAATTTCCTACAACGAAATTGTTATCCCGAGCATTTACAAAAAATCGCTATCCTTTGTAAAGATTAAATTTTAAGCAGGTCGACTTTACAACATACCGGCTTCGGGCACCGGAATTCTCTGCACCACCATTCCTTTTTAGACATTACCTTTGTTGAATGTTGCGCTTTTTCCAAAACACCGGACCACTCAGCTTTTTGCTGTTGCTGATATATACCGGTATTGTACACGCGCATCATGTATTGACTCCCTTCAACCTCTCTGATGCTTCTTACAGCTACCTGTCACGACTCTTGTTTATTGATGGGTTGCATCTGCAACAGGCGCCGCACCTGGTAACTGCACTCGTATTACTTGTATGTATAACGGCAACAGGTTTTATACTGAGTATAGCCATGCAACGGTACAAGCTGATTAATAAGCCTAGCCTCATTCCGGCAGTCACTTTTGTTTTATTCACCAGTTTTTTTCCGGGCTTAGTATATGCTATTCCTGAAATAGTTTGCGGAATCATTGCTGTAATTATCCTGTTCAAAATATTCAGCGCCTACAATAAGCAACACACAGACATGACTTACTTTGACACCGGTGCATTAAGTGCAATTTGCACCCTGCTGTATTGGCCGGCTGTCGTTCTTTTACTCTTGAGTATACTTGGCCTTTTCCGAATGAGGTCAACTTCCTTTCGGGAATTTATTATTTATGTGACAGGTGTGCTGATTATAGTATTTCTAACCGGTACCGGTTTATTTTGGTTTGATCATTTGCAGGTATTCCTTGACACACACCCCTTTACAACCACATTTTTCGATCAACCGGAATTGACGTTTACAACTACGCAACTGATAAAATTGTCACTGATCGGCATAGTGTGTATGATGTCAATGGTCGTGTATATGAATAAGATGTCGTCGAATCTTATTCAAATCAGACGTTATCAGGTAGTGATTCTATGGATGTTTTTAGCAGGTATGCTGGCGGCAGGACTTGCACCTGCGGGCACTGATGGCGCCTGGTATTATTTGCTGATTCCGGGGAGTATGATAACCGGATACTACTTTTTCCACTCAAAACACGTGTTATACACAGAATCGGCTCATGCGGTGCTGTTTGTAGCTACAATCATCATGCAGTACATTACCTTTGTGTAACAATTTACGAGCATGAAATTTGGTGTTGTTACATTCCCGGGTTCAAACTGCGATCAGGACATTATTCACGTTTTACGCAACGTAATGGGGTGTGAGGTGATAGAGCTTTTTCATAAGGAGCACGACCTGCGTGGATTAACCACAAATGATTGTATTATGCTGCCAGGTGGGTTCTCTTACGGAGATGCCCTCCGCACCGGAGCTATTGCCCGCTTTTCTCCAATTATGCAGGCGGTTATTGAGCACTGCAATAAAGGAGGGTTTGCCTGGGGCATTTGCAACGGTTTTCAGATTTTGTGCGAGGCAGGACTTTTACCCGGTGTTTTGTTGGAGAATAATAACCAGCAGTTCATCTGCAAAAATGTATATCTAACTGCCGATAATAACACTAGTCGCATTAACGCTACGCTGCCTTTGCAACATGCCCTTAAAATACCGATTGCGCATGGAGAAGGTCGTTATTATGTCGATGCGGCCACCTTACAGGCACTAGAAGACAATAATCAGGTTATTTTCCGCTATTGCGACGAGCGCGGACACATAACCGATGCCGCTAACCCTAATGGTTCGCACAATAATATCGCAGGAGTCTGCAATGCAGGTCGCAATGTGTTCGGGATGATGCCACACCCCGAAAGAGCCGCCGAGGAACAATTAGGCAATACCGACGGCCGACTCATTTTTGAATCATTTCTGGCCATGACCGAAGTAGCCGCAAACAGATAAGCTGTTTTCGGGTAATATTTTTGTCAACACAGGTCGCCAATTCGCGACTGCATAGGGTTTTCGTTACATTTGCAATACCAAAAATTGTATGTATGAAGCGGATTGCCGTTGTAGTTCTATTTAGTCTCCTCTCTACCCTTTCCTTTGGTCAGTTGCTCGAACCGGTAAAGTGGGAAATTTCCCAATCTCAGTCCGGCATCAATGAATATATACTCATTTTCAAGGCCTCTGTTCAAGAGGGGTGGAAAATATATAGCCACGACCTTCCGGAAACCGGAGGGCCTATCCCAACGAATCTGATCTTTGAAAACCTGCCTTCAGGCGTGCAACTGGTTGGAGAAATGGAAGAGCTGGGCCGAATGGAAGAACAACAGGAGCCGCTGTTCGACAATATGGTTGTAAAATATTACCACAAGCGACTTACCCTGCGACAAAAAATTAAGATATCAGGAAATGTTACCATCTCCGGGTATATCGATTATATGACATGCGATGATGCACAATGTATTGCACAAACGAAAGATTTTAGTATTCAATTAGAAGGTCAATCCGGAAACTTAGTAACTGATCCGAATGCAGATTACAGCAAAGTAAAAACTCCGGTTACCTGGAATATCGGCAGTGAAAAAATTAATGAGCAGGAGTATTGGATCACCTTTGATGCAAAAATTACACCGACCTGGAAATTATATTCTCAAAATTCACCCGAAGGTGGTGCCAGGCCGATGGTGTTTACATTCGAAAATGCCGGTCAGGGCTATACACGTGTTGGCAAAGTTGAAGAAATTGGTCATCTGGAAGTTAAACCTGAACCCTTATTTGAAAACAAGGTTCTGCAATATTTTCATGATAAGGCCACCATGCGGCAAAGGGTAAAACTCGATTCAGCTAAAGCGATTATTACCGGATACATCGCCTATCAAACCTGCGACGCCAGCCAGTGTTTATTCATGCAAAAAGATTTCACCCTCGAACTCTCTAAAGAAGGTCTGGTAATTCAGGAAACGGTTATTCCTGCCGATACTTTAGGTGCAGAACGTTTTGGTGCGTTTAAAGTGGATACAGCCCATGCTAAATACGCAGAATGTGACACGGAGGTGGGCACCCAAATTACCAATGCAGGTGGCCGTAATTTATTCAACACATTTCTGCTGGGATTTATTGGTGGGTTAATTGGCTTACTTATGCCTTGTACTTTTCCGATGATTCCGTTTACGATTTCATTTTTTACCAAACATGCGGGCAACCGCAGAAAAGGTATTTTTAATGCTTCCTTTTACGGCGTGAGTATTGTGTTTGTGTATTTTCTCGCCTCGCTTCCATTTTTATTATTTGGAGTTGGTGGTGATAAACTTAATGAGTTCTCGACAAACAATGTGGTGAATCTGGTTTTCTTTTTCGTATTCATTTTATTTGCTTTATCTCTCTTCGGATTATTCGAAATTAAATTACCATCCCGCTGGGCGAACAAAGCAAATGATGCATCTGATTTAGGTGGGTTGCTGGGTATTTTCTTTATGGCACTTACCTTATGCATTGTTTCATTCAGTTGCACAGGTCCGATACTTGGTTCATTATTAGCGAATAGTCTAAAAGATGG
>JAKQVC010000057.1 GCA_029571985.1 Bacteroidota bacterium | reverse complement strand
AACTCCCGTATAGCTCAGGACTTGTGGGCTTTACATCTACCATTAGGAAAATATATGACAAATCTAAACAGCTATACACAATATATGCAAAGGAGAGTCTTGAAGTTAAATTCCAGTTTCATCTAACAGCGAGGATGCCTTAACCCCAAGCGCATCAGAAATTTTCAGCAAATTCATAATTGCCAAATTGTGTTCGCCTCTTTCAATCCCACCCATGTAAGAACGATCAATGCTATCTATCTCAGCTAAGGCCTCCTGAGATAAGCCTTGAGCCAGTCTTGCTGCACGAATAGCAGCACCCAATCCAACAAGAGCAGGGTTCCCAGAGAATGATGGTGATTTTTAGCCACATTATTCATGCTATAAGTTTGCCATATTTTTTCCTATTTTTTTTAAGCACCTTAGTTGAATCCGTGGTTGCGCCTTTTCACCCATCTTATATGAAAGACCAACATACCTATCTATACATCAACCAAGGAGAGTTACCATGAAAGAAACTGCAACTAGTAATGCCACACCCAGCAATTCAACACTATCAATGCGCATTATTAAAATCGCATCCTGCCCCACATGTTCTGGTAAAGCCAAATTAACTTATCATTTTGGTTGTACCAAAGACAATCAAGTTCACATCCGCATAGTAACAAATTCTGGAGGTGGATTTTTTAGTGAAGAATGGGTATCACTTAAAGCGACTTTGGTAGTATTGGATAAGGCACCACATCCCATCACTGCAGTTCCATTCATCAATTTGTTCATAGGGAAATCAGTCAACACACCTGGATTCTTACTAGCCGTACTGAAGCATGAAGGTCTAGTCAAATTGCTGGAAGGTAAGGTACGTGGTTATGAAAAGCTTGATACAGAAGCTTTTATGACCGAAGTCAATAAGCTTGTTTCCTCAGACGTTGACCTAAAATACGAACCAGTTAAACCCATCAAAAAATCTGCAACAACACTCCCATCTAAAAAATCCAAACAGGCATAACTGCCAAAATCCACTCATATGTAGTGCTAGTCCGGCGCTCTCAAAAAATATCTAGCCATAACTCCAAGCCAGACAAGGGCTTTCAAACTTAGCAATAAAGCAATTTAGTTATACCGGGCTTATACCGGTCTAGTCACGTCATTTCCCCCTTAATTTTTTAACCACAACAGGAGTTTTATGGAATTTATCACCTTAGTCGTGATTGCTTTGCTATGCCTGCTCTCTGAAAACACCAGAAAGTTTGCATTAGTTTTATTAGCCGTACTGTTTTTAGCTTTTCCACTTATTTCTATCGTAATTCTTGCAGTCGCCATTTACTACTTTAACAAACCTAAAAGGATGAAATTATATGAACCGCCAACATTACCTAGATGCAATTGAAACTGTTTTAGCTTGGGATCTACCAGAAGAAGCCATCGCTGATGCTATCAATCATCAAGTCATGCAAAACATTAGTGTTGAGTATGAAGATATTTGGGATCGATACCCAAGTTGCACACTGATATTCAATCACTAATTTCAAATCACAACATATACAGGAGGCTTTAATGATTAAGCTACATCACTTCAATGAGGCATATCAGTATTATCAGCAACATAAAATTCCTTTCAGATTGTTGCAGGATCAGGCGACGGTCATGATAGGGCTTTGCCAAAACCCGCATACTTCAGTCAGTAATCCACTAGAAATAATTCAGGCAGATATTGATTGGTTGATGCAACAAGCAGAAGTCACTCAGGACTATGGTGATTATTTAGGTGGTTACGTCTATATCTGTGAAACTGAACAAGACCTCCTGGAAATTCATGGCTGCAACTTTGAATGGGCTGATGAGAATGATGGGCAGTGGCCTAATGTCACTGATATTCCGATGTCATGGGATGTTTGTGACTATATGGATGAAACCTCAGGTGATCCGCAATGGGTCATCTTTCTTCTGTGCTGGAATAATGCTGGTGGCCCTGTCTATTTCGTACCCAAGCACTTATGGATTAGAGCTAGAGTAACTGAGCATATCGAAGCAACAAATCCAACCACGAATATCTGAGTGCAACGCTCAGGAATTTCATAAATCTTCCTACCCCCCCCCACCCACACACACCCACCCACACACCCACACCCACCCACCATTAAACACAATAGTCTAAAAAATATCCGGCACTTTGCGGATGATTTTGCACGTCCGTTGCTGGTGGGGGAGGGGTGGTAATTACACATAAACTTTAGGAGAATTTTCATGACTCAATCAACTATTACCCGTCACTCAGTTCAAATCAATCTACGTATCAACTACACCGCTAAACTCTTTGGCATTCAGTTCCCACTCAGCATCGAGCCTGCCATTTATGCGATTGCCGGAAATATCGCCTCTGAATATAGCGGTGCTTATTGGGCGTTCTATCAACTCAGTAATGGCGGTTTTTACATGGCACCCGATTTAGAGAAGTTGTATTCAGTGAGTTGCATCAATGGCTACGAAGGAACGCTTTCAGCCGATGCGCTAGGTATTACGGCTTGTTTGTATGCTTACAGTCACCTTAGTTTTAGCAGCAATCCAGCATTGGCAGAAGTTTGCGCGAATCATTACCACTGGTTGCGTGAGTTTATGTTGGTGCATGCTGAAGCTGGGAGTATTTTAAAAGCCATTGACTAGGCAGCTTTTCATTTTTGGTATTAGTGCGCGTATTACCGAAAATTGCCGCCACGCCGCCACGTTTTGCAGAGAGCCAATAACCGCATGGGTTTTAGCGTTGCGGATAAAAGGCAACGTAAAAGAAACGTGCAGAACCTTGTTAGGCATCATTGTTGCGGCGTGGAGGCAAAAATGAGGTGAGTGCTACTGCGTGCGTGTACAGTTATTTCTGAGAAATTTCCACTAAGTGGCCATTCATAAGTTGCGCATTATGGTTCATGTTTTGGCTGCCAGGAGTCAAGCGCAAGTTAA
>JAKQVC010000048.1 GCA_029571985.1 Bacteroidota bacterium | reverse complement strand
TGGCAATGGGCAGCAGGTTGTGGTGTAGATGCCGCCCCGTATTTTCGAATTTTTAATCCTGCGGAACAAACACGCAAATTTGACCCCAAAGGTGTATATATCAGAACCTGGGTGCCGGAGCTGGACACCATGCAGTATCCGTTGCCAATTGTAGATCACGCCTTCGCCCGCAAACGCACCTTGGATGCATATGCTGTGGCGTTGAAGCCGTAAGGTGGATGTATATAAACAAAGTAATCTATTGATTTTTATTGTCCTGTTTATGGAATAAGGTGTTTGCCTGCATCCTGGTATGAAAACACCATCATGATCCGTTCCACCATTTTCACCTTATTGCTTAGCCTGAGCCTGGGGGCATCAGCACAGAAGCAAGCTAACGTTAAAGCAGATATCGATCGCGCTATTGTATTTTTAAATGGCGCACAATTGTTTCACTCTGCATCTGTTTCAATTCCTGCCGGACCTTCTGAAATTATTATTCAGGGACTTTCACAGTCACTTGACCAAAATTCAATTCAGGGCGGCGGCTCCGGTAATTTTACTATTATGGATATTCAGTATCAGCTTTATTATCCAGAACCTGTTGCCAATACCACCGAGGTCACCAAAACGGATAAAAAAATTCTGGCGATACAGGATAGTATGATTATGCTTGATTTTCAATTGAAATCGCTATACGCCAAAAAAGAAGTTATTGATGTGCAAAAGACTATGCTCATGAATAATAAATTGCTGAATACGAATAGCACCGATTCGCTCGAATTAATTAAAAATAGCGTTCAATATTATGAAGAAAAACTGCAACAATTACTCACTGCAGGTTTAGAAAATGAAAAGGCTCAATACCTGCTTAATGTTGAAAGAGGTCGCATGCAGCAACGCATTTATGAATTGCAGGTATACCGCAATCAACAGGCGCAGAGTATAAATCCGAATGCGCCGATACCACAGGTAGTGATGCAGGTGTTTGCCGATGCCGCCACTTCAGGAACAGTACGAGTAGATTATTTAACGTATAATGCCGGTTGGTATGCAACTTACGATATCCGGGCAACAGATGTAGCAAAGCCAATTGATATTACCTACAAAGCGAATATCTGGCAAACCAGCGGTCTTGACTGGAAGAACGTTGAAATCACCTGCTCTACTGGCAATCCACTGCTTGGCAATACGCTTCCACAATTAACCACCTGGTACTTAGGGTATTATCAGCAATATTACCAACGGGATTTTGATGATCAGGTAAATGCACCTGCAGCAGCTACTGATGCCGTTGAAGAGGTATTAAGTAAAACCGTTACAGGTGATACTAAAGCCGCCGGATATGCGAATCAATACACAACAGTTCAGCCTACACTCACGAATGTAGAATTTGAAATTGACTTGAAATACACCATTCCATCAGATGGTAAAGGTCATATCGTGGCATTACAAACTGAGCAGTTAACTACAACATTCAATTATTTGATTGTCCCTAAAATTGAACAAAGCGCATTCCTGATTGCCCGTATTACTGATTGGGAAACACTTAATCTGTTGCCGGGCAACGCCAACCTGTATTTCAATAATTCTTATGTAGGCAAAACATTCCTCAACCCATTAGCCCTGAGTGATACCCTTTCGTTGAGTATGGGAAGAGATAAAGGAATTGAAGTTGAGCGTAAAATGGTGGCCGATAAATCATCAGACCGGTTGATTGGCCTCAATGAAAAGAAAGTGATGACCTACACCACCAAGGTGCGCAATGGCAAATCTATCCCGATTGAGGTGATTATTATGGAGCATATTCCTGTATCACAGGTTGATGATATAGAAGTAGAATTACTCGAAAAGAGTGGGGGAGAGCTGGATGAATTAACCGGTTTCATCACCTGGAGGGAAAAAATGAAGCCTAAGGCAGATAAATCCTATACACTTTCCTACGAAATCACGTTCCCAAAGAATGCCCAATTGAACTTGTAATACACACGTGATCCCGGAACATCCGTGGTGGTTCAACCCTGCAGTGTGGAAAACCTGCAGGGTTTCTTTTTGTTATATGGGTAACTTTGATGAACGAAGTTCGGCTTATGTAAAATTTTTGTAACCGAATGGAATTTATCTTATTATAAATCAGTTATACCAATAGAAACATTACCTTTGCACCTTCCTTTCTACCAGAACCTGATAATGAGACCCCTTTCTACAACTAAAATCCGCGCTGCAGCACTGGCGATTATGCTGGTAATTGCAGGCAGTTCAACGGTTTCGGCCGCTGGTCCTCGCAGTCCTTATGGACACGACCCACGTCCGGTTCGCTTGTACTACTACGGTTACGACATGTCAAGCCCTGGCTTCGGTTTGGGTATGGAAGTAAATCTTTCCTGGACTAAAATGGAAAAAAGCGGTTGTAAGGGAGCTCGTGTTAGCGACCGTCAGTTCCGCATGATTCCTAATATTGGCATGTTCGGCAATGAAGCCGGTGCACAGTCAATATTCGGTAACCTGGAATTTAACTATGGCGTAACCTACCGTCACGGACTCACTCTCGAGTGGTTCGGTGCTGCAGGATATGCGCAAAACCTCAGCGAAATTTCTGATACAGACATCAATAACCAAAAAACCAGTACCGGCGTAGAATCACCTACATACAGCGGTTTCATGCCAATGGCCGGTATGGGTATCGGATACGATTTTCAAAAACTTAACGGTAAAGACTTCCCGCTTGAACTGAACTTCCGCGGATTGGCTTCTTCTGTAAATATTTCAGAAGTTGACATCAAACCTGGTTTTCAGGCAGGTATTACTTACAGTTTTTAACGATTTAATAAGCTATTCTTAGTGTTTGGGGGCAAGGGTTTTAGTACCTTTGTCCCCAAATTTTTTACATGAAAAAGCTTGTACTTGCTGCGCTTGCTATGGCCTCTGTGTCCATCCTGCGAGCGCAATACCCCCTGGTTGAGATTTACGATATCCAGTATCGCGATGATGCGGCCCTGGCTACTGAAGACGACCTCTCTGTTTATGAAGGCGATACCGTGCGCATTCAGGGCGTTGTAACCTTTAACCCCTGCGATTATGGGTTGTCAAGTACCGGCAGCCGCATGGGTACCTGGTTGCAGGATACCGATGGCGGGCCCTTTTCCGGAGTACATGTCCTGATAGATTATCCGGCAATCGGCTACCCGGATTTGGAATCTCTGAACGATGCTACCCTGTTTGTAGATAATTTCCAGGTGGGCAATATCGTGGAGTGCACCGGGATTGTGAGCACTTTTGAAGGCAATACGCAGTTTTGGCTGCTGCCTGTTGAATCTGAAATCATCGGATTCAGCACCCTGCCAACACCTGATCCGGCTGTTATAGAAGATTTAATGGTGAGCGATGGCGCCGGCGGTCAGGTAATCAATACCCTGGAAGGCGAGCAGTTTGAAGGTCGCTATGTTGAATTCACCAATGTGTATGTTACGGATGTGGTGCCTTCGGGTTTACGTTGGTTTTGGTACCTCCAGGATGCAGCAGGAAATAAAATTCAGATTCGCGATGTGAGTGGTCACTTCCGCAATGATACATATGATGATGAATGTAATATTTGGGCTGGTGGTGCTGCCGGTGAAACCAACACACCAGATATATATACACCACCGGCTATCGGTACAAATCTGGCTTATGTGCGCGGCGTAATTCTTGAATTTACCGCTGAAACACAATATGGCATTTCTCCATTGACCTTAAGCGATATTGGTCCGTCATTAGCTTCACCTCCGGTAATTACGGATATAACACGCACACCGGTTGTGGCAACACCTGATGAAGCTGTAACAGTTTCTGCCAACATTATTGATTTAGATGGTACCGTTGCTTCTGCCAATTTATATTACAGTTATGGATATGGCAGCACCGATTGGAACGTAAATACCATGAGTGCTGTAGGTGGAGATATTTGGTCTGGTGAAATTCCTGGTCCGGGCTTCGATAGCACATATATTAATTATTATATAGAGGCATTTGATAATGACGGAAATACAATAAATACACCTGCACCAACATCACCATTAACCTATATTGTTTATGCGGATGGTATTTCATCAATCGTGCAAATCCAAAACACCCCATATTCAAACGGGGCCTCGGTTTGGGCCAATGATAGTATTCCGGAAATGAATATCGAAGCCTATGTTACCGCTACCACACAAACATATGATTTAGGTTTAGTTGCGGTGCAGGAAAATGATCAGCCATACAGTGGAATATTTATTAAATCAGTTCCGGGTGATGGCACAGATGCATTAATGCGCGGTGATAAAATCCGGATTACTGCAGGTAAAGTAATTGAAGAGTTTGGTGTAACGAAGCTGACAAATATTACATTCGATGTATTAAGCACCATGAATGATTTACCTGCATTTAGCACAGGCATCAATCCAATAGACGTAGATAACAAAGTATATACAGCCACAGAGCCATTTGAACGTATGCTGGTGAAATTTGACAACATGTTTGTTACTTCACAAAATGCCGATGGTGTTGCGGGTGATTTTGGAGAGTGGCGTGTAAATGGCACTAATACACCAGAGGTTGGTATGCGTTGCGATGATTACTCATATGCAATCAATTTTGAGTTTGCTGCCGATACTTTAGCGATGGGTGAGGAGTTAGGATTTATTCAGGGGTTGATGTATTACAGCTTCAGCAATTGGAAATTGTTGCCAAGAGACAAAAATGATATTGAGGGCTATTCGACAACTTATCCGAACAGCATTGTGGCATTTAATTTTACCTCTCCGGCTGCAACCGGGGTCATTGACCAGGCAGCTGGGACCATTTTCGTGACGGTGCCTTTAGGAACCGACCTGAGTGCATTAGTGCCCACTATAGACTACACTGGCCAGTATGTTGACCCTGCTTCAGGGGCTCCGGAGAACTTCACCGCACCAGTAACTTATACCTGTTACAGCCCGGTAAATTATGCCCCGAAAGCCTACGTAGTAACGGTTCAAACGGCTGTTTCAGCTACCCTCCAGGAGGCCCTCAAAACAGGGGTATATCCCGTGCCTGCGACTGACGATTTGACGGTTGAAATTGACATGCCGTCAGCTTGTGAGGTGACTATGCAAATTGTCGACTTAGAAGGTCGTAAGTGCTTGGAAATCAATGAGTTATGTGTTGTGGGAAAAAATATTTTCCGTTTTGATTTGAGAGGACTTTCAAACGGATTATATTTGCTTCAGTTAAGTTCTTCTACAGAAACGTCAACACGCAAGATAGAGGTTTCCAGATAACATTTTTGCCATTGGAAACCTGTTTTGGTTAACCCGTTTCGGTCACAATCCGAAACGGGTTTTTTTATGCAAGTATGTTTAATTATTTCATCGAATTGGATGATGCAATTTAAAATCGTCTTGCATCAAAATAGTGTATGTAATTGTATGCACTTTATTTATGTAAATGGAAATTCACCTACCTGCAAAAAAAAATCCGGCGTTATGCCGGATTTCTTTTTTGAGTTTATAACGTGTTAGTAACGTTCCACTTTGCTGAAATGGAAGTCGCCTTCAATCTGTGCATTTTCATCACTGTCGCTGCCGTGCACTGCATTTTCTCCAATGCTGGTTGCATAACGTTTGCGAATAGTACCCTCCTCAGCTTTACTTGGATCAGTAGCTCCAATAAGTTTACGGAAGTCTTCTACCGCATTTTCCTTTTCCAGAATTGCAGCAACAATAGGTCCGGAGCTCATGAAGTCAACTAATTCGCCATAAAAAGGACGTTCCTTATGCACAGCATAAAATTCGCCGGCTTTTTCCGGACTGAGTTTAGTGTATTTCATGGCAACGATGCGAAAACCTGCTTCGTTGATCATGTGTAAAATGCCACCAATGTTGTTTTTCTTAACCGCATCGGGCTTAATCATAGTTAATGTGATATTTCCTGCCATAACAAAGTATTTCGGGCGCAAAGATAGGAATTCGGCACCGCCATTTTTAATAAAAGTAAAAATTGGCGACCTTCGTAACCCATTCTGCATTATGAATCTGGACGAATTGTTTCAATATCTGCAAACACCCCGTAAAATCGCGCTTCTGACGCATGTCAGGCCTGATGGTGATGCTATAGGCTCTGCATTGGCTATGAAGATGTATCTCGAAAAGAAAGGGCATACGGCGCATGTGATTGCACCTGACGATTTCCCGGATTTTTTGGATTGGATGCCTCAGAGCAATCAGGTGCATGTACATCTGCGCAACCGAAAAACCTGTTTTGCTATATTAACGCAAATGGAATGTATTTTCTTCCTCGACTTCAATGCTATGAAACGGATTGAACTGTTAGGAGAGGATGTGCAAAAACTGTATCAGCCATTTGTGAGCGTGATGATCGATCACCATCGTGAACCGGATAATTTTACTAAATATCGATTGTGGGATGATACTGCCAGTTCAACTGCCGAACTCGTATATACATTTATTCAAATGGCCGGCGACCTCCAATTATTGGATAAGGATATGGCAGCTTGTTTATATGCTGGTATGGCATTAGATACAGGTGTTTTTCAATACAGTAATACAACCCCTAAAGTACATCAGATCGCAGGCGCTTTGATGGAATATGGTTTGCAGGTTGATACCATTCATAATGCGCTGTATAATCAATACGGTGAAAACAGATTGCGTTTCATCGGATATTTACTCACGCAAAAAATGCAAATTATTCCGGAGTACAGAACTGCGTATATGAGTATCACCATGAAGGAAGCTGAACAATTTTCGCTGAGCATTGGTGATAAAGAAGGCATTGTAAATATTCCGCTCGCTATGCGTGATGTTGATATTGCCGTGCTGTTTACCGAGGATAAAGACAAAATCAAAATCTCCTTCAGGTCAAAGGGTGAGGTGAATGTGGAGGCCTTCAGTCGCCGGTTTTATAACGGAGGAGGGCATAAAAACGCCTCAGGAGGCTCATCCCGCCTGTCGCTGGAAGAAACGGAACGAAATTTGCAGGTACATCTGGCAGCCTACTTTTCAGGCCCCGATGTATCTGAATAACCATAGATTAACCTTTTAAAAAAGACCGTAAATCAATACAACATGAAAAAAACAGGTATTTTGTTATTAGTGGCCGTATTCATGCACAGCTTAGCATTTGGCCAGAGCGATAAGAAAAAGTATAAGCATCTGCCCGATGGCTTATATGCTGAAGTGCAAACATCAAAAGGCAATATTTTACTTTTCCTCGAATTCCAAAAGGCACCATTAACCGTGGCAAACTTTGTAGGACTCGCTGAAGGGAAAATTGAAAATAGCGCCAAGCCGATTGGAACACCTTATTACGACGGGTTGAAGTTTCACCGTGTTATTGCTGACTTTATGATTCAGGGTGGAGATCCAAATGGTAATGGTTCAGGCGGACCTGGTTATGCATTCAAGGATGAATTTCACAGCGATTTAAAACACAGTGGCCCTGGAATTTTATCGATGGCAAATGCCGGTAAGTTCACCAATGGCAGCCAGTTTTTTATTACGCACAAAGAAACACCTTGGCTCGATAATAAACATGCCGTTTTCGGTCATGTGGTTGAAGGGCAGGATGTTGTTAATGCGATTGCGCAGGGCGATACCATTAATCATATTAAAATTATCCGCAAAGGAAAAGCCGTAAAGAAATATGATCCGGCTGCCGTATTTAAAACATACGAGGAAAAGGGCGATGTGAAGCGTGAGGCAAAAAAATAAAGGAAATCCTACAAAAAAGGCGCTCTGATCTGCAGAGCGCCTTTTTTTATGTCCTGTATGCGGCTATTTATAAAACAGCTTCCAGGAAGTAAACCTCATTGTTATCGGCATTCCTGTCTTCGAGTGTCATTTCGTTATTGGTGAGTGTGAGCACATTATAAACGCGCGATTGAAATTCATCCGACAGGGTAAGGATATCATCCCCATCACTGAAAATATAAATACCGTTTATGGTAACAGGTGTTACACCAAATTCGATATACGATTCAGTGTAATCCTGACTGCGTTCACAAAATAAAGAATAGGTAGCAAATTGTGAAGTAAACAAAGGTGTTTGGTCGTAGCCGTCGATTTCGAATTTGTATACTGTCCACGTCCGGCTGATATGATCAATGGCAGCATTCTCATTGACCCGATCGCACGAGTTAACCGTTAACAATATTACAATACACATCAGCAGCTTTCGCATAGTCGCTTTCTCAATATTTATCCGCCTCAAATGGGTTCAGGAACAGATGACAGTTTTGGCAAATCTGTTTTTTTAATTCCATTCCAGCCATTCACCACATTTGTAAAATTATGTAGTCCATGCGCCTTCATTATGGAAGCAGCCATCATACTTCTGTAACCCGCAGCACAATGCACAATATATTTTTTTTCCAGATTCAACTCGCCTAATCGTGCACTGATTTCGCTGAGTTGAATATTTATTGCTCCTTTTATATGTTCCGTTTCATATTCTGAAGGCTTGCGCACATCCAGAATGATATAATCTGCATTTCCGTAATACGTGGCAATGTGCTCAGGTTCAATACTTGTTACCGTTTCTATCGCTTTACCTGCCGTAATCCATGTTTGTATACCGCCGTTCAGATAGCCGGAAACTTTTTCGTAACCTACACGAGCCAGTCGCAAAACTGTTTCTTCTTCTTTGCCCGGGTCTGTAACCAGTACTAATGACTGGTCAATATCCACCAGCGTACCTACCCAGACTGCAAACATACCATTTAAGCCAATGTTTAAGGATCCCGGAATGAATCCTTTTTCAAACACATCAGCAGCCCGGGTGTCCAGTATAAGCGCCCCTTGTTGCACAGCGGCCTCCACTTCAGCAACCGTTAATGCATGCGCATTGGTAGCAATCACTTCATCCACCGGGTTGTATCCCGTTTTGTTGATGCGTGCATCTTCAAAGAAATATTTAGGCGGAGAGGTTAATCCGTCAGTTACAGCTTCTATGAATGCCTCACGGGTCATATCCTGTAACGCATAATTGGTACTTTTCTGTATACCAATGGTTGAGAATGTCTCCTTACCCATACTTTTCCCGCACGCACTACCGGGTCCGTGTGCAGGATATACGATAACATCATCCGGTAAGGTTTTAATTTTTTGATTTAACGAGTCATACATTTTACTCGCTAATTCTTCTTTTGTCATCACACCATCCAATAAATCCGGACGGCCAACATCGCCAACAAAAAGTGTATCACCCGTAAAAATGCAATGCGGTTTTCCACTGGCATCCAATAATAAATAACAACTGCTTTCCAGAGTATGACCCGGTGTATGCAAAACACGAATACGTAGATCGCCAACTGAAAATTCCTGACCATCCTGCGCATTAATCACATCGTATTGCGTATGCGCTTCAGGTCCATATACAATTTGTGCACCTGATTTTCGTGCGAGGTCAATATGTCCGCTGACAAAATCAGCATGAAAATGCGTTTCGAAAACGTATTTAATTTTCGCTTGTCGTTCAGCCGCTTTTTGCAAATATGGCGCTGTTTCACGCAATGGGTCAATGATGGCTGCTTCTCCATTACTTTCTATATAGTAAGCAGCTTCAGCCAGACAATTGGTATAGAGTTGTTCAACGTACATATGTGGTTTCCTTTATGCGATTAAGATGCCGCGATTAAATCTCACGAGTGGTGTCGAATGATTCCAGATAATCGGCAACACGTTTGAGGAATGTACCGCCCAACATACCATCTACAACACGATGATCATAGCTCATGCTCATGAACATCATATGTCGGATGGCAATTACATCACCCTGTGGTGTTTCTAATACCACCGGGCGTTTTTTTATAGCGCCAACAGCTAAAATGGCCACCTGTGGTTGGTTAATAATAGGGGTTCCCATTAAACTACCAAATGAACCAACGTTGGTCAGTGTAAATGTACCTTCCTGAATTTCTTCTGGTTTAAGTTTATTCGCTCTGGCGCGTGCAGCAAAATCATTTACGGCCATTGTTAATCCAACCAGATTCATGCGATCAGCATTTTTAATTACCGGAACAATCAGATTTCCGGTTGGTAATGCTGCCGCCATTCCAATATTGATATCCTTTTTATAAATCACATTGTATCCGTCAACAGAGACATTGATGCCGGGCAAATCTTTTATCGCTTTGGCTAATGCCTCAACAAAAATTGGTGTGAAGGTGATTTTCTGACCTTCGCGTTTTTCAAATTTGTCTTTAATGCGATTACGCCATTCCACAATCGGTGTCATGTCAACTTCAACATATGACGTTACGTGTGGAGATGTACGCTTGCTCATTACCATATGATCGGCAATCAGTTTGCGCATGCGGTCCATTTCGCGGATATCTGCATTTCCGGTAACAGAGCTGCTTTGTGTAACAACAGGTTCTTCTTTTTTAGCAACCGGTGCTTCCGTTTGAACCACTTCCCTGGTTGTTGTTTGAGCTTGTTGTGTGCCGCGATTTTGCACGTAATTCAAAATATCAGACTTGGTAACACGATTGTCTTTTCCCGTACCCGGAATGCGTTCCAGTTCTGACATGCTGATGCCCTCTTCCCGAGCGATATTCAATACTAATGGGCTATAAAAACGGTCGCCTCCGGTTGATCCGGCAGCAGAAACCACTTCTTTGACTTTTGTTTCAACAGGCGACTGCACCACTACTTCCTGCTTAGCGGGGGTTTCGGTAACAGGTGCAGAAACGATGGTTTGACCGCCTTCACCTGAAATAATGGCGATAGCTTTTCCGATTTGAACAACGTCGCCTTCGTTAAATAAGATTTTTGTAATCGTTCCGGCAAAAGGTGAAGGCACCTCAGAGTCTACCTTGTCGGTAGCTATTTCCAGAACAGCCTCGTCAACACCAACGCTGTCTCCTTCCTTCTTCAACCATTTCAAAATGGTTGCTTCCATAATACTCTCGCCCATCTTGGGCATAATCAGTTCTTTCTGCGACATGTATAAATAGTTCAAATGTTATACGTAAAAGGAAGCAGTCCGGCTAATTTCCGGCACGCTATCCCCATTGTCGCAAAATTACGTTTATTGGGCAGGTTTAGCAAGGTGTTTTGATAATAACAATCGGAGTTCATGGAGGGCAAACATGCAGGCGTATTCGATATTGATTTCCCGGTTTTTGTTGAAAAAATGCTTTTTGATAAAGCGGTCACCATTGCCAGCCACGCCAATCCATACCGTTCCGACAGGTTTTTCAGGGGTTCCGCCATCGGGGCCTGCAATGCCGCTGATGGCTATGGCATAATCGGAGCCAAATTGCCTCAAAGCCCCATCCAACATATATTCTATCGTTTCTTGACTTACTGCGCCATAGGTCTGCAGTACCTCTTCGGGCACCTGCAGGTGGCTCGTTTTGATGGCATAACTATACGTAACCATACTCCCGGGGAAATACGCCGAGCTGCCAGGAACTGAGGTGATTTTATGGCTAAGTTTGCCTCCGGTGCAGCTTTCTGCAATGGATAAGGTTTTACCCGATTCCTTAAGCAGTTTACCGATATGTTCTTCCAGCAGCACCGGTTCAAAGGCGTAAATGCCTGATCCAAGAATGCCTGAAACCTCTGCCGACAGGCGATTCAGCATCTCTTCCATTTCTGAAACCGGTCTGCCCTGGGCTGTTAACCTCAGTTTTACGACTGCCGGGGAGGGTAAATAGGCTAATCCGATATAATCGGGTAGTTTGTCCTCCACCGATTCCAGTTGCCTTGCCAGATAACTCTCTGAAATACCGCTGGTCATAAAATATCTGTTCAGGATCACGGGCAAGGTAAAGGTTTGCCTGATTAATGGTATCACCTGATCGGTCATTAGGCCTTTCATTTCGAAGGGAACGCCCGGCAGGCTTACGACGATGGTGCCATTCCGGTCGAACCACATACCCTGCGCAGTACCTAGGGCGTTGGGCAAAACCCGGCAATTATTCGGGTACATGGCCTGGTCGCGATTGTTTTCAGTGAAGGGTATGTTGCGTTTTTCAAAGGTTTCTTTCAGACGGTTGTAGATATCCTGGTCAAAAACTAACTCGCTGCCAAACAGTGTACACAGCGTTTTTTTTGTGATATCATCTTTGGTAGGGCCAAGTCCGCCTGTTATCACAATCAGTTGAACCCGGTTCAAATACGATTCCAGGCACGAAGTAATATGCTGCGCGTTATCGCTGATGGCGATGACTTCATGAATGCTGATGCCAAGCGGTTGCAATTGCGTGCTGATCCATGAGGCATTTGTATTGATAGTAGTGCCATTCAAAATCTCATCGCCAATGCTGACAATCGCAGCCAGAATCTGTTTATTTGACATATAGGATATGTTGTTCGTAAAAATGCAGTGCAAACTTATGTGTAATCCATGTTTATTCTTTTAATTTGCTCAAAATTCATGCGTTATGGTACGAAATAGTTTGCTGGGTATACTAACAGTCGGCGTGCTCACAAGTTCAACCTGCGACCCACAGGTGATGGAAGAAGTGTTAAACTCAGTGATAACACCCGCCATTACGGAGCAGCAGGCTGCCAATGGACTTATGGAAGCTTTAGTGCAAGGGGCTAATAATGGTTCTTCTGCCTTGGCAAAATTGGATGGGTATTTAAAAAATCCCTCAGTTAAAATTCCATTCCCACCGGAAGCGCAAAAAATTGAAACAACCTTGCGCGATTTAGGCATGAATAAAATGTGCGATGATGTGATTACTTCACTCAACCGCGCGGCTGAAGATGCTGCAGCAGAGGCTGCCCCTATTTTAATTAACAGTATCAGAAGCATGACGATAAATGATGCGATGGATATTTTGTTTGGCGCAAATAATGCTGCAACTGCTTATCTTGAAAAAACAACCACCACCGAGCTTACGAATAAATTTAAACCGGTAATTGAAAGCTCACTAAGTCAGGTGGGAGCAACCAAATATTGGAGCGATGCCGTAAATTATTATAACAAAATTCCGCTTGTAGAAGATTTAAATCCGGATTTATCAGCTTATGTAACACAAAAAGCCTTAGATGGATTATTTTTGATGATCGAGCAGGAAGAATTAAAAATACGTCAGGATCCTGGCTCCAGAGTAAGTCAAATTGTAAAAGATGTTTTTGCGTATTACGACGCAAATAAATAATCGATTCAGAAAAAGGTTACTGTAAATGTAGTTTTTGCATTTCTGCCTTTATCATCTGAGCAACTGACAACCGTTTTTCCTTCAGTAGGCACATAAAACACAGCCTCTCCTGCTTTTGCGGAGGTGAGCAGTTTGTTGTTGACATACCAGAATACTTTTTCTACATCAGCTGCTACGTTGGCCTGCAACATGATTTTTTGCGGGTCTTCTTTTTCGAGCAGATATTCCATTTGACTTAACGGGCTGGTAATAACAGGTGCGTTTTCCGTAAATACCCGTTCGCATTTTGAATTATGCGGTGGTATTTTTTCAAACGGAATATGATTTTCTATGCGCCAGCTTATTAATTCAGGACTGATATTTTCATACCATACGGTTTTATATCCGGTTTCAGGTAAGCATGTGGTGCAGTAGCTTTCTTTGGCATGTGCATCTACCTGAACAGGAATAAGATGACGGCAGGTGTCATTTGGCGATTTTCCCGGAATGAAATAATCCATCACCTGATTTTGACATTGGGCTGAAGGGATTTTTCCGGTTATATCGCATACATATCTGAACTGCACATTTTCTGGCATGCGATTCCAGGTGCCATCTGTTTTGGTATTGAGTGCATAAAATAAATTGAATAGGAGAGGAGTTGCCACCTGTGCACCAGTTAATTCCGGAATACCTGTTCCACTGAAATTACCTATCCATACTCCAACAGTATAATCGCTGTTATAACCGATACTCCAGGCATCTCTTCTGCCGTAACTGGTTCCGGTTTTCCAGGCTACCGTTGGCACATTGCGCGCATTTTGATAATACACAGGTAAATCAGGACGTGTGAGTTGTGTCAGAATTTCTGTTATCATAAAAGCAGCTTCCGGCGAACAGATTTTAACGGTTGAGGTATCCTTATCCTCTTGCAGATAGGCAAGATGATGTTGGGTGCCAGAGGTGGCAAAAGCAGCATATAATCGAGTAAGCTCTTCAAGTGTTACACCACATCCGCCTAATGCAAGTGATAAACCTAAATCTTTCTTTTGTTCAGCAATTGTATTAAATCCGGATGCCGTTAATGCCTGTATATATTGTTCCATACCCAATTCATGCAGCACCCTTACGGCGGGCACATTCAGACTGTTAGCTAATGCATGTGCAATGGTTACATTACCATGATAAGTTTCATCATAATTTTCCGGTGCATAACCGCTATAATTTACCGGTACATCTGCGATAGCTGCCTGTGGTGTATACAAACCTGCATCAAAGGCTAATGCATATAATAATGGTTTTAATGTACTACCCGGAGAGCGAACAGACCGCACACCGTCAACCTGACCGCCATCAACCGTATTAAAAAAATCGGCACTTCCAACATAAGCATCAATTTGATGTGTGTGGTTGTTGATGACTATACAGGCACCATTTTGAATATTGTAAGTCCAAAGTGTTTTTACATAATCCTGCAAGAGTTGTTCGCACTTATCCTGCACTTCGGGTTGGATGGTAGTTTTGATAATCGGTATGCCGGGATGTGTAAGTCGCATGCGTGTGCTGAAATGTCGTGCCATTTTGGGCACTTCGGTTCTAATGGCATTAAAAGGTTCATTTATCGCATCATCAATTGTCTCATCTGAAAATAATCCGGCTTCTCTGAATCGTTCTAGCCATTTATTTCTTTCCTGGGTAATGATATCATTATTTATGCCCGGACGCAGCGAGGTAGGTCTGTTTGGGATTATGCTCAGCGCTGTTAATTCTGCAAGCGATAATACTTCGGGGTTTTTTCCAAGATATAATACCGATGCGGCTTTTACGCCTTCAATATTTCCGCCGTAAGGAACGAGGTTGAGGTAGAGTTGCAGGATTTCAGCCTTTGAATACAACATATCTAATTGCAGTGCGCGAAACATCTCAAGCATTTTATTGCCATATGTTCTTTCTTTTGGTTGTAACATACGCGCAACCTGCATCGTAATGGTGCTGGCCCCGGATGTGCGGGTTCCTGTTTTGATATTATTAAACAAAGCGCGCGCAATTGCAGCCGGATTTACACCAGGATGCTGATAAAAATATTTATCCTCCTTAAATACAATTGCCTTTTGCATGTCAGGTGTAATTTCATCCAGTTCGGTCATCATGCGCCATTTGTCATCACGCGTGAGAAAGGCTGTCATAACCGTTCCATCAGATGCAGTCACAATTTGTGCGTAATCTACCCGCACCCGACATGGGAAGCATACATTAAACAGTAAAAATGCCCCCATCGCGATAGCAACACCTGCCAGTAACTTATAGGTAAATCTGCCCAATCGCTGACGATTAGACCAATTGTGCACGCGAACTACCAGGCGTTCCACTTTGTCGCGGAAAGGCATATTATCGGAGGATGAAAAATTTATACTTATTGGGCATGTCGCTATACATGACCATGTTGTTATTCAACTCAAAAGATTGAATGATATTTTCAGATACAGACATTTTTTTACCGTTGTAAAATGCTTTTAGTCTGTTGTCTAAATCTGTATATACCAATGTGTTTTTATCGGCTTTGATGTTTTTGGGTAAATAGGTTTCAACAACGTGTAATTCACCATTCAGAAATGCTTTAAGAAAGCCGTTTCCATCTACATACCAAAGCAGGTTATCAATTACGGTGTATTGTTCCGGTATTTGATCTTCCAGTTTTGTAAGCACGCCCTTGCTATACACATAAAAGTTTTCTTCATCATCAATATAGGCTACCAGTTCATCACCCGTTTTGAAAACCGGTAAACCTGATTCTACATTAACAACAACAGGACCATTGCAATAATTAGCCAGTTCAGGTTCATCATTGATAATGGTAGATAAACAATTTATTTGTGCAAAATGTGTCAGCTCTGTAATCTCCCCATTCCACAATACTTTTAGATAATTATAATTATCAATATAGGCTACTGTATTTGCAGCGGCTTGAAATGCAATGGGTGCGTAGCTATCTACATCCATTTGTTCTCCATGTAAATACACCCTGAATTGACCGATATGATTAATATATGCCAGCGTATTATCGCCTGCTGTTACACGCAATACCGGTTGCTGCTCCAATTCAATGAGCATGCCTTGTTCGTACACATAAAAATACCCTGAAAAATCATGAATTGCAGCCAAGCTGTCACCAAACGCATATGGATGGTTTTGAATATAGCCGAGGTATCGTCGTTCCTTACCGTCATACACACTGAAGCTGCCACCGTTCGCATAATAGAGATAGTAATCGGTATTACTGTAGAATGAAGGGTTGGTAACATCAAGAATTTGCTGTTTATGGCGCGCATAATAATTAAGTTCTCCATCATTATCGAGGTAGGCAATGCTATTGGCGGCATATTGGATGGAGCGTATGGGCATATGTTCCAAATGCACCAGGCGGCCACTATCGCTCACGTATAAATCGCCTTGCGGGTCTGTATAACTGAGCATCGGCTGGGCGTACATGGAGTGCATGTGCAGAAAGCAAAGTGCCAGAAGCAACGAGGATACGTAAGAGGTGGTCATCGCAGAACTTACTATAAACGAAGATGTTTAGAATAAAGGTATGATATTTGCAGCTATTCAATTAAAAACCCCAAAATATGAAAAGGAAAATCATGTTAGGATTATTTAGTGCGCTCAGCGCCTTCTTTGCGCATGGGCAGAGCAGTAATGTCAATGAATTGCCACCCATAGATGAACTGGGAACCGGTATGTTCATGGGGCATCAGGGCGGCTTATACCCAAATGGCAGCAATGATATGCCTGCCGCTTTTTATGCAGATGCTGTTGAAATGGCGAAATCAGTTCAACCATTAGATAAATCCGGAAAGCCAAGTGCTGATGGAAAAATTGGTTTAATCGGACTTGGAGCCTCCACAGTGGCCATGTTTGGCAACGGTTTAGAAACGCAGGTGCCATCTACACCGGGTGTGAATGAGGAATTGGTTTTTGTTAACTGTGGAATTGGCGGACAGGATTTGAGTGATATCATGGACCCTGCTGCGAAGTTTTGGGGCGCCATTGATGCCAGAGTTAAAGAGGCGGGATTAAGTCTTGAACAGGTACAAGTATTATGGTTTCAGGAGGACAATCTGCGCAATAAGGATAACGCTTTTGATGCACGCGTGAATCAGCTCACCAAAGAATTTGCATTTATGGCCAGGTATTGCAAAGAGCATTATCCTAACCTGAAATTATTTTATGTGTCAGGCCGCCACACAACTGAATTCATGCCTGCAGATGCAAAAGATAAACATCGTGAACCGAAGGCGTATTTAAACGGCTGGGTGTGCAAACAATTAATTGAAAACCAAATCAATGGCGACCCTGATCTGGCCTATAAAGGGCCGAATGCAGTTGCTCCGCTTATTTTGTGGGGACCCTATTTCTGGACACAGGGCGAAAAACCTCGTGCCGATGGGTATGCCATTACACGCGATTTAATTTCTAATGATGGCGTGCATCCAACAGATAAGGGAATTCAACGGATTGCTAAGGATTTAATTGATTTCTGGCGTACCGATGCTGTTTCGCAATTGTGGTTTTTAGAAAATCCTCAGTCAGCAGATGTAGATCCAGGTGACGCTTTGGCGGTTGAACCTTATATGCATGTTATCGTGAATACAACAGAAGTGCAGTCATTGGCTTATAACAATATTGATCCGGAGTTTAATTTCATATTGCTGCGCGATACGGTAGTTGTACAAAAGGAAAAATTAAACCGAAACGAAGAAGTGGTTGTTCGTGTTCAGGAACCTGGCACTTACAAGTTTTTAATTGCTGATGCCACGCATGCCTATGCCGGAAAAATTGAAGTAGATTCAAGTTTGCAGGTAAAAGTGATTAATGATAAAACAACAACAACTAAGCCTGGAAAAACCATAGACCCGAATCAACCGGCCTGGGTAGTAAATGGCGCCAATAAGCTGCCAAAGTTAAAGCGCTTGTTGGATCCGCATGAGGTGGTAAAATGTGTCATGAAAGATGGCAGTGGCAAAGAAGTGTTATCTATCGAAGATATTCTGCATAAACACACCGACCTGAATACATTGTTAGAGCGTGGCGATTATGTAGTTACCTTCTATGATGAAAATGGCAAAGTGATTCCGTTGCCTGAAGAATTTAAGACAACGGTTCGAATTAAATATTAATGGTAATTAATCCCATTCTCAAACAAAGGAACTGAGGAATAAAAAAAATAGCGACTGAATATCCAGTCGCTATTTTTTTTTGGGATTGATATGGTTATTTAATTTTCACCCAACCATCTCCATGATAACTGTGGTAAGATTCGTCATACATGGCCATGGCTGAAACAGGACCCATTTTGAAGGTGCCCGGTGTTACGGCACGCACCGTATAATAGAATGTTCGAATTTGGGTAGAGCCTTGCGTGAATATATTAATCCGGTCATCACGAATGTCTTCATACTCTGGTGTGCTTTGATCCTTAATCCAGGTAAGTGAAGAAGTGGATCTCAAGCGGTCATTTTCAATTTCGAAACCAGCAGGCAAGATATCGGTGATAGCAATATTGTCTACGAAGCCTGTTGAAGTTTGCAGGGTGATTTTAACGACAATTAAATCGTTCTGTTGCACATTGCGCAAATCCATTTGTTTTCCCCAACGATCGTAGAAAGTTTTACGCACTTTCAATTTGCTGTCTTCCTGCACATAGGAGCCGTCACTGGTTAATCCTCTGGTGGACCAGAAGTAATAAAGATCACCCGAACCCGTTGATTCGATGGTGATATTTTTATTCAACAATGAAGCGTCTTCAATAATGAGGTCTTTGCCATCGAATTTACCTATTTCTTTTCCGTTGGCTTTCACCACACCTTTAATATCTGCATTTTTATTTTTGGCGGCAATTTTTCCGAAGGCCAGGAAGGTGAAAGATCTTTCCTGCGTATTCATATACGTCTGATCCTGAACCATTGAACTTAATTGCTGAGCCAAACGTCCTATTTGCTGATTGTTCGGATCGGCTTCCAAGAGGCTGTTTAGAATAAGCGCACGGTCGCGAATAGGGGAGGAGAAGCTTCCTGAAAATTCTTTATTGGATTCCTCACCGGCAAACTCAGGAGGCATTACCCTGTCGCTGCTTTTCTTATCTCCTGCCAGCAAATAGGATGTAGCCAGTAGGTACTTACTATCGAGCGTAAGCATACTCAGATTTGCCTTGTAATAATTCATGGTACTGACTTCCGCTTTTCCGGCGAGTGCCAGAACATACAAACTGTAAAAGATTTCTTTACTAGCCACTTCGCGCTTGTAGCTGGAATTATAGTAATACACAAACGTGCGCTTTTGCTTTAAGGATGTTTTCAGATATCCGAGCATTTTATCTAACGTGCGATTATCTACATCGTAGCCTGCTTTTTTAGCTTCAACCAGGAAATGAGAGGCATACGCAGTTCCCCACCAGCTTTCCGAACCGCCACCCGGCCAATAACTTAATGCACCATTATGCATTTGCATACTTTGTAAAATGCGGATGGCTTCCTGCACATTGTATGCAGGATCAATTGTATTTGTTTCCTTTTTATACATGGATTTTACTAAATCCGCATAATAGAGTTGCGGGAAGGCGGTTGATGTAATTTGTTCGACACAGCCATATGGATAATGCACCAAATAATCCAGACTGTTCGTGTATTTAATCAATGGCGACCTGCTCACAATTAATTTGGCTGTCGCAGTTTCAGGAATCAGGTTATTCGTCATAGCGACAGAAGCTTTTCCGCTGTTATGCAGAACACCTTCACCCGAATACATCTGCAAGGAGCCCGGAGGACGAATAGCAATTTCTGTTACATCCGTAAATGTTTCATTTAATGCCTGCACCTGCACGGTTACCTTTCCTACACCTGTAGAGCCGGTAGTATATAATTTAAAGGCTGTGCGTGTTTCCTTATTGGCTTTTGCGTCAAAGGAGGCATTCGTACTTCCTACAATCTTCAACGGACCTTCAACCGTAACCTTCACATTTCCATTAGCCGCTTTAGCTGTGGTATTAGCCAGTGTGACAGGAAGTGTAATGGTATCGCCCGGTGTTAAAAACCGTGGGAGTGAAGTGGTAACAACAATCGGGTCGGCTACTTTCATATGTGTTTCGCTGGCACCGAATTGGTCCTGTTTGTATGCAGCAACCATCACCCGTAAATCGCCACTGAATTGTGGAATATCTATCGTATAACTGGCCTTGCCGGATGCATCTGCAGTAATAATGCCACTCCAGAAACTGACGAGTTTTACCCGATTAGCCGTCATTGGATTTAACCTACCTTCCATCATGCCCCCGTCACCACCACTCAGCATTTTCTTCAGGTATATTTCCGGATATAATTGTGCATACATATCATAACTCATCACGCCTAGGGCATGTTGCATGTAAAACCACTTGTATGGATCCGGTGTTTCAAAATTTTTAATTTGCAGAATACCTTCATCAACAACGGCCACGGTTAATTGCGCATTCGGAGCAGTTTTAATTTGGATGGTTTGCTTTTTATTAGAACGCGATTGTTTTTCGTGCGTAACGGTTAGCGGGATATGTTTAGAAGCGTTATCTACTTTCAGATTCACAATACCATGCGCTACTGTTAATGGCATTCCGCTGTCATCATTGGGACGGAATAGTGTAGCTGTTACAAAAATATTTGGCACATGGCTTTGATCCAGTTTTACGGTTAGAGAAGCAGATTTTTTCTCAGTCTTGATATAATGATGCTCTAAAACATGATTGCGTTCAACTGTAACTAATAAGTTTCCGTTGAAAGGTGTAGTAAATAATAAATTAGCGGTTTCACCAGTCTGATATTTTTCTTTATCCGAAACAATCTGCACATTACCTTCTGTGCTTACTTCAAAGGCGTTATTTTGGGTAGTACCAAATCCATATGCATAAAATTGCTGTTTCACATAGGTGGCCGCATTACCCAGATGTACGCGAATTTCGTATTTACCGGATTGTTCCGGTGTAAACCATACTGCGGTGCTTTCGCCATTTACCTTAACGGTGTGTGATTGAACTATTTTCGCCTTCTCATTTGAACGATAGGTATAATAATGATTATTTCGTTCAATAACCGTTTCATATTCAAATTTAATGACCTCAATCTTGGCCTCGGTACTGCGCAACCCCTTATCGTCCTTATCTACCGCAATAACGGGTACTTTTAATGGGGTTTTTGTTCTAACGTAATAGTCAATATTGCCAACACCCACCATGGTCTGCTGCGTTACAATTTTGAAATCTTCAGTAGCATATACCGGACGACCTGATTCATCAAATACCGTTGTTAAAATTCGACCTTGTAAAATGCCCTGGTTAGCATAATTGGCATTGATATCATAGGTGGCAACACCGGCGCCGGCCTCATCAGTTTGTCCTTCGGTGGTTAAGGTTTCAAAATAGTCTTCTCCATCGTATATGGTGAAATCAAAATTTGGATACTTTGAAGAATAAAATGGGTCAGGCCAAATATTTAATTCGCTTTGCCAATTGCGTTCAGAGGCAGGCGTTCCATATAAATTATCAGCCTGAATGGTTGAGGTGATGGTTTCTCCCGGTTTATATTCTTTTTTGTTATTGCGCGCAGTCACCTTTATACGATCAGGCATAAACTCTTCAACGCTGATATATTTGGTGGCTAAAACAATATCATTGCTCGAGTATAATTGAACCGTATAGGTGCCTGTCATAACACCATTCGGTATTTCTATGGCTGTTTCAAACCCGCCCTGGTTACTGAGGGTTTTGCGCACGGACTTAAATTCTTTACCTGACGGGCTATTCACTTGAATACGCACCGGTATAGGTTCCGGTATCGACCAGTCGTAGCCGCGAATAATGCCCGCGATATGCATGGTTTCGCCAGGGCGATATAAGTCACGTTCAGGATAGAGAAATGCGTCTAAACCGGTTTCATTTATACGTTTACCGCCCACTTCGAAGCGGGATGTAGAAACTTCCGTTTGACTGAATGGGAGGTAGGTATAATCTGTCCCTGATTTTGCGGTAATTAAATTAACAGAAAACTCAGGGAATTCTTTTTTGATACCAGTAAATACCGCAACACCACTTTTATCGGTGGTTGCCGTGTATAATTTTTGATTGTTCGAGCTAATGAAGGAAATTTTGATGCCGCTCATTGGTTCGGCAGTTTGCAGGGAGTTAGCGAATACCAGTAATTCATCTTCCGATGCTTTCGCAATTAAACCAATATCCGATACACTAACCACCTGTGCATCAGTAAGCCACTGTTTATCTGTTGCGGATACGCGGACAACATAGATGCCATCAAATTTTTCCAATTTATCTGAAAAGTCGAGGTTCAGAATCCTGGAGCCACTATACTTTTCTAATTTAGAAGATTCATATTCTTTACTATAAACTACATTACCATATAATTCTGTGCGCACACTGCGGTAGTCGTGATAGTCCCAATATTGTTCTTCCTCATCATACGATTCATACCAATCCCATTCAAATCCATCGCGCATGAAATTCAAAATATTGTTTTCATATATTTTTATCACTTCCACCTTTACCTTGGGTACATTCACGATGCGAAAGGCTAAATTGCGTTGTCCTTTTGCGCTCAGGTATTTGGCAGTATTGGATACAAATTCTACCTGTGGCTCCATTTCTCCAAAGGCAATGGATTGTTTGAACGCATCCACCATTTTACCGCCTGCCACACCTGTTAATTGGTCTGATAAGGTTAATGTGTAAGTGGTAGACGGATTAAAACCTTCGCTATTAATAATTAAACCATTTAAGGTGCGCTCTACGGTAAAATCAACCTTCGGGTCAATTTGAATGAGTTGCTCCAGATTGGGATTGCTGATTTGCTGGTTGGTTACTACAGTAACCGTACCTGATAAACCATCGTGTTCAGCAGTTACATCTTTGATTTCCAGATCTTCAACCGGAGGAATGTCTACTTGTGTTCGAATCGGTTTTTCCGTTTTGTAACGGCTGCCAGGTGCACTTAAACCTGGTTTTATTTCCAGGCTGATATGATTTGATGGATTTTTAGGGTCAAGTCCGCCGATACTCACCGGTATTGTAGCAGCAGCTTGTGCAATGGTAATTGAAGAAGTCACTTCTGCGTCATTCACCTGAACCGATAAAAGCGGACTCAGCGCTGCGGGATTAATGTTTGCGTTAAACAGAATGTCAGCATTAAGTTTTACTGAATTTGTTTGGTTATCCAGATACCAATAGGTGTTAATGGAATTTATTTCCAGAAGTGGTGTATGGAAATGCTCCGCAGCTGTTTTTATTTGCGTAGTCACATTGGTGAAATCGTATATGGCTTTATTGAGTGTAGCGGTATACATTTCACTTTCGGCAAAATGCTCAAATGGCGAGAAATAAAACGCGTCAGATGAAACAATCCGAAATCTGCCCTTAACAGGTGGATCAAAAGTAACGAGTTCAGCATCCGTCCAGGTGTCGAACAACGAATCGTTGAAGATATGTTTGTTGAGTTTGAAATCCAGGTTTTGTACAACCTCAATTTCATCATCAAATGCCTTCGAATCGATGGCGATAAAATTCCGGTCGGCATTACATGAAGCCAAAATGAGCAACAAAGCGCTCAACCATAAAGCAGAAGCCCTCATAGGTATATTGGGTTAGGATTTACATGAAGTTAAAAATGTATAACGCTGATTACACAGTAAAACGGTAAAGCAAGTGTACGCTTTTTTTACCGGAAGGGGGTCGTCGTCTGACATATATTGTAGAAGAAGTCAGGTTAAAGGTAAGCGGTATCCCGAAATCCGCGAGTGCAACAAAATAAGTGCCAAAGTAATCTAAATAGGTGTTTAGAAATATTTTATAACTGATATTTGGATTTCTAAAACTTAAGCCTTAGTATCGTATTCGCTTACCTGAACCATATTCATTTCACAAAATAGTACACTTATGGTCATTACATTCGAAGAACTACGGCACATCAAGGATTCCCTGCCACACGGCAGTATGGAACGCATTGCGCATGAACTCCATTTAGAGGTAGACACCGTCAGAAATTACTTTGGAGCCGAGCATTTCGAGGCGCCGGGTAAAATTGCCGATGTCCACTTTGAAAAGGGTGTATCAGGCGGGGTAGTCAGGTTGGAAGATACCGCCATTCTGAATGCCGCCATGCGTATTCTGGATGAGCACAAACAGGCAGCCCTCAATTAACAGCTGCAAAAACATTCGAACAATCATCCCATTCGCACAAGTGGGAAAGTTCTGCCAAAAAGAGACCGGATTTCTATTCGGTCTCTTTTTATTTCCGGTAGGCCTTAAGGCGGCGAGGGGGCGTTATTTGGACAATTTAAGGCATTGAACTGTCAGGTTGTTTCCGGAATAAAAAAGGCCGCCTCACGGCAGCCTGTATAATCGTATAAGTTGATGAAATGCAGGATTATCCCACAGCTTCTTTCACCAGGGTTGCGGCTTCCCTTAAGAGGATGGCCGAACGCACCTGAAGTCCGCTTTCATCTATCATTTTTTTAGCTTCTTCAGCATTTGTGCCCTGCAAACGAACGATGATGGGCACGTTAATGGTGCCAATGTTCTTATAAGCATCAATAACACCTTGAGCAACCCGGTCGCAACGCACGATACCGCCGAAAATATTCACCAGAATCGCCTTCACATTTGGGTCTTTCAGGATGATTTTAAAGGCAGTTTCAACGCGCTTGGCATCCGCAGTACCCCCAACATCGAGGAAGTTTGCCGGATTTCCACCACTCGCCTTAATGATATCCATGGTTGCCATCGCCAAACCAGCGCCATTTACCATACATCCCACGTTGCCATCCAATTTAACAAAGTTCAAACCGGCAGCTCCGGCCTCAACTTCTGTTGGATCCTCTTCGGTAATATCCCGCATTCCCTGCACATCTGCATGGCGATAAAGGGCATTATTATCTATAACACATTTGGTGTCAACAGCAATGATTTTATCATCCGACGTTTTTAAAACAGGATTGATTTCCAGCATGCTGCAGTCGTTGCCAACATAGGCATTATACAGACTGCCCACAAACTTCACCATTTCTTTGAATGCATTGCCGCTTAAGCCGAGGTTGAAGGCAATACGACGTGCCTGGAAGCCCTGTATACCTAATGCCGGATCTACCCATTCTTTATGAAGTTTATCCGGATGGTTTTCAGCCACCTCTTCAATATCCATACCGCCTTCTGTGCTGTAAATAATCACATTCCGGCTTTTTTCGCGATCCAGTAAAATACTCATGTAAAACTCCTTCGTATCGGAAGGCCCCGGATAATATACATCCTGAGCAATCAATACTTTATGAACAACTTTACCTTTTGCTCCTGTTTGTGGCGTTACCAGTGTAGCACCTAAAATTTTACTGGCTTTTTCATACACTTCATCTAACGATTTAGCCACTTTAACACCTCCCGCTTTACCGCGACCGCCAGCATGTATCTGGGCTTTTACCACCCAAATGGATGTACCGGTATCAGATTGTAACTGACGGGCTGCTTCCACAGCCTGTTCCGGACTGTCTACCGGTATACCTTCCTGAATTTTTACGCCATAGCGTTTTACTAATTCCTTGCCCTGATATTCGTGGAGGTTCATGTATGTTGATTTTCGGCAAAGATATAAAATGGAAGCGAGGGTTTTTTAATCACTTTTTCACCCTGTTTTCCGCAAAAAAGGTTCCCTTGAAGTGCAGCGGCGGTGGATTTTCTGGCCTGAATCCTCAGATTATTGTCAAATTCATATGCTGCTGAAGCGCGTATACAATTCCGATGTACTTTTGTCGTATTAGCACTAAAAGGAATTGTATGAAAAGGATTTTGTTGAGTTTAACTTGCATTTGCTTCGTAATGGCTGCCCAAGCCCAGATGCGATTACCGGCCAATGCATTTGCATCGGCATATGCCATGAAGTTTCCTTCAACTGAAACAATAGCTGTGCAGGTAAATACACCACAGGCTTCTTCACCAATACCGCACTCCGGATTTTCTTTGGGAACGAGTGGGGTGGTTTCTTCAACTACCGGTATTGTTGTGCAGGAAGAGCTGGTTGCCGGAAAAAAAGCCCAATGGCTTGATGGTCAGCGTATTGAGCGATTCATCGAATCACGCAGAAAACATACTGCTACCGGTCAATCAGGTGGTGGTAACAAATGAGCGCATAGAAATTGATCCGGCAGTCGTTTTTTCATTGAAAAAGCGCACATGCTCCGTGCTTTCCATTACACCAAGTGCATAAATTAATGGAAAATAATGATCAGGCGTTGGCACACTTAAGGTAGCCGATTGTCCAAGCGATTTGTAATCCAAAATCGACTGATGATCGCCTTTTTCAATGAAGCCCTTAATTTTTGCATCAAATTCAATAGCCCAGTCATAAGCGGTATCGGTCATATTAAAGAGGCCGAGATTATGCACAATATTGCCGCTACCCATAATCATCACACCTTTTTTGCGCAAAGATTTTAAAAACTGCGCCAGCTCATAATGATATTGTGGAGTTTGATAATAATCTATACTCAATTGATATACCGGTATATCAGCTGCGGGAAACATTTTGTTTAATACACTCCAGCAGCCATGATCAAGACCCCATTCAACATCCAGTTCTACCTGGGTTTTGGTTATTAATTCCTTTGTTAATCGTGCCATTTCAGGTGATCCGGGAGCGGGATATTGCACGTCGAATAAAGCCTGCGGAAACCCGCCAAAGTCATGAATGGTTGGAGGTTTTTCGATGGCTGCAACTCGTGTTCCTCTGGTGAGCCAATGCGCAGAAACACATAAAATTGCTTTTGGCACCGGTACCAACTTGCCCTGTTCAGCCCAGCTTTTACTAAAGGCATTATCCTCAATGGCATTCATCGGATTCCCGTGGCCAACAAACATAGCGGGTTGCACCACCTCCTGTTCTTCGGTGAAGGTGTTGTTCAGGTCTTTAAGTTGCATGGTCATAATGCCCAAGGTTCCGGCTTTGATGAAGTTTCTGCGATGCATGCTGTAAATATATGAAATATATGTATATACATATAATTAGGGGATTTCGTTCCCTCCGGGGATGAAAGTACGGTGAAAAACCGAACTCTTTCCGGTAGGGGATGTTTTTGCGGTAGGGGAAGGATGTGGGCACAGGATTGCTATCGGTTGATGCCGAGGCGTCCTGAAAACTGCATTATCTATCTTTGCACCAATTGATACAAAATGACAACATCAAAAAAGGTAAATGAAAGCGCAACCGTATTTACGGAAATTGTGATGCCCAATGATACCAATCCCATGCACAACCTGATGGGTGGTAATTTATTGAAGTGGATGGATATTGCCTGCGGAATATGTGCGAGTAAACATGCCAATCGGATTGCCGTTACAGCTGCTGTAGATAGTGTATCCTTTAGCCGGCCATTAAAAATTGGCGACATCGTTACCATTTCAGCGCGCATGACACGAGCATTTACCAGCAGTATGGAAATTTATGTGGAAGTATTTAAAGAAAATTTTCGTTCGCATGAAAAGGTTAAATGCAATGAAGCCTATCTCACTTTTGTTGCATTGGATGATGATGGTCGACCGGTGGCTGTACCTCAGATTGCACCGGAATCTGAAGAGGAAGAACGGCGCTATGTTTCTGCGTTGCGCAGGCGTGAACTTCGGCTTATACTGGCTGGCCGCATGAAACCGGAAGAGGCAAAAGAATTAAAACAAATTTTTATTTCTGAATAAGAAAAAATACATGCATAAAAAAAGGCTGTTTTTTACAACAGCCTTTTTTTTTATCCTGCAATTCAGGTATTAATATGGTTTGTTCTTTTTCTCTTTAGGTGTTGTTTGCTTGAAATCTTCGGTAGATACCGCCGCCTGTTTACCTAAATAAGTCCACACAATGGTATTGGTATATTTATCCATAACCGTATTTAAATCTTCCAGTTTCAGGTTGTTCACTGATTCGGTAAGTTTGTCGAGATATTCCCAACCGCCGGTTAATTCAGCCACACCTAATGCATCTGCTAAATTTGAGGTGCTTTCAAGTGTCAGGTAATAGCCTGTTAAGAATTCCTCTTTTTTATCACGCAATTCTTTTTCTGTAAATCCTTGTGTTTTGATTTTATTTAATTCATCCACCATCACCTGCATACTTTGTTTAGGGTCGATAGTAGTGATGTAAATAACGCCATACGGATTGGTAATAGCGGCTGAACCATAAAATGCAGCCGGGGCATAGCTTAAGCTTCTTTTCGTGCGTAATTCCTCAAAGTAACGATCGCCCATAATGCTGATACCTACACGGTAAGCAATGCCTTCCGGCTCATTGGCAAATGGGGCGCTCATGATACCACGAATATAGTTGGTAGCAATGTCGCGGTCTTCAACATAAGATTTCGGTGTTGTAAGCAAGGTGCGGCTGTCGCGGGAAGCAACGGAGCCTCCAGGCATACTGCCAAAAGACGCTTTTATTTTTGCTGTTAAATCTGCTTCAGAAATGTTGCCCACTACTACAAGGAAAATGCGTTTTTTACCAATTATTTTCTTGTAATAAGTTTGAACATCTGCGAGGGTGAGTTTTTGCAAAGAAGCGGCAGTGCCTTCCGGTGCCTTAGCATAGTCTTTTTTCTCAAAAGCTACCTGACGTGATAAGCTGGCCAGATAAGAATCCGGGTCAGATTCAGTTTGTTGTGCATTGGCTACTAATTGATCGCGCAATAATGTAAATTCATTTTCATTTAAAGCCGGTTGCATCACAGCATCGGCAAACAATGTCCATGACTGATCCCAATAAGGCTTAATACAGGTCATGCTGATTGAACCGTAATCCAGATTAGTTCCTGCTCCGAAACTGGTACCAATTTTTTCGGAGGCTGCTCTGAAATCTAATTTTGACATAGATTTAGTACCACCATCAATCATCAGGTTAAGGGTGAGGTTTTCGATGCCTTCCAAGTCTTTTGGATAATTGGCAGTGCCACCTTCAACAAACATGCGCACACTGATTACATCTTTGGCCACTTGTTTGTGGATGACTTTAATGCCATCAATCATATATTCTTTCGTGTCTTGTGCCTGTACAAACTGCATGGAACATACCGTGAGCAAAGCAACAATCGCTAATTGTATCTTTTTCATAATGCGATAAGGTTTTCGGGTTATTCTTTAATTTCAAAACCAATACTCTTCAAATCAACCATGTCTTTCATGGCAGGATTTAATAAGAGACCGTTTACATGTGGCTGTCCAATAATGTATTTTTTTACATAAGCCGAGATATCTTCAGGTGTTACCTTATTCAAATTTTCGATGTAATTGACATGATAATCTAAATCGGCAGAACACCACCAATATGTAACCAGATGAATATACTCACTCGTAGTTTCTTTGCTGTATGTTTCTGAAATACTTAATTGGCGTTTTGCTGTTTCAAGCATTTCAGGTGTATAGTAAGCCGGGTCGGCCCACTCCTGAATATTTCTCTGCAATACATTCCACGCTTCGGTAACTTTTGCAGGATTAGGTACCATAAATATCTGAATAGGTCCGGTATACATGCATGTTTGATAGCTTACGCCCACTTGGAAAGCGAGACCGGTTTCCACTAACTCTTTTTGCAATTTTGAATTTGACTGCCCAAGAATATATGAAAATACATCCGCAGCATAAGTTGAATGAACATCGCGACGAGTGTCGGGACCATGATAGCCAGTCATAAAAATGGGCACTTGTGCATTCTCATTCAATGTTACATAATTGGTTACACCCTGTAAAGGCTCCATTTCAGGTACGGGCCATTTTTCAGCCGGATTGAAGCCAGATGGTTTCCAATCTCCAAAATATTTTTCAATCAATGCAAATACCTCTTCATGATTTACGGCACCTGCAACGGCCATTAAGCTATTGTTAGGATAGTAGTATTTTTCCTGGATAACGCGCATTTTTTCAGGTGTACAACTCAGGATGACGTCGTGCAAACCAATGGCATTTTTACGGTAGTAATTCTTTTTCCATAAATGACGGTTCATATCGTCTAATAAAAAGAATACCGGATTAGATTCAGCGCGCTGAAACTCGCCATCAACAACCGGGTTTTCTTTTTTCATTTCTTCCTCAAGAAATAATGGGTAACGAATCGCATTACTCATAAACTCGAGGCCTTCACCTGTTTTTTGGTTGCTGAGTGTAATGAAGTAGTTTACCCGCTCATCGCCGGTAGTACCATTAAAAACTACGCCTAATTCCTGTACCCTGTCAAGAAATTGTTCCTGGCTGGGAAGGGCTTTGTTTGCCTTGAAGAACATGTGTTCATACATATGGGATAATCCATTAAATGCAGAATCTTCGGTGTATGCGCCATTACGAACAACAATTTCCATTGTTACAAGAGGCACGCTGTTATCTTCAATAACCAGCATTTGCATTCCATTGGGGAGGGTTTTTAAAAAGAAATTGGATGGCAATTCCTTTTGGGCATAGGTCGTCAGGCTTACGCACATCATGACTATACCGAACAATAACTGTTTTTTCATATCTGTGGTGACTTTGCCGTAAAAATACAGTAAGAATAGGGGAGTGCCTATTAGGACTCGGTTAAACTTCGTTAAGGAGGCCAGGCAGAACTGGAGCGCTAAGGCATTTAATAGCGCATTTTCACGTGTACAGGTTCACGAAAACCGGGGTCAAAGGCAATAATACCCTTATAAAACAGGTCAATACTCACCCTTACCATCGGATCCTGTTTCACCATTTCCCAGGCCTTATGCATCCCTTTACTCCAATGAATATCGTCAAAAATGACAAGCGCATGATCATGGAGGTAGGGCTTAATCTGTTCAAAATAACTTAAGGTGGGCGCAAATTGGTGGTTGCCGTCAATAAATACCATATCGAGCGACTTTACCTGTGACAAGGCTTTTGGCAAAGTAGTGCTGAATTCGCCCTCTAAAAGGGTTATCCGGTTAAGGCCCAATGCTTCAAATTGGTCTTTTGCGAGTTGCGCAATGTGTGGGCTTCCCTCCAGGGTGATAACCTGTGCATCCGGCGCACCACTCGCTAAATAGGCTGCGCTGATACCCAAAGATGTACCGATTTCGAGGATGGTTTTGGGTTGATGAAATTGGGCAAGCTTGAACAACAATTTGCCAAAGTGTGGGGAGGTGAGACTCGTGCGGGCGATATCCGCAACCCGGCGTTCCTTACCGGTTACCACCTGACTGCCGGCACCGAAATCCGTAACCGGGATGCGTTGTGTCGACTGCAAAAGCTGGTCACGTCTGAAAGCAATCTCGTCAAAGGCATAATAATGACGGGTGTTCTGAAACACTTCCTCATTCAGCCTGAACAAAAATGGCGAATGCACCTCATGGCTGGTTAATGCCTGCCATTGATGCTGTATAAATTTTGTCGCCATAAACAGCCTGCTCATGCTGCGAAGATACTTCACGAAAAATATTTCCAAGTGAGGCTATTTGTGACAGGCAAAAAGTTTGGTTTTTCCACATTCCGTGGCCCGCACTGCTCGTATTTATTCAGTTATTTGTTTGAGATGCAGGCTAAATTGTGATTCTTAAAGCGTTTGGGTTTTGCTTGCTATTTGATACAAAAAACGGGTAAAATGTTGATTGTTTGCTTTGCAACATTACAGAAGGTTGTATATTCGTGGCTACTGAAAGACAATATTAGTATGAAAAAAATATTACTCGCACTGTTTACCGTAGCCTTAGCTGCACCCATGTTGCAGGCACAGGAAGGGATTCATTTTGGATTTCATGGCCAGATGAATAGCATTTGGGTTATCAATCAAAATAACTATGAGTATTCACAAATGGATTATGAATACAAGTATGGCATTTTGGGTGGTGCTAACTTTGGATACAATTGGGATGAAAATTTTGGTCTCCAGGTAGAATTTAACTACGCACAAATGGGTCAGGATTATTCTGATATCATTAAGGATTTCGGCCCTGTGCAAGATCCTACAAAACCTGATTTAAAAGAAAAGGTTTTAACCTATCGATATGTGGATTTAACCTATTTGCAAGTACCCGTACTGTTTAAATATATGGAAGGTGATTCAAAATCTGCTGTTAAGTATCAGATGGCAGGTGGTTTGCAGTTTGGGTTATTGATGAATGCCGACCAATATTATACAGCGGATCTTGACGATTCGGACCCTGATAATCAACGCCCGGTAGAGGATGCCGGATATGAGGCGCCTACAAGTGGTGTTCCTGATTTTAAAGGTGAGCCAAAAACATCCGGAACAGATTTCTTTACACCTTTTGATATCGGAGCGGCCGTAGGTGTTGGTGCTGATATTTATGTAAATGATAATCTCTATTTTACACCACAGTTCCGTGGGTATATCGGATTCTTTGACATCAACTCAAAAGCTACCCGTGAGCTCCGCCCTGCACAAGGTGAAAACAGGTATCGCGCTTCACACAATGCTTATGTTGGTTTTTCATTAGGTATCAACTTCATGTTCCCAGATGCTAAAATTGGCAGCGGGGGCGATGATAATTATTGATAAAGCTTACTGTCATGTAAATAGGCCTGCTTGATAAGCAGGCTTTTTTTTTGACTTAAAATAGAAAGTATATCTGAAGCCTATTACACCTGTAAACATGCCTGCCAGATTGGATCCGATGGTGGTGGTGCTGTGATGGTGATTTGTACGCCGGTTACAGGATGGATGAAGCTCAGACTTCTGGCGTGTAAATGAATGGAGCCATTCGTATTCGAGCGGTCGAAACCATATTTCAGATCGCCCTTTATCGGACAACCGATAGCAGATAATTGCGCGCGTATTTGATGATGTCTGCCGGTATGTATCACAACTTCCAGTAAATAATATCTGTGCAGGGTTTGCAACAGGGTATAGGATAAACTAGCCTGTTTTGCATTGGGTTTGTTAGCCGTTGTGATATACGACTTATTTTGCTGTTCATTTTTAATCAGATAGTGGTTTAAGGTGTCTGCATCTTTAGGCGGTTTGTTCTTAACCACTGCCCAATATGTTTTATGTAAAGCACGCTGTTGAATGGCTGCCGACATGCGTTCAGCTGCCTTACTTGTGCGCGCAAACAGCAATACACCGCTAACAGGTCTGTCGATGCGGTGCAACAAACCTAAATACACATTACCCGGCTTTTCGAATTTTTGTTTGATGTAAGCACTGACTTCTTCAACCAGACTTGTATCGCCTGTTTTGTCTGACTGAGCAATCTGTCCTGGTTTTTTATTGATAGCAATCAGATGGTTATCCAGGTATAATATGTCGGTATCGGTAATCATGATTCGAGCGATTGACGCAATTTAGCTGGTAATCCGGCAACCACTAACTGATAACTGCTGTCAATCATGTTTTTGATTTCTTTGATGGGAATAGAACCATCTACCACTACGGTATTCCAATGGCGTTTATTCATATGATAACCAGGTTGCACGGCAGGGTATCTTTCACGCAGTTGTATGGCCATTTCCGGATCGCATTTCAGGTTCAAACTGAACGGGTCGCTATTGATGCCTGTTAGTGCAAACATCTTGCCGAGTACCTTGTACACCAGTGTGTCGTCACCAAAAGGTAATTCTTCTGTCACGCCCTTTTTTGCGAGACAATACGCTCTGAAAGATTCAATATCAAACATAGGTTGTCATCCGGTTGGTTGAATACTATTGGTTCATGTATATTTGAAGCATGTTCAGAAACGGCATAACCAGCTGCTTTGTTTTATACCTGTTATTGGTAATGGCATCCTGCACGGCCAAACAAGACCCTATTGAAATAGGCATTCAAAATTACATTGACTATGTAAATATACATAGGAATGAGGTGAAGGCTTTTTTTAACAGCGAGGATTCGCCTTTAACACCTGAGGCAAGGATGACATTTAAAGGGGTTGATTATTTTCCGGTTGATGAGCATTATCGATTAATTGCCGACTTTGAACCAATGCACAACGGAACTGTTTTTGTTATGCCAACCACATTAGGCGTTGAAGAAAAATATCGCACAGTTGGCTATGTATATATTCAATTGGATTCGATATCAGCTAAGCTTGAAATATATGCACCGTTAACCAATAGTAAAAAAGTAGAAGCAGGGCAGTACTTTATGCCGTTTTATGATGGCACAAACGGCGATGAAACGTATGCAGGGGGGAGATATTTGGATGTATATATCAATGAGGAAGGGAAGGCAATTGTGGACTTTAATTTTGCTTATCAGCCTTTTTGCAGATACAATGCAGCTTTTTCCTGCGCTATTCCGCCAAAATCAAATACAATTCCCGGACGTATTCGGGCGGGTGAAAAAAACTGAGTGACCAGATGCAAAAATTCATTCCAATATTTCCTTTAAACATGGTTGCCTTTCCGGGCGAACGCATCAATCTGCATATTTTTGAACCTCGCTACAAGCAGCTTATACAGGAATGTGCTGCCGAACAAAAGACATTTGGTATCCCCATTGTTGAGCAGAATACTATTTTAGATATCGGCACAGAAATGCGGGTTGAAAATGTGCATAAGGTATATCCTGACGGAGAGATGGATATCCAGGCATTGGGCTTACATGCTTTTAAAGTGCTGGAAGTTGTTCGTGAAGTGCCTGAGAAATTATATGCGGGTGCCATTATTTCGTTACTGCCTAATCTTGAAGATAAACATAGTCGCCTGCGTGCCGAACTGGAAGAGCTTACCAGGGAGTTGTTTGGGTTATTGGATATTCTCTCCACGATTGAGAAACCCGGATTTGATTTTACCTCATTCAAATTAGGACACTATATCGGTTTCTCGCTGCGTGATGAGTATGAAATGCTTACACTGGTGCGCGAGTCGGAAAGGCAGCAGTTTTGTATTGACCATATTCGCAAAATATTACCCGCTGTGCGACAGGTAGCTGAAATCAGAGATAAGGCCAAATGGAATGGCCAATATCGCATGGTAAATCCGCCGGATTTTCTGTAAAAAACAAAAGGCTGTCAATACGTTGACAGCCTTTTGTTTTGTATTTGCTTATTGCCATTTATTTGGCAGCCATATTCATTGGATAAACCGTACGCATAGTGCCTTTGTAATCGTATACATCCACCTGTTTCACATTGGCGGTAATACGCACATACTTTGCACTCTGGCTCAGGTATCCGCTTCCGGCATATAATTCCTGTTTTGCTTTTTTGCCATCCGCATAGGTTATAATGGCATAGGCATCTGAGCTGGCGAGTTCAATGGTTTTAATGGCGGTGGTTAATCCATAAGCGCTCATTTTACCATTACTGTTGCCAATTAATATCACCGGTTGCTTGGTTTTTGCATCCAGGATAGTTGCTAAGGCTTTTGCATCGCCATCGCTCTTAAACCCTGTTTCAAATCCGCGGCGATAATCAAAGGTGCCATCTCCTTTACCGAGTAACAATAATCCGGTACCGGCATCATGACGGGTAATTTCAATTTCTGTATTATAGAAGTTACCATGCAGCAGGATATCAGCATAACCATCTTCATTGAAGTCATCAATAACGGTTCCGAATACGGTAGAGATTTGCGCATAGTTTGGTAAAAACTTCATGGTGAATTTACCATTTCCTTCATTCATCAATACAGAAGAGTGGAATACATATGCAGTTTTATGTATGGATTTTTCCAAATCGTCGCCAAACATATCCTGAACAGTTGCAATACCATACTCATTCCAGGTCGGGAATTTTTCTTCAATGGAAGGAATCTGTTCGAGCATACGCTCACGTGTTTTTACAGGGAAAAGTTTATCATGCTGATAATAACACATGATATAATCTTCGGTACCACTTTTATCGAAATCGTATAAGAACGCTTCCAGTGGAAGTGGTTTGCCTTGTGTTGACACGGTATTTTTGTAACGGCGGTTAGTACCGAAATTTCCAACTACATAATCCATATCGCCATCATTATCTAAATCGGCACCATTGATGCTCTGCCACCAGCCGGTTGCGTTCGCAAGTCCTGTAGATGAAGTAACATCACTGAATTTGCCCCCGCTGTTTTTCAGGAAGGTGATAGCCATCCAGTCGCCGGTAATAATCAAGTCTAATGCATTGTCGTTGTTAAAGTCACTCCAGAGGGCACTTGTAACCATACCGATATTATTCAGCATAGGGGCAACTTCAGCACTAACATCAGTGAATTTGCCACCATCATTGCGCAGGATATAGCTGGAAGCTGAAGCCAGATATCTGCCCGGAATCTGGCGACCACCAACAAACAAGTCCATGTCGCCATCCTTATCATAATCTGCAGCAGTTACTACTGAGCTACTGGATTTAATATCCGGAATTGCCTGTTTATTCAACTTGAAATTGCCCTTGCCATCATTGATGTATAATCTGTCAGCGAGGCGTGCATCAGTTGCAGAACATTCGTTACTTCCGGATGCAACATATAAATCATTATCGCCATCATTATCGGCATCAAATAAAATAGATCCGGCATCTTCAGAAGTTAAACCATCGTTGGCGCCTTGAACAAAGTTGCTTTTTTCAAATGAGCCATTTGCTGTTTGAATATACATGGCACCACTTTGACCGGCGGCACCACCTGCATAGAAATCATCGCTACCATCGCCGTTTACATCACCTACAGCAATTCCGCTGCCGAGTGTCGACATTTTATGCGGGAGCAAAAATTCGCGCAGATAATCATCGTAATCAGCTTCTTTATGTTCGAAGTCGACACCGATTTTTGAACCTACTTCTGCAAATGTTTTGTTAGAGCTTATGCGTTCAGGGAATTGAATAGATTTAGAACCTTGAGCATGATCAAGCACAACAACTTGATTAACCGGCACATTCGTTAACATGAGTTTGGTGCCATCTAACCATTCAACTTCAACGCGGTCGATTTGTGTTGATTTGCCAACACCGAAATGGATATCATCAATAATAGTGGTGATATAGCCACGGCTGGCTGAAGTCTGGATGTATTGTTGTTGATTGCCGGTAAATATGCGCACTTTAGTTCCTAAACCGGCAGAGTTTTTGGCATAACCTTTTACCTTGAAATTGATGTAGTTGTTACCGAGATTCATTTTTTCAGAATTGTTTCGGTAAACCCAAGGACTTTGGTTTACGTTACTGATTACCATATCGATATCACCATCGCGGTCAAGGTCAGAATACCCACCACCATAAGTAATTGATGGATAGTAAATGCCCCATTTATCGCGCATATCCTCAAAGCTTAAATCACCATTGTTGCGGAAAATGTAGTTCGGGTGATCGAGTACATAGTTTGGAAGTTCTTTGCGCACTTCATAATAAACCGTGCTATCCTCGATACGCACGGCTCGGCGCAGCTTATGATAGGTTTCAGATTCATCTACATGGAAATCGCGTAAAAATCCGTTTGCAATATATAAATCTTTATACCCATCATTATCAAAATCTGTAAAGAAGGTAGTCCAACTCCAATCTGTTGTAGATACGTTTGCCGTGCGGCTGATTTCAGAGAATGTGCCATCTCCGTTATTCATTTGCATAGAGTTAGAACGATTCTGATAGCCATACCCTGCGTTTAATAAAATACGCATGATTTCAACCTGGCTGGATAACATAAAGGTTTTGTAGGTATAGTTATCCTCCATATCCATGTCTACCACGAACATATCCAGGAAACCATCATTATTAAAGTCAGCTATATCAGAACCCATCGAGTTGATAGATGTCTTTTTAATGGCTGTTAATGATTCGTCGCGGTACTTTTTTGTTTTGTTGTCATACACATACACATAATCATACATCGCATAGTCGTTGGCAACAAAAACATCCTGGAACCCATCGTCATTAATATCGCCAACAGTTGCGCTCAGTCCATAGCCATGGTTATTAATTCCCATTTGCATATGAACCTCAGAGAATGTGCCATCGCCATTATTGATATAGAACTGGTTGCTGAGGTTTTTGCCCTGCTCGATTTTCTGGAAATAACGTGTTTTGTTCTTGTCGATAAAATCTACCGGGTGAGTAACCAGATAAATGTCCAAATCGCCATCATTATCGCAATCGAAGAAATTGGCATGCGTGCTATATGATTTATCATCGATGCCGAGTTTAGCAGCCATTTCGGTGAATGTGCCATCCCCATTATTTACCCACATTTCGTTGGCGCGTTGTTCCGGATTATCCCAACGGCTCATACAGATATAAATATCGAGGTCATCATCACCGTCAAAATCAACCATGGATGCACCATAAGGCCATTTTTCTTTTCTACTAGCAATACCTGATTTTGCGGTAACATCCTCAAATTGCAAATTGCCTTTATTGAGATAAAGCCTGCTTGGGACGAGGTTGCCGGTAAAAAACAAGTCGGGCAAATTGTCTTTGTTAACATCACCGATACAAACAGACCCGCCGTTGTAGATATAAGAATACCTCCACCAGTTTACAGAATAATTTTCGGTTAAATCATTGACAAAATCGATCCCTGTAGATTTATTAGTCAGGATATCGAATAATTTACCGCTATTTCCATCGAGTGTTACTTCGCGGTTTTTATCAATGATTACAGAGCCGCGCGTATCTGCATCGCTGCTCTTGAATAAATTGCAGGACGATAGCACACTTAAGGCTGTGCATCCGGCAATTAATAGTGTGTGTTGTATTTTCATTGTCGCTTTCATTGAATTAATTATACCTGAATTCTTTATTTATTCATTGTAATCTGCGTGCCGTACACAGCGCGTGCATTTCCTTTTGCGTCATAAACAGTGATCTGCATCATGGCATCATTTACTATAACGGCACGTGCGCTCTGACTCAGATAGCCTGAACCGGTATAGAACTCCTGACGGCGTTTTTTGCCATCGGCGTATGTAATAATTGCGTATGCATCTGAAGGCATTATGGCTACTGTTTGATTAGTATTCAAGCACTTAAATGCTTCAACAGGACCATTGCTGTTTGTGGTTAATAAATAAGGAGCCTTTGCAGATCCAACGCGGATGATAGCCAGTGATTTTGCATTTGCTGCAGAATAGAAACCAGAATAGCGCGCAGGCAGATTAGTAAATGTACCATCACCATTGCCTAACATCACATTACCAATACCGGCATCCTGCGTGTTTGTTTCAATTTCAGTTTCATAGAAATTACCATGACTAACCATGTCTAAATTTCCATCCTGATTAATATCCATTACAACAATGCCAAATGTGCTTGATACCTGCATTTCGTTTGGCATTTGTTTTACGGCAAATTTGTTATTGCCCAGGTTTTCAATATAGCTGGTATAAAAGGTGTTCGCTTTATAATGTAATTGCGAATTCTCCATGCGTTTGCGACCATAAAAATCCCAAACTTCAGCACGGCCATAGCTATCCCAGTCAGGGAATATTGTTTCGATATCTTTCATTTGTTCAATCATCCGCTCGCGTGTTTTTTGCGGATACAAATGTTCACCCTGCCAGTAACCCATGATGATATCATGTGTGCCATTGTTATCGTAATCATCATAGAATAATTCGATTGGCTTTTCTTTCGGGCGATATTTCAGGTTGATACCAAAGTTTCCGGCTACATAATCCATGTCGCCATCATTATCAAAATCGCCTGCTGTTAAACTATTCCACCAGCCTGTTGATTCTGATAAACCAGCCTGGTTCGTGATGTTTTTCAATTTACCGTTATTGTTTTCAAATACGGTAATTGGCATCCATTCACCATTTAACATCAGGTCGTAGTCGCCATCATTATTAATATCTGTCCATAATGCCGCACTAACCAATCCAATAGTTTCCAGTTCAGGTGCAACCGTTTTGGTTACGTCTGTGAATTTTCCTTTATTGTTTTGGAGTATATAACTCTTAGCCGGGAAAGGGTAGTTGCCCGGGATGATGCGCGTGCCTACGAACAGGTCCATATCGCCATCCTTATCATAATCCTGAGCAACAACTGTTGAACCGGATGCAATCATTTTTGGTAATGCGTCCTTGTTCCATTTATAGTTGCCTTTGCTATCGTTTATATATAAACGATCAGCTAAATTCGGGTCATCTTTTGGAAAATCACTTCCACCACTTACAACATACAAATCCATATCAGCATCGCCATCTGCATCAAAAAAGATAGCACCCATGTCTTCTGATTGAATATCTTCTGCACCGGCAGCGAAATTTGATTTTGTGAAAGTGCCATTTGCATTCTGAGTATAGATGGCACCGCTTTGATTCTTGGCACCACCGATGAAGAAGTCGTCATTGCCATCTCCATTCACATCACCTACAGCAATACCGGGACCTAAATTGCTTAACTCTTTAGGTATCAGGAATTCGCGATCGAAATCATCAAATTCATTTTCCTTATGTGCAAAATCAATTTTTAAATCTGTTGTTGCATTAGCTAAAACCGCCGCCGGTTTAGGCACTGCAGAACGATTTGTTTTAACGGCATCTTTATGGTCAACAACAATAGTGGTGTTTGTACCAACATTGGTGAGTACATTTTCTTTACCATCTAACCAATGAACAACTACCTGGTCAACTTTTTCAACGTTACCTAAACCGAAATGTGCAATAGGCTCAGAGCATGACAAATAGCCTTTAACCGTTTCCATCTGCACCATTTGTGAACTATTTCCGGCGGTAACATAAATTTTAGCGCCCAGACCATCAGGATTAGATTTTTCACCAACTAAATCAACACGTAAATATTTGTTACCATTTACTTTAGTTGAATTGTTTCTGGCAATAAATGTTTCGAGATTGGCATTGTTCAACACGATGTCTACGTCGCCATCATTATCGAAGTCGGCATAAGCTGCACCGTAAGAAGTTGAAGGGAAATACATACCCCATTCTTCACGCACATCATCAAAGGTTAAATCACCCTTGTTGCGGAACATAGCGTTTGGCCATTCGAGTACGGAGTTTTCAGGGATTTGCTTGCGCAATGTCATGTATTCTGAAGAATCAGAAAGTCGGTTTGCGCGCGTAAGCTTAACATACACTTCCATGATATCCATGTGGCTGTCTTTCAGGAAGCCGTTAGAAACATATAAGTCTTTATAACCGTCATTATCATAATCAGCAAACAAAGGACTCCAGCTCCATCCGGTAGTAGATACACCGGCGAAATTGGCAACCTCTGAGAATTTACCAATACCATTATTTAATTGAAGTGCATTACGTCCATATTGCTGCAAATATCCACCATTTACGAGGGTACGTAAAAATGTTTGCTTATTTGATTGCATGAACGTTTTGGTACCATAGTTACCTTCAATATCCATGTCAACGGTAAACATATCCATCAACAAGTCATTATTGTAGTCGGCAACATCTGTTCCCATACCATAGTATGCAGTTTTAGTCAGGATTTCGCGGCTTGATTCTTTAAAGGTGCCATCACCCTGATTCAGGTAGGTGTAGTCGTGCATGATGTAATCATTACCTACAAATACATCCATCCAACCATCATCATTGATATCACCGGTTGTTACAGATAAACCAAAGCCATGGTTATTGATACCCACCTGTGCATGACATTCAACAAATTTTCCATTTCCTTCATTGCGATAGAAGCGGTTACTCATATTGGTACCCTCTTCAATTTTCTGATAGTTCTTTTGTTTGTTTTTGTCTTTGAAATCGGTAGGGTGGGTCACGACATATAAGTCGAGGTCGCCATCATTATCTGCGTCAAAGAAGTTTGCGTGTGTAGAATAACTATCGTCATCGATACCGAATTCCTTTGCTTTTTCTGTAAAAGTGCCATCCTGGTTGTTTACATACAACAGGTTGCGGCGTTTTTCCGGGTCTTCGTAGCGGGCGCGACATACATAAATGTCTTTCCATCCGTCTTCATTAATGTCGACAACCGTAACACCTGTGCTCCAGCCTGGTTTTCCGTTGATGCCGCATTTTGCGGTAACATCTTCAAATTGCATATTGCCTTTGTTGATGTACATGCGGTCAGGAACCACGTTGCCTGAAAAATACAGGTCCTGCAGTCCGTCGTTATTGAAATCGCCAACACCTACACCTGCGCCATTATACGAATAGCCGTACCGGTAGTAGTTGAGGTCAAAGGTTTCAATCAATTCATTGTTAAAGGTGATACCGGTGGTTTTTGAAGTCAGCAAATCGAACATTTTGCCTGACTCACCGTCGGTTTTAACAATTTTTGCTTTGTCGATATTTTCAGTAAATTTCCAGTCGTTCAGGTAATCTTTACTGTTTTTACCTGAGCCACAGCTGCTCAAAATGGTGAGCACACTAATGCCTGTGATGGTGCTTAATAGAGATTTCATGCCTAGTCTACGGTTTGAACTGCAAAGGTAGGGGAGTAAGTAGGGGGGCTAAGTACAGCCTCTGTAAATGTTTTGTTAATGCAGGGTGAGAGCGGTTATTTGATTAACTTTGCGCTCAACTTTATCAACTGCTAACAAAACTCCAAGAGTCATGAAATTTAAACACTTACTTGTTGTGATGCTTGCAGGCGTTGCTGTTTTCTCATCATCATGTGGTGACAAATCTAAAGGTGGTGCGAATCCACTTTACAACAGTGCCAGTAAGCCTTCTAGTGAAGAAAGCGCACAATTCCTCCTCGAATGGTGGGATGCGATGTTCCAGTATGTAGGAACTGAAAGGTTATCTCCCCCTGATGCGGCACGTATGTATGCCTACATTGCCATCGGATTGTATGAGGCACAAATTGGCGGAGCGCCGAATCACTATACCCTTGAAGGTCAATTAAATGGTTTAGAAAACCTGCCACGTCCTGATGCCGGAAAGGTATACGACTGGCAAACATGCGTTACTGAAACGATGTATCTCGTACAGGATGGTATGTTGGCGAGGTATTTTACAGCAGGTGTTGGTACTTTGAACGACCTGCATGACAGCCAGATAGAACGTCGTAAAGAAGCCGGTGTAACCGATGAAGTATTGCAACGTTCAATGGATTATGGTGAAGAATTAGCAAATGCGATTTTAGAGTGGAGCGAGGCTGATGGCTACGTAGAAACACGCTATAAGCAATATAAAGCACCTTCACGCGAAGGTCATCCGGCACTTTGGGAGCCAACTGATTTCAATCAGGTAGCACTCGAGCCATTTTGGGGTGATCACCGTCCATTTTTTGTAAAAGACGGTGCACAATGTGATATCGATAAGGCCCCTGCCTATAATGGTATTGGTGATACAACCGGTGAATTATACAAACAAGCTTACAAAGTTTGGGAAGTAGACAGAACCCTTACTGAAGAACAACGCACCATCGCTCAATACTGGGCGGATGATCCGAGTGAAACTTCTACTCCTCCGGGACACTGGATGGAAATCTTAGGCAATTTCGTTAAGTCTGAAGATATGAAGCTTGACCGTGCTGCCGAATTATATGCACTTACAGCTGCTGCAATGAATGATGCTTGTATCACTGTATGGCATACTAAATACCGTGTAAACCTGGTTCGTCCTAAGACAGTTATTCGTGAAAATATTGAACCTACATGGGAGCCTTATGTGGAAACACCTCCATTCGCTGGTTATACTTCAGGCCACTCTGGTTTCTCCGGTGCAGCCGCAACAATTATGACCGGACTGATTGGTGATAACCTCGCCTTTGTTGATAGTTCACACGTGAATATTGGATTGTTACCACGCGAATTCAAATCATTCCAGGCTGCTGCTGATGAAGCTGCATATAGCAGGATGTATGGTGGTATCCACTTCGATTGCGATATCTTAGATGGTGTTGAACAGGGTCGTTGTGTGGGTGATTATTATCTGAAGAATCTGAAAACACATGCTGACCGTTCAAAAGAATCAGCAACTAAAAAAGAAAAATAACCCTAACCCGATAAATAGACCATAATGAAAAAGATATTGCATATATGCCTGATGGTTGCCTTTGTTGGCTTCCTGGGCGCTGAAGCAAAAAGCCAGGTGGTTATGAAAGAATTTCTTTCAATGAACCATGAAGGTAATGTGGCTAAAGCTGCTAACAATAATGGTAGCGCACTGTACTATAAATTTGAATATGTAAGCACGGATGGTGCACGTATCAACTATAAATTGCACTTGTATAAGGATAAAAGCATGTCAACACCATGGATGAGTTTCGATGTGTTGATGCGCAATTTGAACTGGACCTACTATGTAGATATCAGTATGCCTAAAGATGGTGCAGTTAAAGTTGCAGCACTGATCTTTAAAAAAGACTTGCGTTGGGGCCGCGTAAAATACTCTCCACATGCGGGTTGCAGCCGTCAGGAACCAACCGTTTGGGAACGTTATACGATTGGTGATAACAAAGGCACTGCAGATGTATTATACGCAGGTTTATTGAACAACTTTATGTCGCAACTCGACAAAAACGTTGATTTCAATTGCTATGCTGGCAGTAAATAATTATCGCTGATGATATTGAGAAGGCCTGTCGGTTTCGACAGGCCTTTTTCTTTGACCTGTATGCTGTAAGGCACACTCATGCGTGGCGATGTGTATTGCAGTTTACCCTTTAACTTAGATTCTTCTACCTTTACTTCAATGGAATTTCCCATCATTATAAAAACATACAAGGGGCTGGAGCAGGTGCTGGCGAATGAATTGTATGCCCTTGGTGCACAGGATGTGGTTGTGCTCAACAGAGCAGTGCAATGTAAAGGCGATAAATACCTGCTGTATGCCTGTAATATTTATTTGCGCACGGCTCTCAAGGTAATGATTCCAATTGTGGAAGGTCGGGCAAGAACAGAACAAGAATTATATCGCCTTATTAAAAATTACGATTGGGCGGAGGTAATGGGGGTGGATGATACCTTCGCGATTACACAGGCAGTGAGTTCTCAATATTTTCCGCATTCAAACTATGCGGCCCTTAAAGTAAAAGATGCCATCGCCGATCATTTCAGGGAGCGATTTGATGAGCGACCAAGTGTCGACAGAGATGCGCCTGATTATCAATTGCATTTGCATATCGGCAGTGATCAGGTGCAGGTGAGTTTGGATAGTTCCGGCGATTCATTGCATATCAGGGGTTATAAAACAGGCACACATGCGGCACCGATGACAGAAGTACTGGCAGCCGGTTTAATTATGCTTACGGGTTGGGATGGCAACAGCACCTTATACGACCCGATGTGTGGAAGTGGCACACTGCCTATTGAAGCTGCATTAATTGCAACGCAGACAGCACCGGGATTAATCAGAAAGCATTTTGCTTTTCAGCGTTGGCAGAGTTACGATGCAGCCCTATATCGTCAAATTATGGTAGATGCAGCTGCAAAACAAAAAATACGCAAAGTACATGTGCTTGCCAGCGATATAGAAGGCAGAAATATCAATGCAGCAATTGCCCATGCGCAAACAGCGATACCGGAGTTGCAAATGACCTTTTTCAAACGCGATTTCCAGCTTGCTGATCCACCACCTGAAAAAGGTATACTTATTATGAATCCGCCTTACGGCGAGCGAATTGAAAAACCGGATATCATTGCCTTTTATCAGATGATAGGCAACGTATTAAAAAACAAATACGCCGGTTGGACGGCCTGGATATTCACTGGCAATGAAGAAGCCGCAAAATATATCGGCCTTAAACCTTCAGCCAAAATAAAAATGAAAAACGGTCCGCTCGATGCGCTGTTTCTAAAATTCGAAATTCGGGAGGGGAAGTTTTGGAAAGAAAAAGCGGAGTGAGGGGTGTCGACGTGCCGACGTGTCGACGTCATGATGTGTGGATGTTTGAGCGTGATTGCTTCGCAATCACTTAGTTTCATTCGGTAACCGTCATTGCGAGCCGCGACCCAAGGAGCGGCGAAGCAATCCGGCCGTTCGCATTAGTGGAATGCCATTAAAAATTATTCCTTATTCCTTCCCAAATTTGGTATCAGGTATCAAGTATCAGGTATCAGGTAATGAGTGGTGGGACAATATAAGTAAGTGGGAAGAAGTGATTATCCTGATGCATAAATCCTCATTCCTCATTCCTTATTCCTTATTCCTCATTCCTTATTCCTTATTCCTTATTCCTTATTCCTTATTCCTTCCCAAATTCGGTATCAGGTATCAAGTATCAGGTATCAGGTAATAAGTGGTGGGACAATACAAATAAGTAGGAAGATGTGATTGTCCATTGCATAAATTCTTATTCCTCATTCCTTATTCCTCATTCACCACTCACCACTCACCACTCACCACTCACCACTCACAAAAAAACCCCAACTTCCGTTGAGGTTCTCCTTTCATACTTACCTTTCTACAGGTTTAGTTCATTTTTGACATCAGGTCTTCCATGACAGCTTTTTTCAAGGTGAATGAGCTGCGGGAGCTGAGGTATCCGTTGTGATATAATTTTACCGTATATGTACCGGCTTTAAATTCTTCATCCTGTTCCCAATAAACGCAGTGACTTTCTACTTCGTAGCCATCGTATTTGTAAGTGGCTGCCATTGAGTATAAATTGTCTTCTGTTTTTTCCTTATTCACAAATTCGCCTGATCCGTTTTTAGTATCAAATAATACTTTGCCATTTGGTGCGATGATGCGCACTAAGAACGTTTGGTCTTTTCCGGCCGACAAGCGGTTTGGCAGAACATCGAAACAAATTTTCAGCATTTCGGTGTGCTTTGCGTTTTGACCTTCAGCATCATTGCCGTTTCCACGTTTACGAATACCGGTAATTGTTATGTCTTTCGACAAAATGAATCCGGCTAAATCTAAAATGGAATCTTTGTCGTATTGTAATTGCTCACTGCGACCTACTTCCTGCTCATATAAGAACTGTAATTCTTCAAAATCTTCCTGCAAAGCCAGATACCGTGCATTCAATTCGTCTAATTGCGCTTTGTATTGGCTACAATCTACTTCCATCGTTTTCACCTCTTCCTTAACCTCGTCAATCTTTTTCTCATTGGTTTTGGCATTGCCATTGAAAAAGTTACAGGTTTTTAGCAAAGTGGCTATTTCATTTCTGCGACTATCAAGTTCAGCTTCCAAAACGGCAATCAGGGAGTCCTTTTCAGAAAAGTCGCCCTTCTGATCCGTCAATTGCTGTTTGGCAGTCTGATACTGTTCGTCAAGCAGCTTGTTGGCAATTTTTGCCTCCTCTAACAGCCGGGCATTTTCTTCCCGCTCCGTTTTATTCTGCACTGCATTGTAGAACAGCCATCCGTTCATGCCCAGGAGCAAGAAAATCAGGATAAGGTACAAAATCCTGCCCCGGTTTCCGGTTTTCTTTTCTTCATTCATACTTGATAGCGTCGAATTTTTCCCCAATTGTGCTTGAACCTGGTCACAAGAGGTTGTTCGACTGTTATCAAAATTCGTTTGTCGTACGTACGAACGGAAATAATCTAATGCACACAGTGCATTGAAACAGAGCCAATTATGTGGTACAACTCTAATATCCACATAGATGTACGGCGGGGAGGCAGTACGCGAAACCCTTGATAGTACTGCATTATAGGGTACACAACGCACACGGTACAAGGCTAAAAGCCGAATGTGTATAGAATTTTCGGCAGGTGTTGATAACGTGTTGAAACGATGTGTAAAACCCGTAGAATCTGTGTACCGTAAAGTACACGGATGTACATTTCCTTAATCCTTAACAGTACCGATACGCCTGTTTTCCCAGTCAGACCACATATGGCCTTCGTAGTAGCTTTTAATCATAACGGCATAATCCGGATTCTTCTTGTAATTGAGTAAAATGGTTCTGGCGGGGTTTGACAGGCGGTGATTTGGGCTTATAAGCGCATCAAACAGGTGGCTGACGAGTTGCTCATTGCAATAGTTCAAGCCGGCAATGGTGTTCATGGCTGCTACCCGTGTGCGGAATTCGTATTGACTGCTGCTCATGGCAATCAGTTGACTGATAACCGCATTATCGTGCTCCCGGCACATAATTTCCAGCCAGGCGATCCGCACATTGTTAGTGGCACCGTAAACGCCATTGGTTTCCTGTAAATAGGTTTCAATGTGTTTTGGGTCGAATTCATATAAACGGCGTAAGGCTATTTCAATATTTACATAGTTGTCATCGTGCAACAAACTGGCAATATCTTTTTCCATTTTACCCGGAAGTTCTTTCATATTCACCAACACACTTCTGCGCACCAATGGGTCCTTATCATATACGGCTGATTTGAGTAATTGAATAGAGCTTTTATCAGCATCACCACTTAACTGTGCAACGATTTCACTTTTAATTGCGTGAAATTGTTCGCGATTGAATAAGGTAATTAAATCTGCGCGTTTCACGTCGATAGGTGAATCACGCATGGCTACAACAGCATCGTATCTATCGAGCATATTCGGTGCATTAAAGGCTTGTAATTTTAATTCACCATAAGGTTTAGGGAAATCTAAGGTAGATAAAACCATGGTGTTCGGATTAAATAATACAAAAGCAACGGGTTTTTTATCAGGGTTAGCAAATGATATCACGGTAGAAGAATCTGCAATGGTAATACGTTGCTCATCATACGAGCCATCCAGATAATGCACCTGAATATGTATCGGCATGGTGAATAGTTTTGATGTAGCCGTTTGTGCTTGTGCTTGCTGAACCGTAACATCTGTGCGGGTTTGCAGCGCATTCCACTTTACAGCATACACCGGAAATCCATCGCGATAAATCCACTCATCAAAAAACCAATGCATGTTCATGCCTAACGATTTCATGAATTGCATTTCAAAATCCTGGCTTGACACATTTGTATATGGATGTGATTGCAGGAAATCCGTAATAGCGATGTTAAATGATTCATCTCCAACTACATAGCGCAACATGTCAATAACAAAACTGCCTTTCTGATATACTAAAGGTGACCCGGCACTGCTGTTCGCAACATTAATGTCATTTGATATATCTGCCTGAATGGCTGTAAGCATTTCTTCACGTCGCTTCCAGTTATAATAATCATCACCATAAATATGCTGAGCAAAATGTTTAGCATAATATGTGGCAAAACTTTCCTGTAACCAGTGACTTGAACCGCTCCACGCTGTTATATAATCTCCAAACCACTGATGTGTTAATTCGTGCGCATTAATTTCGATATACTGTTTATCCGGATTACTGGCCGGGAGCTGATAGAAAAAATCACTGAAAATAGTGGCGGTTGTATTTTCCATGGCGCCATATAAAAACTCCTGAACAGGCACATTCGCATAGGTTTCCCAAGGATATTTTACGCCTGTGCTCGAAGCCATCCAATCCATAAGTTCAGCTGTATACCTATAGGTATTTTCGGCATAAGCTTCTGTGCCGGGATAATAATATTGGGTGGTGGTTATGCCATTTTTACTTTTGTAATCAAGATGACCGTATTTGCCGATAGCTAACATGATCAGATACATGGCATGCGGATGCGACATGCTGTAGTGCCAGGTATAGGTGCCATTTTTTGACACCTCTTTTGTCATCAATCTGCCATTGGAAATTACCTGATAACTGCTGTCGAAAGTAATATGTAAGTTGGTGATGACTTTATCATTTAATCCATCATAAGATGGAATCCAATGACGATTGTCGATACCTTGTCCTTGTGTCCAGATTTGTTTCCGCTTGATTGTCGGGTCATTCGGATTGTCAGTTTGTGCAACATTCCAGCCGTTAAAATAAATACCTCTTTTTGGATTGGCAGCGTAGAAAATCTGTAAGGTATGTTCTGCATTTCGCTGCAGCGGCGGATCAAAGAAAACAGTGATACCGGCACTATCAATTTTGAACCGGGTGTTGTTTGCATCCAATTCAATATTATCTACCCGAATACCAGGTCCGTCTAAAAAGACGCTGTCCACTTGAGGTTGTATAGGTGCAAATGTGTAAAATGCACGACCTTCCACTAAGCCGTCTTCCGGCTTGAAGGCAACATATAAATCAAGCGTGCGAAAATCTACATTGTGTTCGCGAATAAGTCCTCCGGCATCTTTTCTGTAACACTGATTAACATCATCCTGTGCCTGAGCAACAAATAAAATCCCCATACAACAGAGGGTAGTCATCCATTTATGCATATGTAAGCGTGTATTGGGTAAAGTTACAATGCAAATCGCTGAACATCCACCTTTGGGTCTATGCGCATTTGGTTAAATATTTTGTTAAAAAGCATATGTGCATGATAAGGAGCCAAAAGCGCGCCCTTTGTTCCCAGTCCGTTGAGTATATGCACATGATGATGTTCGGGATGTGTGCCAACTGCAGGCCGCCTGTCGCGCATGGTGGGCCGAATAGCGGCAAAATGCCCTTCTACCTCAAAGGTTAACCGAATAGTATCCCGGAGGCCGTCCAGTAATTCCTCCTGTTTAGTTTCAGTAGGTGCATCATCATCCGCAACAAAATCATTCGTGCCTCCAACCCAATATCGATCATCACCATAGGGCACAATAAATGTATGCTTTTGCACGATGACCGGGCAATTAAAATGTGGTATACGCACGAGCAAGCATTCACCTTTTGATGGACGTATATGTATGTGTTTAAACCAGGGATTATTCTTTACCTGATATCCTTCACAAAAAATGATATGCTTATACATGGATTGTTGCCACAAGCAGTAGTCTTCTTTTAATTCAATGTCGTCATACTGAATAGTTGAACGCTGAACAGGATATAAAGCGTGTATGCCTTCAAATAATTGCCGTGCATCTACTCTTGCACCGGATTCAACCAAGATACTCCCATAGCGGTAATCAATATGCTTATGCCATTTTTGTGGTGATGGCGTGGAATTGATATACGTTGATTTTTCCGTTTGCCGACTTGCGTGTATCCAGGCTTCAAGTGCGGCCTCCGATTTATGCATTTTAAAAATGGGTAGTTGTTGCATAATCGTTTTTCCGGTAAGCTGCTCAATTTTCCGGTAAGCCACTGTTGCCGCTTCGAATAATTCAGCATATTGTTCCTGCAGCTGATATTTTCTACCGGTAACCGGATTAATTATGCCTGCGGCGATGCGCGTAGATGTATGGTCCTGCAACATGTCGATGCAGTCAAACGACAAACCGCGCATGATCGCTTCAACAGCACAGGATAAACCAGCGAATCCGCTTCCTACGATTAATACATCTTTCACGACTTAAAAATACCCTACATTTTGATACCGCGCAGCATTTCGCGTTTGCCGGGAGGGCCTTGCATGCGTTCTACTTTAAATCCGGTGTTTAGGAGGGCTCTTCTGACATCACCTTTAGCGCAATAAGTAACCAAAATGCCTTTGGGCTTTAGTGCCTGAAACATCTGTTGGAAGATGGCGATGGTCCACATATCAGGTTGCACTCTTGGAGAAAAGGCATCATAATAAATCAGGTCTGCATAGTCATCTCGCAAAAAATGCTGCACCATCGTTTTTATTTTCAGCAGGTGAAATTGAGGGTGGAGATCAATCTCGGTTTCCCACGCTGCCTGATGTAATGCCTGAAAAAAAGTTGCGCCACTTTCTAACGCAATTAAATGTTCAGGGGCAAAATGCGACAGTATATCTGTGCTTACCGGAAATGGTTCTAATGCGGTATACCGGATATCTATTTCGTTTTTCAGGGCATAATCCAGTGTAAGTAAGGCATTTAATCCGGTGCCTAATCCAATTTCAAGTACTTGTAATTGTTTGCTGTTTTCGGATGCTGGTATTAATCCTGCCTGAATAAATACATGACGCGATTCCTGCACAGCACCATGCATGCTATGATAATGTTCCTGCCATTCATCAACATACAGGGTAGGGGAACCATCAGCTGTAATAACCAGTTGTGGGTTCATTTTTTGTCCGGATGTTTAGATGGTTCAACGATCTCGTAATGCACATCATCAGGTAATGCAGAAAATCGCGAGGGCCTGATATCCGGATTATTCGGATCAATATCATCCCCATCTTCATCCTCATCCTCATCGTCTTCCAGTTCGATTTTTGGTGGCAAATCCACCTTTCTGAAATACAAAGCTGCAAGTGCACCGCATAAGGCGCCCATTGTATGACCTTCCCAACTCAGGCGCACATCAAGTGGAAACAGTCCCCAAACAATGCTGCCATACAGGAAAACAACAAAGAGCGATAAGGCGATGGATTGAATGTTTTTCCTCAGTACGCCGCTAAAGAAAATAAAAAATGCCATGCCATAAATAATTCCACTTGCACCAATATGATAATTTTCTCTTCCGGTTAACCACAACAATAATCCACCTCCAATCCAAATGAATACGAATGATAAAAATGCCACTTTACGATAATTGAAAATCATCAACGAACCTAATACCAGAAAAGGTACTGTGTTAGATAATAAGTGTTCCCAGTCAGCGTGAATAAATGGAGAAAAAATAATACCAGGTAACCCGGAAACATGTTTAGGCAGAATACCAAATGATGACAGGTCAATACCGGTAACGTATGCAAACAGATGTGCAATCCACATTAAAGCAATAAATACCATTGGCATGAAAATGCTCACGTATAGCAGCTTATGCTCCTCCTCACGTGGCAGTGCAGGGCGATTATTGCCGGTTGAAATTTGTGTGAATGAAAACACGCTGTGGTATGCTTACAGCAAATCTCGCAAAAATGCGAACAATTCCTGCTGTAAACTGATCGTCTTATTTTGATTATACCAGTTTTGTAAGGTAATTACATAATCATCATGCGGAATGCCATCACGTTTGGCATCATCCACAATTTGCTGGGCTTCTTTTGGTTTGGGCCCCCAAACACCCAATTGTTTTCCGGTCACCTGATCGAAAACAACGAGAATCGGAATTGACCTGGTGCCTCTGAAGAGGTATTGGTCGGCAATATCCGGATATTCATCCCGCAAAATAATGCGCATGTCAATACCCAGTTTCTGAGCAATCTTATATAAGGCGGGTACTATCTGCGCACCATCCCCGCACCAGGTTTCGGATATCACAAAGAAACTCAACCGGGAAGTTTTTGATGTGTCTACGGTATCCCACTCAGGCAACAAGTGCATGGTTTTAGTAATCCGGTTCAGTCGCTGCAAATTCAATTTGGTAGCGCTGATGCGAGATTCGCTTTTAACCGGCCCGGTAGTCGTATTCTCCTGAACCATACGGGCTGTTAATTGAACAAACGCCTCATAATCATAAGCGTGTTGAATATTAAAAGGTAAAAAAATACCTGATGGTGCTTCTATTGCCATAACTATCTGTTTTTAACAAAACAAAGTTCTAATAAGTTCGACGCTCGTATCGTGACAAGCATCACATATGCGAATGACCTTCGTTTTTTATACATTTGTCGCATGCTCCCATATAGAGCCTTAAAGTATCTGGTAGGGTATTCGGTGCCGGCAGTGGTAGGTTTTTCCCTGCTATCTCACGGTATTTGGGTGTACACCGCTTTGGTATATGCCTTTCTGTTCATTCCCTTTGTGGAGTTGCTGTTTCCGCCCGACCGATATAATCTGCAGGCGCTGGAGGAAGAGATTGTTCGAAAAGACCGTATTTACGACTGGATGTTATATGGTCATGTGCCTGTTCAATATGCCGTTTTGATTCTTTTTCTGTATCAGATCCAACAACCCGGTTTGGAGGTTTATGAACGTGTTGGAAAAATACTGGCCATGAGTATTTCCTGCGGCGTTATCGGTATCAATGTGGCGCATGAACTCGGACACCGGGTAAAAAAATCGGAACAGGTTATGGCTGTCGCCTTATTGTCGACGAGTTTATATGCGCATTTTTTTATTGAACATAACAAAGGTCACCACAAGCATGTAAGCACGCCACAAGACCCTTCATCGGCTCGTTATAATGAACCTGTATATTTATTTTATTTCCGAACGATAATAGGCACATTCAAATCAGCCTGGCATATTCAGATGCAGGAATTAAAACAATCAGGAGCGCGTTTTTTTTCAATGCAGAATACACTCGGAATCCTGTTTGTATTTGAACTCATCCTCTTGATTAGTATTGCCTGTTTTGCCGGATTAGCTGCATGTCTGTATTTTATACTGGCTGCAGTTGGCGGGTTTTTATTATTGGAGTCAGTGCAATACATCGAACATTATGGCCTGCAACGCGCCTTAAAACAAAGTGGTCAGTTTGAACGTGTTATGCCCTGGCATTCATGGAATTCTGATCATATATTTGGTCGCATGGTACTGTACGAATTAACCAGACATAGCGATCATCATTATTTAGCCAGCAGAAAATATCAGATTTTACGTCATCATGATGAAGCCCCGCAATTGCCCATGGGATATCCGGCCATGATTTTACTGGCATTAATTCCGCCGGCTTTTTTTTATGTGATGAATCCACGTGTTAAAGCTATTTTGACAGCACACTCAGAAAAAGAATAATATGTTTATTATAGGCATTGCCGGCGGCTCCGGTTCAGGAAAGTCAACGTTTGTACGTAATCTGATTAAAACATTAGATGCGGATGCCGTTTCACTATTGATGCAGGATGCTTATTACCGGCATAATCCTGAAACACCGGAGGAGCATCGAAAAAAAATGAATTTTGATCATCCGGATGCCATCGAATGGGAACTGCTTGAAACACATATCCGGCAATTGCAATCTGGAGATGTGATTGATCAACCCGTATACAGCATGCTCACTTGTTTGCGGGAAAATGAGACGATTGCGGTTACGCCCAAAAAAGTGCTGATTGTGGAAGGTATTCTGGTGCTTACCCAGCCCTTTATCCGCGACCTGATGTCGCTCAAAATATTTATTGATGCCGATGCCGACCATAGATTTATGCGCGTGGTAAAACGGGATATGGAGGAACGTGGCCGCAATATCGACCAGGTGATGCAGCGCTATATCAAAACCGTGCGTCCTATGCATGAAGAGTTTATTGAACCCAGTAAGCGGTTTGCGGATATTATTGTGCCTATTGGTGGTGATAATCATGTCGCCATTGAATTATTAAGCGGATATATTCAGGCAAAACTCTGACCGTTATAACCCCAAAAATGAAAACATGCGCTACGCCATTACTGTAATTTTTTTACTCATACCTCTGCTGGGATTTAGTCAGCGATACCCTACCGGAAAAGGTACTTATCGCGCCGGTGGGGGTGGAAGTATGAGTGTTTCTGATAAGGGTGATTTTTATTCCTACAAAATTCAGATAACACCGCGATTTGGTTACTTTGTAACAGACCGGATATTAACCGGATTCACTATGAACTATGCCATGGAAATTGATACAGAACTCGTTTCTGCATTAAAATTTAATCCATTAATTAAATACTATTATCCGGTAAACGATCATTTTTTTGTTTTAGGTACTGCTGAATATGGACTCGACCGAAACACAACCTTTGGTTATGATAAAACCATTCTGGATCACAGCAGCGTAACCTTTGGTCCCGGTGTTTCTTACTTCTTTTCACGAAGAGTGGGTTTTGAAATCAACATACTTACACAGTTATATTTTCAACCGGATGCTGCTCACAATAATAAAGTATTTACTGAAGGTGGTTTAATACTCAATATCTTAAATAACAAGGATAAAAATGCGAATCCGTTTAAGAAAAAACAGGATTTAGCGCCAAAGGTGGAAGATGATGAATAATGTTGGGCTGCAGCAATTGCCCAGTAAAGTAAAGCGAGCCGCTAAAAAAGGTAAACCCAATAAATAAAAACCTTTTACAATTGTATCGGGACAGAATGGCTTAAATCAAAACATGCACACGCACAGATTACACCGTTTGCCGCGCAATGGTTTTAATAAAATGGTATAATAATCGCACACCTACACCACTTGCTCCCTTTTGCTTATAAGGCTCATCTTCTTTTAAAATCGCAGGTCCGGCTATATCCAGATGTATCCATGGGTAGTCGGTAAAATGCTCCAGAAATTTACCGGCTGTTGCACTTCCGCCTACAGCTCCACCAATATTTTTCAAATCGGCAATATCGCTTTTCAGCATATCTGCATACTCCTTCCAGTATGGGATTTCCCAAACACGTTCAAAGGTATTTTCGCCTGAGGCTTTGAGTATTTCGGTGTAGGTTTTATCTGTTCCCATCATGGCAGATCCTAACGAACCTGTTATAACAGCTGCCGCACCGGTTAAGGTGGCTAAATCAATAACGAGAGCCGGGTTGTATTTTTTTACATAACTCAGCGCATCCCCTAAAATTAATCGGCCTTCAGCATCTGTATTTAATACTTCCACTGTAGTGCCATCATGCATCGTAATGATATCATCCGGCACAATGGCATCAGCATTTATGCGGTTGTCGGTAGCCGGAACAACGGCAATCACATATACCGGTAATTTATTGACAGCAATGGCATGCATAGCGCCAATTACAGCACCTGCACCGCTCATATCCATCTTCATCCCCGGCATTGAACCGCCGGTTTTTATACTATAGCCACCGGTGTCATACGTAACGCCTTTACCAATAAAAACAAACGGGTCGGTGTTCACTGCATTCCGTGGTTTGTACGTCATGATGCTGAAAGTAGGCGGTACGCTGCTACCGGCATTTACGCCTAATAATCCACCCATGCGCAGCGACTGAATTTGCTGTTTATGCAGAATTTCGGTTTCAAATCCGCTTGAACTGCCCAGGTTCTCTACAAATGCCGCCAATTGTAAGGCGTTGAGTGCATTTACCGGTTCATTTCCTAAATCACGGGCGATAAAATTCGCAGCGATTACCTGATTTAATTCATCTAATTCAATCTGGTCGATATTCGCATCATCTATCAGCAAGGTGTGGGTGGTATGCACCTTTTTATCTGACTTGTATTTTAGAAATTGATAGCTGCTTAAAGCCATCCCTTCAGCAAAAGCACATAATTCTTCCGGGGTAATGCTGGAACTTGCGCGATTAAGACTAACAGTCTTCAGTTTTTCCGGCGTAATTCGCTTAAAAATGTGACCTCCCTTTGCACGCAATTCCTCCAAGGTATCGCCGGGATTACTATCCTGATCTGGCACTTTCATGACCACGGCAAAAAGCACTGAATCGCCTGTATAAAACACCGCAGGGCCATTTTCGACCATCTGCAGCTTTTTGTCTAAAATAGACTTAAACGGCTGTAAATCTTCGTGATTCAAGTCTTCAGCCTGTCGGATGAGATAAATGCTGCCTTCAGCCTCCTTTCGATGTCCTTTTTGTATAATCAAGCCCATAGTATTTTCACAGTCAGGTTTGGACCTGTAAAGGTAGGGCTTTAATCCCAAAGTTTTGGATTGTCATCAGGCGATTTGTGACATCACAAATCCGAAATTTTGACGATTTTATAATGTTTGTTTTGCAGGTTCCTGCTCACCCATCCGGTGAGAATACGCTGCACATCCGGGGTATCGGGACGCCATTTTATGCAGGATTTTATTGACTCCAGGTCTTGTGGGGTGCTTTCTGTATGAAAGTAGCCAAAGCCCAGGTAATGCCCCTTTTCTACGCAAACAACAGCGGTTTCATCCGGCGATCGTCCAACTCCAAAAATAAAATAGGAATCGCCGTCTTCTTTGAAAGCGGCTATGGCTTCAGCAATGCGACTATTATATGCATCAGGTTGTTCTTTCCCGACACAGGCACCCAGGCAAAAACCAAGGTCATGATTGAAACAGGCTGCCCGCGACGTTTGTAAATGTGTCAATTTGCCACACAGTTGAAAATTTGTCAACTTATCGTTCAGATAATTACGCGCACTCAGATAATCCGGAAATACTTTCAGCACTTCTTTTTTAGCAGAATATCGTTCAATAGCTAAATGTCGATATCCAAGTTGATCGATAAATGTAAAGATGCAGAAATTCCTATCCCATTTTTTTTGCGCATTATTGAATCGGGGAAATTTGCGTTTGATTTCCTCGCTTTCCAATAACAACGCAACTAATTCGTTGCCGGTGAGGGTTGTGGTGATATCATGCACGGCATCGCGCAGCGCATTTTCTTTACCGTCACTGTCGGCATACGTAAAATGACCATAGATTCTGCTTTTAATATTTTTCGCCTTGCCTACATAAATTATTTTTCCGCCGGCATCATGAAAATAATAAACACCACAGGCTGTTGGCAGATTTTCGAGCATATGCTTATCCATATGCGGTGGAAGTAACTGCTCCTTTGTGCCGCGTTTCAGCGCAGTTTGTATATGTTCGCCCGTATCTTGTTTTACCAGTCGCGTAAATAATGCTGCCGTTGCTAACGCATCACCTGCTGCCCGATGCCGGTCATGGATGACAATACCGAGTGCATCGCACAATCGGCCGAGCGAATAACTTTTCATGCCCGGAATTATTTTGCGACTTAACCTGACCGTGCACAATTTTTTGGTGTGCAAAGCATATCCGCAGTTGGCTAATTGAGCTTTAATAAAACCATAATCAAACCCTGCGTTATGCGCAACAAAAATGGTGTTGTGTAAAAGCGCATAAATTTCGGCTGCAACATCTTCAAACAGGGGAGCAGTGGCCACCATTTCATTGGTGATGCCGGTCATCTGCTGTATAAAAGGCGGAATTTCAACTTGCGGATTAATGAGCGACTGCCAGCTGTCTACCACCTTCTCGCCATCATGCATATAAATAGCAACCTCCGTAATGCCATGATAACCGGCATTCGTACCTGTTGTTTCTATATCCACAATAGCATACATGCTGTAAAGCTACTGTTTGCCTCGGTTCAGTAAATAGGAATTAATCCACAAAAAAATCATTTTCGTCTGCAATGGAAAACAGATTGGGAGCCCGCTCAGGATAAATAGCCGGTCGGCCTAGGCAAGGAGGAACCATCTCCATATCACAAGTCGCTCCGCTTGCTTCGGACTTTTGATGAGGCGCCTATCTGCGGTGCCTCACCGCTATATTTTATATCTTCGCCTTATGCAGCCATTCATCATTGGTTTGAAATACATCTACACCATTTACACGGCACTCGTGTTTGTTATTTTGTTGCTCATTACCTTTCCCTTTTTTATGATGCTGGCATTATTCGGTGATAAATCATTGTTGCCGATGCTGTGGCTTTGCCGGTTTATTGCTTTGGGGTTGATGTTTTTCTGCGGAATAGTGTATCGATTCCACAGAAATCCGGCTTACACAAGAAATACACCATTTGTAATTATTGCCAATCATCGCTCCAATATGGATGCACCGGTAGCCGCAATCAGTTGTAAAGGACGTGTGCGTTATCTCGCAAAAAAAGAACTGCTCAAAGTGCCGGTTATGGGACAGATATTTAAAGTGATGTCGGTGTATGTCGATCGCAGTAGTTCGCAGGATCGACGTGCAAGTGTAGAAAAACTTAAAAGATATTTAAACGAGGGCGACAGCATATTTCTGTTTCCTGAAGGAACACGAAATAAAACCGATCAGCCCACGATTGACTTTAAGGATGGCGCATTTACAATCGCAGTTCAAACGCAGACACCTATTATGCCTATGATTTATGTGGGTAGTGATGGGATTATGCCCAATAAACGCCCCTTGTTGCGACCGGGTATTATCGACATTTATCAACTGGATCCGATTCCGGTGGCAGGACTTACCGACGCCGACATCCCGGCACTCAAGCAATCTGTGCGCGCCCTGATAGAAGAAACCTTCCTGAAATTCAGCTCTCACTGAACAGGTGTTTGTTGAATTCTGTTGAATTTCCCTTATTATTGTCGTCTAACACTTCATTATGCATATTCAGTTTTGCGGTGCAGCTGGCACGGTTACAGGCAGCAGTCATTTACTTGTTTTGGACGATGGTCAGAAAATTTTGTTGGATTGCGGCTTATACCAGGGTAATGAACCGGAATATGAGCATTTCAATGAACGCTTCCTGTTTAAACCCTCCGAAATAGATGTGGTCATTTTATCACATGCACATATCGACCATTGCGGTCGTCTCCCGTACCTGGTAAAAGAAGGATTCAAAGGCCGCATTTATGCTACGCATGCCACACGTGATCTGGCGGCGATTATGTTGCTCGACAGTGCACATATTCAGGATAGAGAAAGCAGTTTCACCAACAGAAAACGAAAGGAAGAAGAGCAGGATGAACCCTTGTACGATGCGCAGGATGTGGCAGATACAATGGAATTATTCAGGTCGGTAGGCTATAATAGCTGGTTTGGCGTTCATCCGGATGTTGAAGTAATATTTAAGGATGCAGGACATATTTTAGGCAGTGCAACAGTAACGTTAAAAATAAAACGTCACGGTCTCCGTGATATGCTGCTCGGATTTACGGCAGATATCGGCAGGCCAAATCGCCCGATATTGCGTGACCCTGTTCCTATGGATGCCTGCGATTTTTTGATTAGTGAATCCACTTATGGCGACAGATTACATGAAGAGGCTCCTTCAGAAAAAGAACACTTTTTGCGCGTGATAGAGCAAACCTGTGTTGTGCAAAAAGGGAAGTTACTCATACCGGCTTTTTCGGTTGGCAGAACCCAGGAAATCGTATATATGCTGGATCAACTCGTGCGTGAAAACAGATTGCCGGATATACCAGTATATGTTGATTCACCGCTGGCTGTTAATGCCACACGCGTATTCGAGATGCATCCTGAATGTTTCGACAAAGAATTAATTCAATATATGCAAGTGGATCCAAATCCTTTTGGATTTGACCGCTTAAAGTACACGCGATCGGTTGAAGAATCGAAAATGATCAACAACAAAAAAGGATGCATCGTTATTGCCGCTTCCGGAATGATAAATGCAGGCCGTATTAAGCACCACGTATTTAACGGAATAGAAAATCCGGCAAATACAATTTTAATGGTTGGTTATTGCGCGCCGAATACGCCCGGAGGTCAATTGAGGAGTGGTGTTCAGCAAATACGCATGTTCGGCGAATATAAATCTGTAAATGCCCGCGTTGAAATAATGAGCAGTTTCTCTGCACATGGTGATTACCGGGAAATGATAGATTTTCTCAAATTACAGGATAAACAGAAATTGCGCAAGATAGCTTTAGTGCATGGTGATCAGGATGCACTCACCGGTTACAAAGGCCATCTGGAAGAGGCAGGGTATAACCATATCGAAATCCCGCGACTCGGCGATCGAATTGAACTATAAAAAAATCGCAGGTTCAACACATATGTCTCCCCTGCGATAACCCTTGTTTGTAAGTGTGTTTTCTTGGAATCGATTATTCGATTTCAGTAACGAATGTTACTTCAACATCCGTTTCACCGGTAGTGATATTACCATCTTTAATGCCGGGCTGATGTTTTAAGGTTACGGTTACAGAGCCATTTCCGGCAACGCCTGTTTCAGCCATCATATGCAAGCCAATTGGAGCGCCATTTGCATCTGTATCATCGTAAGTAAATGTAATATCTGCACCTTCAACGGTATAAAACATTTGATGATCTACCGCTTCATCTTCTACTTCTAAAGTGATGTCATCCGCAGGGCTCACACTTTCATTTAATAAATAAGCGTGTACATGAAAGGTAGCACCCGGTGTCAGTCGAAGCGTATCAAACTCTGTTGGTGCATTTCCACCGGCACCATCCAGATCTCGGAAGGCAACGGTATCTATGTCGCCGGTAAGCTCATTTTCAAAGGTGAGCATCAGGGTGGTGATAAGTTCTTCTTCATTAATAACCTCTGGCACTTCAGGTTCTTTACAACCGGTATAGGTCATTGCAATACCAATCAGCGAGCAAATAGCTAAAAAACGCGATATTGATTTCATAGTTATAATTCTTGTTTAGTTAAATGGAATTTTTATTCTTAACGTAATATTTCGCCCCATGTCGTCAGCAAAATATCTGAAGCGGTTCAGATAATCGCGGTAGGCGGTGTTGAGGGCGTTTTCGATTTCAACACTCCAGCCTATTGTTGATGCATGTATCAGTAAATCCCCTTCAATGGAGGCCCCTAATAAAGTGTATCCTTTTGGTGGTGCCACATAATCTTCCAGTGCTTCAGCACGCTTTTGTTCAAAAACATGCGCTACCTCTGTACGCACTTTCCAATTGTGCAGACTACCCAGGTCTTTACCGCTATAACTTAATTCACCACTAATTCGGTCAGCAGGCATCATGACAATCCACGTATCTGTTTCCAGATTGCGTGCTCTCACTGTTGATGCTTTTGCTGTTGCGGCTAATTGGGTCGTCAGCATGTATTTAATAGTAACATCACCACCATGCAATAAAGCGTCATCCTGTTGATAGTGAAAAACCGGAAACGCACCTCTGATAGTTAATTCGGCGGGAAGTGTTGGTTGCTGATAAATAAAATCACGGATGTAATTAACATAAATACCGGCATCAACAAACCATTTTTCGGAATCATGCTCAAAGCTGGCCATTAATTGATTACTGCGTTCAATTTCCAGCAGCTCGTTGCCGTATTCCAGTGAGGCAGCACCATGATGCAGTCCAAAGCTATATAATTCACTCACTGCCGGTGCACGCCATGCAGAGCCTGCCTGCAAATGGATGATGCTGTGTTTTCCATCAAAATATCTGGCACCTAATTGTGCAGAAACATGGCTGAATGTGCGTTCAGGTGTATCTAATTCGTTGCCAACATATCGATAGATCTGCATCCATTTGTAATCATAACGCATGCCAGCCTCCAACAACCAATGTGTAAATGAAAATTGCTGAACCGCGAAAATGCCGCCGCTGTAATTTTTAAAGTTTGGAATAAAGGTGGCATACCGGGTAACATTTTGTTGATTCATCAGATTAAATCCAATTTTACCCGTGCGGTATTTAGTTGGGTGTTGCTCCCATGAACCGTCAATCGTCAGACTGCCAATTTCGAAATACAACGATGGTAAATGCAAGGCTGCTAAACTGTCATTAAGAGGAGCATGTGCATCGTATTCACTTCGAAAATCATTTTGGTAGGCGACAGTAAGTAACATCGTACCTAATTGTTCATTGTGATAATCGAGCACGCCCTTTACCAGGTGATGCGTTATCGATTGGCGTGGACGGCCTATTGTATAGGTGAAATCCTGTTGAATTAAAGGCGTATCCGAAGCAAATGCATTTTCCAAATCGGTAAGGTTGCCAATATGCGAACCACTGAATATGCCAACATCAGCATGATATAAACTATAATAAACCTCAAGCATCAAATCTTTTTTGTGGTATTCAATGGTTGAGGAAATACCGTAAACACCATGCGCCGTATTCGCCAGATAATAATTAGGTGTGTGGATGTTTCCTTCACGCTGTGCAGAGCCCTGAATCCTGAAAGCAAGCGGCGTTATTTTGGCAAACCGGTGCTCAACCAGAGCGGCTGCTGCTCCACCATAGGTGTTTGACATGCCCACAAGCTGAAGCTGTCCCGATGTGCCAACACTATCGCGTAAGGCAGCAGGGTTTACTAAAATCACACCACCAATTGCATCACTGCCATACTGAACGGATGATGCTCCTTTGATTACTGTGAAGGTATTCGCCACAAATGGATCAATTTCCGGTCCGTGTTCATTGCCCCATTGCTGGCCTTCCTGGCGCACACCATTATTCAGAATTAATATGCGATTACTATGTAAACCGTGAATAACTGGTTTAGCAATGCTATTTCCGGTTTGCAAGGTGGTAATACCATTTACTTCTTTTAAGAGAGCTCCAAGCGACTTACCGCTCTGCCGCTCGAGCAACCTGCCGTCAATGGTATTTACTTTTTGTGTAGTGACAACGCCCTCATTGTGACCATGCACCTGCACGCCATTCAATTCGATTAATCCATGCTCTAAGGCAATTTCGATAAATCCGGATTGTTGTATATCGACAGTGTCAAGCCGACTCGTAAACCCAATGCTTACCGTCTGTATCGTATACAAACCGGCACACAGGATGTCGAATCTGAATTTTCCTTTTTCATCGCAAGAGGTAATCAGGTTACCCGGAGATAATACGACAGTAGCAAATGAAACAGGAGATTCATCATGCACGTCTACTACACGGCCTTGCAGTGAAAAGGAACAATCATGTGTTTGAGCATGTCCTGCACACAATAGTGCGCATAACCATGTGACTAAAATAAATCGCATAAAAATTTACATTCGTGAATATAGGCTCAGCTAATAGTGAGCATAAAACCATCAGGCCGTTGCCGGAGGTCCACGAAGTGTAATGCAGGCTGTTGCCTGAAGGGTAGGAGATGGGGTACAAGTGACAAAGTCGGTTGCATCTAATGCACGCGAAACCTGTTGTACATGAAATACGTCTTGGTGCAATACCACAGAAACATCAATATCACATAAAGCACAGTATTTGGCTTCGTGAAAATGAGGCAATCTGTGGTCGGGTTTGCAACAGTCGTTTTCGTAATAATGATGAATTTCCTCGTGCGCAAAGGTGTAGTGCACCACATGTTGCCCACCACCCACGATGCTCAACATTGCCAGCACTAACCAGGCAACAAAAGTCATATTTCGCAAACGCCCTATCACCTTGCAAATATACAATTTGCTGCAAATAGCATGCCCTGAATTGCGCATTTCCTACCGTCTGCCAAGCCCGTGAAATCCGCTGTAATCGTTTGCAGATAAGGTTTTTGACAGTTCAAAAGGGTAAACAGGTAAGGAAATCAGCAGCCCGTATTAACAAGACTTAACCCCATTTAACGCCTCAGGTCATATAGGTATGTATCTTTGCAGCCTTAATTGACTAAACATGAGAAAATCAGCATTATGGTTGCTACTGGCCGTTCCGTTTGTGGCGGCTTCTTGTGGCGACAAGAAACAGGATGCTAAATCCGATTACAAAGCATTTGATGTTTCATCACTTGACACTACAGTAAATCCTGGCGACGATTTCTTCGGATTCGTTAACAACAAATGGATTGCTGCTCATCCTATTCCGGCCGATAAGGGGAAATACGGTGCCTTTTATATGTTGGACGATAACAGTTTGTCCATGTTGCGCAATACGCTGGAATCAGCTTCCAAGGCTAAAGCGCAAAAGGGAACCAATACCCAAAAAGTGGGTGATTTCTGGGTTACAGGTATGGATACCGTTGCCATTGAAAAAGCCGGCATTACACCAATTAAACCGTATTTGGATAATATTCAAGCCATTCAGTCGTCCGATGACCTCATGCGCACTGCAGCACAAATGCACCGCATGTACACCTTTGCCATGTTTATGAACTGGGTGGGTCAGGATGATAAAAACAGCGCCGATGTTATTATGAGTATGTGGCAGGGTGGCTTAGGCTTACCAGATCGTGAGTATTACTTTCTGCCTGATGCCCGCATGCAGCAAATCCGCACAGATTATATCGCACACGTGAAAAATGTATTCATGTTATTAGGTGCTGATGAGGCAACTGCACAAAAAAATGCAAGCACCATCATGAACATCGAAATGCAAATGGCTAAAGCCAGCATGACAAATACCGATATGCGTGTGCCTGAAAATATCTACCACAAAATGTCTGTGGCCGATTTTCAAAAAATGACACCGAACATGAACTGGTCAGTATATTTTGGTGAATTAAAAACACCGGAATTTAAGACCGGTATTAATGTGGCACAACCTGAATTCTTTAAAACAATGAATGGGTTGATGAAATCCGTACCACTGGATGACTGGAAAGTATATCTCACTTACCATTTTGTTGATGGCACCTCTGAGTTCCTGAACGATGCTTTTGTAATGGAGCACTTTGATTTTCACAGTAAAAAACTCAATGGTATTGAACAAATTAAACCGCGTTGGAAACGTGTAGTTGAAACTGCCGATTTCTGTATTGGTGAAGCTTTAGGTGAAGAGTATGTAAAGCAAGCCTTTAGTCCTGAAGCGAAAAAACGCGCTGATGAAATGGTGGCTAACATCAAAACTGCTATGGGCGTGCGTATCAATCAATTGGATTGGATGAGCGACAGCACCAAAATGCAGGCTATCAAAAAGCTGAACAGCTTTACCGTTAAAATTGGTTACCCTGACAAATGGCGTGATTATTCTGCACTTGAAATTGATCGTAGTGCTTATGTGTTGAATGTTATCCATGCCGTAGAATTTGAGGCTAAACGCAATTATGATAAAATTGGAAAACCGGTTGATAAAACCGAATGGGGCATGACTCCGCAAACTGTAAATGCTTATTATAATCCAAGTAATAACGAGATTGTTTTCCCAGCAGCGATATTACAAGCACCATTCTTTGATGCGCAGGCAGATGATGCCTTAAACTATGGTGGTATCGGCGCGGTTATCGGACATGAAATTACACATGGTTTCGATGATCAGGGACGTCAATATGATGCGAAGGGTAATTTGAATATGTGGTGGACACCAGAAGACAATGAGAAGTTCATGACACGTGCGAATGTGGTTGTTACCCAATTCAACAGTTATTGTCCATTAGACAGTCTTTGTATCAATGGTCAATTAACACTCGGTGAAAACATCGCCGATTTCGGGGGTTTAACAATTGCTTATGAAGCGTATAAAATGACGGATGAATACAAAGCCGGTAAAACAATTGACGGCATTACACCTCAACAGCGATTTTTCTTAGGCTTTGGCAGAATTTGGGCAGGCAGCTATCGCGAAGATGCAATGCGTGCACAATTACTCACCAACCCGCACAGCCCCGGCGAATGGCGTGTGAACGGAACCGTTGTGAATATGCCAGAATGGTACGATGCCTGGGGTATTAAAGAGGATGCAGCCATGTACCTCGCTCCTGAATCACGTGCTAAAATCTGGTAATCAGACTTTAAATTATTTTCCTTTAACGGCCCTCCTGGTGAGGGCCGTTTTTATTTGGTACACTTATTCGGGTGTTTCACATGAAAAATTGGCCATTTCACGCATGTGTATTCATTTTAAATGACTCATAGATTATCTTTAAGAGTACAATCAACCCACATGAGAAACCTCCTAACCCTGCTTTGCCTGGCTGCCTATTGTTTTTCAACAGCACAGGTGCCTTTAAAAATTTGGGATAATACTATTGGTGGAGCTGGCGCCGATGTTGCTGTATCTGCTATTTCGACAATGGATGGAGGTATTCTGATTGTTGGTACATCCTCCTCCGGCGTAGGATATGATAAAACTCAACCCGGATTCGGCAGTACCGATATCTGGGTGGTTAAATTAAATGCATCCGGTATTGTTGAATGGGACAAAACCTATGGCACTTCCACCTATGATTATGTATCCGGTGTAGTGCAGGGTCTTGATGGGAAATACATGATTGCTGCGTATACAACCGGTGGTATTTCCGGAAGCAAAACTGAAGCCGCCGTTGGTGGAAGAGATTATTGGCTGCTTGGTTTAGATGCAACAGGCACTCTTGTCTGGCAAAATACTATTGGCGGTAATTTCGATGATTACACCTCAGATGTCGTTGCGGTTTCAGGCGGATATGTGGTTGGCGGATATTCGGCATCAGGCATCAGTGGTGATAAGACTTCAGCTTCGTTTGGTGGCTATGATTATTGGTTGATTAAAGTTGATTTCACAGGCAATATACTTTGGCAATATGCTTTTGGCGGAAGTGCGAATGATTATTTGCGCAAAGTGATGCGCCTATCTGATGGCACCTATTTATTGAGCGGTGATAGTGACTCGGGCGTATCCGGAAATAAATCACAACCATCAAAAGGGTATAAAGATATTTGGCTGATAAAAATGGCCGGTGGTGGTACCATCACCTGGCAAAAAGATATTGGCGGTGCAGAGTACGATGAAGTGGGTGATATATTGGAAACGGATGATGGCCATATCATGTTAGCGGCCTCTTCCAGCTCTAATATCAATGAGGATAAATCTGAATTCAGCGGCAACGATTATTCATATCCATGCGATGAGCCTGATTATGGCAATTGGGATGATAATTCTGATCAGTGGTATTTGCGTTTAACTGCATCAGGTGAAGTGGAATGGGAAGATACTTATCAGGATTATGATCAGACCGATTCAAAAAGAATTTTTCAGACCAACTCCGGTCGATATGCGATTGTAGCAGCAGGTTATTACGATGATGGACCTGATGAAATGACCCTCACCACCATAAATGATGGCGGATATGTATTATGGACCGGGCAGATAAATGGCGGCCTCTATTTTGTCGATGATGAATGTTCCTCTTATTATTATACGAACGGTAATACAACTATCGGTGATTTGTTTACGATGGATGATGGTTCGATTATAATTGTTGCCACATCTGATGCCTTAGAAAATGGTTACAAATCGGAAGATTGCCTTGGCGATGATACGGATGATTTTTGGGTGATAAAATTGGTTCCGGATACATGCACACTCATGCCTTTGTATGCCGACTACGACAATGATGATGCCGGAGGCGATTTAGTTTCAGCTTCCTGCACAAGCTTTAGTCAGTACACAATATCCACCATTGCTGATTGTGATGATACCAGATCATCAATTTATACGGATGCTCCGGAGATTTGTGATGGATTTGATAATGATTGTGATGGTTTAATTGATGAAGGTTTAATCGATTGTAATCCAGGTCCTGAAATAGAATGGAATCGCACTTATGGAAGCGATAGTCTTGACCGGATTGAAGCCGTTGCCGAGCTGCCTGATGGTTTTGTGTATGTGGGAACAAAATCAACCTACAATCCGACAACCCCGGGTGAAACAAATTACGATATAAGTGTAAGAAAGTCGGATGCAAACGGCGAACTGATTTGGTACAGAACGATTGATGGCATCTCTGGTGATTATGGTCGCGATGTTATTGGTCATCCCGATGGCACCATGCTTGTTGTTGGAAGTTCGAGCAGTGGAGTGGGGGGAGATAAAACGGAAGCATCCATGGGAGGCCTAGATTGTTGGATGGTGAAATTGGATGCAGATGGAAATATACTTTGGCAGAATACAATTGGTGGTGCTTCAACCGATGAAGTAGCAAGCGCAATTCCAACAAGTGATGGCGGTTATCTGCTCGCCGTTTCAAGTTACAGCGGCAATAGCGGCGATAAAACTGAACTGAGCTTCGGCTCGCAAGATGTTTGGCTGATTAAATTAACCTCAACTGGAACCATTCAATGGCAAAACAGTATTGGCGGAAGTGCTCAGGATGCAGTTGCGAGTATTTATGAAACAGCAGATGGTGGTTTTATAGTTGGTGCAAATTCTTATTCAGGCATATCCGGAGAAAAAACAACGCTCAATTTTGGTTCTCAGGATTATTGGATACTCAAACTTACTTCCACCGGTTCAATAACGTGGCAAAAGTCTTATGGTGGAACAGGATATGAAGTATTAGCCAAGGTTGTTCAAAGTGATGAAGGTGGATATGTAGTTTTCGGAAGCTCAACATCAGGTATTTCCATCCTGAAATCAGAACTTTCTTACGAAGCAGATATTTGGTTGTTAAAACTGAATGGCATCGGAAATATTGTCTGGGAAAATACAATACAGGCTGAAGATCAGGAAATCGTAACGGATATGGTTAAAGATCCGGTAGCAGGTTTTCTGTTGCTATCAGCCAGTGAATCGTTAGATGATTATGATAAGACAGAACCATTTGTAACCAAACCCTCCAACCCAATTCTGCTCAATTATAATTACGATAATCAGGATTACTGGTTGATACATATTGATGCACTCGGCACCATTACCTGGCAAAACACGATTGGTGGAAACAGGATGGAAATGCCTACAGATTTGTGTTTGACGAATGCAGGTGATTTATTGCTCGCAGGATATTCTTCATCCTTTTCAATGGCGGATAAATCAGAAGACCCTGTGGGTGAATTAATTGAAATATTTTATGAAGGCGAATCATCGGATGACCCGATTTTACCGGATGTGGATGGTTGGGTGGTCAAACTAGATTACACCTGTAATCCTACCGATGAATTGTGTAATACATTGGATGATGATTGTGATGGTTTAATTGATGATGACGTGATAGAATCTGTGACCATTTCAACAGCTGACCCATTAACGTTTTGTTCTGGTGGAAGTGCATTGCTTGAGGCTACATACACAGGGGCTACAGTTCAATGGATGAGAAATGGCACCATACTGCCTGGCGCAACATCCTCTACCTATGCCGCAACTACCAAAGGGAATTATACGTGTCAAACGTTAAGCGATTGCGGTACAGCAGAGTCTGCGCCAATTTTTGTCAACGTGCTCAAAAACCCACCGGCTTCTATTACAGCCGGAGGTCCAACTACATTCTGTGCAGGAGGCAGCGTTACACTCACCGCAAATGCCGGGGCCGGGCTAAGTTACCAATGGTACAATGGACCAGTTCTGATACCGGGCGCCACAAATATTAATTATACAGCAACAACAGCAGGCGCATATAAATGCAAGGTGACCAAAATGGCAACAGGTTGCAGCAAACTGAGTAGCGGTATATTAGTTTCTGTGCCTTGTGATGCAGGTGTCATGGCTAATACGTCTGCCATTTCAGTATTTCCAAACCCAGCGACCACACAAATAACTATCACAGGATTAAAACAGGATGCCATGGTGAATATATATAATGCAATAGGTCAGGTAGTTTTGGTTGCACAATCACCTGGATATGAATTAGAAATATCCGTTGATCATCTTGCCAAAGGCATGTATACTGCGCAGGTTGAGAATGCGATAACGCGCTTCATTATTCAATAGCGACTTTAAGCAGGGAAATTTCAGGCATGTCCAGGTTTATATTGTTCGCAAAACATTCAATTCCCTTCAATATTGCAACATGTTCTTGCCTCTAGCTTTAAATGGCACTTCCATTTGTCTGTCTATACCTGACAACCAACTATAGATCAGTTATTGAGGCTATTATATTTGGTATGATAAAATAGAGCCTTGGTAAAATATGGATATTTTCTAAATGTAAGAATTATCATCCAGTAATCATTATCATGTTTTACATTCAGGATGTCAAATTTGAGACTGTAATAGGTCGAAATTGACATTGAGAAAACCAACTGATGTAGAATATGCGTATATGCATTACAAGCAAAAAAAAATGAAAACCTTATCTATCATCGCTATTCTGATCTTTCCATTTTTATTTAGTTGTTCTAAAGAAACCGCCTGCATCGGCTATGATTGTGTAATTCCGGAAGATGTTGCAGTAATCGATTCAGTTTCTGCTGAGGGCGTTCATATAACCCTCATCAACTATGAAGGCAACAGCTATCCACTCATTATGCAACTCGCCGAAGATCAGTCATCAGATGTCTTTCAAGCGTATTTGCAGTCTCAAGCCCCTGAAGGAATGACTTTTCCTGATTCTGCTGCGGTAAGTTCGGCAACAGCTAAGGTATATTACATTTCTACTAATCAGGATTACGTGCGCAACAATGCCAGATACGTGCACGCTACCCAAACTGAGTTTGAAATAGTAGCTTTTTCTGACAACTTCAATTAAAGTTGTCAGGCACCCTTTGTAAACAAGGTGTTTAGCTAGATTGTATTCCAGACATCACATCCGCCCGATTATTGCATCCGCGCCAAATGGTGGTTTCGCCTTTCATACAGGAATTTTTCTATTAATGCCTCGTTAAAAGCATGAATGGATGACGTAGGATGCTCATTTCGGGACACTTTCGCTTTCTTAAACATTTTCAAATTCTGTAAATGTTGTGTAAATCACACCATGGCACCTTGATCACTCCTCTATATTTGCCGGCAGATTCAAAGAACAACCTAAAACTCTGAAATGAAAAATGTTAAGATTAAGGCATTTCTAATGGCAATCGTGTGTTTGCCATTTGGAAAACTGGCCGCTCAAACCCCGGCGGACGCGGTTATGATGAAGCCCGGCGAAGTGTGTTTTGATGTATCTTTTGGATACAGCACCTGGAATGAATACTGGGAAGGCGATAGCCTCCGCGATAATGGTAATATAGGCACCATGACAACAACCACCTACGCAGGCGGGTTTATGTTGGGAATCATGGACCGGGTAAATATATTAGCTATGTTGCCCTACATCAAAAATGCACCAAGTGCCGGTGTAGTAGCTGATGTGCAGGATTTTCAGGATATTTCTGTATTTGTGAAGGCTTTATTACTCGAAAAATCCTTAGGCAAAGGCAATTTCAAAACACTTGCTTCAGTCGGCTATGCAGCGCCGATAGCTGATTATGTGCCGGATGCAGCTTTCCCAATTGGATTAGCTTGCCCTGATGCCATTTTTAGGGGTATTACACAATATGATGCTGATATGGGACTCTATGCCCGTCTAGATGCAGCTTACCACCTCCGCGGAACTGCAGCATTGGAACGGTCTTACTATTATACTACGCAGTCCTATTATGGTGACGAGGTTGATATGCCCAATGCGCTGGACTACAACGCAACAGTGGGTTATATCACGAAGAACAAAAAGTTCCAGGCAGAAGCTGCTTTTAATGGTTTAACTACTTTCAATGGTTTTGATATCCGTCGTCAGGATGGGGTTTTCCCGTCAAATGACTTTGAAAGCATGCGCATAGGATTGAATTTTGATTATTACGATTTGCTTACAAAAGGTCTTGCCGTGCATCTCAACACAGGTTACGTGCTGGCAGGCAGCAATATCGGAAAAGCAACTATGCTATCCGGTGGTGTTTCCTATCAATTCCAACTTTGGAATAGCAACAATTCAACCTCCACAGTCGTAACCCCAAAAATTGATTAATCATGAAACTAAGCACTCAAAATATCATAAAAATTGCCCCGGTATTAGGGGTTTTAGCCATCATCGGCTCTTGTTCTAAGGATTTACCAGAATATGTCGGTTTTGAACCATACTTATATGCTTCAGCGAGTGAAGATGGCGGTTCATGGCACCCCATTCTGTTAACCTCAGGTGCTGATACCGTACTAACAGCTCCTTTAGCTACAACCGATCCGGCTTATATTGCAGAACTCGATGAAGTGAAATCATACAATGGCTCTTTAAGTGCCGACGAGCAGGAAGCTGTTGATTATTGGGGAAACAATACGGTAATTCGCTGGCAGGAAATTGCTCAGGAATTGGTAGCCAAATACAACCTGGCGCCATCACCTGATGCTGAAGGAAATTATCCTTCCCCAAGTTCGGCAGCACCTGATGTGTACCCGTATTTTCCGTTTGCACACCCTACTTATGCAGCCCGAGTTTACGCATATTTAGGTGCTGCACAATATGATGCCTTAATCGTTACCTGGAATCATAAATACACACATAATCGCCCGGCACCTTATACGGTTGATGGTAGCATTGAGCCGGCTTATCCGGATAATGCTTTGCCTTCATGGCCGTCAGAAGATGCAACGATCGCAGAAGTTTCGAGCGAGATACTTAAATTCATGTTCCCCCTGGAAGTGGATTATCTAAATGACCTCGCAGCCGATTGCCGCAACTCCAGAAAATATGCCGGCATGAATGTGGAAAGCGATTTACTGGCAGGAGAAGAAATCGGTGCCTATGTTTTCCGCAAATACAAAGCCCGCGCTGCAAATGACAGTATGAAATTTGCACAGGTAGATAAGCCAACATACCAGGCCATGGAAGCTACTGCCGACGCGATGTGGAGCGATCAATGGCCACACTGGGAAAATTTGGAAATACCTCAACGCCCGGTTGGTATTACACCGAAATACAGCAGCGTAACTACCTGGTGGGTTGATGATTTAACCGCTGTTCGTCCCGGCCCACCACCTGCATTAGGTTCTGCTGAATATCTTGAGGCTGAAGCTGAATTATTGGATTATACTAATAATGCCACCAAAGAGGAGGAAGCAATTGCATATTTCTGGGGTGATGGCTTTGGTACATATTCACCTCCCGGACATTGGGGTAGAATAGCGGCTGAATACATGGTAAGTTATCAGTTAAATCCATTGCAAACTGCACGCGTATTTGCTTATTTAAATACGTCAATGATGGATGCAGGTATTAGCTGTTGGGATACAAAATATTATTATTTCTATCCACGTCCTCCACAGGCAAATAGCGACATCAAGGCGTTATTTGGTTTACCAAACTTCCCGAGTTACACAAGTGGTCACTCTACATTTAGTGCTGCTGCTGCAACCGTATTGAGTGCTTTCTTCCCGGCTGAAGGTTCCTATTTTATGGAACAGGCACAGGAAGCAGCCGATTCGCGCGTATATTCAAGGATACATTTTAGATTTGACAGTGAAGCCGGATTAACCGCCGGAAATGCGGTAGGTGCTTATGCCGTAACAGCCATGCAGGCTGACGGTGGTCACTGATAAACGAACAACCAAACTGCAATTATAAAGAGCTGCTTGTCATGGGCAGCTCTTTTTTTATGTTGCTTATCTCTGTTCCGAAAAACGCAAGATACAAGCAGAAGGCATTATAAATCAATGCAGATGTAACCTACATTTTTTCAGGAACTTCTATTCCCAGTAACTGCAAGCCATGACGCAATACATAGGCTGTGCGTTCTGCAATGGCTGCACGCAGGTTTTGCTTTTCAACCGACGCTGCCTTTGCAATAGGGTGATCTGCATAAAACGAATTGAATTTTTTTGCCAATGTATAAATATAATTAGCAATCTCAGCAGGCGAATAGGTTTCTGCAGCCAGCGCAATTGTAGTCGGATATTGAGATAACCAGACAATCAATTCTTTTTCAGCAGGTAATAGACTGCTTCCATAAGCATCGGTTATAGCAACCTGTTGTTCTGTTAATTTTCTGAATATGCTTTGAATACGCGCGTAAGCATATTGAATAAACGGGCCGGTATGTCCATGCAAGTCAATAGACTCCTTTGGGTTAAACAAAATGCGTTTTCGCGGATCTACCTTTAATATAAAATATTTTAATGCTGATAATCCTATCTGATGCGCAAGTATCTGCTTTTCAGCTTCAGAAAATTCTGCTGATTTTTCAGATGCGGATAAAAAAGCATGTGCTTCATCCGTCATGCCTGCAATTAAATCATCTGCATCTACAACGGTTCCTTCGCGACTTTTCATTTTGCCTTCCGGCAGGTCAACCATGCCATAACTGAGATGATATATACCGTTGGCAAATGGATAATGCAATTTCTGCATCACCAGTTTTAAAACTTTAAAGTGATAATCCTGCTCATTGGCAACCACGTAAACGCTGGTATCCATTTGATAGTCCTGATACCGTTGCCACGCCACACCCATGTCTTGTGTTATATAAACACTGGTGCCATCTGCGCGGAGCAATACTTTTTCATCCAAACCATCAGCCGTTAAATCAACCCAAATACTGCCGTCCGGTTTTTTTGTAAATGTGCCATTCTGCAATCCCTCCAACACTAAATCTTTTCCCTTCAGATAGAACTCACTTTCTTTATATTCTTTTTCAAAATCAATACCAATGCGCTGATAGGTTTCCTGAAATCCGGCATATACCCAGTTGTTCATCGTGTTCCATAATTGCAGCACTTCAGCATCGCCTGCCTCCCACTTGCGCAACATTTCCTGGGCTTCCAGATAAATGGGGGCTTGTTTCGCAGCTGCTTCGGCGGTCATGCCACCGGCAACCAGCTTTTGTATCTCCGCATCGGCTATGCGACTATATTCAACATAATAATTTCCAACGAAATGATCGCCTTTTATGCCGGTTGAGGCAGGTGTGGTGTTATTGCCCGTGCGCAGATAAGCAACCATACTTTTACAAATGGCAATGCCCCGGTCGTTGAGGATATTTACTTTATGTACGGTATGTCCTGCAGCCTGTAAAATATTGGCTGCTGCATATCCAAGCAAAACATTGCGCACATGACCTAGATGCAGAGGCTTATTGGTATTAGGACCACAATATTCAAGCACAACTTTTTTGTCGGTAGCCGCAAGTTGTCCAAATTGTTTTTCAGCACGCATATCACGCAGCGTGTTCAGCCAGGCCTCATCGGCAAAACTGATATTCAGAAAACCTTTTACCACATTATACTGGCTGATGGCAGGCATACGCTCCATCAGGGCAGCACCGATTTCATTACCGGTTGCTTCCGGACTTTTCCTGCTTGTTTTTACAAATGGGAATATTACAACCGTGTATTCTCCCTGAAATTCAGGAGGAGTCTTATCTATTTTGATAGCGGAAGCCTCAATCTGAAATTGATATACATGCGCAGCCACGGCAGCTACTTGTTGCCGCAACTGTTCGGTAAAATCTGTCATAATCTTTTCTCTACTTCCTGAGTAAATTGTTCTAAAATCTCTAAGGCAATTTCTGCCATCAGATTTTTCTTATTGTCGAGGGTAGGATTAACTTCTGTAATTTCCATACAGCACACTTTTTCCTGTTTAGCCAGTGCCGACATAATCTGAAAGGCTTCACTTTCGTATAATCCGCTCTTTACAGGTGTTCCGGTTCCGCGCGATACGTTGGCATCCATACTGTCAACATCAAACGAAACATAAATCCTGTCGCAATGTGCCAAACGTTTCATGGCATCATCAATTACGGATTGTATACCTGTTTCACGCATTTTTTGCACAGAATAAATGCGCACATTATTTTTCTTTAAAATGAATTTTTCTGCCTTTTCCATATCGCGGGCTGCGATGAACACCAAATCCTTAAACGTGATTTTTGGAGAAATGCCGCCTAATTTTTTCAGCTTTTCCCAAGCTTCGATGGTTTTCTTCTCCGGTTGATTGATCTGGCACACCTTGTTATCGAGTGCAGTTGCAGTTGCGAGCGGCATCCCGTGCAGGTTTCCGGAAGGGGTGGTGTAGGGACTGTGCAGGTCGGCATGCGCATCCACCCAGATTACGCCCAGCGTTTCTTTTGGATAGGCCATTTTCAAACCGGCGATTGTTCCACCGGCATTGCTGTGGTCACCACTGATGATAATCGGAAACTCATTCTTCTTCATGGTTTCGATAACCACATCCGCAATGCGCCTGTACATCTCCACAATGAACTGAATCTTCACACCATAGGCGGTTTCAATGTCGTCGAGTACCTCATCATTGTTACTTTGAATAATCAGTGGAGGATGCTCTTTGAAGTATCGGCTGCCTTTTGTCCAGGCAGCAACCCGAATGGCATCAAATCCCAAACCGGCGCCTCTTGTTCCGGCACCCAATTCGCTGTTAACAGAGATAACTTTTACACGTCGCATAATAGGCAAAGTTATTATTTTTGTGCTGCTTTATACATCCGGGGCCTTTTCATCTAAAACCACGAGCCAGACATTGAAAAATACTTACCTTGATCTCATCCAGCAAACATTCTACTTTCCGCAGGAGGGTTTCGAAGTAAAAGACAACTATCTGTATTTCAACGGGATACCGCTCAAACGCCTGATTGAGGAGTTTGAAACCCCTATGCGCATTACCTATTTGCCCAAAATTTCAGATAATATTCAGCGCGCTAAGAAGTACTTTAATGACGCTATTTCCAAGCTAAACTACCCGGGTACTTACAATTATTGCTATTGTACCAAGAGCTCACATTTCTTCCATGTGATGCAGGAGGCGCTCAAAAACGATATCCATCTCGAAACATCATCGGCCTTCGACATAGATATTATCGAGAAGTTATATTTACGTAAACTGGTTACTAAAGACACACTTATTGTGTGTAATGGCTATAAAACGGCCATTTATACCCAGCGCATCAGTAAAATGGCCAACCTTGGCTTCAATATTACTCCGGTGCTGGATAATATGGAAGAACTGGATGCCTATGAACATACCATTATTGATACAGTAGATATCGGTATACGCATCGCCTCAGAAGAACAACCTGAGTTTCAACTGTATACGAGTCGCCTGGGTGTGCGATATAGTGAAATACGCGACTTTTATCTCAATAAGATTAAAAATAATCCGAAGTTCCGCCTGCGTATGTTGCATTTCTTCATAAACAGCGGCATTAAGGACAATATCTACTATTGGAATGAGCTCATTAAATCGTTAAAGGTTTACATTGACTTAAAACGCGTTTGTCCTGAATTAGACGGATTAAATATTGGTGGTGGTTGGCCTTATCGCAATTCGCTCGGATTTGAATATGATTATCCGTACATGGCGGAGGAGATATTAAATCGAATCAAGCAAACATGTGAAGAAGAAAAAGTAGAATGCCCGAACATCTTTACCGAATTTGGCAGTTTTACAGTTGCTGAAAGCGGCGCATTTATTTTTCAGGTTCTGGGTGAAAAACGTCAGAATGATTCAGAGCGCTGGTATATGATTGATAATTCCCTCATGACTACCATGCCGGATTCCTGGGGTATTAACAGTAAGTTTATTTTATTACCGATAAATAAATGGGGCAACGAGGTACAACGTATCAATATCGGCGGACTAACCTGTGATCAAATGGATTATTATAATTCAGAATCACATACCAATGAATTATATCTGCCGGTAATTAATCGTGGGGAACCTTTATATGTCGGCTTTTTCCATACAGGCGCCTATCAGGAAAGTATCAGCGGCTACGGTGGTACAAAACACTGTTTGATTCCATCGCCTAAACATATCCTGATTAATAAAAATGCAGACGGTGAATTTACTTATGATGTATTTGCGGAGGAACAGGAAGTTGACAGCATGTTGTCGATCCTGGGATACGACAAATAACATGCTGGTTTATTGATTCACTACTTCAAAACGGAACTGATCAAATCGTAAAATACGAATGGTCGTATTTTCCATGTGGTCAATATTGCCGTCGGTGTCTAAAACCGGCGCAAAATGGAATGGAAATAGCATATAGCGTTCAGCCGGATTATAGCTGGCAGCAGAAGCTCCTAAATCAGGACCATAAGTGTTGAGCATCATACCGATATACAACATCATATCGTAGCCGCGGCAGGCATAATCACTTGGTCGCGTTTCATATTTAGCTGCAAAAGCATTTTCAAAATCGCGCACTTTTGGAGCAAGCCTGTCGATATAATACGATGCCGGATAGGTGAAATGCAAATTCTCATAATAATCAATCGAAACCGATTCGAAGGATAATATATGCGGCAATCCCATGAGGGTGAGTGGAGTAGTGCGGGATATTTTAGATAAATCTCTGATTAACCCATTGGTATACAATTCGTCGAAAGAGGCAATAAATACGTAATTACCCTGCGCCTGTAATGCATCCGAAATGCCACTAAAGGTGTAGGTTTCATGCAATTGCATGCGTCCTTTATTTACATGCTGAAACGCATCTTTAAATTCCTGAGCTAATTTGGCTTCTATTGGCTTGTCTGTGCGATACACGCAAATAATATTGGCAGTTGCGAAACTATCCTGTGCATACGACAACATTTCTTCAATTTGTGAAACCGCAGGCGGGTTTGCCATCATAAAATAGCGATTGCTGTCTGTAAACTGATGCATTGGCGACAATGGACTCACCAGAAATATTTCTTCTTCCTGTGCTACTAAAGAAGCGGCTTTCAACCCCTCATTAAATACTGGGCCAATAATTACATCTGTGTTTCTGATTTCCGGTTTGCTGAACAAGGCCGCTGTTAAACTGCTGTCTTTAAAATGATTAAATACTTGAATATCGAGGTTGATATGCAAACTGTCTAAAGTATCTAATGCCATTAATGCACCTTCATAAAATTCAACCGCAGCAAGGGGTTGATATCCGGTGATATTTTCTTCTGCTAATAATTTTTCTAATTCACCGGCATCTGTAGAAAAAGGAAGTACCATGCACACAGAATAGATACTTTTCTTGTTCCATTTTTTTGTTTTATCAATGGCAAACTTTCCTACTGTATCCTTTACAATTTTTCTGGCCGTATCACGCGGCTGTTCAACTACTGCAGTTTCTTCCTTTGGCGGGGCAACAGGAGTAGGTTTCTCCTGCGGTGATTGTGCACGGGTAAATAACCCACATCCGGTAATTACCAGTGTAAGCGCTATCCAAATAATAATATGGTATTTATTCCCACTCAATGGTTGCAGGTGGTTTTGAACTGATATCGTATACTACCCGGTTTATACCTTTAACATGATTGATGATATCAGACGAAATCTGTGCCAATAATCCATGTGGTAAATGCGACCAGTCTGCAGTCATTCCATCTGTTGAATTAACACAACGCAACGCAACTACATTTTCATACGTACGCTCGTCGCCCATCACGCCAACAGTTTGCACCGGTAATAAAATAGCGCCGGCTTGCCATACCTGATCATACCAGCCGCTTTGTTTGAGATGATGAATAAAAATAGCATCTGCTTCCTGCACAATGCGCACGCGTTCTTTGGTGATGGCATCAATTATCCGAATGGCTAATCCTGGTCCCGGGAAAGGATGGCGATGCAGAATTTCATGTTTCAGTTTTAAGGTTTCGCCCACCAAACGCACTTCATCTTTAAATAGAAAGCGCAAGGGTTCAATTACCTTTAAATTGAGCTTATCGGGCAATCCGCCAACATTGTGATGCGATTTAATGGTTGCTGAAGGACCATGAACAGAAACGGATTCAATCACATCCGGGTATATCGTGCCCTGTGCCAGCCATTTTACATTTGGCAGTTTTTTGGCCTCACGTTCAAATACATCAATAAATACCTTGCCGATTATTTTTCGTTTTTGCTCCGGATCACTCACGCCGTGCAGGGCTTGCAGAAATTCATCTTCCGCATCAACACCCACAACGTTCAGGCCCATATCATGGTAACTATGCAGTACGGTATGAAATTCATCCTTACGCAAAAGGCCATTGTTTACAAAAATGGAAATTAATCGCTGACCAATTGCCTTGTTTAATAAGATGGCAGCAACACTCGAATCAACACCACCGGATAAACCTAAAACCACCTGGTCGTCGCCAACCGTTTTTTGGATATGCGCCACAGTTTCTTCAACAAAGGATTCCGGCGTCCAGCTTTGAGTGCATCCACACACACCAACCACAAAATTCTCCAGCATTTTTTTGCCTTCCGTGCTATGTGTCACCTCCGGGTGAAACTGAATGCAATACAAAGGATATTGGAATGTGCCATTGTCGGCAGCATAGGCTGCAACATCAATGCTGGCGGTTTTGGCTGTAACATGAAATCCTTTTGGCACCTGCATAACGGTATCGCTGTGACTCATCCACACCTGACTTTCGTCGTCAACACCATAAAATAGCGGACAATCGCGGTCCTGAATATGCAGAAAGGCGCGACCATATTCACGTTTGGAGGAAGGCTGAACCACACCGCCAAAATGCTGTGCTATAAATTGGGCGCCATAACATACGCCCAGGATAGGTTTTTTATTTAATATCTGTTCTATCTGGAATGCAGGCCGATCGGCAGCAGAAACTGAAAACGGACTGCCAGAGAGGATGATACCTTTAATGTCATCTGTAATTTCCGGAATCTTGGTGCAGGGAACAATTTCGCTGTAAACATGTAATTCCCTGATTCTCCTGGCTATCAGCTGTGTATACTGTGATCCAAAGTCAAGGATCAGAATCTTTTCAGTCATGCGCAAAGATAACCAGAACTCATTTCAATTGCCTGCCTGATTGCCATTCTGTCGGCATGTTCACCAATTTTCCCGGAATAATCCACAGTCATTCCCATACCTCGAAACCAGATGCCGTTTTTTGAAGCAATTGATTTGTACTGACTACAAGCTGCCCATATTGCCCTGCAAGCCGTTCACATGGTGAAAACAACCCATAAATATTTATAAACCGAACTGGCATGAAGCAGAAGTCAAAAAAATTGCACTTTTTTCAGTGGCGACTCAATCGTGATGATCAGACCAAAAGTGTGGAATGTGGTACAAGTTGGGGAAAATTTCCCCACATGCGCGCAAAAATTCCCCATTTTGTACCAGTGGCCTCAAATTGCAAAATTTGTAATCTGACAGGTTTTAGCCGCTGCTCATCCGTGTTTATACTGCACGTAAAGTGTGTAAAGTGGATATAACCGTTCATCAGTCAGCGCGCATAACTCAATGCAGGCTTGATTTTCAGGGGTTTTTATACTTTTTGGGAAGAGGGCTGGGGTAGGGGCAAAAAAAAAGCAGGATAAACCGCTGTGGCTTACCCTGCTATCCCCATGAAAACACACACGTATATAATAAGGCAAGTTGCGTGCCAACTTCAATTTAGATGGAAACTGTAGCGGAAAGTAAAGACAGAAGGGCTATACAGGGCAGTTGCTGCAGAAGGGGGCAACTATAAAAAAAAAGCAGGATAAACCGCTGTGGCCTATCCTGCTATCCCCATGAAAACACACACAATACTAGTATAGCAAATTGCGTGCCAATCACTATTTTGCAGAAAAAGTCGAAAATATTGAATTAATTGCAAGGAATTGTGACATCAATCACATGCTTCAGCCCTGAACAGGCAAAAAAAAGCAGAGTGCACGGAAGAACTCCGATTCCTCTGCTATCCCCATGAAAACACAAATCTTTATGATAGACCCACCAGCGTGGAAATCATGAACGTTTTTAAGAACCTTTACGGTTGATGAGGCAAATATAGGTAAGGGCATACGGGATTTCCAAATTTTTTTCGGATTTGGTTGTTATCTGTCTTACACGATTTGTGACCCGGATTGTAATTTTATAAATGCTAATTTTCGGACAAATATGAAAAAGCTTCTTTTGATACTATTCACAGGCAGTGGCCTGATTTTCCTGTCTTTTATGCAGTTAAGTCCGTCAGAGCAGGATTCGGCCTATACCAAAAATAGTTATGTACATGACGTATTATATGACATGGGTTTCCCGAAACCTGCCTGGTTTCCGGCGAATTATACGGAAGAGGATATCAGAAGAGGTAAGGAAATCGTGGAAAATGGTTATACCGATGACCCGAGTGGCGGACGATCAAAATATGTGAGTGTGTATTATGTATGTACAAATTGCCACAACTCTGTGATTGAAGACCCTGTACTCTCAAACATGGATCCTGAAGCGCGATTAACGTATGCCATTGAAAAGAATTTACCCTTTTTGCAGGGAACAACTTTTTACGGTGCCACGAATAGAGAAACCTGGTATAATGATGATTATTATAAGAAGTATGGCGACCTCGTGAAACCGGCGAAGGAAAATATTCGCGAAGCCATTCAATTATGTGCCATGGAGTGTTCGAAAGGCCGGCCGCTGTTGCAATGGGAGGAAGATGTAATTCTGGCCTATTATATTTCTATCAGTTATAAACTCAGTGATATTTTAACAGATGCTGAAATTGCGCAGTTAAATGCAGATGTCGCACATCCGGAAAAGTATGCCGATTGGATTACACGTATACGGGGAAAATATGCTTTAAAATCGCCGGCCACTTTTGTTGAGCCACCTTACGAAAAGGGGAATAGCCTGCCGGTTGGCGATCCTGCAAGAGGTAAGGCAATTTACAATTTGAGCTGTCAGCATTGTCACAAGGCATACGGTTGTTCTGACAATGTGTTTGATGATTCCGGTTTCACCTTCAAAAAATTTAACCGCGATTTCGAAAAAGATTATTGGTGGTTATTTAAAGCAGTTCGTCACGGATTCTATTCCTATCCCGGCCATGAACCTTACATGCCGCATTATACAGCCGAGCGTATGACCGACCAGCAGGTAATGGATTTGAAATCCTATTTCGTGCAGGAAGCGCAGTAATGCGGACAGCGGTATCCTTGTTGTAATGCTTTAACGGTCATGGTCAACGTATGACCGTGGTTGATGCCATTTTAAAAAAAAATCATGCCTTGTGTACCAATTCACACAAACCGTGTTTTCCGGTACAAATACCTTTGTATCTACAAAGCAGTTGATACAGTCATAGCAACTCAACATCATTTAAAATAACAATATCGCCCTCCCACAGCCTGCGGATCAGGCGATAATATGGCCAATTAGTAGTATGTTTTGATGCTTGTACAAAGCCGTTACTTGTTGTAGCGGCTTTTTTAATGGAACAACTAGTGCCCCTGCTCCCGATTAATCTTTTGCTGCGCTATAATTGCCAAACCGATTGAGTTTTGTCGGTTGATGCCTGTCAGGAGATGGATGTAGAACTTCGCCGGAAATTTATTGATATTGACCGCGATTTACCCCTTTAAAGGGTTTCTTTCCCGGAATTTGTTATTTTTAAGTGATGCTGCATTTTGGTGAGCATCGGTTTAGATGAACGCAAGCAAATGAAACCAGTAATTATATCAATAGCGATAGCATTTTTGCTTTTGAACTATCTGTTGAGCTATAATCCTAAGTTGTATAGTTTATTTTAATGTCATCCTAAAATTCGAGAACGGTCAATGAATTCCGCTGTAGTTGTAATTGCATGCGCTTTCGCGCTCACGCTTTCGTCATGTAAAGATGAAATGGACAAAGGAAGTATGCCTGCTATTGATGGTGAAGCGATTACACCTGTTTATCATTCGATTTATAAAAATAAGCAAATTGCATTATTTGATAGTATTTATTGCAGTGCATATGGCACTGACTCGACTACTCCTAGGTTGACCATGTTTTTGATGAATCCGACAAATTTATGTTCTCTAATCAAAGTTTATCCATGTAGCCAGGATAGTTCAGTTTTAATTACAATTGCTGAATTTTCGCGCCAAGATGGGGTGCTTATGGTTGAATCGCGTAATAGTTTTCAGCGGCAATATAGCCCTAAGCTTGAATTGCAAATTGCCTATTTAGTCAATCAAATCGATACATTGAGTAAGCGCATCATAGATAATGGAGACGATAGAGATGCGACATTCTTATACTGTAATGAATTCAATGACTCAACTACTTTTGAAGTGTCATTGGGAAATAATATTTTTTCTATTGAAAATCAGGCGCAGTATCGGAATGTTTTAACCGGAATTTGGTTGCTGACTTCAACAACTTTATATAGAAATATTTTTGAATACTATCCATATTTGGAGGAGCAAGTTGGTTTGTTGAATTATTAAATCGAATATTACTGCAATTTGAATATAAAGGTGGCTTGGCCGCTATGTTTAATTTAAGGCCTGGTTCATTTGTAGGATACGTTGTGCCGCCCCGCTGGGGCTATGTGGTTTGTGCCTGGTGTTGTTAGTGGATGTGTCGCCCCGCTGGGGCTATGTGGTTTGTGCTTGGTGTTGTTAGTGGATGTATCTCCCCGCTGGGGCTGTTTGGTTTGTGCTTAGTGTTGTTAGTGGATGTGTCGCCCCGCTGGGGCTATGCGGTTTGGGCTTAGTGTTGTTAGTGGATGTGTCGCCCCGCTGGGGCTGGAGGATGATCTGTGAGTGCCTGCTATGAAGTGAATGTTTGCGCAGCGTAGAAATGATTCTATTCAAAGGTCAATGGTGAGTGCCTGCTATGAAGTGAATGTTTGCGCAGCGTAGAAATGATTCTATTCAAACGTCAATGGTGAGTGCCTGCTATGAAGTGAATGTTTACGCAGCGCAGAAAAGATTCTATTCAAAGGTCAATGGTGAGTGCCTGCTATGAAGTGAATGTTTGCGCAGCGTAGAAATGATTCTATTCAAAGGTCAATGGTGAGTGCCTGCTATGAAGTGAATTTTTGCGTAGCGCAGCGGAGAAAAAATTCTACTTCATAGGTGAATAGTGAATAATTTGAGCCAGCCCTGAATTACAAAATTTTCTCAGCTTCACGTCGAAAAAAATATACTTCAGAGCTGGCCAATAGTATTATTGTTTAATCCTCATTCCTCATTCCTCATTCCTCATTCCTTACTTCGCGGGGTATCAGGTATCAAGTATCAGGTATCAGGTATCTGGCAATGACGAATGCAAAGATCCTTCGGACTAAATTTAGCCCTCTGCGGCTCTGCGTCTTTGCGAGAAACCCTTTTGGTGATATATAAATGCAATTTCGAACCAATATTCACCATTCACCATTCACCACTCACCACTCACCATCCCTCATTCCTCATTCCTCATTCCTTATTCCTTATTCCTCTTTCCTCTTTCCTCTTTCCTCTTTCCCTCACGCTTCTGCCAGTTCTTCCTTATGCGATGACATCAGTTCTTGTTGAACTTCGAACGGAACCGGTGCGTATTCGGCGAAGGCGCGGTGGTATTTTCCTCTTCCTTGCGTTAAGGAACGAAGGCTTCCACTGTAGTCATATAATTCGGCGAGTGGTACGCGGGCGATGATTTTTTGGTAGTGACCATCTGTATCCATACCCATAACAATACCGCGTCGGGTTTGTAAATCGCTGATGACTTCACCCATATAATCGCCGGGAACTAAAATGGTGACATCGTATATCGGCTCCAGAATTTTCGGATCGGCTTCGCGGAATGCATTGCGGAACGCCATCATACCGGCTAATTTAAAGGCCATATCATTGCTGTCGACGGGATGCATCTTGCCATCAAATACACTCACACGCACATCGCGCACGTAAGAGCCGGTTAATGGACCGTTTTCCATTTTACTCATCACACCTTTTAAAATTGACGGCAGAAAACGTGTATCAATAGCACCACCCACGATGCAATTCAGAAATACCAGTTTTCCACCCCATTTTAATGGATGTTCTTCGCGTCCGCGCACATTTAAATCTGCAGGGTCGGCCATGCCTTCATACCAGGGTTCTACCAGCATATGTACTTCGGCAAATTGTCCGGCGCCACCGCTTTGTTTTTTATGTCGGTAATCGGCACGCACCGGTTTCTGAATAGTTTCGCGATATGGGATGCGCGGTTTTACAAAATCAAATTTTACGCCATAGCTATGTTCAATTTTCCAGCGCAACACCTGCAAGTGTAATTCACCCTGAGCCTTCACTATGGTTTGTTTTAATTCCATGTTGTGGTCAATTTCCACTGTTGGATCTTCTTCATGAATATGGTGCAAAGCCAGCCCCATTTTTTCTTCATCTCCTTTGTTTTTCACCTCAATCGCAGCATGTACTTTTGGCTCCGGAAAATGTATGGGTTCAATCTGAATCTGTTGTCCTTTTACGGAAAGCGTATTATTCGTATGTGTTTTTTTCAATTTTACAGTTGCGCCAATATCACCGGCCATCAACTCCTGCACGTTTTCACGTTTTTTACCCTGCAGGATAAATAATTGTGTCATACGTTCCGGATAATCTGTGTCGGTATTGTTTAAATCCATACCGGCAGAAATTTTTCCACTACATACTTTAAAGAAACTCATATCACCCAGATGCGGCTCACTGACTGTTTTGAACACAAATGCTACCGTCGGGTTGTCGCTATTACAAGGTAAATCAGCTCCGTTGGTTAATTTTTCGGCAGGCATATGGGCTGCAGATGGACAACATTTGTCGATAAATCCCATCAGGCGGCCACTCCCCATATTGTGTTTTGCTGACACACAGAAAACAGGAAAAATATCATGATGACGCAGAGATAACATCATCCCTTTTACCACTTCATCCTCTTCTAATGTGCCTTTGTCAAAGAATTTTTCCATCAACCCCTCATCGTTTTCGGCTACAGCTTCAATTAAGGCGTTATGCAGTTCCTGTGCTTTTGCCATTTCTGCCTCCGGGATGGGCTTTTTCTCCGGCTTACCACCATCGGCAGCGAAGGTGTACATCGTCATCGTCAGCACATCTATAATGGCGTTGAAATCAACACCCTGATTATAGGGATATTGCACAATAGTAACATGTTTACTAAAGCGCTCTTTGGCCTGTTCAACGGTATTGTCAAAATCTGATTTCTCTTCATCGAGGTGATTGACCACCAAAATCATCGGTTTTTTTAGGTGATCGGTATATTCCCACACAATTTCGCTACCCACCTCAACACCATGTGCGGCATTGAGCACTAATATGCCCGTGTCGGCCACTTTAAAGGCCGCAATCATTTCACCGGCAAAATCATCCATTCCGGGTGTGTCGATGATGTTGATTTTAGTGTCTTTCCATTCAGCATGCATCACGGTGCTGAATACACTGTTTCCGCGCTCGTGCTCTAAATCATTATAATCGCTGGTGGTATTTTGTTCGGCAATGCTTCCTCTTCGGTTTATGGCTCCTGATTCAAACAACATACATTCTGCCAGTGTTGTTTTTCCGGAGCCGGAATGGCCTACCAGCACAATATTTTTAATGTGCTCACTACTATACGTTTTCATCTGTTCCTCCTTTTGGTTTTGAATGAAATAAGACTTGCAATATACCGAAACCGTCAGGGAATTGGAAATGATTTTAATCATAAATTTTATTGAACCGGGTCACATAATTTGTCTGAACCGGTCATTTCCCAAAACCCTAAAACCGGGTCGGCCTAATCCGTGAGCCATACAAACTGGTGGTTTGCAAGTCATTTTGCATGCCAACCATCCGCTGAAACTCAATGAAATGCGCTTTCATACACAGTTTTCTTAAACTACAAAACGGGGGTGTACTTATCCACAAACGGCAAATTACCTGTTAAAAAGTTTAAGGGTTTAAGGTGTGCAAGGGCGAGATAAGGGTTTAATTTTACACCCGTTCAGTTAACCTATGCGAATAACCTATTTCGGACATGCATGTTTTCAGGTAGAAGTTGGTGGCAAACACCTGCTTTTCGATCCTTTTATCAGCGGAAACCCGCTGGCAGAGGGCATCGACATAGATAACATTGCCGCAGATTATATTTTGATTTCGCATGCACACGACGACCATACCCGCGATGCCATTGCCATTGCAAAGCGCACGGGAGCAACGATTGTGGGCATTTGGGAGATATATAGTTGGGCTTTGCGTAATGGTATTGAGAAAGCCCATCCGATGAATATCGGCGGTAGCTGGAAGTTTGATTTCGGCACCGTTAAAATGACAGATGCCGTTCATTCAAGTTCCTTCGCAGATGGCAGTTATGGCGGAAGTCCGGCCGGATTCTATATCGAAACCACCGAAGGTAACTTGTATTATGCCGGAGATACCGCCTTATTTAATGGCATGAAAATGCTGGGTAAATATCATAACGTCGACCTTGCCTTTTTGCCTATAGGCGACAATTTTACGATGGGTGTAGACGATGCGCTTATCGCCAGCCGTTTTATCAAATGCGATCAGATTATTGGGATGCATTTTGATACGTTCGGATTTATTCAGGTGGATCATGCACAGGCAATTGAAAAATTTAAACAACGCGACCGACTTCTTACTTTAATGGAGATCGGTCAAACTATAGAATGGACCAAGTAACAAACAATCACAAATAAGCACATTCATCCATGGGAAAAATTATTGCAATAGCGAATCAGAAGGGAGGAGTTGGAAAAACCACCACAGCCATAAACCTGGCAGCAAGCCTTGCGGTTTTGGAATTTAAAACATTGTTGGTGGATGCCGATCCGCAGGCAAATTCAACCAGTGGGGTAGGCTTCGACCCCAAGGAAAACCGGGTGAATATTTATGATTGTCTGATGAACGATAAGCACGCAAAAGATGCCATCGTTGAAACAGAAACACCTAATTTACATTTATTGCCATCTCATCTCGATTTGGTTGGTGCGGAAATTGAATTAATTAATCACCCGAATCGTGAACGCATTTTGAAAAGTGTACTCGATGAGGTGAAAAATCAATACGACTATATCTTTATTGATTGCTCTCCTTCCCTGGGTTTAATAACTGTTAATGCACTCACATCCGCTGATGCGGTATTAGTGCCGGTTCAGTGCGAATACTTTGCCCTGGAAGGTTTAGGGAAATTACTGAACACCATTAAAATCGTTCAGAATCGTTTGAATAATCCACTCCAGATAGAAGGTATTTTACTCACCATGTATGATGCCCGTTTACGATTGAGCAATCAAATTGTTACTGAGGTGAAGCGACATTTCAGCGACCTGGTATTTGACACGATTATCCATCGGAATACAAAGTTGGGTGAAGCACCTAGTTTTGGGAAACCGGTTATCATGTATGATGCCGACAGCACCGGTGCCATTAATTATCTGAATCTGGCACGTGAGGTGTTGCAAAAGAACAACGGCTCCGGCTCACAGGTGAATAATGAATTGCTGAATATTCACAACAATTGATTAATTTTATATATGCAGGATGACCCCATGTGCGTTTATATGGGATTATCTGTGTAGTGAATCTGTACGTTATGAATCCAAAGAAAACGGATCTCGGTAAGGGTATTCGCGCATTGCTCGAAAGTATGGAGTCAGACGCCTCTGACCCGATTATACCTAAAAAGCAGGCGCAGGAATTATCCTCTACCGCCAAAATACCGCTCGATACAATCGAACTCAATCCCTTTCAGCCCAGGGCAGATTTTGATGAAACAGCGCTGAAAGAATTGTCTGAATCTATTCGTATACACGGAGTGATTCAACCTATTACGGTTCGTACAATCGGAACGAATAAATACCAGCTGATCAGTGGCGAACGACGCCTCCGTGCATCCAGAATGGCCGGACTAACAGATATTCCGGCTTATGTACGCAATACCAATGATCAGGAAATGCTGGAGATTGCCTTAATTGAAAATATCCAGCGGGAAGATTTAAATGCGATTGAAATTGCTATTCACTTTCGTCGACTGTTAGATGAATGTAACCTGACGCATGAGTCGCTGGCTGATCGTTTGGGAAAAGACAGGTCAACCGTAACAAACTTTTTGCGTTTGTTAAAGTTACCTCCGGATATTCAGCGCGGACTGAAAGAAAAAATCATTTCTATGGGTCATGCGCGCGCACTGGTAACATTGGAAGATCCGGTTGCACAAATTGCCGTGTATAAGGAAGCTGTTGCAAAGCATTTATCCGTACGTGAAATTGAAGCTTTAGTGCGCACGTATCAACCAAAGAAAAACGTGCCTCAGGCCGGAAAAAAAGAAACGGGTATTTCATATGAGCAACGCAAATTGCAAGATGCATTATCCTCTCATCTGGCTACTCGTGTAATCATTAAAAAGGGAACTCAGGGTAAAGGTGAAATTGTCATTTCATTTTTCTCGGATGATGATTTATATCGCATAAAGGATATTATTGAGGGCTAATATGTTTCGGCATAGAATCGGTATTTGGTGTGTGCTTGTGCTGTTGTCAGGCAGCCTGAGTGCTCAGACAGATACGATTACCACAGCTGATAGTATCGAATTTCTTCCGATAGCCACACTGGCTGATACGTCATTAGATACAACCGCTTTTCACTTTAATCCATTCACGAATTTTTGGTCGCACGATCCACACAGTGTTAAACGTGCAGCCTTATACAGCGCAATATTACCTGGATTAGGTCAGGCCTACAATGGTAAATATTGGAAAATTCCGATTGTGTATGCGGCTATAGGTACTTCCGGTTATTTTATTTATTACTGGTATGATTTTTATGATGAACTCCGCACAGCCTACCTGGCAAGAACAGATTCCGATCCGGAAACTATAGATGCATTATATGCTTACATTCCATCTGATGAAATTTTATTGCAATATGTTGAGCAGTCAAAGCAATATTTGGATTTAATGGTGGTTGTTACCGCCGGTGTATATGCGCTGAATATTATTGATGCTATTGTTGATGCACATTTATATGCTTTTGATATTTCAGACGACCTGAGTATGCAGGTTTCTCCCACTTATTTGCCGGTTCGAGGATTTCAAACGCCACAGACAGGCAGTGTTGGATTACAATTAAAATTTTCATTAAAATGAAAGTTATTCTGCTGGGTTATGGCAAAATGGGGAAGGCGATAGAGCAGGCTATCCATCGCTCGGGTGTGCCTGTTACCATTCTGCATACATTTTCCCGCTCCAATATGGATGCGGTAACGGTGGCATCACTGAGCGAGGCAGATCTGGTGATAGAATTTACAACACCACTTACGGCTGCACAACATATTCGCATGTGTATTGATGCCGGTGTACCTGTAATCAGCGGAACAACAGGCTGGTATGAGCATTATCCTGAAATTGCTGCGTATTGCATGCAAAAGAACGGCGCTATGTTATGTGCCACTAATTTTAGTATCGGTGTACATATATTTTTAGCGGTGAATGCTCATTTGGCAGAAATCATGCAGCATCAAAAACAATATGAGGTGCGCATTGAAGAAACGCATCATACACAAAAACTGGATGCACCAAGCGGCACAGCAATCACCCTTGCACAAACCATTAACACGCATATGCCACGCACGAAAGGTTGGGTATTACATCCTGAACAGCAACCGGATGCAATACCCATAATGGCACATCGCATAGATCATGTGCCGGGTATACATACGGTAACCTATAATAGTAGCGTTGATCAGTTAACGTTTACACATAGTGCACATACACGTGATGGATTTGCTGATGGCGCCTGGTTAGCTGCCCGATGGATTTTGGGAAAAAAAGGTGTATTTACCATGCAAGATGTTTTAGGCATAACGAAATGAAAAAAAGAAGTATTCTCTTTGTATATATGCTGTTGTTTGGCTTGCTGTCAACTGCTACTGCGCAGGTGAAAATTGATACAGCCGGATTACAGAAACTAAAATCGGGTTTAAAATCTATGTCGAAGCAGGCAGGATTAGAACATGCCCTTTGGGGATTTTGTCTGATGGACCCAAAAACCGGAAATGTTTTAGCCGGCTATGAAGAAAATAAAAGTCTTACACCCGCCAGTAGTCAGAAAGTATTTACTACACTTTCCGCCCTCCATTATTTAGGGGCTGATTATCGCTTTGAAACCTATCTCGAATATGATGGCATACTAGGAAAAGACTCTGTGTTACAGGGTAATATTTATATACGGGGTACCGGTGATCCAACACTGGGTTCAATGCGCATTGATTCAATACCGGCTGATACACTCTTGGCGCAATGGGCACACATCATCAGAAAAAAAGGCATCAACCGTATTACAGGAAGCATTATTGCCGATGCATCAGCCTGGGAAGATTATGCAACCGTTGGCAGCTGGAATTGGGATGATATTGGACAATATTATGGCGCCGGTGCATCCGCCCTCAATTTTATGGAAAATACGTACACTGTTTATTATAGTAGCACAACGAAAAATGCAACGATTGACAGTGTGGTTCCTGAAATTGAAGGGCTTACATTTTGGAATGATGTAACCGTTAGTGGTTCGAGCGATAATGCTTTTATATATGGCGCTCCGGATAATTATTACCGGTATATAACCGGAACAATTCCGGCGAATAAAAAAGGATATGCGGTTGATGGCTCTATGCCTGATCCGCCTTTATTTCTTGCATTAAAATTAAAACAGGCACTCATACAATCAGGTATTCCCGTTGAAAAACAGGCGACAACTGTATATGCCTTACGCCGCGCACAAATTCCGGTTAATCCTACACGCAGACTACTGTATACGCATACTTCTCCAACCATTGGTGAAATAGTAAAAGCCACCAATATGAAAAGCAATAATCTGTATGCAGAATGTTTATTGAAAGCAGTTGCCAAACAAACGTCAGGAAATGGTAACAGGTCAGCCGGTGCAGATGCGGTAACACAATACTGTGTATCTGCCGGTGTAGATGTTTCTGGTGTGCATATTGAAGATGGCAGCGGATTATCCCGGTTAAATTATTTTACACCAAAGTCCATGTGTCAATTGTTGACACATGCCAACAAGAGTAGTTACTTTTCTACTTTCTATGCATCGCTTCCTATTGCAGGCAAAACCGGCACATTGAAATCATTTGCAGATAATACCTCAGCAGAAGGTGATATCATTGCCAAAAGTGGAAGTATGTATAAGGTGCGATCCTATTCGGGTTACGTGAAAACATCTTCAGGAGAATTATTGACGTTTTGTGTACTCGTCAATAATTACAGTTACAATAACGCAGAAATTCGTTCCGCTCTGGAGAAATTGGCGGTATTAATGGCAGGTTTATAAATGTATCCGGATTAAATATCCCGATGCCTGTTTGTGAATAAACTTAACCAGAGTGTTCGGGAGAATCTGAACAGAAAGGGTGAAATACCAATCCAAACGCCTGCAACAATGATAAAAGACCAAGTGGTGGAAATGCCAAATATAAAATTGAAAATGGCAAACACAATCAGACTTGAGAATACACCAATAGCATAACTCAGATACATAGAGCCGTAATAAAATCCGGTTTCAGGTTCAAATCGCAATCCGCATTGCTTGCAGGTTTTATGCATTTTACCCATATTGCCTAAATGATAAGGATTTCCATCCAGAAACATATCTCCTTCACCGCAGCGAGGACATTTTCCCTGAGTAAGTATGCGAAATGTAGAACGTTTAGAAGCCATATGCAAAATTACCGCTTTATCCTACAAAATAGGAAAGTAAATTTGTGCGTTTAGTCACAAAGCATGAGACACACACTCGTTGTATGCCTGTTCCTTTTAGGATGTAACAGCACGTTTGCCCAAAAATATGCTGATTTTTATCGGTCGGGCAAGTATGCCAAGGCGTTAAAATCAGCTGAACATGCAATAGAGTCAGATAGCAAAAACCTGGATGCTTATCTGACAAAGGCTATGTGTTATATCCATTTATATCGCGATCCTGAAACACATGCAGATTATCCTTCAGGCCCATCCATGGCAATTAATACATGGCAGGTTATTCAGAAGAAAGACAAAACAGGTGCCTTCACACAAGCGCATCAGGCTCAACGCGATACGATACTTGCTGAAGGATATACCCTCGCCGGCGAATGGGTAGAGAAAAAACAAATTAAGCGGGCACAGGCACTGCTGCAAGATATGCTGCTCGTGCAACCGACACCGGCATACTATTATTTGTTGGGCACCATTGCTGAAACAGATAACCGACATGATGAAGCTGTGCAATATTTGAATGATGCCGCAGCGAAAATATGGACAGATGCGCAAAAGGGTATTCAGCCAGAACCGAAATGGTATATCATTTTTGCCGATTTGGCTGATGCGGTTGCAGAGGATGATGATTTTAACAGCGCTATGATTTTGTATGCGCGCGGAATCCGTTTATTTAAAAGTGACGACATCAGTAATAGGTGCTATACGCTTTTACATGATGCGGCTACAAGTTGGTTTAGTAGTACGGATACAACTTTTACCATGCGTGTAGCTGCATTTTTAGATACTTTACCTCCCGGTACCCAACACACGGAGTTATTTGAGGAATTAAAATGGTCCTGTATTTTTCATCAGTATAAAGTGGCTGATGAATGGTTATATTATGGAAATATTTTCGGGCAAGGCGAAACACGTTTACTCTTTTTCGCTTGTGCCGATCTGAAATTAGCTGTGTTAGATACATTTATGCAGGAGCTGCGACAGGGCACTTATTTGCAGGTGAAAGCCAGTGGTGTTTCGGTTTCCCGGATACCACACAAAATTGATTTCTGGCTGCAGGGATATGCATGTATGCATAATACGGACTGGCAGCAGGCTGAAAGTGCTATCTGGTCGCTGTTTGAGGATGCCCTGACACAACAGGATTTTAATTGGGCAGGAGCCTTATTATATAATATCAGTGGTTCGTCGATGGCACGGACCAATGTGAAATCTGCGGAAAATAAATTATTTACAACAATCGGCAATCAACCCAAGGAGGTGCTTGACCAAATTGATTTATATGCATTGAGTGTGATGTTTCCGGCAAATACGATTGGCAGAAAATTACAGAAAGATGAAAGTAAATTACTCATTGCAAAATATTTAGATAAACATGATTATACCAACGCGGCAAAGAAGTTGCGTTTACAAATGCAAATTGAACCCAATGACCCGACACTTAAATCGCTCTATAAAAAATGGTTGGTAGATGATTATATAGCGCATTTTATGAATAGCTCTACAGCTTATGATTTAGACACATGGACAGGCTCAACAGAAGAATGCCGCGCGGGAACGCTACCGGATTCTGTGCATGCAAAGGTATTGGACCGTTTGAATTATATCCGGCGATTAGCAGGCGTTCCGGATAATTGTGAGTTTAACAGTGCGCTCAATAAAAAATGCATGGAGGCCGCGCTCATGATGGCTGCAAATTATAGTCTATCGCATGGCCCACCAAAAGACTGGTTATGTTATTCGCAAGATGGTGCGGCAAGTGCTGGAAGTAGTAATTTGTCGCTTGGTTATGGCGGTTCAGAGGCTTTGTACGGTCAGGTAGAAGATGATGGTGGCAATAATGAATCTGTAGGACACCGCAGATGGATTTTGTATCCCGACAGAAAGGTTTTTGGTCATGGATCTACTCCTAATTCAATGGCCTTATGGGCATTGGGCAGTGAAAATAGTTTGCAATCGCCGGAAATTCGTGAGCAATATGATGAAACATTTGTTGCCTGGCCGGCGCAATACTACTTCCCAACGCATCTCGCGCCTTATCGGTGGTCACTTAGCCGGAATGGTGCAACCTTCGATGACACCCGGATAGAGATGTATTGCAATAATAAACGTGTTCAATTGGAAATCCTCCCCCTTGCATATGGTTATGGCTCACCTACCATTGTGTGGACGCCCGATTTGAGTCCTTTTGATTTAAGCAAGGAATGCACGTTCAAGGTGGTGGTGAAACATATTGGTGTAGACGCCATCTGGAATGAAGAAAAACAGGTCTATGATCAGGTATATGAAGATTATACTTATACCGTAACGCTGCTTCCTTTATTCTGACAGCGGTTGAATATTCGCTTTTTCCTGCTTACTTTCGCCCTATGAGCATTATCCTCATTGTAGCCATTATCCTTGTTGGGATACTCTTCATTTTTGTAGAATTCTTTTTTATACCCGGCATTTCCATTTTTTCACTGCTGGGGTTCATCATCAGTGGCATTGGTGTATATCTAAGCTATCACCATTACGGGCAAAATACCGGAAACTGGATGTTTATCGGGGCTTTGCTTGCCCTGGGTGCCGTGATGTATTGGGGCTATAAGCGCACACAATCCAAAAAATGGGCCCTCAAAACAGAAATTGATGGCAAGGTAAATAATGAAAATCTGTCGGCCTACGCAGTAGGAGATAAGGGGATAGCGTTTACGAATCTGCGCCCTGAAGGAAAGGCCATATTTGCCAATGATGAACGTATTACGGTGTATAGCATCGGTTCGTTTATCGATAAAGACAAAGCCATTCGCATTATTAAAATTGAACATAATAAAATATTTGTCACACAAATAGATTAAATTCGTAGCCATGGATAATCAAGTAGTACTCATATTGGTCATCATAGTGGCCATAGCAGTTTTAGCCTTTGTGCTCATTTTCATGCGTTTGGTTGGTTTATGGCTCTCGGCCATACTTGCCGGCGTGCGTGTAAGTCTGCTGCAGATGGTATTAATGCGTTGGAGAAGAGTAGATCCCCGCGCCATCGTCGACAATATGGTTACCGCCCATAAAGCCGGTATTCCCCTGACCCGCGATCAGTTGGAAGCGCATTATCTGGCCGGTGGAAATATAAAACGCGTTGTAAATGCGCTGGTGAGTGCAGATAAAGCCAATATTCCTTTGGATTTTAAATCTGCCACTGCCATTGACCTCGCAGGACGCGATGTGTTTGAAGCCGTGCAAATGAGTGTTCAGCCAAAAGTAATTGAATCTCCACCGGTTACAGCCGTTGCGAAAAATGGTATTCAGCTTATCGCCCGTGTGCGGGTAACCGTGCGTGCCAATATTCAGAAATTGGTGGGTGGTGCCGGAGAGGAAACTATCTTAGCCCGTGTAGGAGAGGGGATTGTAACCACTATCGGTTCCTCCGAAAATCACAACGCCGTATTAGAAAACCCGGATACGATTTCTAAAACCGTATTAGCAAAAGGGTTAGATAGCGGTACAGCCTTTGAAATTTTATCCATTGATATCGCCGACATCGACATTGGAAAAAACGTTGGTGCCGAATTGCAAATGGATCAGGCGAATGCCGATAAAAATATTGCGCAGGCAAAAGCAGAAGAGCGCCGTGCGATGGCTGTTGCAGCCGAACAGGAAATGAAAGCCAAGGCCCAGGAAGCCCGTGCTAAAGTAATTGAAGCCGAAGCTGAAATTCCAAAAGCCATTGCAGAATCTTTCCGCACAGGTAACCTTGGGGTGATGGATTATTATCGACTTAAAAACCTGCAGGCAGATACCGATATGCGCGAGTCGCTGGGTAAAGGCCAGAGTAAAAAAGACGAGAAATAATACACATCAGGTAACCACAAAAAAAATCCCGCAGAAGCGGGAGTGGTGACCTCGACAGGATTCAAACCTGTAACCTTCTGATCCGTAGTCAGATGCTCTATTCAGTTGAGCTACGAGGCCATGATGTACTTACCGGATAATGCTACACATCTGTTGATGCGGAAATACCCTGTATAGGAACAATCGGAGTGCAAAGATAATATACGTAGGAATAAATTCAAAATGATACATGTAATCTGTTCATTCTCAGTTCTTTATGCGGGTTTTAACCAGTATAAAGGAATAGCTTACCCACATACAGGCAGTCCGGCTATTTATAAGTAAATAGTATACTTGTAGTGCTATGCGTATGTGTTTTAGGTTAATTGTCTGGTTTTCCGCGTGTGTTGCCGTGCTATCCGGATGCCGTTCTCATCAGGCTGGTGCAGACAAGTCTATTTTTCACCTGAATTTATCCAGCCCTGTCACCTCCCTGGATCCGGCCTTTGCCAGTGATCAGCCCAATACCTGGTCGGTAAATTTATTATATAATGGTCTTGTTCAACTGGATGCTGATTTGCAGGTGAAACCGTGCATTGCAAAGGACTGGTCACTCAGCAGCGACCGGCTTACTTACACTTTTTATTTACGCTCTGATGTATATTTTCATGATGATCCCTGTTTTCCGGATAACACGGGCAGAAAGGTAGTAGCCTCAGATGTCGCCTATGCTTTTAATCGATTAATTGACCCTGATGTGGCGGCACGTGGCAACTGGGTGTTTAATAATATCGTAGATACGGTGCTGCCATTTGAAGTAATCAACGATTCTGTTTTGCAAGTGCATTTGCTTAAACCCTTTGCACCATTTTTACAGCGCCTCAGTATTCCATATTGTTCGGTTGTTCCGCATGAAGCAATTGAAAAATACGGTCTCGATTTCAGGAGTCATCCTGTTGGTACCGGACCATTTACCTGTGTGCAATGGGATGAAGGTGAATTAATTATTTTACATCGCTTCGAACGCTATTTTGAACGCGATGCATTTGGATATCAGTTGCCTTATCTGGATGCAGTGAATATCCATTTCATCACCAATAAATCAACGGAATTTTTAAAATTCTTAAGCGGTGAATTAGATTTTGTGAGTGATGTGGATGCCGCATTAAAGGATGATATACTTACCAAAGACGGACAACTGCAACCGAAATATGCCGACGACATTCAACTCATAAAAGGGCCCTATCTGAATGTTGAATATTTCTCAATTTTAATGGATACCACCAATGTACTAGTGCAGGCTAGTCCTTTATCGTTTCAACAGGTGCGACAAGCTATTAATTATGCATTCGACAGAAATGAAATGCTGTTGTTTCTCAAAAACAACCGTGGCGAGCCGGCAACTGCGGGTATAGTGCCACCGGCCTTGTTAAATAATCCGACTGTGTCTTATGGTTACACCTACAATCCGGATACAGCCCTCGCCTTGCTGAAAGCTGCAGGATTTGAAAATGGGGTAGGGCTACCTGAAATTATTGTGCACACCACAGAGCAGTATCAGGATATAGCTGTATATCTCAAAGATAAATTGGAAGATATTGGCATTGCCTTAACCATAGAAACAGTTGATCCCAGATTAATGCGCGAAATGCGTCTGAATGGGACAACTATGTTTTTTCGTTCCAGCTGGATTGCTGATTATGCCGATGCAGAAAATTATCTCACCGTATTTTACGGAGGAAGCGATGCACCACCAAATTATACGCGATATCACAACAGCGACTATGATGTGTTGTATGCCAGTGCGGTGGCTGAGCCTGATTATGCTACACGATTAACCTATTACCGGGAAATGGATAGTATTTTAATTCGGGATGCGCCGGTAGTGCCCTTATTTTATGATGAGGTATTTCGGTTTGTGCGACATAACATCACCGGGTTAGAACCAAATGGTTTGAACATGCTGGATTTACGTTATGTGCGCAAAAAGTAGTGAAGCGATTACAAAGGAAAATAATGATAAGCTTCCAGACTTCCTGCTCCATCGGCATGTAACATTTGCACCACCACTTTATCTATCGGAAGGGCAAACATGTCCTCATGCAAAGTATCCATCGGAATCCATTTAAATTGCAATTGGTCATCGCCATCTAACTGCATCCTGCGCACATCCGCCTGCACGGTATAATACACACTGATTACCTGATGCGACGGGTTTAAGAAACTCTGCACAAAAAAATCAGTCGTATAAAAATGGCGTATATCTTTTATCGCACAATGCAGCTCCTCACGAAATTCTCGCTTTAACCCATCGATAAGACCTTCACCAAATTCAAGTCCGCCACCCGGAAATTTGAGTATCCGTTTTTCACCTACGGGTTCCTCCACAGCAAGTATTGATCCTTCGTGTATGCATAAACCATAAACCCGTATGTTGAAATGCGTCGTCACGATAGTGCGTTGAGGCAATTTTTGATAGCTTCAAAATTCGGTTGTTCACCGGCATTTTCCAAAACTTCTGCATATTGGATAATACCCGCTTTATCAATAACAAAAGCGCTGCGTTTTGAAACACCTTTTAATTCCATACCCCAACGGTCGTAAATACAGCCATAAGTTTCAGAAACGGTTTTATTGAAGTCGCTCAATAAAGGAAAATTCAATGCCTGCTGTTCTTTAAATATTTTCAATGAATACGGGGCGTCAACAGAAATGCCATATACACGGGCATTGAGGTTATTGTAAAAAGCGATATCATCTCGCGTGCTGCATAATTCGGCTGTGCAAACACTGGTAAATGCAAAAGGGAAAAACAACAATACAACAGGAGCACCTTGTAATTCAGAAAGTCGAACAGCCTGTTTATCCGTATCATACATCAAAAAATCCGGAGCTGTTTGACCGGGCGAAAGTTTCATATGTGAATTTGTTTTAAGTGTTAAGTATATTGAACAGGCAAATCGCATCTTTAGTTCATGAATGGTGAATAGTGTGTGGTGAATAGTGAAAGGTGAGGGGTGAATGGTGAGTGGCCGCAGCCAACCTTACCGTCTTACAGCCTTCCCGGCCTCGTGCATTTCCTTCGACCAACACACCCAACCCAGTCCCCTAAAGACACGTGAAATATGGAAAAATACCTATATTTACATTTGGAATAATATTTTTACACAAAAAACATACGTATGAATCTTCGTTTACTCTCAACTGTAACCCTTTTAGGCGCTTCTGTTGCTGCGTTTGGGCAAATGCCGAACGGAAACATGGAGGCATGGACAACCTACACTTCTCTTGCCACAGGTGTAACCTGTGATGTTCCGGATCAGTGGGATGTACCAGATAAAATTGCTGCCGACTTAGGTATTACTGACCGTAACTGTACTAAAGAGACAGTTAACGTACACGGTGGCGCTGCTGCTGCCCGCCTCGAAACAAAATCATTGAACGTTTTAGGAACACCTCTGGATGTTCCGGGAACAATTACTACCGGTATCATTGGTTTTGACTTCATCACATTTACACCGTCTGTTGAAGGTGGTGCTTCTGTTTCCTCAAACTATGATGCGGTAACTGGTTACTACCAGTATGCGCCAAGTGGCTCCGATACCATGAACGTAATCGTTTATATGATTGCAGGAACTGACACCATTGGCGTTGGTCAATATCGCGACGAAACCACATCTGCTGCATATCAGATGTTTAACTGTCCTATCACTTACACAGGTGTAGGAACAGCTGATAAAATGCAAATCACGATTACCTCTTCAGGTGGTTTTACCTCTTTGGTTCCCGGTTCTGTATTGTTTGTTGATGATTTAGCCGTAACCGGTGGTGCTGCAATAGATGATTGGAGTGGCTACGCTGTTTCCCGTAACATCTATCCTAACCCAGCTCAGGATTATATCAACATCAATAACCCTGCACAAAATTCTGTTATGTTGGAAGTATTCAGCATGACAGGACAAAGAGTTGATGTACAAACACTTTCACCTGAAATGAATACCATCAACCTCGAATCATATGCAAGCGGCATTTACTCTTTCCGCCTCGTTGATAACGGTGTTGAAGTATATAGCAACAAATTTGTAGTGAAGAAGTAATTTCCTTCTTACACATACAACCAACAAAAGCCTCTGGTACTTGTATCAGAGGCTTTTTTGTGTGCATTACCCAGCATAAAAAAGCTCCGTTCACAAGGAACGGAGCCCAAATCAAACACTACCCTAAACTCAATTATTTAATCTCAATGTGTTTTTTTACTTCAGTTGCCGGATTCGTTTTCTTTGGCAACTCAACATGTAAAATACCATTGATATAGCTTGCCTGAATGTTTTCAGCATCTACTGTTTCAGGAATGGTAAACCTGCGCTCAAAACTGCCAAAGGTGAATTCTTTGCGCGTGTAATTTTTCTCCTGGGTTTCCTGTGTGCTTTCTTTCTTCGCACTTACAATTAAGGTCTCCTTTTCCATCTGCACCGTAAAATGTGATTTATCAAACCCGGGAACTGCAAATTCCATGGTAAATCCTTTCTCGGTTTCAGATACGTTTACGGCCGGCAGAAAACTGCCTTTGTGCCCTGCATAAGGAGTTGAAAAACTGTTTGCAAGGTCAAATAAGTGCATCATGGCTGGGATGCTGTTCGGTTTACGTTTTACGGTTAACATAGTCATATGTATTCGTTTTAATTTTTTGATTGATAATTTGTTACCGTCAAATTGGATACCAACCCACTTTTTGAGCCTTTTTGATGAAAAATTTGCAGAAAAGCCATAATCGAACTGACTAAATGGCTGGTTGTCGTATATAAATCGGACAAAATGACCTATTCCTTGAGTTTGCCTCGGAGTCCGAGCTCAATAGCTTCCAATTGCTGCATTTTGCCTTCGGAGATGGAAAACCGCAGCATAGTGCGCATTTTATGAAATCCATGCACGCCGGCAGCACCCGGATTCATGCACAGGATGCCGGTAGAAGGGTCGCGCATAACTTTCAGGATATGCGAATGTCCGCATATAAATACATCCGGTTTGTACTCCGGCATTAGTTTGCGCACCCTGGGTTCATAGTGATTGGGATAACCGCCTATATGGGTAATCCAAAAGCGTATGCCATCGATGGTGAATACAGTATCCAACGGATAAACCGCGCGTACATCCCTGCCATCAATATTCCCATAAACGGCGCGCACAGGTTTTAGTTGGGAGAGCTGCTCAATAATGGAAATGGTACCCACATCTCCTGCATGCCAGATTTCATCAGCTTCCGATGCATATTGCAGAATGGCATCATCCAGATAATTATGTGTATCGCTCAGCAGTAAAATCCGCATATCATCTTCACGAGTTAGGTATGGTCCATTTTTTGAGCAAGATGATCGATGAGTTGGGTATCAAGCATTCGTGGATGCACCATATGATAACCACCGGTATTTCTGAACCAGGTTAATTGACGTTTAGCGTAATTACGGGTGCGTTGTTTAATCAAGGCAGTAGCTGCTTCCAAACTGTATTGCCCATCAAAAAAATCGAAAAGTTCTTTATACCCAACTGTTTGTAACGCCGGAAGATGACGGTGCGGATATAGTGCTTTGGCTTCCTCCACCCATCCGGCCTGCATCATAGCATCTACGCGTTGTTCAATTTTATCATACAATTCATTGCGAGGAATATCCAGACAAATTTTAATGGGAATAAACGAACGTGCTACCGGATTTCCTGCACGAAATTCACTGTAGGTTTTTCCTGTGGCGAGACAAATTTCCAATGCCCGCATCAATCGTTGCGGATTGTGTTTGTCGACACGCGCATAATGTTCAGGATCACGAGATGCAAGTTCAGTCTGTAGTCGCGTTAAACCATGTTCACTGTACAAAACACGTACCTGTTCGCGAATGTCGAGTGGTACATCCGGCAGTACATCTAAACCATCTGTTACAGCTTTAATAAATAAACCGGAACCGCCACATAAAACAGCATAAGTATGTTGCAGATATAACTGCTCCAATAATTGAATGGTTTCCTGTTCAAACGTGCCTGCATCATACTGATCGTGTATGCTTAATTGACCTACGAAATGATGCGGTGCCTGCTGCAATTCGATAGAATCCGGTGCAGCTGTTCCGATGGGCATTTCTTTATAAAATTGTCGTGCATCTGCCGACAAAATCGCACATGTGTAAGCCTGCGCGATGCGAATAGCCGCTGCTGTTTTTCCGGATGCGGTTGGTCCGGCAATCACAATCAGATACCGATGTGGTTTGAGCATGCTGCTTATTCGTTTTGTGCAACCGGTGTTAGCCCGAGCGAAATACCTTTTTCAAGCATCAGTGCATGTGCAGCCGCATATTCATTTGGAATATGTCCATCCAAAATAGCTTCACGCACATATTCTTTTATGATGCCCACTTCTTTTCCCGGTGGTATACGGAAGGTAGTCATAATTAATTCTCCGGTTACCGGCGGTTGAAAATTTCGAATATGATCACGCGCCTCAACATCAGCTAATTTTTGTTTTACGAGTTCGAAATTTTCTTTGTACTGTTTTATTTTAATTCTGTTTTTTGTGGTGATGTCGGCTTGGCATAAGAGTAATAATCCGTCTAAATCATCTCCAGCTTCAAATAATAAACGTCGGATGGCAGAATCCGTCACATTTTCTTTTGTCAGAGAAATTGGACGCATATGCAATGACACGATATTTTGCACACGCTTCAATTCCTGCTGCAGTGGCAGTTTCAGCTGTGTAAATATTTTTTTGGTCATGCGTGCCCCAACAATTTCATGGCCATGAAAGGTCCAGCCTGCGGGCGGAATAAATTTTTTAGTAACCGGTTTAGCGATATCGTGCAGCAAAGCCGCCCAACGCAGCCATAAATCGTTGGTGAGTGCGCTGATATTATCAATTACTTCCAGTGTGTGGTAAAAATTATCCTTATGTCCTTTACCATCTACTATATCTGTTCCATGCATGCGCCACAACTCCGGGAATATTAATTCTAATAAACCCGAATCACTCAGATAATATAAACCCAGAGATGGTTTGGGCGATAATAATATCTTGTTAAACTCATCCGTAATCCGTTCCTGACTAATGATGGAAATTCGCTGAGCAGCTTGTCGGATACCCTGATAGGTGTTTTCTTCAATATCAAAATTTAATTGCGCAGCAAACCGGATAGCCCGCATCATACGCAACGGATCATCGCTGAAGGTAATGCTTGGTTCCTGTGGCGTGCGTATTATCCGGTCGGTTAAATCGGACAGGCCGTTGAATGGATCTATCAGCGTGCCATAATCAGCAGTATTGAGTGAAATGGCCAGAGCATTTATTGTAAAGTCGCGACGCAATTGATCATCTGCCAGTGTGCCGTTTTCAACTATCGGATTACGTGAATCATGCCGGTACGATTCCTTGCGGGCGCCTACAAATTCTACTTCTAAATCCTGATAGCGAAAATGCGCAGTACCAAAAGTTTTAAAGGCGCTCACATGCGGATTGCCAGGAAGCGATGCTGCCACGGCTTTTGCTAATTTGATGCCACTGCCAACACAAACAAAATCAATATCTTTTTTAAAGTCGCGCTTTAAAATTTTATCACGCACAAATCCGCCAACTACATACACAGGCAGGCCCAGTTGTTCAGCAACCTGACCTATATGGTGCATGAGTGCTGTTTCCTGTTCGCTGAAGAGCAACTGTTGATGATATGACGGTATATGATTCACTGGATTAAACCGCTACCTGATTTTCGCGTAATGCGTTGTTTAAGCTTGTTTTTTTATCGGTGCTTTCTTTGCGTTGTCCGATGATTAAAGCGCAAGGGACCTGAAATTCACCGGCGGGGAATTTTTTAGTGTACGTTCCCGGTATCACTACTGAACGTTTCGGTACACGACCAATATATTCAATAGGTTCGGAGCCTGTGACATCTATAATTTTTGTGGATTGAGTTAATACCACATTTGCACCTAATACGGCTTCTTCTTCAACAATCACGCCTTCCACTACAATACACCGGCTGCCAATAAAACAATTATCTTCAATAATAACCGGACTGGCCTGCACGGGTTCTAAAACGCCCCCTATGCCCACACCACCACTGAGGTGTACATGTTTTCCGATTTGCGCGCAACTGCCAACTGTAGCCCAGGTATCAACCATGGTGCCTTCATCTACATATGCGCCAATATTGACATAACCCGGCATTACAATTACATTCTTCGCCACAAAACTGCCATATCGGATAAGTCCATGGGGCACAACACGTATCCCGGCCTCTTTCAGATTTTTCTTTAGCGGTATTTTATCATGAAATTCAAAAGGTCCTACCTCTATCGTTTCCATTTGCTGTATCGGGAAATATAGTATGACCGCTTTTTTCACCCATTCATGCACCATCCATTGGCCATTTTGTTTTTCGGCAACACGCAATCTCCCGCCATCTAATTCGGCGATTACTTGTCGGATAGTGGCACGCACCTCTTCACTTTGTAGCAATGACCTGTCGTTCCAGGCCTGTTCTATAATGTTTTGCATGCTGCAAATTTAGGGTATATTTGACCACATCACTTCTGTTTCTGTTAACATGCGTGTTCAGTTGATTCGTTGGTTGGGACCCTTGCTTGCCGTTTCGGCGGGACTTGCTTTTTATTGGACCGGTAATACACCTGTCGTGGCCAAGATGGCGGCAGTTTTAGTACTGATGGCTTATTGGTGGATGACAGAATCGGTCAATATTTTCGTGACCAGTCTTTTGCCGGTTGTATTGTTCCCTCTTCTGGGCATTATGGGTATTGATGCCATCGCGCCTCAATATATGAAGGATGTGATCTTTTTATACATAGGTGGCTTTATACTCACCTTTGCCATCGAACGCTGGGATTTACACAAGCGATTTTCTTTAGGCATTTTACTCAAATTTGGGGGCACACCTGAGAAACTGTTGATTGGATTCATGCTGGTTACTTATTTTATCAGCATGTGGTTAAACAATACATCCACCACTTTAATGATGTTGCCGGTTGCGCTTGCTGTCATTAAACAATTACACGGTGGCGATGCAGAAAAACGCACGGGCATGTCAAGTGCCATATTGTTGGGGATTAGTTATGCAAGTACCATTGGCGGAACAGCAACCCTTGTGGGCACGCTGCCGAATATGGTGATGAAGAAATTTTATGATGAGCATTTTCAGGACGCTGTACCGCTTGATTTTACCAATTGGTTTTTATTTGGATTGCCGGTGAGTCTTACATTGCTTGTGATTTGTTATGTGGTATTCAAAATGCTTTTATTGCGCAACAGCGATCACCATGCACCGGATTTAGATGTATGCCGACAGGAATATCGCGCATTGGGTAAAATGCAATTTGAGGAAAAGGCTATTGCCTGGATTTTTTGTGCAGCGATTGTTTTGTGGTTTACCCTTGATGATAAAATGATTTGGGGTATACAGCTGACCGGCTGGCGCACTTATTTGTTGCAGTGGGGCATTATTCCGGATGAGAAATTTATCAATGAAAGTTTTGTTGCCATATTAATGGGTATGACATTATTCTTTTTCCCTTCACGCGTGAAAAAAGGTGAAAGCCTCGTAACCTGGAATGATGTGAAGAAAATGCCCTTAGGTATTCTGTTTTTATTTGGTGGTGGCTTTGCGCTGGCAAAAGGGGTGGAGGTTAGCGGACTTGATGACTGGATTGCCAATCAGAGTGCAGGCTTGGGTGTATTGGCACCCTGGTTGATGATATTGTGCTTGTGCATTATCACCACCATATTCAGCGAATTTGCGAGTAATACAGCAACGGTTAGTTTATTTATGGCGATTTTATTGCCGGTAATTCCGCATTTGGGCATTCCTCCTTTGCTAGCTATGATGCCGGTAACGTTGGCTGCAAGTTATTCCTTCATGCTACCGGTTGGAACACCACCCAACACCATCGTTTTCGGCACTGAAATGATAAAGGTTAAAACCATGCTAAGGGTAGGATTGTGGCTGGATATTATTGGCGCAATTGTAATTCTCGCGTTTACCTTTACCCTGGGCAAACTGATTTTTGGATTTTGAATTTCTCAATTATAATTATGCATGTATATCATACATGCGGAGCCTGTTGTAATTGATTTTCACCATCTACAAGATATACTGCACGCATTGATGAGGTGAAAATATGATTGTCAGGATATTTACTTTAAGAATAGAATTTGTGCTGATACGATGTTTTCATTGTTCAAGATGACATGTCTATTTTTCGAATTATATGATTTCAAAAAAGTGATTGGTGCATCCTGTTTTCTCCTGCGTATAATTGACTATGCAGATTGAATAGGTCGCTTTAGCGGATTAGCAGGGAAACACTTGCATGACTGGCATTAAAAAAAAGAGGCTGTCTCACACGAGACAGCCTCTTTTATATTTTCCGTTAATGGTGGGAAATTAATGCAACACAGTAAATTGAACTGTATTGTTTACATTGTCACCAGTAACCTGGATGAAATAAACACCATTTGCTAAAGTAGCAGTGTTCACAGTAAAGTTGTTTGCACCTGCAACTAATGTGCCGGCAGTAGTGGTTTCAATAGAAGCACCATACATATTTACAACAGTAACTGTTACATCAGCAGAAGCAGTCATGTCAAGTGATACAGTTACCTGATCATTTGCAGGGTTTGGATACACTGACATACCATTGATAACGCTATTATCAGAAATAGCAACATTTGAATTTACTTTCAGGGCATCAGATTTGATGTATTTGATGTTTTCCATACCCTGGCTGATCAAATCACCGTTGGCATCGAATAATTTATAATATCCTGAACCGGTGATACCATCGCCATAGCTATCGTAGCAAGTGAAGGTATAGCAGCCTAACGCAGGTAATACAACGTCTTCATTGAAAACGATTTCATTTTTCTCAGCATTGGTATAAGGACCATCTTCTGCAACAACATCGCCGGTTGATTCGTCAACTATTTCCCAACGTGTTTCAGTAGGGTAGTCGTCAGTTTTGATTTCAACATGGATGATTTGCGTGATGTTATCTTCGTAAGTCAGGTTAGTGGTAATTACGTTGTTAACATCATTGTCATCAGCAGAAGTGATTTCGATTGATAACTCAACGTTAGCAGATGCTGGAGTGAAAGAGCCAACGTCTACAGTAGCAATTTCATAAGTTCCTAAAGAACCTGTCCAGTCTAAAGAAGCAACTTCAGCGCCGTCAGCAAAAGCAGTGATGGTGCAAGAAGTTAATTCGTTGAAACCCATGTTTTGGATAGTAACCTCAATTGGCACCTCGCCGCAAGAAGCAACAGGACCATTGTAAGTCAGGATTGAAGGGTCAACATTCACAGTAGCAGCAGCGCAATCATCAATTGAAGCATATAATGCTGCAGTTGAAACCTGGCCAACTTCATCTACGATGCGGTTTTGACAAACGCGGTAAATAGTAGGGAAGTAAGCGATTTGGTAATCTGATACTGCCTGATAGCTAGGATAACCTGCCTGAGTCAAAATGATTGGATAAGGAGTGCCTGTAACCCAGTCGCCCTGAGTACCAGCTCCAATACCATTCAATTCGTCGATGGTAGAAGCACCATCACCTTCGATGTAAAAAACCATTACTTCGTTGGTTCCGTCCGGGCCGTATTCTTCATACAGCATTTCCAGGTTACCGCTGTTATGGTATGACCAACATGGTCCGCACCACACAGCTGAAAAGTCAAGGAACACATCGTAACCCTCGTCCAGCAAGGTGTACAGGTTCCAGGTTGTACCGTTAATGTCGGTCAAAGTCCAGTCAGGGGCAAGGCTGCCATCTTCCAACTGGGCGTTTACATTGCTGTTCAAGCCGAAAATCATGGCTGCAGCAAGCGTAAGTGAGAGGAAAAGTTTTTTCATAGTAAGCCGATTAAGCATTTTTTCGCTATTCAAAGATAAGGAAACACCGCAATTTCACAAGTTTCATACTGTTAATAATTGTTTATATGACAAACCCCTTACACAATATTCAGGTAAGGGGTAGTCAAATATATGGGAAGCTACCCGTGTGTACACGGATAATTTCATCGTAAAGTGCTGATTATCAGCAGTTTATTATTCGTTTTCCGGCGTTTTTGTCTCGGTGTCGGTGCTTGTCGACGGACATTGTTTTAACAATTCATCAACCTGATCTTCGCCCCAATTTGGATGAATTGGTGACTTGGGTTGAAACGTTGCATAAAGTTCTTTGGCTGTTTGCGTCATTGCACAGCCTGATTCCTGTCCACCGCCGAATTGAGGTGGCGTATAAAACAAGCTTTGACCCATGATATAATAGGCACGTGGATTGGTTGGATCAGTTGTCATTGCTTTTTGGAGCATCATCATACTTTGCATTCCATACAACTGACCACGGCTCATGGGATCTACCATGATGCGACCGCCCAAAATCATGCTTTTCACCACTAAAATTTCACTGTTGGTTGGTGAGAGCGAATCTGCAATGTTCAAATGCTTTTCAGCCACATCGAGAATAGCGTCATATTTGGTAGCATCGTTATACATATATGACGCTGTAGTTCTGCACAATGCAGAATAATAGAAAGGTAGCCATTGCGTTTTTTCAGCAAGTGCAATCCGCTCAAATTTATTGGCAAAACCCATCATGCCATCCGCCGTTTTTACGGTATCCATGTCTTTGAGCGTTTTGGTCATGGTTTCTGTGAATTTGTCAACCGTTTGCGCCTCAAGGCCGTACAGGCCAACAATTAAAGCGACGAGCAGGGTAATTTTTTTCATTTGTATGGTGTTTAGTGCTATAAGAAAAGTGTTCAGGCCCAATGCACACAAAATTAGGGCCAAAGTATGTTTTATCTGTTTGAATCGTCTATATCCTGATCATTTTCGCGGCGGTCCTGTCCATATAAAATGCTCACAAACACACCAAAGAATATGGTACTTTTTACCGGCGCCTGATTGGTGAGCATATTGGTTCCGTCTGCCGAATAACGGTACCCATATATCTGATCAAACTGCGGCGCATTATCCCAACTCAAAAATACAACAGTGAAATTACCCCATAAGCTGGTGAGATAACTGGCACTTAGCGCGAGATTATGCAAAGCAGGCGATACATCTCCTAAAAATTGCGGATTGTTCGGATTGTAATAAGGCCAGCCCGAAATGAACCGGTAGGTACCACTTACCTGTGTATTGATGTTGGCGAAATAATGTTTATACACCAAACTTAAAATATGCTGCGCAGCAAAGGTTGGTGTAACTTCTTCGGGATAATCGAGGAATTTTCTGCGTGTATCCAGAAAACTGTAACTCACCCAATAATCCGCATAAGGTATCGTTTTACGGTCGCGGAAAAAGAAATCGATGCCGCGTGCATAACCTCCACCAAGATTGGCCGAAACGGGCACAAACGGATTGAGTGAATCTGGACTCAGGGTGATTAAATCACTGTATAATTTATAATAACCTTCCACACGGAATGTGCGGTCGTTTGTAACATACTGATAATTGGCAATGAGATGTGTCGCGTGCTCATAGGTGAGGGGATAGGTGTCGATGGTATACAGATAATTCGGTTGTGGAGTTTGATAAAATTCGCCATAAGCCAGATTTATCTGTGCATTTTTACCTGATTTGAATGCGAGTGAAATACGCGGAGCGATATTCACTTCATCCACTATACTACTGTATTCTGTGCGCACGCCGATGCGTCCTGCAATATCATTCGTAATGAAAATATCACTTTCAGCAAATCCGGCAGTAAAATTATCTTCTGCCTGAAAGCGGAAGTCACCGGCATGCTGCGTGTAATGTATGCGTTGATGTTCGACGCCATAGTGAATACTGATTTTTTCTGTTATCTCATTATTGAAACGTATTTTGGCCATCAGGGCATCGTCGTTTTTACCTACATCAAACCCATCGATGGTAACATCATCTGTATTATTACTATAACTTAATCCAGCCTGAACGCCCCATTTTTTGGTGAGTATTTCCCGCCAGGAAGCATTTACATATTGATATCTGTTTCCGAGAAATACATCATCGGTAACCGGCAGACTGTCGATATCCGGTGAGCGCAAAGCCAGGTTGCTTGTTTCAAATTGTCCGTAAACTTTCAGCAATCCGGTCTTAGATGTTTTTTGGCGGAAATATAGTGTTGCATCACCCGCTTCAACTGAATTTATCCAGTCGAAAGTGGCAGGTGGAAATACATTGTCGAACAGACGCAGGTTTGTATAATTTATCCCGCCACCAATGGCTGTTTTTTGATTTTTAAATTTTTGCGTGTGAAATCCACCTACAAAAATCGGCGCAAGACTTACACCGGATGCGCTGAATTCCGGCATATCTTCAGTATTTAAGATAACGGCTGATGAAAGGGCCTGTCCATATTCTGCACTATAACCTCCTGTGCTGAACACAGTACCTTTGAATAAAAAGGGCTGAAATCTTCCGCGACTCGGAATATCGGGGGTGGTTGAATAAAATGGATTGTTCACCACCATGCCATCGATAATCGTTTTGGTTTCATAATCGCTTCCACCTCTTACGAATAGGCCATCTTCATTACCGACTTTTGATGCGCCCGGCAGTGTTTCTAACGCACCGTAAATATCGCCATCTGCTCCGGCAGTAGTAACAATATCCAGTGGTTTCAACATGGCGTTTTTTCGCTCATCGCTCGCTTCAAAAGCACCTGCACTCACCACAACTGCGTTTAATTCATTGAATTGTTCTTTTAAGGCAATATCGATGGTTAAAGAACCATTGGTAATTACAATCGTATCCGTGAACGAATCATAACCAACAAAGCTCACGGTGAGCACCTGCTGTCCGGTTTCTGTAGTAGTAAAGCTATAACTGCCGTCAGGATTACTCGAAGCGCCATCATATGTTCCGGCGAGATAAATGTTTGCGCCGGGAATGGGTTGCTTTTTTGTATCCGTCACCATGCCACTGATGGTGGTTTGCGCCTGCATGATGAGTGTGGAACAAAGGAGTATAATGAAGGGTATAAGTCGATACATGGGTAACGTTGTTTCAATTTCATGCAAAGAAAAGCATAATTATGCCCGGTATCTATGGTTTTCTGTTAAAACTTAATAACCGTTCGGTGAAAAGAGCCTTTGTATCGGTAAATGACATGAGAAACCGCCAATTTCAGTAATCTTGCACAAAGAATTTTTGTATGGCTATTGTGTGTATTACCGGTGCTTCATCCGGCTTTGGCAGGGCAAGTGCCTTGAAATTTGCAGCAGCAGGCTATCAGGTGATTCTGTGTGCGCGCAGAAAAGAGCGATTAGATGCATTAAGCGAACAGCTCGAAAAATCGTTTGGTATACCAACTTACGTGATGCCGGTGGATGTGCGGGATGCGGCTGCAGTAAAAATCGCCTTTGAACAATTACCGGATCACTGGAAACAGATTGATGTGTTAATTAATAATGCCGGTTTGGCTGCCGGTCGCGATGCGTTTCAGGATGCAAACCCGGACGATTGGGAAGCGATGATCGACACGAATCTGAAAGGATTATTGTATGTGACAAAAGCGGTCGTGCCTACTATGATGCAACAACGTTCCGGACATATTATAAATGTGAGCAGTTTGGCCGGGAGAGAAGTATATCCGCAGGGAAATGTATACTGCGCATCCAAGCATGCCGTAACAGCTTTAAGCAAGGGGTTGCGTATGGATCTTTTGCCGTACCGAATTAAAGTAACAAATATTAGTCCGGGATTGGCTGAAACTGAATTTAGTCTGGTGCGTTTTAAGGGTGATGCTGACAAGGCAAGTCAGGTATATGCAGGTTATGAACCTTTGCACCCGGAAGATATTGCAGATGTCATATTTTTTGCTGCCACCAGACCGCCACATATGAACCTCGAAGAAATAACGCTGTTACCAACAGCTCAAAGCGATAGCAGAACCGTATATAAAGAACAATAATGGATATGCAACCCGAAAAACTTGTTTTTGTCTACAACGCTAAATCAGGAAAATTGCAGGGACTTCTTGATTTATTACATAAAAATATTAGCCCGCGTACTTATCCTTGTCAACTATGCGCAGTTACCTATACAAACAGCGGTATGTTGCCTGAATGGAAGCAATTTATCGAATCGCTTGGCATGCCGGTTGAATTTTTGCATAAAGATGAATGGCTGCACTACCCGGGCGCCATTCAAGAGCCATTACCGGCGGCCTTTGCCTACTATAATGGACTTGCACAGGTATATATTCCCGATACGGAAATGCGCGCTGTCACCGATGTGCAGGCACTTATGAAGCTCACACAATCGAAATTAATTTAATCGTTTTCCGACACGCGATACATCCATTTAGCATAGGTGCGTTGCTGTGCTGCAGTTAATTGTGCTGCAGGTTTAAGTATGTATTGCACTTTATCTGTTGCCTGCACGGTGATGGTTCGCGTTTGAATGAATCCTGCCCGTGAAACCATATATTGAAGTGTTTCACCTGCTGCCATTTGCTGCATAAGTGTTGCCTGTAAACCTGCATGCATCCTGTACCCGTTAATGGCAAGTACTTCATCAAATACATATAGGCCTCCTTTTTCACCAGCGCTGTTTTTTCTGATGGAAGTAATGATGAAACGATCATTCATCACAATACCATGATCTGTTTCTATGGTTTGCTCAAGTGTATTGTGTAATTCCAAACCGGCATATCCAAAAACGGTTTGCAGTGGAAGTGGTTTTGTGCCGAAAATATGATCAGCATAAAAATCAAGTAAATCAATACCTGCAAAGGAGGTTAATATCTCGCGAAATTCATCTTCTGTATAACCGGTATTTCGATTGATATAAAATTGGTGATAGGCCTCACGCATCACATCATCCAGACAATAAGTTGCACCGCTGTGGTGAATAATGAGTAAGTCAAGTAAGTTGGCGATTACACCTCCACGCACATAATAACTTACCTGATTATTATCGCTGTTTTCATTTTGACGATAATATTTAATCCAGGCATCAAAGCTGGCTTCTGCAACTGATTGCACATGTTTGCCAGGCGCATTTTCTGATTGATTGATATTTTTTTCAACTACGTGCAGGTATTCTTGTTCAGAATAAAGTCCGGCTCTGTACACAATTAAATCATCGTAATAACTGGTAAATCCTTCGGCAATCCAAAGTGAGGTGGTGTAATTTTCTTCACCATAGGCAAAAGGGCCTAATGCTTTTGGACGAAGTCGCTTAACATTCCAGAGATGAAAATATTCATGTGCGAAAAGTGAAATAAATTCGAGATATGATTCACGCGGTTCAAATTGCAGGCGCTTGAAAATTAAACTGGTGCTGTCCATGTGTTCAAGGCCGCCGCGCATGGTGTTTGATGTTTGTAAAATAGTCAGGTAGGCAGGGCAGGGGTGATGCTGAAAAATACGTACCTCAGTATCAATAATGCGTTTAAAATCCTCAATCATTTTAGCCGGCTGATAATTGCCTTCTCCGGCAATTACAAAAGTGTGTGGAATACCGGCGGCATCGAAATGATAGGTTTTGTGGTTGCCTATTTCGATAGGACTATCATACAATGTATCGGCATTTTCTGCATAGCGTTGCCATTTATCACCTTGATATTCGGGTAATGCAGTGGCAATTTCAGAAAAACCCGCATAGGGATGTATGTGGAGATGCACCGGTAATGCGACTTCAGGAATATGTAAAAACATAGCCGCCGGAATAATGCTCGCACGCGTATCATCCAACCAGCAGGTGCGCACACTTTCTTCGAAAGCATAAACACTATAGATGATTACGCAGGCAGTACCGGCTGTTTGAATTTTCCAACTGTTTTTGTGCGTTTTTTCAACCGGTAAAACATGTTGTTCGTTTCGGGCTTGCAGGGTATTGATATGACGGGCGTATTCACGAATCAAATAAGAGCCCGGGGTCCATACCGGTAATTGCACTTCGAGGGTGTCGCCACCAAGGGCCGGAAGATGCATATGCACCGTGAAGGTATGCGTATCCGGTGCATCCATATGCACATGGAAAGAAATGATATCCATCAACAGATTTTTGGCAAAGTAAGGAAACTCTGCCCACTTCGTTATTCTACTTTGATAACCTTTAATTCTACACGCTGGTTTTTTCGTCGGCCTTCCAACGTAGCATTGTCGGCTATTGGCATCGTTTTGCCATATCCTTTCCAGGTAAGTCTGTTAGCTGGAATTCCGTGTGCAATTAAATAATCGACAACGGCTTTTGAGCGGTCGTTTGACAGTTTGGCACAAAAAGCATCATTTGGTAAGCCATTGGTATGTCCGCCAATCTCGACCCAGATATTCGGATTTTCGTTGAGGAATAGTACTAATTCATCTAAAGATGAAGTTGATTCAGGGCGTAAGTCTGATTTATTCGCTTCAAAATAAATATTGTTAAGTCTGATAATGGTGCCTTCACGAATAGGAATCATCGTAATATCTTCCTGTACTTCCGTGTATATCGAGTCTGTTTGTAAATCCTGCTGAATATCCTGCAAAATAGCCTGCCGGATTTCCGCAGTGGTATCGGCATGTAATTGAGGTAACAATTTATCAACCTCTGCTTCTAATTGCTTTTCGCGTAAAGGTTGCGTGCGTATGGTTGATTTAATTTCTGACGTAATCTGATGTTTGATGAGGGCCAGACTATCTTCCGGATTATAATCCATATCATCATACCGCAAATCAGGTTCTATGGTTGCGCTTGCCGGAAAGTATCCGGGTTTGGTAATCGTAACGGTATAATTATCTTCAGGAATAATAACCTGATATTGTCCATCACCACTGGTTGAAATACCATCCGGTTCGTCGCTGACTAAACCACCGAAACTAATATTTGCCGGAATGGGTTTGCCGGTTTCTGCATCCAGAATTTTTCCTTTCAGCAGTGTAACCGGATCGGGTTGTAAAGGTTTGGGTAACGGAATACGATAGAGATCGGCTTTGCCGTACGAGTTGTTTGTGGATGAAAAATACGCATAATCACCACTTGCAGGAATTGTATAATAATAATCGTGTCCGGCAGAGTTGATATTACTGCCAAGATTTACCGGTTCGCTCCAATTGGTCCAAGTGTCATCCAAACGGCGACTCATAAACATATCATACCCACCATAACCGCTGTGACCATTGGATGCAAAATAAATAGTGCGATTATCTGCTGCAATAAAAATACTGCCTTCAGTAGCGGCTGAGTTAATGGTTTGGCCGATGTTTTTAGGTTCGGTCCATACTTTATTAGCCTGAAGAAAACTCACATAAATATCCATATCCCCATAGGTATCCGGACGTTCGATAGCCATTAAAATGACATTGCCTTCTGTATTCATGTGGTAACATGAAAATTCATTGTTGTTATAAAAGTCATTTATTTTCAACGCCTTTGGAAAAGCAAATCCGGTTCCGGTTTTATGAGAAATACTGATATCCTGTTTTACTTTTTCATAATTATTTGCCAATAATACGCTGTTGCCATCGCCACTAATCCATGTTACATAGTTATGCTGTTCGTTGTTGAGTGGTTTGCCAATATTTACTGCGGTGCTCCATTTACCGTTATCCCATTTCGACATATAAATATCATCCCGCAATTCATTACCGGTATTTTCAATATAATTTTTTCTGGCGAAGTATAAGGTTTTACCATCAGGCGAAATAAACGGAAACATATCATCAGCTTCCGAATTTACGGCAGGACCTAAATTTTCCGGAGCTGATAATGGCGTATCATAGGCGAGCTCCTGGATTTTAGCTTTAACCGGTTCCTCACTATCGGATATGCCAATGCAATCTATCTGATTCATACCGGCAATAGCCTTTGTATTCAACACAACCTTAACTTCCTGTACCAGATAAGCAGTGCGTGGAATAAATACTCTGAACACGCGACCGCCGGTATTATAAGCCGGCTGCATCGTGTCGTTTTGATATACGGAATATTTTTTGCCGTTTACATCAAATAAGATGATTTCTTTAACAGCGCCGGGGCCATTGCTTTCGCCAACTGCAATTTGTTGTACTTGTTGTGGTTGTGCAAATTTGACGTGAATAAATTCTCCATTCGGATTATCCGGTGTAGAAGGAGCCCAGGCCACTGCACTTTCTCCTGCTGCAGGTAATTTATCCGGAGCGCCTAATGCCTGTTTGGCACTGAATTGTAAGCGTCCATATTCTGTCGAAAACCGCACGACCTCTGACGCCCATTGTACTTGTTGTGCCTGTATAACGAAAGAGCTGAAAATCAACAAAAAAGTCAGTATACGGCGTTGCATGTGCAGAAAAACGATTTTAGCCATGAACTTATTTTGGCAGCTGACTATCGTCATCCGTAATTTCTTCGTAGTCGGTATACCCTTGATTTTCCTGTGCGTCGGCCAGATTGGGTTTTTTCCGGTTAGTTATGAGGGCAAATACTTCATCAGAAAATTTAATGCCCCGGAAAATAATACTGAGCATGTAGATGAATGCAAAGAAACCAATCACCCATTTCAGAAGTGGTGTTTGAAAAATGGTATCTATCGTATGCAGTAACCAAAGCAGGGGTTGTAATTGTGCGATACCGGGTTGTAATAAGGTGATAATAAACAAGACAATACAGGCCATTAATAAATAGCCGTCATAGCGCATCACCTGCACCCGTTTGCGTTCATAGTTCATCACGGCTCTCCACCGGTTGCGTTCCAGGTTACTGGCAATGGTAGCATATATCACAAAAGTGCCCACAATAGCATAAGCCATAGCAGCCATTTTATAGGTGGCTTCCATATGTGAAACAGTCACCAGCGCTATCAAACTTACGAGTATATAATAGCCAACTGTTTTAAATACAAGGAAGGTTGCGTCTTTATTGATGCCAATATCTTTGAGCAGGGAAGAAATGACTGTTGCCAATAATTTCCAACCAGAGGAGAACACGATGTTGATGACTCCGATATAAAAAATATATTCAAATATCTCCATTCGCGGTTCAAAGATACCTTAAGCAGGTTAAATGCGCAGATGTATGGCTGTTTTGCCCGGTTAAAAAAGAGTGCAGCCGTATCGGGTAGGGGATAGGGCAAAAAAAGGCCGCCCCTGCGGGGGGGCGACCTGCGACTCAACAGCCTATGTTGAAGGGGGGATTTTTGGGGCTAGCAGAGATGTGTTTTACAATAAATAGGGATCCCCGAAAACAGTAGGCTCAAGAATGCCGCGACTAATCGTATAATGGAAAACGCCAAAGATGTTTTTAGCCTCAATCCGGCTAATCATCCGCTTTCGATGTGTTTCTACGGTGTTTTCTGACAGGCCGAGTTCGTCTGAAATTTCACGGCTGGTCATTCCTCTGGCAATCATTTCCAGAATTTGTTTCTCACGGTCGCTGAAAATGGCATCTGCCATTTCCTCGTGGTTTTGTGTGTGTGTTTTATTTGGCATAGCAGGTAGCTTATTGTGATGAGACAAAGCTATGGCAACCCTATACCCGGCTCAAGCGAAGTTTAGGGGCATTATTCGATGTCTGACAAACATATGTATTTTATATTAATATGAATAGCGGTGTCAAATCCTTTTTGGTATTGTGTTTTGGGCGATGGCTTTCCTGCATTACCGGAAAACCGTTAGTGGCCTGTTTTGACATCGATATGCACCAAAAATTGATATATCCGGGCTGAAAATCTATGCATAAGCGCTTAAACATTGCCGAATTACCATAGAAATGAACTCAGGTATTCAGTCTAAATATTAAAAAATAGTCGAGGTGGGTTAAAACACTTATTGTAAGCGGTTAATGAAAAGGCGGTCACGGCGTTTATTTCTGTGCGCAATTTCAGCGGGAATCATCTAATTTTACCACTACTTACCTATGGCGGTACCAAATGAGGATTTATTCGAGTTGATACATGCGCTCACCCCAAGTGAAAAACGCTACTTTAAATTATTTGCGCAACGCCAGGGTGACGATAAGCATAAATTATATGTGAAAGTGTTCGATATCATCGACGCGATGACGGGTGCCTATGATGAGCAAATCATCAAAAAGAAATTGCGCTCCCCGAAGTTTGTAAAGCAATTGCCGCAGATAAAAGTGTATCTCTTCGATTTAATTATGAAGAGTATGCGCTTATATCGTTCGGATAAAGATGTGGCCAACGAAGTTTTTGATTTAATCCGCGACGAGCTTTTTTTTACCGAAAAAGGTTTGAAGGAGTTGCGGATAAAAACCATTCATAAAGCAAAAGAAATCGCTTATCAGTACGATATCATGTATCTGTTAGTCACCTTATTGCGCAGAGAGCGTGTGTATATGCTGAAATTTCCTGATGGCGACCCGTTTGCGCATTTGGAGAAAATTCACAAAGAAGAAGCCTGGGTGTTTGAACGGTTAAATAATGAAACCCTGGTTGGTGAAGTGTATTACAGTTTATTTACCCAACACATCAAAGACCCAACCCTGCGTGAAGAAATTACACTGCCTGGATTTGCTGAAAATCTGAAACGGGTGCAGGCTATGCCGTATGCAGACCAACATACGTTTTTAGAAAAATTTTATTGGTTGCGTGTGCAGGCACTATTGCATCGTATAAACAGAAAGTATGCGGATGTATATGAAGTAACGAAGCAGTTAATCGATTTGTTTAAAGATTATCCGCAACATCGTATGAATGTGATGGGTAATTATATGGATGCACTGTCCAATTTTCTCGGTGCCGGTCATGCCATCAATAATTATGAAGCCTATGATGAAACCCTGCGTATTCTTGAATCGCTGGAGGCTTCAACTGTTAAAGACAAGCTGAGTGTTGATACCTCGGTCATGCAATACCGGATGCTCTGGTACATGAATACGAATCAATTGCATAGAAGCATTGAAATCATGGAACGATTTCAGGCATTGCAAAAAGAGTATGCCCATTTGTTATCTGACACCTTCGTATTATCTACCCAATACAATTTGGCAGTGATGTTGTTTTTTGCTGAAGAATATGATTTGTCACTTAACTATTGCAAAGAGGTTATTGAGTCGAAAGGTCAAATAAAATTAGAACTGCAACATGGTGGCCGACTGCTCTATTTATTGCTCCAGCTTGAATTAAATAATCTGGTATATTTTGATTCTGCCTTAAGAAGTAATACCCGACTGATGAAACAAACAGGGAGGTACAAAGAGTTTGAACAGGCGTTTTGTGGCTTTGTTAAGAAACTGATCCAAACACCACATAAACAGCGCTTACCTGTTTTGCGCGATATGTATGACACCTTTCAAAAAATGAAAGCCAATAGCAAACCCAGAGAGTTTGTCTTCATCGATGAAACCCTGTATTGGAGTAAGGCCCGATTAAATAGCATCCCATTAAATCAGGCCTTGGCACTATCTATAGATGCCTGATTAATTGTTGTAATAGCAATATCCGCCGGTATATGCCATCGCGGTAGCCTCTTGTTCCTGAACCATGGTATTATATCCATAGCGTGCTACCATCCAGATGGAAGTTTCGCCATTATGCGTAAAGTTTTCCATTTTAGCTTTCAGCATCATGCCGGAGCTAATATTGAAAACATGCGTAAAGGCATCTTCGCCCCCACCGGTGCAAGATTGTCCTGTAGAATCTTCCTGCCAGCCAATTCCGGTAAGCTTGTAGATATTGTTGTTACTCGAACATATCTGAATTCTCGGATTCGAATTCTTGCGCTTCTGGTTGAAATAAATCGTGTCCTGATTGCTGCCTGTATTTCCCTGATTATACTGATTGTTGTTAATCGGCTGCAATACCAGTGATTTTTGCGACCCGTTTGTTTGTACATACAAGGTTACGGCCGTATTCACATTAATGGCTCCTAATAACTGGCTGTTTACATAAATCCGGATATCTGTATCTGAAGCAATAAGTTCTATTTCAGAAACATTTGAAAAGTTGAGTGATGGCATGGTGTTCAAATTTGGATGCTCAAAGATGAAGTATTTTAATTTAGTAGACAACATAGGGCATTGTGGAAAATAACGCATTCTATTATTCAGGGCTATTGTACAACTTTACCGCCTATGCCGTCTCAAACGCGTAAATCGTCCTTTACCTACCTGCAACAAAAGATTCCCGTTTATTACGGTAGTTTCTGGACTCCTCGGCAGCGTCAGGCGCATAATTTACATGAAATTGCCTACCGTGCCTGTTTTAAACCTGCTTTGCCCCGGTATTTTATTGAAAAGTATACCGCGCCGGGTGATGTAGTGTACGACCCGTTTTCAGGCAGGGGCACCACTGTGATTGAGGCTGCCATACTGGGCAGACATATTATCGCCAACGATGTGAATCCAATTAGCCGCATACTGGCACAAGGCAGGATGGCCATTCCGGATTTAGAAAAACTGTCGGAAAGGCTGGATGTCATTCGCCAGCTGCAACCCGTTGCAGAGCGGCATCACCTAAGCATGTTCTATCACCGGCAAACGCTGCACGAGTTGCTCCGCTTGCGACAATGGCTGCAGAAACGCAAAGCTGGCGGGGAAGAAGACGCCCTGGATCATTGGATACGTATGGTCGCAACGAATCGTCTGGCCGGACATTCACCGGGATTTTTCTCTGTGTATACCCTGCCACCTAACCAGGCAGTATCGCGCGAGCGACAAAAATTAATCAACGCAAAACGCAATCAAAAACCTGAATATCGCGATGTAAAAGCACTCATTTTGAAAAAATCAAAAGCGATGCTGAAGGATTTAGATGATCAGGCAAGGGCACATATTGAAGCAGCGGGAAGAAAAGCTGTATTTATAGAAGGCGATGCTGCCAGGACAAAAAAAATTAAGGCCAACAGTGTCACACTTACGGTAACCTCTCCACCATTTTTGGACATTGTCCAGTACGCAAAAGACAACTGGCTGCGATGCTGGTTTAACGATATTCCGGTTGAAGAGATTGCACAGGGAATTACCATGTCGAAAACAGTTGATGATTGGATGCATAAAATGCAAACTGTTTTTCATGAATTATATCGCGTAACAAAACCCGGCGGTCATGTGGCCTTTGAAACGGGTGAAATACACTACGGCAAAACGCGATTGGAACACAGTGTTGTGCACATGGGTATTCAGGCTGGATTTCATTGCGATAAAATTCTCATCAACGAGCAAACTTTTACGAAAACGGCTAATATCTGGGGCGTACGCAATAACACACATGGCACAAATTCGCACCGCATTGTTGTGTTTTCTAAACCGGAATAAGCAATTTCAACCCACCATTAAACCATCCTGCATGGTTAATTTGCGGTCGGCCATATCTGCTAATTCTGTGTTGTGTGTTACAATCACAAAGGTCTGTTTAAATGCATCCCGCAGCTGAAAAAATAAGTGATGCAGTTCCATCGCATTTTGTGTATCCAGATTTCCGGAAGGCTCATCCGCTAAAATAACAGAAGGTGCATTAATTAAGGCTCTGGCTACTGCTACGCGTTGTTGCTCACCTCCACTCAATTGATTGGGTTTGTGTTGCATCCGATTATCGACATGCAGCCAGCTGAGTAATTCTTTCGCATGCGCTTCTACTTCAGCAGTTTTTTTCCCAGCGATATATCCCGGAATACAAACATTTTCTAAGGCAGTGAACTCCGGCAAAAGATGATGAAATTGAAATACAAATCCAATATGGGTATTTCTGAATCCGGCGAGGGCCTTATCCTTTAACTTTTCTACCTGTTGACCGGCAATGGTAACCGAACCGGCATCCGGGCGGTCGAGTGTGCCGATAATATGTAACAGGGTGCTTTTACCTGCCCCTGATGCCCCGACTATGCTAACAACTTCTCCCTGTTGTACTTCAAGATCTACGCCCTTGAGTACGTGTAGAGATTCGTAGGATTTCTGAACGTGTTTTACTGATATCACGGTATCTGATTGTATTATGACAACAAAACAGGTTATTTAGACCACGCCTTGCCTATATTTGTGCCAAACTTACAACCATGTCGGCATACATAAAAACATGTGCATGCATTCTCGCACTCGGATTGCTCAGCATCGGCAGCCTCAAAGCTGGTCCGGGTGATACAATCAAGGTGCAAACCTTTACGTTCGGCTCTCCTCAGGATGCCTGGTTTGAACTTCCGGGCTTAGATGTTTCTGTCGAAAAAATCCTGATGAAGTATACCCTCAAGTGCAACCCGGCACTAGAACCTGACTGCGGCGAATGGGATTATCTTACCTATACTTATCTGTATGAGCATACCGGTAATATGGATAGTACTTTGCTTACACATCCTTTATTTACGGTTGATGGCGCCTCGCCGGATGTATTCAGCTATTCCGCGACACCAACATATACCTATGTGCCATCATGGAACTATTTTATCGTTTACGATGATACTTTGAGCTACGCTACCGGAGCGGTTGGCGGGACAGATATTTCGGCTAATACGCCCTTTAATACAATGGAGCCGCGATGCCGTACACAAATCATCTGGACTGCCGAAGAATTACTGGCTGGTGGATTAACCGCAGGTGATATTACAGGCTTTGATTTTGACCTGATCAGTGCTGGTTCTCCTATTTACAATGTGGTGATTCGCATGAAAGCTACCGATGCGGATATTTTCACCGAACCTATTTTCGAATCAGATTTACTCACCGTTTTTAGTGGAGATAAAACATTCACTACCGGATGGGATGGATTTGATTTTACCACGCCGTTTACCTGGGATGGCGTATCTAACATTATTGTTGATATATCTTACGAAAATCCAACTGAGGCAACTGCACCGGTATTTGTGTCTGAAATTATTCCAGCTATTGTTGTGCTGAACAGCATGAATCCGGACAAATACATTGAATTTCATAATTCAGATGTGGCAGATGTTTTCGGAAATCCTTTATCTGATTTAAATGACCAGGTAACTATTGCGTTTTGGTCAAAAGGAGATCCACTGTTTCAACCCCAAAACGGAACCACATTCGAAGCCATAACCGAAACCGGTGCGCGTGTATTAAATAGTCACACACCATGGAGTGATGCCAACGTGTATTGGGATGCCGGCAATGATGGTGGTTACGACCGTATCAATAAGATAGCACCGGCTGCAGATTATGAAGGCAACTGGGTGCACTGGGCCTTTACCAAAAATGCCACCACAGGCAGTATGAAAATTTATAAAAATGGAGTTTTGTGGCATAGCGGAACAAGTAAAGTTAAACCCATGACCGGCATCGACCATTTGCGTTTAGGTAAAGGCAATTGGGGTGGTTCTGAATCGTATGCAGGTTATATGGATGAATTTGCAATTTGGGATGTTGAGTTAGATGCTACAACTATTGCTGATTATATGTTTAAAGATTTAAATGCGGCACACCCCAATGCAGCAAATCTGCAAGTGTATTATCAATTTAATGATGGCGATGGTATCACCGAACCTTCTTCAGATGGCGCTTATCCTTTAGGATTGGTAGGTGCCACCACCATTCCGGTTGCTGCTACTGATATTGAACGCAACGGATTTTTTGCAAATGCCCGTCCGCATATGCGTTTTGAACAAGGTGTTTATACCTCACATATTGATTCTGTTTTGGTTGTTGACGAGGTGATGCAAGATCCGTTTACACTGATTTATTATGATCCGGCTGATCCAACTACAGCCACTGATACCATGCTCGTGTATCCGGGAGATTATTACACCTATATCTATGGAGAAGACGGCACAATTACAGATTCTGTTTTCGTAGCCGTAACCACTACCATCACGAATGAAGACCTGCCCTATTATAGTGAGCCATTTGAAGTGCTTAACACTTATGAATTAGCGAGATACATCACCCCATATGGTTACGGGTTGGATTTGGGTGATGGATTTACCTGGACATATGATTTAAGTGATTACAGACCATTATTACACGATAGCGTGCACCTGAGCGCAGGCAACTGGCAAGAGTTATTAGATATGGAATTGTGGTTTATTGAAGGCACACCTCCACGCAATCCAATTGATGTTGAACAAGTGTATTACGGATTTTATACATATGGATTAACACCATCTTTCGATGAACAAACTCCAGCAAAAGAAGTAACCATCCCCGCAGGTGCTGAAAATTCCCGCATGAAAATTCGTGTTACCGGACATGGATTTCAAGGTAATGCAAATTGTGCTGAATTCTGCGCACGCGAACATTATTTTTATGTTGAAGGTGAGGAGGTTTGGAGTAAAGAGGTTTGGAGAGATGATTGCGATTTAAATCCGGTGTATCCTCAAGGTGGTACCTGGGTTTACGACAGAGCCAACTGGTGTCCCGGTGCCGAAGTATGGACGTACGATTATGAACTCACTCCAGAGGTGAATGCCGGCGAAACCTATACATTTGATTATAATGCCGAAGATTACACCTGGAATGGTGTTGGCTCTGTGCCTACTTATGTGACCTCAGTACAAATGATATCGTATGGTGCACCCAACTTTACGCTGGATGCAGCATTAGATGCAATTATCGCGCCTTCTGATGATGATATGCAGTCTCGTAAGAACCCAATATGTGATAACCCGATTGTGCGCATAACAAATACCGGAAGTACACCGCTCACTTCCCTTGATATTACTTTCGGTATTAAAGATTATGATCAGGATACCTATACATGGACGGGTAATTTAGCCTTTATGGAGAGCGAAGAAGTAATGTTGCCAAATTTTGGTTGGACAAATACAGGCACTTATTTTATTGCGACCGTTAGTAATCCAAATGGAGGTGCGGATGGTTATGCATTTAATAATTCGATTACAACTCCACTTGCAATTCCGCCAGTGTATCCTTCCGAGATTATTTTGGATATGAAAACAAATACAGCATCTCACGAAAATGATGTGTTTTTATATGATCAGAATGGAAATGTTATTTTTGAACGCACTTCTTTTACAGATAATACCACCTATAAGGATACACTGCAATTAGCAGAAGGCTGCTATGAATTAATTGTGCAGGATTATGGCGAAGATGGCTTAAGCTGGTGGAACAATGCAGATGGCTCCGGTTGGTTCCGTGTAAGAAATATTGATGGCGCCTACATCAAAAATTACGATCCGGATTTCGGCGGACAAATTTATCAGCAATTCACTGTCGGCAATTATACCCCGATTGAGGAATTACCTGAGCAAACAGCACAGTTAGCCTTGTACCCAAATCCGGCTGATGAGGAGATATTTGTAAAAATCAAATTAGCGCATTTGGAAGATATGCAAATCACCGTTGTTGATTTAACCGGTAAAAACATTCTGCAGGAAAACAGAGACAGATCTCAGTCAGAAACATTTCGCCTCGACACTTCGGTGTTACCGGCAGGTGCCTATATGGTTGTAATGCAGGCAGGTGATGAAATGATTACCTCGCAATTTGTGGTGGAGCATTAATTACCTGTGCGAAACGAAATACAAGGGTCGGCATTGTCCGGCCCTTTTTTATTTGCGTAGCCACTCGCCCGAAAAGTACATCGGCAGTAAATCACGTGCCTGCTCTACAATCATAACTGACCCGCCGTTTGAGGCTAAAATAATGCGAATGGATGCGCCTTGTTTAAGTTCGTATTCAGCCATCACCTGTCTGCAGGCGCCACAAGGTGAAATAGGCTGGGGTAGAGGATAGGAGGTAGTGATGGCCACTGCGAGCATGCGTTTGTCGGGATGTTGACTTCCGGCAGCGAAAAAGGCTACTCGTTCGGCACATAAGCCGGAAGGATAAGCGGCATTTTCCTGATTGCTACCAGATACAATAGTGCCATCATCCAGTAAAAGTGCAGCACCAACCTGAAATTGCGAATAAGGTGCATAAGCCGATTGCATTGCCGAAACAGCAGCCTCAACTAACAGGCGGTCGCTTGCGGCTAATGCCTCAACAGAAGTGTATTCTTCAAAAGTACAGGTGATGGATTTGATAGACATGCTGCCTTAGGCTGAATACGAAAGTAGTAATTTTGCCCAATTATTATGCAACATATTCTCATTCTCGGCGCTGGTAAATCAGCCACAGTACTGATTGATTACCTGTTAGACAGTGCTTCAAAACACGGGTGGACAATTACACTGGGCGATTTAGACCAGGCAGCCGCTGCTCAAAAAATAAAGGGACAACCTCACGCAAAAGCGGTCTATTTTAATGCGGATGATGCAACATTGGTTAATCAATATATTGCTGCTGCAGATGTAGTTGTTTCGCTTTTACCTGCATTTGTACATCCGGTCATTGCGAAGGCCTGCGTTTCATTGGGCAAGCATTTCGTTTCGGCATCTTATGTGAGTGATGCCATGCGCGCCTTACACGAAGAAGCAGTGAAGAAGAATATTATTCTGTTAAATGAAATTGGTCTTGACCCGGGTATCGACCATATGAGCGCCATGTCGATGATTGATGAAGCACATGCAAAAGGCGCAACCATTACGGCATTTACATCATACACAGGCGGTTTAATTGCTCCTGAAAGTGATACCAACCCCTGGCAATATAAATTCACCTGGAATCCAAGAAACGTTGTATTAGCCGGTCAGGGAACAGCAAAATATTTGCAGGAACATCAATACAAGTATATTCCTTATCATAAATTATTTCAGTCGACGGTAACGCTGGAAGTGCCTGATTATGGTGTATTCGAAGGATACCCCAACCGCGATTCTTTGGGCTATCGGGAAATTTACGGTCTTGAACATACGGGTACTATTATTCGCGGCACTTTGCGGAAAGCCGGATTTTGTAAAGCCTGGGATGTGTTTGTGCAGTTGGGTATGACTGACGATTCCTATAAAATGGAACAGGTTTCTTCCTTTACATGGGCACAATTTACAGAAGCATTTTTACCGGCAGGGCAGGGTCGACTCGATGAACGCATTCAACAGTTTCTGCATATCACTGATCAGGAGGTGATGGATAAATTGCGCTGGTTAGGTCTGTTTGAAGAGAATCCGATATTTGAAACGCCACCCGCAGAAACCGCCTATTCTCCCGCACAAATTTTACAACGCCTGCTGGAATCAAAATGGGGATTAGCAGCAGGTGATAAAGACATGTGTGTTATGATGCATGTCATGGAGTACACCCTCAACCAGCAACACTTCAGGCAATACAGCAGCATGGTCGCCATCGGTACCGATGAAGTGCACACAGCCATGGCTAAAACAGTAGGCTTGCCCGCTGCCATCGCCACCGAAAGAATTATGCTGGGCTTAATGAAACAAACCGGTGTGGTGATTCCGGTAACCGCTGATATTTACGTGCCATTACTGCAAGCATTGGCCTCGGAACACAACATCGTTTTCAGGGAAACGACGGTTACTATTTAATAACGCAAAAGATTTTTCGCAACAGTGCCCGTAAATGCGTCAAGCTGCCGTGCACTTTAAAAGCAAATAGGTGTCCTTTTAATTCGGTATCCGGATTTGCAGATTTTGTGACAGCACCTAGAGAGGTGGTGTTTGCCTCGATGCCGGTTTCCGTTAACTTTACTGATACCAGGTTATGACCTTCCAAGGATGGCACAGTAATTGTTTTACCTGATTAACTAAACTCAAAAATTATGAAAAAGTATTGCGGTCTATTAGCGGTAGCGGCATTTTTGTTGCCGGTCAGACAAAGTTTTGCTCAGGAAGCAGCACCTTCTGATTTCCATGTCATTGTTTCTGCAGGATACGGTTTCCCAAGCTTTACACGCAATATTTTTGATTTGGCTGATGGCGAAAATGTCGACTCCTATTTTATCGGGCCTGCCTATCTGAAAGCGGAGTTTCCCATTAATGACCGTGTTGGTTTCGGGGTGAATTTCGCCTATGTGGTCGGCAACGCCACTTATGTTGAGCAGGATGGGAATGTAGACAGTATCTTTTACAATACCAGCGTTGATTATTCCTCTTATAGCATCATTGCCCGTGTAAACTTCCACTTTGGGGCTCAGGACAGCCGTTTCGACCCTTATGCCGGGTTTGGACTCGGATATCGTGACGCTACCTACAAATTTCAAGGTGGAGATCCTGACGCTGAGCCTGAAGAGTTAGGTGGTATCATTCATATGGGAATGGATTTTACTATCGGTACAAGGTTCTATCTCACTGATAACATTGGTTTGTATGGTGAGGTGGGATTAGCAAAATCTATCATGCAGGCCGGGGTGGTTATCAGGCTTTAACCGCTGCTCAAGGTCAATGAAATAAAAAAGAGGCTGTCCCCATTCGGACGGCCTCTTTTTATTGTATTTAGTCGGCTTGAGCAACCGAAAAACTGGAGCTGATGCGCAGCAGACGGGGAAATTACCGGCTGTTGTTGGTCAGTTCGTTTGTCCGGCTTTCAGCAAGACTTATGCTTCAGGTCGTTTATCGCTTTAAAAACGCATCTTTCGGCGTAACAGTTACCGGTTTCAGGTTTTGCTTTGCAAGGGCTTGATTATAAGTATTGAGTTCTCCGGCGATGAGTTTTTCGAGTTCTGCTTTGATATCGGCTACCTCCTTGGTGTATTTCGAAAGGGCGTCCATTTGCACGTTGGTAGGTTTGCCTTCATACCCGGCAACAGCACCGTACACTTCCGCAATTTGCTCGCGTAAGCGCACCTGCCCCGCAAGGCCACCTTCACCCGGTTGCGTCGCAGAGATGCCAGCATGAATCTCTTCCATGCGCTTGGCGATGGTCAGCGATTTGGCACGCAATGCCTTGTTCTGGATGGTATCTGCCAATCCTTTGGTTCTGGCACCAATTTCCAGAGCCATATTATCCAGCCAGGCGAGCTCTTCCAGCAAGTTGTAGGCATCCATCATCGTTGTATAGCGCTGTTTGCGGTCAGCAGCAGAATGCCCTGAGGCAGGGTTATATTGCAGGTTGACACGGGTAACCAGGGTGTCTTCGCCTTTTATCAGCTTGACGATATACTCACCGGCATCAAAGCTCGGACCAAAGGCTGCTTCTGCGAGCAAGGCCGGTGAACTAGGCACTTTAGGCGCCGGAATCACTGTTTGCAGGGTTTGCACGTTTACACCTTTACGATTGGCTGCCGGCTGGCGTTTCAGGAAATTACCCTGTGCATCGTAAATTTCCATATACATTTCACCCATTACATGTCGCTTTTTCAGGTAGTAAGCCACTATCGGACTACCAATCGGGTTGCGACCAACAAATTCATCATCTCCCGGAAAATCCTGGCTGATGCCGCCTTTTGGAAAGTAATAGGGTCGGGTAGGGATAAAGGCCATGTCCTGCTCCAATAATTGCGGGGTGATGTTTCTGATGATGGTCAGGTCGTCGATGATGATGATTCCTCTTCCATGCGTGGCCAAAATAAGGTCGTGGTCGCGTGGGTGAATCACCATATCATACACCCCAACCTGGGGTACCTTACCCTTGAAACGCACCCAGTTAGCTCCACGATCTATGGATATATATAAGCCTAATTCGGTCCCTAAGAACAGCAGTTCAGGGTTTACCAGGTCTTGTTTTACGATATGACAAAATCCTTTAATTGACTCACTACCAATGAATTGGAATGTTTTACCTAAATCTTTAGTGTAGTAAACATATGATTTCTGATCACCATTTCGATGGGCGTCTACTGTGATGTAGGCAGCCTGCGCATCGAAGTTATCCGGTTCAACATAACTGATGAAAGCACCAGCCGGTAAGCCGGGTAAGGCGGCATTGCACAATTGCCATGTTTTGCCTCCGTCGGCAGTAACCTGTACGTTTCCGTCGTCAGTGCCTACCCAGATGATATTGGCATCCAGCGGACTTTCACCTATGGTGAAGATGGTAGTATTGTTTTCAGCCGTTGAGTTGTCGATAGTAATACCTCCACTCAATTCCTGTTGTTGCCTTGCCGGATTATCGGTAGTTAAATCAGGCGAAATGCGCTCCCAGCTGTCGCCACGGTCTTTTGAGCGGTACAGGTATTGAGCACCCACATACAGCCAACCTGTTTTTCTGCCAAATACCACCGGGGCATTCCAGTTAAAACGCAGGTTTTCGGTTTTGGCATCCGGAAAGGGTTTGATGAACTTGCTCTCGCCGCTCTTCTGGTCGGTGCGGTAAATGCGGCCACCCTGATACTGCCAATAGATGATTTGAGCATCTTTAGGGTCGGCATAGGCATTAAATCCATCTCCATACCCAATAGTTTCCCAGTCGCTGTTCTGAATACCGCCGAGGCTGGAAGAAGGAGCCTTCCACGAGCCGTTATCCTGTAATCCGCCATAAATGTTATAAGGACTCGCCATATCGGTGCTGACGTGATAAAACTGGGCAACAGGCAAATTCTCGCAATGACTCCAGGTATCTCCCCGGTCTCTCGAAACATAAACACCTCCATCGGTGCCCAGGTACATTAGTCGGTTATCCTTGTGACTAATATACAATGCATGCAGGTCGCTATGGTATCCGCCTCCGGTAACGGAAGCATATTGAAACTGTTTTCCACCATCAGAACTCACCTGCAGGTTAAGGCCAGGTTTGTATATACGGTTTGGGTCAACCGGGTCGGGAACGATCAGGCTGAAGTAAAAGGGACGTTCTCCCATCAATCCCTGACTGTTCATTTTCAACCACTTAGAGTCGTTATCTAATTTACTATATAAGGTAGGTTGTTTGCTTTCTACCACGGCAAAAGCTGTATAAGGTGCCACTTCCTGATAGGCTACGGCGATGCGACCCAGGGTTTCGAGGGGCAGTCCGTCCTGTAACTTTGTCCAGGTTTTACCTCCGTCGCGACTTTCAAACAGGCCGCTTCCTGGTCCGCCTGATCTGAAATCATAGGCGGTTCTTCTGTGGTCCCACATGGCCGCAAGCAGCACATCGGGTTGCGTTGGATGCATGGCAATACTGGCACATCCTGAAGAGGCATTGGTAAACAACACCCTTTCCCAGGTTTTGCCGCCGTCTGCTGTCCGGTAAACGCCACGGTTCTCGCTATCTCCCCACAGGGCACCCAAAACGGCAACGATGACGATATTCGGGTTATCAGGATTGATCACGATACCGGCAATACGCTCGCTTTGGTCGAGACCCATGAACTCAAATTTCTCTCCGCCATCTACGGTCCGGTAGATACCGGTGCCTATGCCAACGGAATTACGCACCCACGGTTCGCCCGTACCTACCCATACGGTATCCGGATGCTTTTGGTCGATACAGATAGCGCCAATGCTCTGACTGTAATCGTCAAAAATGGATTTAAAGGTTGTTCCCTGATTAAGCGATTTCCACAATCCACCACCGGCGGCGCCAACATATACAATATTCGGGTCTGCATCCACGGCGTCAATAGCCGAGATGCGTCCACTGGTCCTGGCAGGTCCGATATGCCTGCCTTCTAAAACACCAATGGTGGCGTCTGTAAGCGCTACTGACTGACTGTGCAGCAGGGTAGTGCTGAGGCATAAACTGGCTATGAGGGCAGGTTTTGAAATCCAATTGGGAAGCATTTTTATCATAATTATTGATTTATATAACAATACTATATAATTGATTTTCAGTGCATTATATAAAATGCATGAAATTTTTTTTAATTTGAAATATGGCTTATCATAAAAAAAGCGACAAGCACAGCCTGTCGCTTTTTTTAGCCGAATGAACGGTTATTTCGTTACGGGTTTATCAAATATGGCCGGGTCAACTGTTGGGTTCTGAACCACGGATGAGATGGTCAGTACTTCACCGGTCATGCCATTATATCGGTTCTCAATTTTTCCCGGATAGGTAACGCCTTCAACCTGGAAATAATTGCTCATGTAGGTTTCTCCACTCACTTCCACACCCATCATTTTTGATTTTGTAGATGTTTTGATGGTCAGATATGAATCTGCATCCAGAAAATGTAGGGTTTCTGAAGAGTCGGGTGAGATGACTTTTAATTTATAGCAATTGGTGCCTTCAATCTCTTCCTGGCCTTCCAGGGTTACTTTGTAGCCTTTTTCAGCCCAATTGTATAAAGCACCGTCGATATCTGATTGTTCTTTCAGGTCCTGAATCTGATCGGCAGGTACCGGTTCTGGTTCAGTGCTCATACCGAAAGGATTGATACTCCAGCCTTCTGTGCCGTTAAAGGTTTGGATGAGGGTTAAGCCCTGAAAGGTAGCCTCCAGGCGTAATTTACCAGGGCGAGCGATAGTCATGGTGAAAGGAATGTCCAATCCCGACTGATTTATTGAACCCACCATGGTTACGGCATTCAATTTTGAGGCAGCATCAGCGCCGTTAGCAGCGTAATACTCTTTTAAAACTTCGTCGAGGGTTTGGGCTTGTAAGCTGGCTGCAGACAGGCTAAAGCAGGTCAGAGCGGCAATGGCAAAATGTTTCAAGTGCATAAAAGATGTGAATGATTAGTGTTACAAAATTATTATCCAATGCCTTACAAGGTACGTGCCAGGCTGTTAACATCTGGTTAAATATACCTGTAAAAGGTTAGAATATGCATGTAAACACTAGCTTTTCACGAAAGTTCGGGCTTCGGGCACCCCGTGAAACACTGCCACCATGGTATAGATACCCGGAGGTAAACCGGCCAAACGCAGAGCTGTGATGCCGTGGTTAAAACAGGTTTCAATGTTCATCGCCTCGCCGGCAGCATTGAAAACCCGTATTTGTTCCGGCGCTGAACCGTCTGTGGATAAATACAGGACTTCCCGGGTAGGATTTGGATATAGGGTCATTTCTCCATTCAGTTCTACCTTACGTGCTGTAGAATACCCAAAATGGTCGCTACCCATCACCATTTTAATTTGATAATAGGATAGTCCCTGCACCGGATGGTTATCGGTCCGGGTATAGGTCCCGGTTTTTTGAGTCGGGTCCTGCAGGTCAACCACTTCAATGGTTTCCCATTCGATACCGTTCAATGATCTTTCTATGGTATAAGCAGTTACTTCCATTTCATCGGCAACTGTCCAGTTAAGCTCAATAGCTGATCCGTCCGGGTAGGCCTCAAAAGAAGTGAACTCAACGGGCAATAACAGGGAGCATAGACTGTACAAATAAGCATGCATGTTATTGCGAAGATTGGCTGCTTCAAGGGAGGGATAGTGCCAGGATGCGGTTGTCATCGACCCGAAAAATACGGTGCCGGCGCCCCATGTTTTGGTAGTTAAGGCCGGATAATTTGCATACCAGTAATCGTCAATAATAGGTGTGAGGTCTGGCCCGGATGTATAAGCATGGGTAAAGGAAGTGCCATAATAATCTGTGCAAACGGGTGTATAGGGTCCGGTGAAAATCGGGTGGGATGCCATACCGGGAGCGGCGGTAACATCTCCTGCCCACCAATAGGGATACCAGAGCCACACCCCGCCGAAACCGTAATTCATCCCGTCGCCTTCGTTAGGTGCCGCGTTCAGGAACAGGCTGCCTCCGTTGTTAACCCAGTCTTCTATCAGCGATTGATGCGCATCGAAGAAAGTCTCCATTTCTTCGGCATGGCCATCACCGCCTTCTAAATAGACATAACAGGTATTATCAGAAAAGATAGCATCAGCAGAAGCTGATTCGTAGAAGGCCAGATTCCAGCCTCCGGCACCAAAGACGTAGTCGAAACCATTTGGATTTGCATCCGGATAAGGTGCCCATCCGCAGCACCACGGTTCTTCAATATCGGCGCGTAAATAATACACCTCCGTAGGCTGTGCCCAGAGCTTGGCGCCAATTAACAGGTGGATGAGAAATAGTCCCGCAACCTTTCTCATAAATGGGGTTTTTAAGTGTGTGTAATTTCTGTCGCTATATCAAATATACCATTTTCTCAAAATTTTGCAGAATAATTACGAAAAAATATAAACATCTTAGAAACACACTACGAATATTGACGGAAACGCAAATGGTGAGTGGTGAGTGGTGAGTGGTGAACGGTGAGTGGTGAGTGGTGAACTGTGAGTGGTGAATTGTGAATATTGGATCGAAATTGCGTTTGCATATCGCGAGAATGGTTTCACGCAGAGGCGCAGAGTCGCAGAGTTCTGTGCCTTGTCAGAAGGGCCTCTGCGTTTATACACTAATCTATGAAGTAGATGCTTTTCTATGCTGCGTTGCTTCGGTTCATCGGCTAATTGTTCCACATTTCCACACGGCATTTCGCCGCCAGGCGAACCACACTTGCACACATGCATTCATCCGCTAATCCCGAGTACTCGGGACTCCGCTTCGCTACATCGGCTAATTGGCTAATCTGGCGTTTCCTTGCCTCACCCCTCCCTCTCCACTCCTAACGTCGCAGAGAGGGCGATACATTCTTCACCCGTGTACCAGTTATTCCTGAATCAAGCTTTATTATTTCTGTTAACAATATCAAATCATCCACCTGACAGTCTCCAAACTCGCATAACTCCTAATTCGCACATATGCATACATCGGCTAATTGACTAATTATCCCATCAGAATTCAATCGGCTAATTGGCTAATCGGCTAATCATCTTCACCATTTCCAACTCAACCCCACCAACAAATGTCTCTGCTCATAATATCTGGCAGGATTATCAGGAGGGGTGCCGTAGGAACGGGGGTCGCGGGGGTCGATGTAGGCTGGGTCGCGCCATTCGGAGGGGACAGGGTCGCCATACATATAGGCTTCTCCGGTTACCGGGTTTACGATGGCGGTGTTTTTGGTGTTCAGGAGATTGGTGACTTCAACTGTAAAGGCAAGTTGAGTTGTTTTGATATCCCACCATTTTCTAAAGGTCATATTCACCCAGAAATTATCAGCTCCAATCTCTGAATACCGCTGCTCGGGGTCGGAAACGATTTCGTAAATAGGTCGACCTGAAGCGGTTTCGTAACCGGTTAAATCATAGGGTGTATACCGGCGCCCGGTGCGGTAAATGGCTTCTGTATACAAGGTCATTTTGTTTAACCAGGCCTTATTCCATAGGCCGTTTTCAGTGTCTTGTATCAGAATGATATAGGTTTTAGCATCGATAGGACTATCCCACGCTAAAGGTGTTTCAATGCTCGTTTCAGAATTTCCGGTAGCTAATATTTCGCCTAAGGCATCTGATGCACTGGAGCTTTGTCCGGTGGCAATGCTGTAGCTTAACGAAAGGCTTCCGCTGAACCATTTTTGAATGCGTTTTAAGTAGCTGACCTCTATGCCTCGTACCCGTGCATAATCGCTGTTGATGCGGATGGTGCGGGCAACTTCGCGACCTGTTACATCTTCAATGAGAATGGTGCTCGAGGTGATGAAATCATATTTGTCTTTCCAGAAGGCGGTTACGTTTAAGGCATCATTAGAAGTGATGCTCGATTTTAATCCCAACTCATAACTGATATCTACTTCAGGATTTAAATCGGGGTTTCCAATAAATCCAAGCGTGGATCTGTCGGCATAATAAGGATCCATACCGGTATAAATAAAACTCGGATGCGGCATCACTGTACTATGTCCGTAGTTGAAAAACATCACCTGATTTTCTTTAATCGGGAAGCTGGCAGAAAATTTTGGTAAGAGGCGCATTTTAAAACGACGATCACCTAAGCCATAACTATCATCGTAATAGGCGTCGCGGAAGGCATCTGCAATAGTGGTGTTTGGATTGGCTACGGCGTCATCCAGAAATTTTCCCGGAAACCAATATTCCATGCGCAAGCCGGCTTCGGCAATCAATCCAAGATATTTCAATTTATCACTCACATAAAAGGCACCCATCAGCGGGTTCACTTTCCACACATCAGAAATATCTCCCAACCTGAAACTCTGCGAATAACTGCCATCAGCTAATTGTATCGGAGCGCCAATCCACGGACGTGTGATATCAATCCACTGATATTCCTGCGGTTTTAATTCTGTGCCAAAAAAGAGTTTGTTGCGGGTATCTTTTGAATATAAACTGGCATTCGCTTTCAACGTGTATTCAACCACATAATGATCATGCCATAAAGTGGCGATACCACCATTATTATACAATCCCGGTCCCGGGTTTACAAATACAATTGAATCTTCCGGATTAAATACAGTTGCAGGCCATGTGGTAATACTTTCCGGATCAAATTCAGTGTTTACCACATCTGGTCGCCATAGACGGCCATTCGCATCTGCGCGCAATTTCACATACAATCTAGAACCGGATACAGAATAGCTGAAGCGATTGTTAATCGTGTGACTCCATTTCAAGGATTCCAGATTGGTATCGTGTGTATAGGTATTCGCATTATCCGGTTGCAAAGCGAATAAAAATTGATAACCCGGATTAAAACTCACATCATTTCCGGTGATGCGCAGCATATTATAATCCTGATTTATCGTGATGCTTTTTAAATAGGTAAAACTCAATCGTTTTTTCGGATCAAATTTGTAATCCAGTTTCAACATCCCTGCCCAACGATTATCCTGATACGGACTCCACATACTATCGGGATACAAAGAGCTGGTAACCTGATTGGCTACAGCGCCCTCACCATAAGGGTTGTTGGCCATATAGGTATCAGACTGATTTACTTTTAAGGTGGTATAAAAGGTCAGTTTTTTCTTAAAGGCAAGTGGTCCACCCATGCCCATCTCCATTACTTGTTGATTCCAGCAGGCAGCATCCTCGGCATTAAAGCCAAAATTATCCCGTTTATATCCGGCGTTGAATTCAAATGTTTCTTCTCCGGAGCGGGTTTGTGTATTTACCACACCTGCAGTTGCATTTCCGAATTCGACACCCGCACCTCCTGTAGTTACATCAATTTTTGCAATACTATTTGTACCGATGTCAATACCAAAACCTGTTCCCGACAATGGGTCGCGGGCAGAAACATCATCAATATAAAATCCGGTTTCGTAGGAGCGTCCACCTCGGATATGCACACCATCAGCGCTCTGCACCACACCGGTTTGCATATTTACCACACTTTGTATCTGGCGCACTGGTTGCAGGTCAATTTCTTTCGCAGTAAGGGTTGAGCCGGTTTTAGCATCTTCCACATCAACCAACGGTTTCTGGCCAATGATAACGACTGCCTCATCGAATGTCAGCATTGTTGTTTTCAGCGTAACATCGAGTTTTTTAGTTTCTCCGGCTGTAAATTTTTGACCCGTGAATAGTGTTTTTTCGTAGCCGATATAGGTGAATTGTACATTGTATTCGCCTGCCGGAATATCCTCAATCGTGAAAGTGCCGTCAAAATCTGAAGAGGCGCCAAAATTTGTTCCTGTAAGAATGATGTTTACGCCGAAGAGGGGTTCTTTAGTGTCGGCATCACGGACAGTACCGGCCAGTTTTGCAGACTGGGCATCTACAATATCTGACATTAAAATACTGGTAAGCAATATCAGGATAGCTCTCACGGGCCAAAGATACAAGAACGCCCGGTACCTGTGAGACACTTGCTAACAGCCTTCAATTAAGTTAATATTAACAAGTTCACAACCATCATTGGGAAGTATTCAAAGGGAGCAGCCGTAAAATAAACTGTATTTTTAGTAAAATTTAGTTCATGCTATCCCGATTATATGTCATTTTGCCAACCATGCTTGTAAGCTTGCAGTTATGCGTCCAGGCGCAGGCAACCGGCATTCAATGGCAAAATACCGTTGGTGGCATTGGTCATGATTACTTAAATGCTATCGCATATACTTCTGATGGTGGCGTTATCGCCGGCGGTTATTCGGAAAGTGACATGAATAGCGACAAATCCGAGGACAATATAGGGCGTGATGATTATTGGATTGTGAAATTTGATGATACCGGCGCTATTGAATGGGATAATACCATTGGTGGGGCCGGATACGACAGATTATATGCCTTAGAAGAAACACCCGATGGCGGTTTTATTTTAGGAGGTACTTCACCAAGTCCGGGAGGTTTTGGTGATAAATCAGAAAGTAGTTTAGGCGGCAACGATTATTGGGTTGTGAAAATTAATGCAAGTGGAGTAGTGGAGTGGGATAATACCATCGGCGGCACCGGTAATGACGATTTATTTTGTGTGCAACCCACCAGTGATGGAGGTTATATTTTGGCCGGCACAACAGAAAGTGGTATTGGTGGTGATAAAACTGAAAACAAAGTTGGCAATTCAGATTATTGGGTTGTGAAATTGGATGCAACAGGTGACATTGTCTGGCAAAATGATATTGGTGGTTTGTTATACGAAACGCTGTACTCAGCATATGAAACATTGGATGGCGGTTATATTTTGGCGGGGATTTCAACCAGTGGTATCGGTGGAGATAAATCTGAACCGCATTTTGGTGGTTATGATTATTGGATAGTGAAATTAAATGCGTTAGGCAATATTGTTTGGGAAAAAACATTTGGCAGTTTAGGAAATGATCAGGCCTATTCGGCTATTCCAACTGTTGATGGTGGTTCCATAGTGATTGGACTTTCTGATGGCGGACTCACAGGAAATAAAACGGAAGCAACTAATGGCTTTCAGGATTTTTGGTTGATAAAACTGGATAATGATGGTTCTATTACCTGGCAAAATTCTATTGGCGGTACAGGTGCAGAAAATTTATTCGTGAATGCAGGAGTACAAGAACCTAATGGCAATTATTTAATTGGCGGATATTCTCAAAGTGGTATCGGCGGAGATGTAACGGAGACAAATGCTGGTTCATGGGATTATTGGGTAATCAGATTAAATCCATCCGGCTCAATTATCTGGCAATCTGTTATTGGAGGTGCATCCGGCGATTTTGCAAATGCTATAGATTATGCACCTGATGGTGGATTTGTTGTAGCCGGACATTCTTACAGCAATATCAGCGGAGAAAAAACAGAAAACACAAATGGAGATGCTGATTATTGGGTGGTTCGGTATGAAGGCGGTTGTATTCCCGCAACGGAAATTTGCAATGCAATAGACGACGATTGCGACGGAACAGCAGATGAAGACATTGAAATATATGCAGTTGTAATTCCGGATGGTGCTACAACATTTTGTCAGGGTGGTAGTGTGTTGTTATCAGCTGAATATACAGGCGATGAAGTGCAATGGACAAGAAACGGCATCATCATTCCCGGTGCGACGAGTACTGTATATACCGCAACAAAAAAAGGTTTGTATGCGGTGACCACTTCCAACGCATGCGCAACAGCAACGAGTCCCGGAATAAACATTGTAGTAAATAAAAATCCGAATGCGATCATTACAGCTGACGGGCCAACTACTTTCTGTATGGGTTCTTCCGTTGTTTTATCAGTAAACCCTGTGGGTGGATGTATTTACCAATGGTATAAAGGACCAACACCAATTGCAGGTGCTACATCATTAAATTATACAGCAACAACTACCGGTAATTATAAATGCAGAGTAACAAAGACCGCTACAGGATGTTTTAAAAACTCCAATGCGATAGCAGTGAGTGTGCCGTGCAGGGAAGGCATGTATGCCGGCGAGGCAGAGGAGGCGGATGCTGTATTGAATAAGCTTTCAGTTTATCCAAATCCGGCACATCAGTTCATTACCATCGAGTCTTCTTTTATGTTGCCCGCGGATATTCAAATACGCACTATTTCCGGTCAACTCATCGCGCAGCAAGTCATGCATTCAGGCACATCTGAATTGGATATTTCTGCCTGGCCTTCAGGGGTGTACTATTTGCAATCTACAACTGAAAAGGATATCATTGTAACACAATTCATTAAGCAATAAGTCTCTATTAAACAATTACACATGTATTTATACCTCAAGAAAACAGCATGTGCAGCATTGCTGCCGTTCCTTCCATGTGCGCTATTTGCTCAAGCCCCTAACATCCAATGGCAAAATACTGTTGGTGGCAGTAGCTATGAATTTCTGAATGCAATTGCCTATACGTCAGATGGCGGGGTAATTGCCGGCGGCTATTCGGAAAGTAATATCAGTGGCGACAAAACCGAAGATAATTTAGGTGGCGATGATTATTGGATTGTGAAATTTAATAACAGTGGTGCCATTGAATGGGAAAACACGATTGGTGGTGGCAATTACGATCGACTTTATTCTGTAGAAGAAACACCTGATGGTGGATTTATCATTGGCGGTCAATCCTTAAGCGGCGGCGGTTGGGGTGATAAATCTGAAAGTAATATGGGGGGCTATGATTATTGGGTAGTAAAAATTGATGATGGCGGTAATATCGAATGGGATAATACCATTGGTGGTACGGGTAATGATCAACTCTACAGTGCACAACCCACCAGCGATGGCGGATATATTTTAGCCGGAACTTCTGACAGTGGCATAAGCGGTGATAAAACCGAAAACAGAGTGGGTAATTCAGATTATTGGGTGGTGAAATTAAACGCATCCGGCACCATTGTCTGGCAAAATGATATCGGAGGTGTTATGTTTGAAAATTTGTACTCTGCATACGAGACCTTAGATGGCGGTTTTATTTTAGCAGGCACATCTACAAGTGGCATCAGTGGTGATAAAACCGAAGCGAATTTTGGCAATGTAGATTATTGGATAGTAAAAATCAATGCATCCGGCGTTTTGGTGTGGGAGAAAACTATCGGTAGCACATCTTATGATTATGTATACACAGCTATACCAACTAATGATGGCGGTTCTTTAGCGATTGGTATGTCAGATGGTGCTGCAAATGGCAATAAAACTGAAGCAACAAATGGTCAGTATGATTATTGGCTGGTGAAAATGGACAATGCCGGTAATATCACATGGCAAAATTCTATCGGCGGATTCGCAAATGATTACGTATTTGTAAATGCGGGTGTGCAACAACCGGATGGCAATTATTTAATTGCCGGATATTCTCTAAGCACCATCAGTGGAGATAAAACAGAAGCAAATACAGGATCATGGGATTATTGGGTTTTGCAATTAAATTCTACCGGATCCATTATCTGGCAATCTGTTATCGGCGGCGCTTCCGGCGATTATGCAAATGCGATTGACTATACACCTGACGGTGGACTGGTAGTTGGTGGTTATTCATACAGCAATATCAGCGGAGAAAAAACAGAAAACACAAATGGAGATGCTGATTATTGGGTTGTTCGCTACGAAGGCAATTGCATCCCTGCAACAGAAATATGTAACGGCATAGATGATGATTGTGATGGAATTACCGACGAAGGCATTGCGATGTTTGCCGTCGTAATTCCTGAAGGCGCAACAACATTTTGTCAGGGTGGAAGTGTGTTGTTGACATCTGAATATTCAGGAGATGTGGTTCAGTGGACGCGAAATGGTGCCAATATTCCGGGAGCAACAACAAGTACCTATACAGCAACGCAAAAAGGTGCTTATGCAATTTTAACTTCAAATGACTGTGCTACGGCAACAAGTCCACCGGTTAATGTTATTGTAAATAAAAATCCAAGTGCTGTAATTGCTGCGGGTGGACCAACTACATTTTGTGCGGGAGGTAATGTATTGTTATCTGTAACTGCTGTGGCAGGCAGTACCTATCAATGGTATAAAGGTGCTTCTGCTATACCGGGTGCTACAGGATTAACCTATTCGGCCACCATGCCGGGTAATTATAAATGTCGGGTTACCAAAACAGCTACAGGTTGTTTCAAAAATTCAAATGCAATTATGGTGAGCGTGCCTTGTAAGGAAGGAGAAGAGCTCCTGCAAATCACCGATGCCGGTTTCACTGTGTATCCAAATCCTGCCACAACAAGTGTGCATATATCCATAACAGAAAAAGTTATTCCGGGTACTACATGTATCCTGATTGATGCTCTTGGCAACGAGGTAATCAGACAGCAGGTTATTGAAAGCACATTTGATGTGCAGATAACGGATTTGCCGGCTGGTTTGTATTATGTGAAAATTGGTGACGGCCTGCATCCGCTGGCACAAACAATTATAAAACAATAATCAACTAACATGAAAACACACACCCTTATTTATCGTTCCTCGTTTATTATATGCGCATTATTGTTTTTAGTGAATACTTTGTTTGCCCAGGCTCCACCCATCGAATGGCAGAACACGATTGGTGGAAGCGGGTATGAAGACATGCGCTCACTTGAACAAACTTCCGATGGTGGTTATATCATGGGTGGTGTTTCTAATTCGCCTATTTCCGGAGATAAAACTGAAGCCGCCTGGCCTGGTGGTCCCAACGGTTTTGACTTTTGGATAGTGAAATTACATGCAGATGGTACGATTGCCTGGCAAAACACGATTGGTGGCACAAATGATGATTATTTGTATGTTGTCAAACAAACGCCTGATGGTGGTTACATCTGCGGTGGATATTCTGCAAGTGGAATTTCCGGCGATAAAACTGAAGCATCCATGGGCGGAAAAGATTATTGGATAATTAAATTGGACGCATTAGGTGCAATCGTATGGCAAAACACGATTGGCGGCTCTTTAGACGATATTTTGTACGATATAACGAATACATCAGATGGCGGATATTTATTGGGAGGCTATTCTTATTCTTCTATATCAGGAGATAAAACGGAAAATAATACCGGAGCGTTTACTACATCAGATTATTGGGTAATCAAACTGAATGGTGATGGTACTATCGCCTGGCAGAATACCATCGGCGGTACTTCACAAGATTATTTATACAAGGTAATAACATTGGCGGATGGCGGATTTCTTTTGGGAGGAACTTCCTATTCCGGTTTAAATGGCGATAAAACCGAAGCCTCCATGGGCGGTGCAGACTATTGGATTATAAAAATCAACAGCACCGGCTCCATTGTTTGGCAAAATGGTATCGGAGGTAGCAGTAATGATAATTTCAGGTCCTTTGATTTAACAACTGACGGAGGATATATTGTAGCCGGTGATTCCAGGTCTTTATTCAGTGGTGACAAAACAGAAACTACATACGATAACGTAACCTTCTATTCAGATTTTTGGATATTAAAACTGAATAGTACCGGTGGAATCGTATGGCAAAATGATATTGGCAGCGACCGCGACGATTATCCAAATGATATTGTACAAACAGCTGATGGTGGTTATTTCATCGCGGGAAATTCTGTTTCAACCGCATTGGGCGATAAAACGGAAGGCGTGATTGGCGGTGGTACCATCTTCTATGATTTCTGGGTGATGCAATTAAATGCTGATGGCACCATTGCCTGGCAAAATACCATCGGAGGCACCAATTATGATGCCCCTTATGATACGGATGTAACAGCTGATGGTGGTGTCATCTTAGGGGGACATTCATATTCAGGTATCTCAGGCGATAAAACTGAAGCTAATATGGGCGCATCCTATGGCGATTATTGGGTGTTTAAACTGGAAAGCACTTGTGTTCCAATAGCAGAAGTGTGTAATAGTATTGACGACGATTGTGATGGCCTTGTGGATGATAGTATCACAGTGACTATTTCAATTGCAGCTGACGGACCAACAACGTTTTGTCAGGGAAGTAATGTTGTGCTTACAGCAACGCACAATGGCACATCACTGCAATGGAAAAAGAATGGTGTAACGATAGCCGGTGCAACAAGCACCAATTATACCGCAACACAAACAGGTAGCTATGCATGCACTACAACCAGTGCATGCGGAACAGCAACTTCATCTGCTATTGCAGTAACAGTAAATAAAAATCCAAAAGCAACAATTGTGGCCGGCGGACCAACAACTTTTTGCGTTGGTAGTAGCGTTATACTCTCAGAGGCACCTTCTGCCGGATGTACCTATCAATGGTATAAAGGTGCATCTGCTATTCCAGGTGCAACAGGATTAACTTATACAGCCTCCACACCGGGCAATTATAAATGCCGGGTTACCAAAACAGCAACAGGTTGTTTTAAAAATTCGAATGCCATTGCGGTGAGCGTTCCTTGCAAGGAAGGAGAAGTATTAACTGAAAATACAGAGGTCAATATTTATCCAAATCCGGCCTCCGATTATTTTTCTGTTGATGTCGATCCGACCTTCATAAATGATATTAAAATATACAATCAGTCAGGGGCATTGGTGAAGCATATTACCGGCTGGCAGGGGGAACAGATTTACGCCGGCGATTTGCCAAAAGGGGTATATGCCATAATCCTGATTGGTGATGCCGAAATCTTGCATGCAACATGTGTGTTTGAGTAATCCTTGCAACCTGATGATTAGTTTAACCGCCAGGGCTCCGGTTGCACTAACCTAACCCACAAATACAGATTAAATTAACATAGGCATAAGCTTTCCCTGGAACTGAGGCCCCTGCAGTTATTTAATAAATCCATACACTTATTTAGTTATATGTTTGCTATGCCTGCAAATGACGGTCTCATTGCCTTGTAGGAACAGAATTGCCTAAATTTGTGATAGCAGTTTGTCAGATAAAACCTTTGTAATCACTGTATAATAAATAAACCATGTTATATCGCCTGAGCTTTGTTTCGATAGTATCTACCTTGTTGAGCCTGGTAATCGTGACCAAAAATGTACATACGATTGAAAATCAGCAGTTAGCAAAAAATAATGTGCATGCACCTGCAGCAAAGCAGCAGAATAGCTTCACAGATTACAATGCGTCACATCAATTATCAATAACATATTCCCCTAAAGGTGTTGCATTGCAGAATCAATCAACAAAATCTCCGTTCTGGCAGGTGCAACAGACTGTTGTAGGTGTTTTTAAAGGAGAAACTGCCATTGCAGCCACGACTGTAAATCCGAAAATTGTTTTTGGTGATGAATCACTTACCTATGCGTTTGATAAGTTCGATATTCAGTATCAAAACACAGATGCAGGCATGCGACAAAATTTTATTGTGCATGAACAATCTAATGTTCCGGGAAAATTGCAGGTGCAACTGCAATTCACTTCAGAGCAATTACAGTTTCAATGCGATGGTAATGTTTTAAGAGGAGTTGGTTCGGATGGTGGGCAATATCATTATGCCGATCTAAACGTGTGGGATAGCCAACATAAAATCCTGCCATCAACCATGACATTTCAGGATGGAATTCTGGCGTTAGTAGTAGATGATGCAGATGCGGTATATCCCATCACGGTTGACCCAGTCAGCACAAATCCGGATGTCGTATTAGAAAGTAATCAGGAACTTTCCAGATTTGGTTATGCTACTGCGAATGCAGGTGATGTGAATGGTGATGGATACGATGATGTAATGGTTGGCGCCTATGAGTACGATAATGGCACAACAAATGAAGGCGGTGTATTTATCTATCACGGATCTGCTGCCGGATTAAGCGCAACGCCTGCAGTTGTTTTAGAAAGCGGTCTTGCTTCAATAAGATATGGATTTACATTATCCGGAGCGGGTGATGTAAATAATGATGGTTATGATGATGTGATTGTTGGTGCTCAGAATTTAAGCAATGGACAGTCATTTGAAGGTCGGGCATATGTGTACCATGGTTCTGCCTCAGGTGTAAATCCAACCCCTGTTTTTACAGTGGAGAGCAATTTGGCAAATACGTATTTAGGCTCATCTGTTGCAGGCGCAGGCGACATTAATAATGATGGCTATGATGATATTGTGATAGGTGCAAAAGGATATACAAACGGCCAAACAAATGAAGGCGCATTATATGTATATCGCGGATCTGCAACAGGTGTTTCGGCTGCAACATTAGTGAAAATTGAATCAAACTATACCAGTGAAAATCTCGGTTATTCGGTGAGTACTGCCGGTGATGTGAATAATGATGGCTATGATGATATCATTTCCGGTTCCATTTTTTATGCAAATGGTCAATCGAGTGAAGGTGGTGCATTTATTTATCACGGCTCGGCTGCCGGCATTTCAACAACTCCTGCAACTACATTGGAATCTAACCAGATTGGCGGTGGTATGGGACGCAGTGTAACCTCTGCGGGTGATGTGAACGGAGATGGATATGATGATGTGGCTGTTGGCGTGTATACCTATTCAAATGGGCAGTCGGGTGAGGGTAGGGTATATGTGTATCATGGTTCTGCCTCAGGCATCCCAACCACACCGGTTACCACTATTGAAAGTAATCAGGCGCTCGCAAATATCGGTGCCAGTGTATGCGGAGCAGGCGATGTAAATAATGATGGGTATGATGATCTTATAGCGGGTGCTAACTTATACGATAATATTGAAACAGATGAAGGTCGTGCATTTATTTATCATGGCTCAGCAGCAGGCATCGGCGCAACGGCTGTCGTTACATCCGAATCCAATCAGGCGTCTGCTGATTATGGATTATCCGTTGCCGGTGGTGGGGATATAAATGGTGATGGTAAAGCTGACGTTATCGTCGGCAGTTATAACTTCGATTCAGATCTCGCTAACGAAGGAGCAGCATTTGTGTATTACGGAAATAATTGTACCCCATCCACATTTTATTATGATGGTGATGCCGATGGATTTGGATTGAGTACAAATACCGTTGAATCATGCACTGTTCCGCCTTTTTATGCAAATAATAACCTCGATTGCAACGATGTAAATGCTCTATACAATCCGAATTCGATATGGTATGCCGATTTAGATGATGATGATTATTACGATGAAAGCATCTCTCCAATTATCCAATGTGCAAGTCCGGGATTGGGCTATACATTAAATATTTATTTAACACCCGGCGATTGCGACGATAATTATTTTTATGCAAATCCTGCGCAATTAGAAGTGTTGGATAATGTAGATAATAATTGCGATGGTTTTGTCGATGAAGACATGCATTTCACCATAGATACAACCATCTCCAGATATATACTCAATGAATATTTGGGATATGATGTCACCCCCGCAGGCGATTTAAATAATGATGGGTTTGATGATATTGTTGTGGGTTGTTATAATTATACCGGCGCATACGCTTCCGCAGGAGCTATCATGGTATTTCATGGCACTGCCACAGGGATGAATCCGATACCGGTGCAAATTATTGAAGGTCAGGAAGCATCAGGTGCATTCGGTTGTTCTTTAGCCGCTGATGGCGATATGAATAATGATGGATACAATGATTTAATTGTGGGTGCTGAATTAGCAGAAGATGTAGGCGCAATAAATAATTACGGACAATTGTATTTACACCTCGGTCAACCCGATGGCTCATTTATTGAAGGATATTCATTTAAAGTGGAATTAGGCAATATCGGTGGAGCCAACTTTGCCAACAAGGTGCGTTATGCCGGTGATGTGAATGGCGATGGGTATAGCGATCTCGTTGCATCCATTATGAATTTTAGCAACGGACAAACCGGAGAAGGTGCTTTTTATATACGATATGGCGGTCCTACAGGCTTTGGTTCAGGCTTTACCCCGGAAAGTAATCAGATTTCTGCCAAATTAGGAACTTGTGTGGATGGTGCAGGTGATGTAAATAATGATGGGTATGATGATGTGGTGGCCACAGCAAAATGGTACGATGGTGGCCAAACCGATGAAGGAGCCATTTTTGTCTATTACGGCGCATCAGGAGGTATTCCCACAACGCCTGATATTATTTTGGAATCAAATACCATTAATGCAAACCTGAGCGTGGTATCTGCAGCCGGAGATGTTAATGGCGATGGGTTTGATGATATTATTGCAGGAGCGCCTCTTTATGATGGTTTAATTTCATCTGATGAAGGACGTGTTTACATTTATCACGGAAGTGCAACCGGGTTCTCCGCTTCGCCTAATCTAATTATGCCCGGTATGATAGGTCATACAAAATGGGGCGAAAATGTGGAAGGTATCGGTGATGTAAATGGCGATGGATACGACGATATTGCAATCAGCAGCAGTGTAGCCACAAACGATCATCAAGTCATGATTTATGTCGGATCGCCTTCAGGGATTAATACGGATGTCTATTCCATCGTAAAAGGTCAGCAAAACTTTAGTTTTTTAGGTTCGGGAATAAGCGCAGCCGGCGATATTAATGGTGATGGCGCACATGATTTTATGATTGGTGATCCCTATAGATTAGTTGAAGAATTTAGAGATGGTGCAGTATATACCTATTTCGGCCTTTGCGGAAATACCTATTATGCGGATGCGGATTTAGACGGTTATGGCGACCCGGAAGTGTCAACAACAGGATGTACAGCACCAATAGGCTATGTAACAAATGATCTCGATTGCAATGATAGCAATGCGGAAATAAAACCAGGTGCGGTTGAATTATGTAATGGTATAGATGACGATTGCAATACCTTAACAGATGATGGCATCACCGTAAGCATTACCATCGCTGCCGGCGGACCAACTGTCGTTTGTCAGGGCACTCCCGTCGTGCTCACCGCTACGCATACCGGTGCAACTTTGCAATGGAAACGCAATGGCACAAATATTGCCGGTGCTACATCGGTATCCTATTCCGCTACAACTACAGGTATATACACATGTGTGTCTTCAAATGCGTGTGCATCTGCAACCTCAAGCAGTATTAACGTAACTGTAAATAAAAATCCAAAAGCCTCCATCACCGCAGGTGGACCAACCACTTTTTGCGTTGGTGGCAGTGTTACACTCACAGAATTACCATCCGGCGGATGTACCTATCAATGGTATAAAGGTGCAAGTGCCATCGCCGGTGCAACTACCACAACTTATGTGGCAACAACACCCGGTAATTACAAATGTCGTGTAACCAAAACAGCTACCGGATGTTTTAAAACATCAAATACAATTGCAGTGAGTGTGCCGTGTAGAGATGGGGAGGAACTCGAAAATGAAATAGTTGTATATCCAAACCCGGCAAAAACATCTATTACGATATCAACAAATAATCAGGCTGCAAAAACAATATTGATTACAAATGCACTTGGGGAGATGGTATATCAAGGCGAATCCGATGATAGTGCAATTAGTATCAATGTTGAACACCTGGCGAGCGGTATGTATTTCGTAAAAATAGAAGCAGGAAATACTTATTTCACAGGGGATTTTGTGAAACAATAACATATTTAAATAACGAGTTTGAATTTTATGCGTCATCACGATTTTTCATCAACAGGTATAGTGCTTTTTGTCCTTGCCTTGTTTAACCTGCACATATCCCATGGTCAGGTTATACCCGATTTAATTATTGAAGGTAATCAGGACTATACCCAATTTGGAGTATCCTCTGCTGCAGCCGATTTTAATAACGATGGTTTTAATGACCTGGTAATTGGTGCACCTGCTTATGCATTCGGACAATCAGATGAGGGTGTTGTATTTATTCATAACGGATCAGCAGTCGGCATTAACCCTGCTTATAGCTCGCGACAAAAAAATCAGGTGGAAGCGTATTTAGGCACTGATGTCGATGCTGCAGGTGATGTAAATGGTGATGGATTTCCGGATGCTGTTTTTGGCGCACCTTTCTTTGATAATGGGCAAACCAACGAAGGGGCAGTTTTTGTGTATTGGGGCACTGTATTCGGATTAACCACCGCAGAAATGACCACTATAGAAGTGAATCAATCGGAAGCATATTTGGGCGACCAGGTTGCCGGTGCCGGCGATGTCAATAATGATGGTTATGATGATATTATTATCGCAGCGCCAAATTTTGATAATGGTCAAACCGATGAGGGTGCCGTGTATTTACATCTTGGCTCTGCAAGCGGTATTAGCAGCACGCCCACTTTAATGCTGGAAGGAAATCAGGCTTCCTGTTATTTTGGTAGTACTATTGCTGCTGCAGGTGATTTAAATAATGATGGATTCGATGATGTTTTAATATCTGCCGTAACCTATGACAACGGTCAGACAGATGAAGGTATGGTTTTCATTTATTATGGCAATGCGTCCGGCTTAAATACTACTCCGGCATATTCGTTAGAAGCCAATCAGGCCGGTGCTTATTTTGGCAGAGGATTATCCGGTAATGCGGATGTCAATAACGACGGATTTACAGATATTGCCATCGGGGCCGATTTTTATTCAGGCGGACAAACATGGGAAGGAAGGGTATTTATATTCCATGGTACCGGAGCAGGTATTAATACCATGCCGGCAACAATTGTTGAAGCGAATCAAAATTTTGCGCACTTTGGTGGTAGTTTAGATATAGATGGCGACGTAAATAATGATGGGTACAGTGATTTAATTGTCGGGGCAAAAAATTATGTAAACGGTGAAGCCAACGAAGGCGCTGTTTTTTTATATTATGGTACAGCTACAGGTATCAATCCAACAGGTGAACTGCTGATGGAAGGCAATCAAATAAATGCATACTTAGGTGTTGAAGCTAATTTTATCGAAGATGTAAATGGCGATGGTTCAGATGAAATGTTGGCCGGTGTCTGGTATTATGACAATGGTAGTTTTGACGAAGGTGCTGTATTTATCGTGTATGGCGATTTATGCGCTGCAGTTACATTTTATGCCGATGTAGATGGAGATAGCTATGGTGATGCGGCTTCAACAACTGCTTCCTGCTCATTACCAGTGGGATATGTGACCAACGATGATGATTGCGATGATGCCAATGCATTAATATATCCTGGAGCTGCTGAAATTTGTAATGGGTTCGACGATAATTGCAATGCAAATATCGATGAAGGTTTGGCACCGGTAATTAACATCACTGCAGACGGACCAACCACCTTTTGTAGTGGCTCCGGAGTTGTACTCTCAGCTGTTTCAACAGAATTAAATTACCAATGGAATAGAAATGGTATCCCAATCTCCGGAGCGATTTCTGCAAATTACACAGCTACATTAAAAGGCACTTATACCTGCTCAAGCATAGGTTGCGGCTCAGCAGTTTCTAACGAAATACTTGTGAACGTTGTTAAAAATCCCAAAGCCTCCATCACCGCCGGCGGCCCAACCACTTTTTGCGTAGGAGGCAGTGTTACACTTACAGAATTACCGTCCGGTGGATGCACTTATCAATGGTACAAAGGTGCAAGCGCCATCGCCGGTGCAACTACCACAACCTATGTGGCAACTACACCCGGTAATTATAAATGTCGCGTCACTAAAACCGCTACCGGATGTTTTAAAACATCAAATACAATAGCAGTGAGTGTGCCTTGTAGGGAAGGCTTGCCTGCCGGCGAGGCAGGGGAGGAGATTATCGGATTAAATAAGATGAATGTTTACCCAAATCCAGCTATCGACTATATCAATATTTCAATGGTATTGGCAATGCCCGCTACCTTATTTATATATTCTGAATCTGGTTCATTGGTGCAGAGAATCGACAAGTGGGCAGGTGAATCAATTTCTTTAGCAAATTATGCGGCAGGGATATATTATATTCAAGTTATTTCGGAATCCTGTATCACAACAGGACATTTTGTAAAGGAGTAGGGGTTTAAAATTTAACCATCATACAATGATGCTGTATCTGGACTCCAAATTATGATTAATCTGTATACCATGATTGGATTTGCGGCACCGTTATCCTTCACAATTGAGCCTATAAAGTTGGTTGTATTGCGTTGTGCAGTAGATTATTCTAACACTCATTCACAGCCCAGAAGGTTCCGTGCCAACTGAAAACATGTGTCAATTTGAAGTTGAAAGTTGCGAGGAAAAAAAATATATTCTAGATCCAACCACTCATTCCCTAAATCAAATGGTTGTTTTGCCCTGAAATCACGTCATTTCACTCAAATGTCCACATGGGGGACCGCAGAATCAATAATTTTGTCCAGATGTAAATCCCACCTACATGAAATTGAAATTCTCGTGCCTATGCCGCCCTACAGCAGATAAATGGTTAAGCCTGGCATTTATTATGATTGTACTCTTTTCAGCAAGTCCTTGCCTGGTCATGGCGCAGTTTCCTGGCATTGAATGGCAGGCTGCCTTCGGGGGCACTTCCTACGATTATGCTACATGTACCGCCGCGACTGATGATGGTGGGTATATAGTTGCCTGTAATTCTTCATCGATTATTTCCGGCAATAAAACAATTGCCGGATTTGGAGGTGGTGATTATTGGATTATAAAAATTAATGCCGTTGGAGGCATCGAATGGCAAAAAGTATTTGGAGGATCGAATCTAGATTATCCAACATGTATCGAACAAACTATGGATGGCGGATTTATAGTGGGAGGGTTCTCAAGTTCACTGCCCGGTGGCAATAAAACTGCGGTGAATTATGGTGTGGAAGATTGTTGGGTTTTGAAACTCGATGCTTCCGGTAATATTGAATGGCAAACAACATTTGGAGGCACTAATACGGAATATTTGTATGCAATACATGAAATGGAAAATGGACATTTTGTTTCCGGCGCATTTACCGAATCTGGTGTGTCAGGAAACAAAACTACGGCTTCAAAAGGGGCATCTGATTATTGGATAGTCACCTTGGATCAAGATGGCAATAAAATTCAAGAAAAAGTAATTGGTGGTAGCGGGATTGATGTTTTATCAGATTTGCAATTAACAGATGATGGTGGATATATAGTTGGCGGCTCATCAGGTTCAGGGATTTCTGGAGATAAAAATGAACCAGTGGTTGGCGATTTTGATTATTGGGTGGTAAAAGTAGATTCTTTAGGTGTTATCGAATGGCAAAACACAATTGGCGGAAATTTAGATGATGAGCTATATTTCTGCACAACAACATCTGATGGAGGCTACTTGATAGGTGGCTCATCAAATTCATCGGCGTCTGGAGATAAATCTGAACCTCTTTTTGGCGGTGATTCTGACTATTATGATTATTGGGTCGTTAAGCTGAAAAATAATGGGGATATCTTTTGGGAAAATACTATCGGTGCAAATAAAGATGAACAATGTTACAATGCAATTGAACTCGTTGATGGTAATTTTGCAATCGGTGGATATTCAACCTCAAATATAAATGGTGATAAAATAGAACCGCGTTTTGGAGGCCCTGATATTCCGGATATTTGGGTTGTTGGATTAGAACCTGGCGGAAATATCATTTGGCAAAGTGTAATTGGAGGTACTCAATATGATAGAGGAAATGCCCTTCTTTTGACGCATGATGGTAGCTGCCTGATAACCGGTCAATCATCAAGCGGCATTTCTGGCAATAAAACGCTTGCATCATTTGGTAGTTCGGATGGATGGTTAATAAAATTGAATGGAATTTGTTTACCTGAGGATGAACTGTGTAATGAATTAGATGATGATTGTAATGGATTGATTGATGATAGTATCAATCACTCGATTTCGATAGCGGCTGTTGGTGGTGATACTTCAATTTGTCCATCTGGTTCAGTTGTCCTGATGGCTACGCACACCGGTGTGTACGTGCAATGGAGAAAAGATGGAGTGGATATAGCCGGCGCAACATCTACCGATTATACGGCCACATCAGGAGGCGAATACACTTGTATGTCAATCAGCAATTGTGATAGTACTGTTTCTGCACCAATTTATGTTGTAAAATATAAAAACCCAAAAGCAATGATCACCGCCGGCGGACCAACCACTTTTTGCGTAGGAGGCAGTGTTACACTTACAGAATTACCGTCCGGTGGATGCACTTATCAATGGTAAAAAGGTGCAAGTGCCATCGCCGGTGCAACTACCACAACCTATGTGGCAACTACACCCGGTAATTATAAATGTCGCGTCACTAAAACCGCTACCGGATGTTTTAAAACATCAAATACAATAGCAGTGTCTGTTCCTTGCAGGGCAGGTGAAGATGTAAATACCGAAACAGAGCTACGCATCTATCCAAATCCGACAACTGACTTTTTTTCAATAAGCGTTGAGGATGCATCCACCTTTAATGAAGTGAAACTATATAATGCATCTGGTGAACTAGTGCTCACATTTCCAGATTGGAATGGCGGACAAATAGATGTTCGTGATTTACCTGCCGGTGTCTATTTACTTGAACTTGTTGGAATAGCAGATATCCGACATACCATGCTGGTAAAGGACTAAACATTCTTCGTTAAACGCAAGTCGGCTGTTTGGTAACCATCATGTGGAGTGCCTGACTACACTTTGGGTGCTGACCGGAGTTAAGGCATAATGCCCGTTTATTCCCACGAATTGCAAGTTTTTCCTGCAGTTATACATAAAGTCTTGCAGTTATCATATTTAACACCTACGCCTTTGGCCGGAGGAAGGCTGTTTCGTAGTTTAGATTTACTAATGCTATTTTGACTTTAAACTAATGTATATATGATGAAGTGTTTATTATTTTCAGTTGCAATGGTCTGTGCGGGGTTCTTTGCAATAGAATCAAAAGCACAAGCACCTGCTATTGACTGGCAAGCATCGTACGGTGGTACCTGGTATGATTTTGTCACAAATATCAGCCCAACTACTGACGGAGGATATATCCTCTCAGCCACTTCTTCATCAGATATTTCAGGCGAAAAAACAGTAGCAAGTTATGGAAGCGAGGATTATTGGATAATCAAAATTGATGCCTTCGGTACTATCGAATGGCAAAAAGCATATGGAGGATCGGGTTCAGATGTTGCCATACATGTTGAACAAACAGCAGATGGTGGCTATATCATCGGGGGGTACTCAAGCTCTGGAATTGGCGGTAATAAAACAGTATCTACTTATGGATCTAACGACTGCTGGATTATTAAGACAAATGCATCAGGTACCATTGAGTGGCAAAAAACACTGGGTGGCACCGGTTATGAGATATTTTATGCTGTGCATCAAACATCCGATGGCGGCTATATTGTTGGTGCTGATTCTGAATCAGGATTTTCAGGAAATAAAACAGAAGCGTCGCTCGGGGGTAAAGATTATTGGATTGTAAAACTGGATGCCGTTGGTAATATTTCATGGCAGAATGCAATTGGAGGTAGTGGCTCAGACCTCTTCGCAGATATCAATATTACCTCAGATGGTGGTTTCATCATCGGTGGTAACTCAACTTCAGGTATTACCGGCGATAAAACTGAAAATTCAAATGGAGGTAATGATTTTTGGGTACTAAAATTATCATCAACTGGAAATATTCAATGGCAAAATACAATTGGCGGCAGCAGTGATGATGCATTGTATTATTGTTTCGAAACAGGTGATGGGGGTTATTTTATTGGCGGTTCATCGGCCTCAGAAATTTCCGGTGATAAAACAGAGCCGCAATTTGGTGATATCATTGGAATGCCAGATATGTGGGTTATGAAATTGAATAATTCCGGATTGATAGAATGGCAAAACACCATAGGCGGTAATAGAGGCGATGTTGCCTACGCCGGAGCAGAAAAAAGTGATGGCACATTCGTGATTGCCGGAAATTCATCCACCGGCATTAATGGTGATAAAACCGAACCTGCCTTTGGTGCAGCCGGGATAACAGATTATTGGGCTTTACATCTGGATGAAACCGGAAATATACTATGGCAACGCACACTTGGAGGAGAGGCAAGCGAGGTCTTATTCTGCGTCGTAATTACTCCGGATGGCGGTTGTATGCTGGGTGGAGCTTCATGGTCAGGTGCTACAGGTAATAAAACAACACTACTTCAGGGAAATGATGATGCCTGGTTGGTTAAATTGGATCCGGATTGTGTGCCAACTATCGAAACATGCAATGCGATTGATGATAATTGTAACGGTATCATAGATGATGGCGTAGTTGAATCCATTACAATATCAGCAGGAGGCGCAACAACTGTTTGCCAGGGAACGCCTGTTGTATTAACCGCATCACATACCGGAACATCATTGCAATGGAAAAGAAATGATGTAAATATCATCGGTGCAACCAGCTTAACATATAGTGCTACACAAACAGGAAATTATACCTGCACCACAACATCCGATTGCGATACAGCAACTTCCTCAACAATTGCGGTAACAGTAAATAAAAATCCAAAAGCAGTTATTACAGCCGGCGGACCAACTACTTTTTGCGCCGGTGGAAGTGTTACACTTTCTGAGGCGCCATCTGGTGGGTGTACCTATCAATGGTATAAAGGCGGTTCAGCAATTGCAGGCGCGACCTCTACATCCTATGTGGTGACGACAGCCGGAAATTATAAATGTCGCGTAACAAAAACAGCTACCGGATGTTTTAAAAATTCAAATCCAATTTTAGTAGCCATTACCTGCAAAGAAGGGGAGGATCTTCTGCAAAATTCTAATGCAGAGTTTACCATGTATCCTAATCCTGCCACAAACGTTCTGCAAGTGACAATTAAAGAGGAGTTATCTTTTGGTTATATGGTTGAGATTTTAGATGCTTTAGGTAATGTAATTTATCAGCAGTCAATAACAGCTGCTTCTTTCACGATTCCGATTGAAGCACTTCCTGCAGGCGTTTATTTTGTAAGATTAGTCGGCATGCAACAATCAGAAGCAAAAACATTTATTAAGCAATAATTCCCATAAATAAACTCGATATGATTTCATTCATTTCAGGAAAAAAAATCTTGCTTGCCTTTGGAATTCTGGCCTCTGTATTCAGCGCATCAGCACAAACGATCAACTGGCAAAATACGATCGGCGGTACCGGGGACGATAAATTATGGAGAGTTTCGCCCGTGGCGGATGGCGGCGTTTTTTGCACCGGGTTTTCAAAGTCAGGCATAAGTGGCGATAAAACGGAAGCTGCCATCGGTGTTGGCTTTATGGATTACTGGGTGATGAAATTGGATGCAGCTGGAAATATTGTTTGGCAGAATACTATTGGCGGTAGCAAGGATGATTATTGTTTGGATGGGCAGGAAACCGCTGATGGGGGGTACATTCTTGCAGGTCACTCGTTTTCTCCGGCATCAGGAGATAAAACAGATGGCCTCAGAGGTGGGTCGCTTAATAATGATATGTGGGTTGTCAAGCTGAATAGCACAGGAACTATCGAATGGCAAAAAGCATACGGAGGATACCATTCCGATTATGCGGAAGTGATACATCAAACACCTGATGGCGGTTACATTGTAGCAGGAAATTCTGCATCAGGTATTGGCTTTGATAAAACAGTTGCCTTGCATGGCACAGTTGGTACAACAAATGATGTTTGGATTCTTAAGCTCAGCTCTACAGGCACAATCGAATGGCAGCAGGATTTGGGCGGTGATGCCAACGATTATTTTTCTGATATGATTCTAACTTCTGATGGCGGTTATCTCGTAGCATCTGAATCATACTCCGGTGCTACTTACGATAAATCCGAACCACTTATTGGCGACTTCGATAATTGGCTGATTAAATTGGATGCTCTCGGTAATATTGAATGGGAAGAAACTATCGGCGGCACTTTGTGGGATTATATTGGTGGAATGGCCGAAACAGTTGATGGCAATTTTGTTATCGGCGCATATTCAAATTCCGGAATTTCTGGTGATAAAACAACCTCTTCCTGGGGATTTGATTATTGGGTATACAAAATTGATACTGCTGGAAACATCATTTGGCAAAATACACTCGGCGGAACCATTAGTGATTTTTTATACGGCATTTGTGCCACTAGTGATAACGGCGTACTAATCATAGGAGAGTCGAATTCACCCGCCGGTGTCGATAAAGATGAAGCCCTTGTAGGTGGCAGTGCATCTGATTATTGGATTATCAAACTCAATCAATCGGGCGGCGTATGTTGGCAGGAGGCCTTTGGTGGCTCAAGTCAGGATGTTGGCAGAGATATTTATGAGTTGTCGCCAACAACAATACTAGCCGGGGGATATTCTTATTCTCAGGCCTCCGGCGATAAAACGGAAAATAATGTTGCCGGTGGTACTTCCTATCCCGATTATTGGGTGATGGAACTTACACCAGAATTTATTCCTGCAACAGAATTATGCAATGGCTACGACGATGATTGCGATGGCACAATTGATGAAGGCATTGTTGAGACTATCACCATCAGCGCTGCAGGGCCTACATCAATTTGTCAAGGTACCAGCGTGGTGTTAACAGCCACTTACTCCGGGACATCCGTGCAATGGAAAAAGAATGGTGTAAATATTGTCGGGGCTACATCTGATTCCTATACTGCAAATCAGACAGGACTATATTCTTGTTCAACTTCCAGCGCATGCGCTACAGCTACATCTGCTGAAGTAAATGTGACCGTTAATAAAAATCCAAAAGCAGTTATTACAGCCGGCGGACCAACTACTTTTTGTGCCGGTGGAAGTGTTACACTTTCTGAGGCACCATCTGGTGGGTGCACCTATCAATGGTATAAAGGCGGTTCAGCAATTGCAGGAGCGACCTCCACATCCTATGTGGTGACGACAGCCGGAAATTATAAATGTCGCGTAACAAAAACAGCTACCGGATGTTTTAAAAATTCAAATCCGATTTTAGTAGCCATTACCTGCAAAGAAGGGGAGGAAATATCTGGCAATCAATCACTTCAAATTTTTCCAAATCCTGCTTCAAACAGCATAAACCTGTCGCAGGAATCCTGTTCAAGCGGAATGGTGTATATATATACCCAATCAGGAGCACTTGTCCAATCAATCCAAAATTGGCAGGGCGAGTCGATTTCCGTTGCCGATAATGCTTCAGGCATGTATTTTATCCGAGTGATTTCCGGTGATACCAGTTATTCCGGGTATTTTGTGAAGGAGTAACCGGTGCGGAAAACCGAGTTTGGAACAGGCGTTTATTGAGATGCATATTTAAATTAGGACAATGTCCTAGTTCATGTTTTCTTGCATTTCTGGTAAATCCATTATCTTAGTATAATAAAATCTATACCTGTGAAAACACTCCTCACTTCATGTCTGGCCATTTGCGCCACAAATTTCCTTTTTGCACAATTGCCCGTTGCCTGGCAGTCGACCTACGGTGGTTCTTCAGCCGATGAAATCCGCTCCGTTGTTGGTACAGCTGATGGCGGTGTTATCATTGGCGGCACCTCTGCTTCCGGTATTTCCGGTAATAAATCTATGGCCTCTTACGGCGCTAACGATTATTGGGTTATTAAATATGATGTGGATGGAACAGTTGAATGGCAACAGGCTTATGGTGGCTCCGGAAATGATAATCTGTTTGCGATTTTGCAAACTGCCGATGGCGGGTATCTGCTCGGCGGCACCAGTTTCTCCGGGGCAACCGGAAATAAATCTGAGGGACTCATCGGTGTTTCAGATTACTGGATAATTAAAACGGATGGCAGTGGCATTATTCAATGGCAAAACGCTATTGGTGGTAATAATATTGATGATTTAACCGGACTCACAGCATGCAGCGACGGTGGTTATCTCATATCCGGACATTCAAATTCCGGAATCTCTGGCGATAAAACTGAAAATTCAACAGGGGGCTCTGCAGATTATTGGATGGTAAAAGTAAACAGCTCAGGCACCATTCAATGGCAAAATACGATCGGTGGAAATAATATTGATGTGCCACTCGGCGCGGTTGAAAATGGCGATGGAAGTTTCACCGTTGCCGGATACTCTCTTTCCGGCGCAAACGGCGAAAAGACCGAACCTTCTAACGGTAATTATGATTATTGGGTGCTTAACCTAAGTTCAACCGGCACACTACAATGGCAAAATGCAATTGGTGGTAATGGCGTCGATTTAATGCGATCAATAGCCCCAGCAATTGATGGTGGTGTATTGATTGGCGGTTATAGTGGTTCTGGTATTACCGGCGACAAAACAGAAGCCTTAATTGGTATTTATGATTATTGGGTACTGAAATTAAATAGCGCCGGCTCAATAGTCTGGCAAAATACCATTGGTGGTACTTCTGATGATTATTTATTCAGCATCGTACCAAATGCAACTGAAAATGCGTATTTATTGGCAGGATATTCTTATTCAGGTATCGGTGGAGATAAAACCGAAACCGGTGACGCAACAGCAAATTATTGGATGGTAGAAATTGACCTTTCCGGCACACTGATAAATCAGGAAACACTCCTCGCATCTAATTATGATTTTGGATATGCGGCAGGTATCTGCACAGATGGCGGCTATGCCATGGGAGGAAAATCAAATAGCGGTATTTCCGGCGATAAAACAGGTGCGAATAATGGTGATTTTGATTATTGGCTGGTAAAAATGGAACCACCATGTAATCCATTGACAGAAGTATGTAATACAGTTGATGATGATTGTGATGGCCTGATTGATGAAGATGTTCAGAATACCTATTACGCCGATGCTGACGCGGATGATTTCGGTGATGATGCAACAACCATAATGGCTTGCTCTCAGCCGGAGGGCTACACAACAGACAATACCGATTGCAATGATGCTAACGCGGATATATATCCGGGTGCGACTGAAGTATGTAATACATTAGATGATGATTGCAATGGCTTAATTGATGAAGATCTGGAAAACACGATTTCCATTTCACCTGTTGGTGGAACAGTATTTTGTCAGGGTGGAAGTGTTGTACTGATTGCCACACATACAGGCACAGGACTTCAATGGAAAAGAAACGGTGTTATGCTCGTTGGTGCCGTCACACCGGAATATACCGCACTCACCACAGGTGTGTATACCTGCTTAAGTTATAGCGATTGTGATACAACAGAATCTGCCCCTATTACCGTTACCGTAAATAAAAATCCGAAAGCCTCCATTAATGCAGGCGGACCGGTCACTTTTTGTGCAGGCGGAAGTGTTGTTTTATCGGTAAATCCGGTTGGTGGTAGCACCTATCAATGGTACAGAGGTGGCACCATGCTGATCGGCGCAACTGGTCTGAATTATACCGCAACCGTTGCCGGCAATTACAAATGCCTTGTCACTAAAACAGCTACCGGATGTTATAAAATGTCAAATGTAATTCCTGTAACTGTACCTTGTAGAGAGGGTGAAGTGATAGCAGAGGAAACAGTTATTTCACTGTTTCCAAATCCAACTAGTTCATCCATTCAGGTAGAAACACATAACACAGGAATTACTGCTGCCTCCATTATAAATACGTTGGGTCAAACAGTGAAAGCGGACTTTAATTTCGAAGGAAATTGTACAATAGATCTGCATGATTTACCTGCCGGCATGTATTGGCTGAAAACGCTCAATGGCGCTCAGGTAACGTTGACGCAATTTATTAAGCAGTAAAGGAAATACCCGCTTTTCCGGTAATCAACTGATATTCATACTACGTATGAATATCAATATTTTTTTACCTTTAGGGTAAATCCTCATTCCCATGAAAAATCTACAATGTTACATTGCAGCGTTATCGCTGTATTTAATCTCATTTCCATTTACTGCCCGAACTCAGGTAACTTACCAATGGCAGCAAACGCTTGGTGGTACTGTAAATGATGGCGCTTATGCCATCAATGCAACCGCAGATGGTGGCTACATCGTTGGTGGTTATAGTTACTCCGGAATATCAGGCAACAAAACTGTCGGGTCCTATGGTGATATGGACTATTGGGTGGTAAAACTGGATGTTGATGGCAATATCGAATGGCAAAATGTCTTCGGCGGATCCGGGCACGATGAACTTAGCAAGGTAATTCAAACCAGCGATGGCGGCTACCTGGTTGGCGGATATTCATCGTCCCTGATTTCAGGAAATAAAACGGAAAATTCTGCGGCTGGCACACAAGATGTATGGGTGTTACGACTCAATGATACCGGTGACATTATCTGGCAAACATGTCTCGGTGGAACAGGTATTGACTTATTAGGCGATTTAAATGAAACAGCAGATGGAGGCTGCATTATTGGCTCCTCTTCAACAAGCGGCCACTCAGGCGATAAAACGGAAAACAGCAAAGGCATTTATGATTACTGGATAATTAAATTGAATAGCAGTGGTGCCATCATGTGGCAAAATACGATCGGTGGAACCGGTATGGATTTATGTGCAGGCACTGAGCAACTCCCTGATGGCGGTTATTTTATTAGCGGATATTCAAATAGTCCGGTAAGCTTTGATAAAACAGAAGCACCTGTTGGCCCTTTCGCTAATAACGATGCATGGATTATGAAATTAGATGCCACCGGAAATATCATTTGGCAAAATACTATTGGTGGCGCCTCCCTGGATGATGTGCGCGCCGCTAGAATTACTCCGGATAATGGGGCAATTCTGGCTATGCATTCTCAATCTAATATTTCAGGAGATAAAACTGAAAACACGACCTCAGGCGCCACTACCGATGCTGATTATTGGTTGGTAAAAGTTGACAGTCTTGGAAATGTCGAATGGGATAATACTATTGGTGGCATTGACGCTGATGTGGGTTTTGATGTGACACTCATGGCTGATGGCGGCTATGCCTTAACCGGACATTCTCAATCACCGATCTCCGGTGATAAAACTTCCGATGCATGGGCCTCATCTTATGATTATTGGGTGGTTGGTGTCAACAGTGCAGGAGAATTATTATGGGACCGCACCTATGGTACTTTCATGGATGATTATAGCTATTGCATCACCACAGGAACCGATGGTATGCTTGTAGTAGCAGGTTCAGCTGAATCGGTAACCACGGGCGATAAAATTATAGCAGGCAATGGGTGGAGTGATTTCTGGCTCATCAAATTTCGGGATGTGTGCCTGCCAACCGATGAAGTTTGCAATACCATCGATGATGATTGCGATGGATTAACGGATGAAGGCGTAGTTGAGGATGTTTATATTACCACACCTGGTACTACAACCGTATGCCAGGGAACACCGGTTTCGTTATATTCGGTGTACACCGGTGCAACAGCACAATGGTACCGAAATGGTGTTGCTATTCCCGGAGCAACAGGTACAGGTTATTCAGCCACTACTTCAGGTAACTATACCTGTGTTACAACCAGCGCATGTGACGCAGATACTTCAAATGTGATACATGTAATGGTTAACAAAAATCCTAAAGCAACCATTACTGCCGGCGGGCCAACTACATTCTGTGCAGGAGGCAATGTTATCCTTACTGAAATAGCTTCTCCCGGCTGCACCTATCAGTGGATGAAAGGAGGAAGCACCATAGCCGGCGCTACGGCGACAACCTACACTGCAACCACGGCTGGAAACTATAAATGTGTGGTGACAAAAACGCTTACCGGATGTTTTAAAACATCTAATGTAATTAACGTCTCAGTGCCTTGCAAAGAAGGCTTGCCTGCCGGTGAGGCAGGGGAGGAGGTGATGGCATCAGCAACCGACATTTCTGTATATCCAAATCCTGCAACCGACAACATACAAGTAGATTTTAATTTCGATTTTGATGGCGATGTTAAAATCTTTAACCAGACCGGTGAATTAATGGCAACACACACGGCATCACAATTAAATTTATTTGATATCCATGACTTACCTGCCGGTGTCTACATTTTACTGGCAAATGACAGTAAAATGAACAAGATTGCGTATTTTGTGAAACAATAAATTAAATCGCCATGAATTCTGCTAAGCTTTGCGTCTCGAGTACACTCTTGTGTTGTTGCATGTATCTGCATGTAACCGCACAGTCGTGGCAACTGTTTCCATCGCAACAATATACATTTTACGCAGCCGATGGGGGATTATACCAGACAATTGAAATGGCAACTCCAGATTCAATGGTTGTATCAGCAGATACCGTATTTACATGGCTGCATATGATGCATGCTGATTCCACTCCATACCCTTGTGATGCAGTATTGCGTTCAACTTATGATTTTGAATATGAAAACGTATTTCCTTATATCGAACATGTAGTTGAAACCGGAGGATGGGCGTATATCGTCGTATACGGTGGTTACGATACGATAAGTTTGAATCGCTTCGCTAATCCCGAAGAAACATTCGACATCGGCACAGTTGAAGATAACAACCTATACGCAAAATGCGAATCAATTGCTGTAGAACCGGTGTTTGGTGTGATGGATAGCGTACGCACTTATCGCATCTATAAAACCGGTGGTGATTCAGATCTCGACGCAGAAATTAAACTCAGTAAATCATTCGGGTTATTGCAATTCTATGATCCGGGTCAATTGAATTGGCATGCTAATGGCGAAAATATAGCATTGTATAGCGCTATTGGCATACAATCGCCTGAATCAAATGCAGGATGGCAACCGTTATCCTGGCTAGATTTTTTTCCAAATCAAACAGGTGATATTTTAATCTGGGAACGTGTTGATACATATCCATTGAACCCGGATGTTTATACCTATCTGAAAGATTCTATCACACTAAGAACCGATTTTGCGGATAGCATTACTTTCGATATAAACAGTTGGTCAAAAAATGCACTGGGTGAAATTACATTTCTGGGAAGCAAACACGAGGTTTACGTTGCCAAAGATTTCATACAAATGATTGAAAGGCCCGGTGGGTATTTTATTCCTGCCACGTATCAATATTTCGCTGATCCTACCTTAATGCTTTGGCACAAAAATTATTATCGATCTGAAATGGTTGGGGTAGATACCACGTATAAAATTGGCTATAGTTCCGGTCAATATGGTTTGGACACGGTCGATTGTTTTATAGTAGAAACAGTTGATTTAGGTTACGGCTTTCAAATGAATAATCAGTACGGTATTGATTATTATAGTCGCAGTGTTGGTGATGCCAGCAGCTACACAACATTGATTGGTGGTATAATGGGTGGTGTAGCCTGGGGTGAAAGTGATTTCGAAACTGTTTCCATCTTCACCTCCGATAAACCTCAACTACTCACAATCTTTCCAAATCCCGTACAAGATTTTATTCAGATTTCCTCGCTTCCCGAAACTTTGTCAGAAATCCGAATCTATGATATTACCGGAACTCTTGTGTTGAGCAATCAGCTTGTTCAGGATAATAGGGTGGATGTATCTGCTTTACCATCAGGCACTTATGTGCTTCAATGTATCGCGAAGCAACAGTTAATGTTTGCGCAATTTGTGAAGTGGTGAGTGGAGGTGTTCGGGTGTTTCCGCCGTACGTCGGATTCATGTGTTCATGTGTTCGGGTGTTCATGTGTTCAGGTAAACGAAATTTTGAGGGATGGATAGATTTTTTTTGCAGGAATATTTGATTTATACATGATTGTGGATGAATGCATTTGAAGCAATCATGCATCTTTGGATTGAACCCGATAAGTGTGCAAGTGTGGTCCGCCGTACGGCGGATTTGCGTGTGCAAGTGTGTGGTATAAAATGCACCATTATTACAAGGAATATTCCGATTCAACCCTACCTTTCTAAAAAGAAGAAAAAGTTATCGCCCTCTCCATGAGGCAACGAATGGAGAGGGAAGGGGTGAGGCAGCGAAAATGCAAATAAGGAACGGCGCTTGCAATTGTGCCGACGTATGACTTCAAAAGTATTCGCCTTACATCTGCCTTGCATTAGTCCTACTACTCACTTACCTTGTGCTATTTCAATAACAGAATGTTGAGAAGAATATAATCCAGTGTGGTCCGCCGTACGGCGTATTTGCGTGTGAAAGTGTGGTACTGTTTCTTATTCAATTAATTTTCCATATTGCAGAAATTATTCACTTCCTGCAATATATCAAAATACCTTCCTCATTCCTCATTCCTCATTCCTAATTCCTAATTCCTAATTCCTCATTCCTCATTCCTCATTCCTCTTTCCTCACTGAATCACAATACGCTTTACAACAGGTGCCTCCGCTTCTGTATGAACAACCACCATATAGGTTCCGGCAGGTAAATCCTGAACATCTATTGTCAGATTTGTCGAATTGGTTACGAGCGATTTAAGACGCACACCTTGTAAATTCAGGATATCAATAAACATATCGGCATAATAGGCATCCGTAATCACTTCCAACGTAAATTGATCTGTTGCAGGATTCGGATAAATTACCACATCGGTAATGTCTGCAATTGGTGAGCCGTCTAATCGACATGCGCCTGTCGTAAAACTTTCAAGGCTGCTCCATTCGGAATATAGATTAGGTGTGTTGTCGTACATCGCTTGCACCTGCCATTCATAGCTGGTGCCGCAGGTTAAAGATTTTACCAAGCGACTGGTGCCGGTTACCACTTTGGTGGTCCAATCGGTATCCGTAACTTTTTTATATCTGAACCTGTATTTAATTGCATCTGGCACGGCGCTCCAGTTTAAATAGGCTTTTGTAGGCGTAGTGCTCACTAAGCCCGGCGTTGGAGCGGTGGAAATAATGGCATCTGTTATGTCACCTGCAATGATGGAGGTTTCCGGATCTAATGCAATCGCATAATCATGCACCTGCAAAGTGCCCTCTGTTACACTTAACCTGATCCAGCCGGTATAAAAGTTCCCGCCATTTTTAAATTTTACAGGTACGTTGCGCATCGACATATCGAACCATAAACCAGCCGTATTGTATACGTTTTCAGCAGGGTCGCCGGCACATTCAAAATACCACGATGAACTGAAATATAATTTATGTCGCTGCATAAACAGCAACTGATTTTCCGGTAATGCATTTATTGGATGCACAAATGAACCCATGGCAGGAGTGGGATTAATCCACGCACCATTGCTATAATTAGCCACATTATCTACTACACCTGCATTCCAACCAAACGTACACCAATCGTAGAATTGAGATGATGCAATATGTACCTGGTTGTTATTGAGCGGCACTGCAAACCCCATATTGAAATTTCCCTGCGCAGCCCATCCTGAATAACTGGTGGTGCCAAATAAAACAATTTTAAAATCATCAATCCCATCGTGATTTACATCCAATGCCTCTTCAATATTAAACCAAGGCCAGGGACCAATGGGGGCTAACTCAACATCCGGTTGAATATCCTGATAATATACCTGATTATTTACATTCCCGCCGGCTAATACCGCAGCAGCAAATGTTGTGTATTCTTTCCATTTCATGGTCAGCTATTTCTACTAAAATACAAAAAAAAATAAATGAGAAATAGACATTAACGGTTTTCCGTTGACCAGGAAAAAAATATATTATGCGTTATACGCAGCTTCCAGTGCAGCCAAATCTATTTTCTGCATCTTAATTAAAGCCTGAAGCACTTTACCTGATTTGGCTTGATCGCTGCCGCCCATAAGTTCGCCCAGTACGGCAGGTACAATTTGCCACCAAACACCAAAAGGATCTTCCAGCCATCCGCACATGGCTGCTTTACCGCCATCTTGAATCATGTGGTCCCAATAATGATCAATTTCTTCCTGGTTTTCGCAGCGAATCACAAAGGATACTGACGGATTAAATTGTACATCACTGTTCCCATTTAATGCGAGCCATGATTGTCCATTCAATGTAAAAGGCACCGAAATAGCTGTACCAGCCTCAACAGGGCCACCTTCAGGATATCTGGGTATATTGCCTATCTGACTGTTAGGGAATAATTGCACGTAATATTTGGCAGCTTCCTCGGCATTTCCGTTAAACCATAAGCAGGTTACTACAGGTTGTGTCATAATGGGTGAATTTATGTCTTATTGATTATAGGCTTTCAGTATGTCGCTTAAAACTATCCAAAATAGCCTGCCATCCGGCTTGTTGCATTTCAAGTGGGTTTTCAGATTCCGGGTCGAAACTTGTTGTTACCTCAACACCATCTGCAACTGCAGAAAACGTAACACGTACACGGCGACCATCAGCTAAATGATATCGAATAAGGGCAAGTTCTACAATCTCATCATAGATGCCTTCAAAATCAAATTGAAAGCTACCATCTTTTGCCGCCATGGTTGAAACCAGTTTTCCGCCAACACGCAAATCATTTGAAGCAGCGGGACAATGCCAATCTGGCGAAGCCTGATTCCATTGCATAATATGTTGTGGTTCAGTATAAGATGCCCATACAATTTGTATCGGGGCATGCACGATGGTTGAGATATGTATTTGTTCCATATTGGATGATGGGTAAAAATACAATGCAACCTGAAATAGAAAAACTATTCAGTCGAATTTAACATTTCGATTGAATAGTTTTCTCTTCAGCCTTTCAATAATGAGCAGCCGGACAATTAGACGGAATTACTCTGCCTTTTTCTTTTTCCATTTTCTGAACCCGGAATTTTTTCTGCGGGTATCATTTCCACTTGTTGCATGATGCGATTTTTGCATATGCTTTGGCGGATTTGAAGAACTCAGAATTACGGTTGGTGTAGTAAATGTCGGATGGTCCTGTAAAACCGTTATCGATTTACCAATGAGTTTTTGAATGTCTCTCAGATACTCGCGCTCTTCTTCGTCGCAAAATGCAATGGCAACACCACTTGCACCTGCGCGACCGGTTCTGCCGATTCGGTGCACATAGGATTCTGGAATATTAGGTAACTCATAATTTATAACTAATCCTAATTCTTCAACATCAATACCTCGTGCAGCAATATCTGTAGCAACTAAAACCTGAATCGTGCCGTTTCTGAAATTCAATAATGCGCTTTGTCTGCTGTTTTGCGATTTATTGCCATGAATGGCATCTGCCTTAAAACCAGCCTGCACTAAATCTTTACATACTTTATTAGCGCCGTGTTTTGTTCGCGTAAATACTAATGTGCTGATACCGGGATGATTGCGTAACACATGCAACAATAATTGTTTTTTATGTGCACGTTTCACCATATAAACACCTTGTTCAATTAAATCAACTGTAGATGCAACAGGTGTCACAGATACTTTCACGGGTTGATGTAAAAGTGAATGTGCCAAAGCGGTAATTTCACCGGGCAACGTTGCACTGAAAAACAATGTTTGTTTTTTTGCAGGAAGAGCGGCGACTACTTTCTTGACATCGTGAATAAAGCCCATGTCTAACATGCGATCGGCTTCATCTAAAACAAAAATGCGCAGTTGCTGCAATGAAATATATCGCTGCTGCATTAAATCTAATAATCGTCCCGGTGTCGCAATTAAAATATCAACACCTCTTTTCAGTTGTTGTGTTTGCGCATGTTGTGAAACACCACCGAAAATAACGGTGTGCACAAGTCCGCTTCCTTTTCCATACACAGAAAAACTATCGCCAATCTGAATGGCCAGTTCGCGTGTTGGTGTTAAAATCAAGGCGCGAATGTCTCTGCGGGATGATTTGTCTGCCGACAATAATTGAATAACCGGCAGTGCAAATGCAGCTGTTTTACCGGTTCCTGTTTGTGCGATACCCAAAATGTCTTTCCCTGAAAGCGCAGCCGGAATCGTTTGTTCCTGAATGGGTGTAGGGCGCACATAGCCCTCGTGTTTTAATGCTTGTAAAATAGGCGCATTAAGCCCAAGATTGTCAAATGACATAAAAACAGTACAATATATAAGGATGAAATTCTAACAACGGGAAAAGACGTAACGTCTTCCTGTGTTCGGCGCAGTTAAATGATCTGCCTTATGGATGAATAAAAAATACCAGTGATTGCTTCTTCAACTTAAACCTATGAACACAAATTCGGCCTTAGAAGCTAATCAGGGTGTAAAGATACTAAAACTTACCCAACCCTAAATAAGTTCCCTTCCGCCCATATCAGTACAACCGCAGTATCCATACCTCACCGTCTCCCATCCTTCCCGCCTGTCCGCCTCTCGGCGGGGCCTCGGTATTTCAGTCAAGTCAAATAGGAGCAAAAAATTCAATTGCACGCAGAGCCGCAGAGCCGCAAAGATTGACACGTCCGCACGTCAACACGTCCGCACCTCAGAACTTATTCTTCCACATCATACTCTCCACCGGACGAATCGTGCGATTCACATATTTCGCATTTTCTTTCTTATTGTAATAATTCGTGATATCACCTTTCACTTCAAAATAAATCAACTGCCCGATAGGCATCCCCGCATATATACGCACCGGCTGTGCACACGAAATTTCTAATGTCCAGGTATTACAAAACCCAACATCACCCTTACCCGCAGTAGCATGAATATCAATACCCAGGCGACCTACAGAGGATTTACCTTCCAAAAAAGGCACATGTGCATGTGTTTCGGTATATTCTTCCGTTACGCCGAGATATAAGATTCCCGGATGTATCACAAAGCCTTCATCCGGAATAATAATTTCTTCAATTTCATTATGCTTCTTCGCATCCAAAATATGGTTCTTATAAACCGCTAAATAGCGACCTAAATGCACATCATAAGAATTCGTCCCTAAACAATCCGGACGATAAGGCTCAATTAAAATAGTACCCTGTGCAATTGCACTTTGAATTTCTTTGTCAGTGAGTATCATTGTTGTTTTGTTGTTTTTTGTGTTCAGGTGTTTCCGCCGTACGGCGGATTCGTGTGTTCAGGTGTTCAGGTGTTCATGTGTTCAGGTGCCGGGCTGTTTCTCATACTTTAACATTTGTGCTGATTAATATCAGTATCGGTAGTTCCTGCACTATCCAATCTGCCGCCTAATCATTTGCACACTCCCAAACTTCTTCATTCGCACATTTGCATTTCATCCCGAGTACTCGGGACTCCGCTTCGCTACGTCGGCTAATCCTCACATCTGCATTCCGTCTGCATTTCATCGGCTAATCGGCTAATCAGCTAATTGGCTAATCTGCTTTTTCCTTGCCTCACCCCTCCCTCTCCCCACACCTCCTTCGTCGGAGTGGCAAGCCTCCTAACGTCGCAGAGAGGGCGATCCATTCTACATACGAACACCAGTGAATCCTGAATCGAACTTAATTATTTCAATTAACAATATCTTATCATCCGCACACTCCCACACTTCTTCATTCGCACATTTGCATTTCATCGGCTAATCGGCTAATTGGCTAATCTGCCTTTTCCTTGCCTCACCCCTCCCTCTCCATTCCTATCGTCATAGAGAGGGCGATCCATTCTACATACGAACACCAGTTATTCTTGAATCAAGTTTTATTATTTCAATTAACAATATCTAATCATTCACCTAACCATCCGCACATTCGCACATTTCCTAATTCGCACACTTGTCTTTCATCGGCTAATTGGCTAATCGGCTAATTGGCTAATCGGCTAATCGGCTAATCGATGAATCTCCCACCTCATCACCATCCTATCATCGCCGCACGAAATTAGGGTGTTTGTTGAGGTGCTCCAAAATAACTTATTCACGGAATTTCGGTGTCCGTCATACTTTTCCACATCCAATACTTTCAGGAGGGTAAAGGTTTCAGCATCCCAGATTTTGATGTGTTTGTCGCGACCGGCTGTGGCAAATAACCGACCGTCGGGACTAAACTGTATGTCGTTAATGGTAAACATGTGGGCTGGAATCTGTTGTTCCAGTTGTAATGTTTCGGCATCCCAGATCATCAATTGGGCATCCCGTGAGCCGGAGAGCAGCCATTTGCCATCGGGCGACCACCTGACGCAAAAAACGCTGTTCGTATGCTGCTTGAGGATGTGATCGGTTTTGAAAGTATCGGCATCCAGAATGTGCACGCCATGGTCGCTGGAGGCAATGGCCAGACGACGGCGGGTTTTATCTGTTGAAATACCTCTGAGCGATTGTGACGACACCGCAATAACCTGCTCTGTAGTATGCGTATGCACATTCCGGATAACCAGGTTTCCAGTGCCTGAGCAAAGGGCTACGTGTGCGTCGGAAAGTCGCTCAATTGCATATACGGCACCTCCATCCCAGGCAAAGCGATTCACCTCCGTACTGGTGCGGGTATCAATACTATGTAAACCTCCATGCAAATCTCCTGCCAAAATCAAATGCCGGTCGGGGAGAGGCAGCAAAGAAAAAATATTCCCCGGCACCCTGGCAATGCCTGTGGCATCAGCACTTCCATCCATTTTCCACTGCGCAATAACGCCATCTCCGCCACCACTTAAAAAAGTAGCCTCATCCAAACCCTCAGCCAAAGCAAATACGCCCGCCGTATGTCCACTATACCGCTGTTTCAAAGTAACCGTAACACTCGAAGGAAGCAACATCCGGCTGCGAAGATAGGGAAGGAGCGGGAATGAGAAATAAGGAATGAGGAATAAGGAATGAGGAAATAGGAGAGAGGAATAAGGAATAAGGAATAAGGAATCAGGAATAAAATAGTCAGGAATTTTGGTACATAACTAATTACATGGTGTCGAATAAACAATAAGCACCAAAACAACAAAATCGAACGAAACCTAAAATGCAACTGTAGTTTAGGGGGACACCACGCCCAAAATCAAAACTTAGAAAAAGTGTCTCTAGCCCCACCGTGGCAAACTGCGCAATAACACGACCATAAAGAAACTCCAGCCCCATCGGGGCGACACACCCACTAACAAGCCCACGATAAGGAAGTTCCAGCCCCATCGGGGCGACACAACGGCCAATATAAAACCGAGCAGCCAATCGCTGTCAAGCTTACTCACGCACAAATAGTTTAGAGTCTTGTCTCCATTGTCTAAAGCCTCAATTCATACCAGGTACCCGTCTAGCTAAGCATTCTCCACACAATTTTTGCTTCGGATGGTACGTTGTGTCGCCCCGCTGGGGCTGTTTTTTGGGGCTCTAGGCTTGTTAGTGGGTGTGTCGCCCCTATGGGGCTTTTATGGTTGGGCCTTGCGTCGTGGTAGATGGATTTGATGGCGGTTGGAGCTTTTTACTAGGAATAAGGAAAGAGGAATGAGGAATGAGGAATAAGGAATAAGGAAGGCATTTGAGATAAACCATTGAACACTCCCTCAGAACACCCGCTCGTCTGGATTCTATCCCGGATACTCGTGACTTTTCCTCGCTACGTTGGCGAATCATCCCACACTTCCACACGGCATTTCGCCGCCAGGCGAACCACACTTTCACACTTGCATTTTCCGTCTAATCCCAAGTACTCGGGACTTCGCTACGCAACGTCGGCTAATCGACACTTCTGCATTCCGTCTGCATTTCATCGGCTAATTGCCTTTTCCCTTGCCTCACCCCTCCCTCTCCACTCCTAACGTCGCAGATAGGGCGATACATTCTACTTACGATCACCAGTTATTCTTGAATCATGTTTTATTATTTCAATTAACAATATCTCATCATTCACCTAATCATCCGCACACTCGCACACTTTCTCATTCACACACTTGTCTTTCAAATCGGCTAATCGGCTAATCCTCACATCTGCATTCCATCGGCTAATCGGCTAATTGGCTAATCGGCTAATCATGCAATCGGCTAATCCCAAGTACTCGGGACTTCGCTACGCTACGTCGGCTAATAGGTCACATATCCCAAACATTCAACTGATTACGCATATCGTCCATCAGTTTAAGTTCGGCTTGTTTTTGGGCCATTTGTTCTTCAGATTCGGGGTCGAGTTTGGTGTCAGGATCAGGAGCCTTTTCCTGGATGATAATCTCTACCAGCTTGCCCTTCAGGTCTTTGGGTACCTCTATATGAATCGTCTCCTGTTCGGAGCGGATAAATTGAAAAAATTTGAACATAGTGTGTGTATGTGTATCACTAAGATACTACTATTCAATACCCTGTGCAAATTAATTTATCGCGCTATCCCGATTTCAGGTAAATTCGTGCCCTTATTCTGTTCATTATGGCCCTCGTGCTTAGGGAAAATTATCAGCAACTGGCTGAATACGCGGTTTGGAAAATTGAGGAAACACCGGATTTCTATCGGGCCGGCTTAATCCTGAACGATTGGGAGCAGAACTACCTCGATAATATCACCCATCCCCGCCGCAAACTCACCTGGCTGGCAAGCAGATATCTGCTTAAATTACTGCTCAATACCAACGAGTTTGTCGAACTCCTCTTCGATGAATATGGCAAACCTTTTGTCGCCAACGACGATATTTTCGTCAGTATCTCCCATTGCGATACCTACGCAGCCGCCATGGTGTCGCGGAATTGTGCCGTTGGAATCGACATCGAAACAACCGACAGGGATATCACCCCCATTAGCCGCAAATTTCTCTCCCAGATTGAGTTAGAGCAGATTTCGGGCGATAAATCTCTTCGTCAACTTATGGTATACTGGGGCGCTAAAGAGGTCATCTATAAAATTTACGGCAAGCGGAAACTCGAATTCCGCGACGATATGTTTATAAAACCCTTTCAGCTGGCACCACGCGGAGATATTTATGGCGTACTGATGAAAAATGGCAGGGTAGAAGACTATCTCCTCCATTACAGCTTCACCGAAGCCTTCATCCTCGTTGTAGGCGTCGAAAAGGAAAAACGGGCCCTCGATGCCTGAATTAAAAAAGGCCGTTCTTTCGAACAGCCTTTTTTGATATAGTGGTCGATTGTCAGTCTTTTATAAACGTAGCGCCTATCTGCTCCACACCATTGCTCAATTGAATATGGTATAAACCACTTTCAAACGACCATGACGGTATGCGCAACATGTTTTCTGATACCTGAGTTGCTAAGGTGTTGATATACACCAATTTACCGGTTACATCCGTAATGCGAATGGAATAATCACCACCGGCAGGCGTGTTAAACCGAAGCGTTATATTATCTGACGTTGGGTTCGGATAGAGGTTTAAGGCATAAGCCGTTGCATGACTTACTCCCTGCACTATTTCACCATCGTTGATATTGATATTATCAATATAGAGGTTGTTTTCATAGTCAGTTGTGTTACGGAATTTCACAAAAACCTGAGGCTCACCTATGTAAGCGCTTAAATCAATGGTTTCGGTGCGCCATTCATCCGACTCCGGCTTAAAGTTGCTGGTAGTTGGCGGAGTAGTTTGTAAATCAGGGTTGGCCTTTTTGTAGAGGCTCGACCAGGTTGTTCCGCAATCAGCACTCACCAAAACCTCCAGCGTGTCGCTATACACACCGGTTGCCGTATATAAGGCATAGGCCACATCAAATGTAAAAAACACCTCTGTTAACCCGGTAAAATCATAAGCTGGCACTACAAACTCATCTATTTCACCGGAAGCATCATAATTGTAGTTGTTGATGTAAATCGAATAATCGCCGAGGCTGGCACCATAGTTGGTGCGGGCCCATGTTTTATCATCGTCCGGATTGTTTATCGTATAACCATCATATGGAAAGCCACTTGGTTCAAAACCCTCCACCAAAGGCAGTGCTAATGAACCGGTGTTCACCAGAAATTCTGTGCTCACCACATTATCCGTAGCATCTGCATCCGTATTGCCGTTCGGATTACTCAGGGTAACCTCCAGCGTATGCTCACCAGCGGTAGTCGCCACGGCAGGCAACGTAACTACTTCGGAAGCCGCACTGATCAAGGATCCTGTCCACTCATAATTCAGCGGAGTGCCACCATCTATCGAATAGGTAATATCAAGAGAAGTCAATACTTCGAAACCGCGATTTTTAATGGTTACCACGGGTGTTATCGACAAATCACAAACTGTTCCGCCCGGCAGCGCAGCCAAAGCCTCTGCATCATAAGGTTGCAATCCACAACCATCCGACGAAAGCATGGCATATCTGTCGCCACCCGGCTCAAACAAAGCACGTGCGCGTGTTTTTTGATTAAGCGTAAACATATTCATACAGGCATCATCGGTATAATCCATGTAGTTCATAAACATGATTCCAGGTGCTGTTGCCGAGCATACGTCTGTTTTTGGATAACTCGGACAACCATAGGTTTCCACTTTTTGGTTAGGTGTGTCGCCAACAACATCGCTGCCCGCACAGTTAGTATCATCGCCCCAGATATGGTATAAATCAAGCCAATGGCCAATTTCATGTGTCGCGGTGCGTCCGAGATTATACGGATAACCGGCATCATTATAGCCCACATACTGATAACCAATAACTACGCCGTCAGTATTAGCAGGACCACCCGGAAACTGCGCATAACCCAATAACCAGGGACCTAAATCGCACACCCAGAAATTGAGGTAGCTGTCGGCAGGCCAGGCATCTGCACCACCCGCATCCGCAAACTTAACATCATCATTATCGCTGAATGAAGTAACCGGCGTTTCATACCGGATAATACCGGGTGTCGGGTTTCCATCGGGGTCGAAGGATGCCAGACAAAATTCTATATTGAAATCTGCCGCAACATCCTGAAACGGTTCCGGTGTTTCGGTTGTATCCGCATTCAGGCGACGAAAATCAGCATTCAAAATATCAAGTTGTTCAAGAATATGCGCCTCCGAAATGTTCTCAGCTGCAGTATTATACACAATGTGAAAAACCACCGGAATGGTAATCACCTCTTCGCCACCTTCCATTTTAGCAGCCGCTAATTTATCGGCATACTTTGCGATAAAGGCCTCGCGACGAGCCTTCTTGACCTCATAATCCTGGTCATTGGCTTTTAACAGAGCCTCATGTTCAGTAGTGCCGCAACGGTTAACCTGCGCATGCAACGGCATTAAACCACCGGCAAGCAGGGCAAAAAGTAAAACAATTTTTCTCATGATGTGGAAATGATGCCTAAAGATAACCAATCGCCGCGTACTCGCCATAATACGCAACCCCCAATTGTGTAAATCAGGGCAAGATGGCCGTAACGTCAACAAAATAATCCCGGTTCTAAAGTATACTCCTTCAAAACCACACAAAGTCCGTTTTCTTTCAAGTACGCAGTGATGCTCCAAAACCAAAAGCAAAAGCTCCGCGCGGCGGGGTGGGGTATCAGGTAGCAGGTATCAGGTAGCAGGTATCAGGTAGCAGGTATCAGGTAGCAGGTATCAGGTAGCAGGCTGGAAGGCTACCCAGCTACCGAACTTATTCCTCATTCCTCATTCCTTATTCCTCATTCAAAAGGTAGTGAGTAGTGGGTAGTGAGACAAATGCAAAGGTCCTACGGACTAAATTTAGAGCTCTGCGGCTCTGCGTCTCTGCGTGAAAAAAATTGGGTATGATGTTGATGCAATTTCGAACCACTATTCACTTATGAAGTAGAATCTTTTTCCGCTGCGCTACAAAAGCTTCACTTCATAGCAAGCACTCACCACTCACCGTTCACCAAACTGATCGGCTAGATTGCTTCGCTGCGCCTGCCTCTGCTGCGCGCCGGCAGACTTGCTCGCAATGACGAGGAGTAGGTTTGTGAGGTGGTTGCTTTGCAACCACGTATGTTCATCACGTTCCCGTCATTGCGAGCCGCGACACAAGGAGCGGCGAAGCAATCTAGCCGAGCGCAAGAGCGGAATGCCATTTTGCATCATTCCTTATTCCTTCCCAAAAAGTCAATATAGGAATTCACGAGGCCGGGAAGACAGGAAGTCGGTAAGTTGTGGGAAGGTTAGCATATTGGAAATCAATGGTTGTTTATGAGGCATTCAGCATTTAAATGCTACCTTAACTTTATAAATGGCTTTACATGTCTGAAAATAAAACCCTTGAAGAATG
>JAKQVC010000244.1 GCA_029571985.1 Bacteroidota bacterium | reverse complement strand
AAATTAGCACCGCGCAAATCAGCATCGCTCAAATCAGCACCGCGCAAATCAGCACCGCGCAAATCAGCATAGCGCAAATTAGCATAGCGCAAATCAGCATAGCGCAAATTAGCACAGCGCAAGTTTTTCGACTCTGTTTCTAAAATCAATTCTCCGCTTGTGTTAAATATCTTCATTTCATTCTCCAGTTAATTTTCAACAACGAATTTGCATATTATTAGTTTTGTGGGTAACATGTCAACACTTTTACACAATAATTTAAACAGGAGTAATTAAAATAATGTTAACAACACACGAAATTCGAGAAAAATTAAAAGACGCAAACCTTTGGAAAGTGGCCAAATTGGCTGGCATTACACCTCAAACGCTTTATCGGTTTATGCAAGGCCGGGACATCAGGCATGTGACTCTCGAGCAGCTATCTAAATATCTGGAAACGAGGCCATGATGTCATGACAATAGAGTCACTATTAGGATCTCTCCAAAAAGTAAAGCGCACCGGGCCTGGTAAGTGGATGGCCTCATGTCCATGTCATGAGGACCGCACGCCTTCGCTGGCGATCAAAGACGACAACGGTACTATACTTTTACACTGCTTTTCTCAAGGCTGTGCTCCTGCTGACATATGCGCGGCTATTGGCCATGAGATATCAGATTTATTCCCGCCATCGGACAACTACGATGCATCGCAACCAAAACCAAGAAAACAAACTGGTTTTGAACCAGATCAAGTGCTCTTTGCTGTGGTCATGGAGATAGTAGCGGCTCAATTGATAGTTGATGAGGTTTTAAAAACCATGCCTGATAGCGAGTTAAAAACAAGGCTTGATCTTGCATCTAAGCGCATTCATGGCGCGTGGATTTACGCTAAAAAATACGGGTGATGAATGAATATAGAAAATAAGCTTGATGAGATCCACAAACGATATTTTAGTTATGCTGAGGATGTGACTGAGCCGGAAAAAAAAACCGTAGAATTTAAGCATGATCTACTTAAACCTCCTGGCATTGTCGGTGAGGTTACAGATTACATAAATAGTCAATGCCGTTATCCTCGGCTCAATCTGGCGGTTATATCTGCTCTGGTGTCGGTTGGCAATATTGGCGGGTTGACTCATCGCCTCGAAGGAAACAAGCTATCATCAAACTTATTCGCCTTTTGCGTTGCTGGATCTGCTACAGGTAAAGAGGCGGTCTTGCAATCTGTCAATGATCTGCATATTGAGGCCGGGGTAAGTGCCGCTATTCACGGCGCGATCAAATCAGAGCAGGAAATAATCAGGAATCTCATTAGGCATCAGGCGGCATTCTACAATATCGATGAGCTTGGCTTGTTCTTGCGAAAACTCAATATGTCGCATAAATCCGGCGGGGCATCTTACTTGCAGGGCGTTATCGGTATGCTGATGGCGGCATACAGCAAGGCAAGCGGTAATTTGTTGCTATCTGGTGATGTCAAAGAAGAAGTAAAAACTGACCTTGCCCGTGAGTATGCAATGCTTAATAAGCGCCTTGATGACGGCGAAAACGCGCAAATACAAGCGCGCATGGATGCTATAACGGAATCACTCAATAACATTGATAAGGGCCTTCCCAATCCATTTCTATCGATGATCGGATTTAGTACGCCATCAACTTTTAATGAGTCGGTATCTTTTGAGCAAATCACAAGCGGATTCATAGGCCGCTCAATCATCATTAATGAACCTGACACCAATCCAAAACGCAAGCGCGGATTTACATCGGAGGATATGCCTGACGATCTGAAAGCACGATTATCACTACTGAGGTGTACTGGAGATTATGAGCAAGGCGCAAAACGTATCGAATCAACAGGCACATACAACATTATCAAAACAACTCCAGAGGCGATTGATGCGCTAGATAGTGCGGCTGACTGGTTTGAGGACAAGGCCGAAGAGCATACCGAGCGAACCGGATTTGAAGCTGTTGTGCGACGCGGGTATGAAATGGTGGAGAAAGTTTCGTATATATTGGCTATGGGATCAACGGAAAGGGGGCTAGATTGCGTTGAATGGGCTTTTGAATACATAAGGCGCGATATCGAATATAAAAC
>JAKQVC010000037.1 GCA_029571985.1 Bacteroidota bacterium | reverse complement strand
TGCCTTCACCCTCAGTGCTTCTCACGTGAACATGTTGGGCATGTGCTTCAACAATATGTTTCACAATCGCTAAGCCTAGCCCTGTTCCACCCTGATCGCGCGATCTGCTTTTATCTATCCGATAAAACCGTTCAAATACACGAGATAAATGCTCCAGCGCAATGCCGGGACCATTATCTGACACTTCTACTAAAATATGATCACCCATATTGTAGATGCCAACCTGAACTTTACCTTGCAATTTGCCATATTTAATACCATTGCCAATCAGGTTTATTAATACTTCTCGTATGCGTTTTTCATCAGCCAACACCTGAAATACAGCATCGCATCCATCTTTAATCACTAAAGATGTATGCACCTGATCTGCCTGCATTTCTAGTAATTCGAACACTTCTTTTACCAGTCTGCACACATCAAATTTCCGCTTCTGCAATTGCAACTCACCGGATTCGAGCGCTGATATTTCTGTCAGATCATCAATAATCATAATCATCCGGTCTACGTTTTTTAACGCGCGGTCAATATAGGTTGCATTGATATTCGGATCTTCAATACCACCATCCTGCAGCGATTCAAGATATCCCTGAATACTCATGATGGGTGTTTTTAATTCATGACTGACATTACCTAAAAAATCGCGTCTGAATTTTTCCTGTTGTTGAAGTGTACTGATAATGGTGGCCTGCGTTTTGGCCCATTCGATTACTTCTTTATTTACTTCACTAATCGGGTCATCTGCAACGCGCATAACTTCATCTGCCATGCCTTTCGTTGATTTAAGGGCATGTATTTTTTTATAGATGAGTTTAATCTTTCTATAAATGAAATTTTCTACGGCTTGATATAAAACAAAATACGTTAATGCACCGGTTAACACAGGTACGATTAACCAGTGATACACAGGCACGTTGACTGCGGGAAATAGTAAGGCAATCGTTTCCAGTAAAAAAAGGCCACCAATTATGGTAAGTGTCGAAATAAATACGATTCGGCCCGGAGAGGCATTCTTCATGCAATTCTATTGATCAAACTTATAGCCGATGCCTTTGATGGTTTTAATATAATCTTCTCCAATCTTTTCGCGAATCTTGCGGATATGGACATCAATAGTTCTATCGCCAACAATCACATCCATCCCCCAGATTTTATTGAATATTTCCTGTCTGGTAAATACTTTTCCCGGTCTGCTCACCAACAATTGAATCAGCTCGAATTCTTTTTTGGCTAAAGTAATCGGATTTCCCTTAACATACACCAGGTATTTTTCCTCATCTATACTTAAATCGCCATAAGAAACCTTTTCGGCTACTGTATCTCCACCCGGTGACCTGCGCAACAAAGCTTTAATCCGACTCACCAGTAAACGCGGTTTGATGGGCTTAGTGATATAGTCATCAGCACCCACATCAAATCCCTGCACCTGCGTGAAATCTTCATTTCTGGCTGTCAGGAACGAAATAAGGGTTTGATCAAATTCTCTCCGGCTGCGCAATTCACGACATACCTCAATTCCATCCATCTCAGGCATCATGATATCCAGCAAAATGAGGTTCGGACGCTCAGAAATAGCCATTTCCAGCGCCTGTTTCCCATTTACGGCCTTTACTACCTGATAATCCTCCTTAACCAGATTGTACTCAATCACCTCTAAAATATCCGGTTCATCATCTACAATCAGAATCTTAATCTTTTCGTTAGCCATATTCTATTTTGCTGTAAAAGTAAGCCGGCTCTATTAAGTGATAGATAAGCCTATATTAATTCCATGTTAAATATACTATTTATTTACCTCATGAAGTCGAAACCAAGCTAAACCAGTGAAAAACCGTAATTTTATGCAGTCAATGGCCGACCAAAATCCACAATCAGGACTCGCCTGGAAGCTTGTATTGGCATTTCTGCTCAGTATGGGGCTCATTGGGTTTGCTGCATGGTATGCATACGATAACTTTAATAAGTTGTTGGGGTCTGTTGAAACCCTCTCCACACCTGACAATTCAGCCGAAATGCTGCGATCTCTGGTAGATGATATGCGGGCTGCAGATAACGACATGCGCAATTATATCATGAGTAATGATAATGCCAGTTTGCAGTCGTACATCAATACCATGGAACAAATCAGTGTGGAGTTGGATGATATTAAGCAGGATCAGGCATTTGAAGGTCAGATTGCGACTTTGGATACCCTTGAAGAGTATTTTCAGGATAAGGCTGATCTTATGTATTCACTGGTTATTTTTAAACAATCCAGTGAATATGAACGGCTTAACAGCAAAGCCATGCAGAAATTGTCGGGACAAGCGGAATCCTCTGCAGCTAATAAAACACCCGTAACGGCAACACCTAAACTCACCCCAGGTATCAAATCGCCAACCGTAACGCAACAAAATCAAAGTACCAATACAGATAAGAAGAAGTCTAAAGACAATAAAAAGGATGAAGGCTTTCTGAGAAACCTGTTTGGCTCAAAGAAAAAGGATAGCCAGGATGTTTCACAACCCGAAACAGCCAGCAAAACGCCTGCGAAAGACACGCTTGTTATCGAATCAAATGGTTATACCATCGATCTTGCAGAAGGTCCGCATGTAAATATGGAAGATGTGCGTAGTATCCTCCGGCAAATTGATGATGAACAAAAAAGATATAATACAAAACTTACTGAAAAAGAGCTAGAAATTCTCACGAGTGATAAATTGATTATCCAGCAAATCAATGCCATTTTATCGCGACTGCAAATTCAGCAATCGACACGTGTTACAGGACAGGTCATGCAGGCACAGGCAAATGCGCATCGCTCATCGCGCATTATGTTGCTCGTGGCCGGTATTGCGTTGCTCATCGGATTAGTGTTTTTTGTCGTTATCGTAATAGATATGATCAGAAGCAATCGATATAAAATGCAACTGATTGAAGCGAGAAACCGGGCAGAATATCTGGCAAAAGCAAAAGAAGAATTTCTGGCTAATATGAGCCACGAAATCAGAACGCCATTAAATGCCATTATTGGTTTCAGCGAACAGATAGAACATACCACACTGCAACCGGAACAACAGCGGTATATCAAGGCCGTATCCCATGCCGGTACACATTTATTAAATACCGTAAATGATATTTTAGACCTGTCGAAAATAGAAGCAGGAAAATTACCTGTTGATCACCAGCCACTTGTGTTGCAGGAGATACTTAATGAAGTTGTCAGCATATTATCCGTGAAAGCCCAGGAAAAAAATTTCCCACTCAGTGTAGCTTTAGGCGAACACGCCGATATACCGGTAATGGGTGATGCATTTCGCATAAAACAAATGTTATACAATATTGTAGGCAACGCTATCAAATTTACGGAGAAGGGATTTGTTGAACTCAGCTGCTCAGCCGAAAAATCAAAAAAAACCATACAATATGCTATTTCCATCCGGGATACCGGCATTGGTATTCCGGAAGATAAACTGGAAAACATTTTTGAAATATTTGAACAAGCCGAAACAACTACATCCCGAAAATATGGCGGAACAGGATTAGGCCTGAGTATTTCACGAAAATTAGCCCGATTAATGGGTGGCGACATTCGTGTAAAAAGCGTTGTTGGTGAAGGAACTGAATTCATTGTGCATTTACCTATGCGCATCGCCTCCGCCACCGACATATCAGAAATAAAAGCCGATCAACGCATTTATGCTGACCTGCACGGATTGGAAATTTTGTTAGTAGATGATGAACCGTATAATTTATTACTAGCGGAAGTCATTCTGAAAAAATTCGGCGCACATATTACCACCGCAGCCAATGGTAAAGAAGCTATTGCATTAATTGAGGCGCGCAGTTTTGATATCGTTTTAGCCGATTTACATATGCCGGAAGTAGATGGATATATGTTGGCTAACCGCATCCGCGAAATTTATTTACAGGTGCCATTGATTGCGTTAACAGCAAACGTGATGCAGAGTGATATTGAACGTATTCGCACTGCAGGTTTCAATGACATATTACTCAAACCGTATAAAGAAGCTGCATTGCTCAGCATGATTGCCAAGTATGCACCGGTGGTTATTGGAAACGCCGACCAGGACGAAGCTGCAGCCGAAATGATTATGGTGGATGCAATGCCATTATATACGCTGGAAGAAGTATTGCGATTCGCCGATCAGGATGAAGAGGTGCTAGCGGCAATCATCGAATCCTTTATACAAAGTAATACCGGAAATGTACAAGTGCTGGAGCAGGCGGCACTTGAAAATAATTTAGATCTGGTGAGAAACACGGCACATAAAATGCTGCCTTCCTACAACCATTTTGGCGTGCATATGCTGGTGCCTGTTTTACGCGAACTCGAATCTGTTCAGGCCTCCCTAAATGGCGAAATTATTGAACAAACAAAACAAGTGGCCAGCGTAAGCATGCAGGTGTTTTCAGCTTTGCAAAAGGAAATTGATACGCGCGTTGAGTAAACTGAAGACTATTTATTACTCTTCATCTTCTGTATGCAAAATCTTGTATAATTTCATTTTATTATACAGCGTTTTACGATCGATTTTTAATAGAGAAGCCGCTTTACTTTTATTGTAATTCACTTTAATCAGTGTATTAATAATCATTTCCTTCTCTGTTTTTTCTGCCAGCGATTTTAAATCAGAAGGATGCTCCGTTTGCGTGAATACCGGTTGAGATTGCCGGGTAACCTCTTCTTTCTTCTCAAACACGATTTCATGCGGAAGTGTTTCTTTTTTCACATGCGAACCGCTGGTAAGTAACACCGCCCTGCGCACCACATTTCGCAACTCACGCAAGTTTCCCGGCCAGCTGTAGCGATTAAATATCTGCATCACTTCCACATCAAAACCTTCTACTTCTTTATTTAATTCGGCATTGGCCAACGATAAAAAATGTTCCGCAAAAATCAGAATATCTTCTCCCCTGTCGCGCAGAGAAGGAACAATCACTTTAAATTCATTTAAACGATGGTATAAATCTTCTCGGAAATTACCTTTTTTAACGGCATCCTGTAAATCTTCATTGGTTGCCACGATAATCCGCACATCCACTTCTACATCCTGATTACTGCCAATCTTGCGAATTCTGCGTTCCTGAATAGCACGCAATAATTGCACCTGAATTTCATAGGTCAGGTTTCCAATTTCATCCAGAAATAAAGTGCCGCCTTCAGCAAATACAAATTGACCCGTTTTATCTGCAATTGCACCTGTAAAGGAGCCTTTAATATGTCCGAATAATTCACTTGCCGCTAATTCGCGACTCAGCGCTCCACAATCAATACTCACAAATGGTTTATGTGAGCGATTGCTTTTCTGGTGAATCATTTTCGCCACATATTCTTTTCCCGTACCACTCTCGCCATGAATAATCACCGATAAATTTGTTGGCGCAACCACATCAATATATTCCATGATACGGCGTGCAACGGCACTGTCGCCCGCCACATATTCCAACCCGTTTTTCGAAGCTGATTTTTTTACTTTGGGCGAATCAGCAGATTTAACCGGCGTAGGGGCAGGCATAGCCTCTTTCTCCTTATCGCGATTCAGCGCATTTTTCAGGATTAGCAGAATCTCGTCCGGATTAACTGGTTTGGTTACATATTCATAAGCGCCATTCTTCATCGCTTTAACCGCAATGCGAATGTCGGCATACGAAGTCATGATGATAACAGGTGTTCCGGGCTTCAATTCACGGATTTCTTCTAATAAAGTCAGCCCGTCAGTATCCGGCAGTCGAAAATCGCTCAAAACCACGTCAAAGTCCTGTTTGGTCACCTGATTGATGGCTTCAGCACCCGAAAAAGCTGTTTCTGCGGCAAACTCCTTTTTTGTCAGAAAGCTTTTCAGCATCAGGCAAAAGGTTGGGTCATCATCTATAATCAGTACTGTAGGACGCATGCAGATTTTCCGTTCAATGAGCGCTTAAAGATATTAAGTAATAACCAAACGGCCTTCGCAAATAATCTGCGTTTCACATTCTGATGCATTTTGAAAACGGGGTAATTCGGCTTACTTTTACGTTTTAAATCCATTTTATCTTAATTACTTACCATGAACACTACTTTTCGAAACTTGCGTTTTTTAGCAGTTCTTTATCTTTTGGTAGCTTTTTCCCCAGCCGCCTTTGCTGATTATTGCATTCCGAACTACGGATTTGGCCCTGGCGCCAATGACTATATAGATGGTGTGGTTTTAGGCGATATTTCCAATTTTACAGGTGCCGGAGCAGAATATAACGATTATACCGGCCTGTCAACAACAATCGCACCGGGGTCAACACATACCCTTACACTCCATAACACACCAGCTTATACCGAATATTATGCTACCTGGATCGACTGGAACCAGGATGAAGTGTTTACAGACGATGAGCGTCTGAATGCCGAAAACCTCATTATCGTTCCGGGCGGCACCGGCAATATCACCTTTACAGCACCATTTACAGCCCTTCCGGGTAGCACCAGGATGCGCGTTATGTGTGTGTATTTTCCGGCTGGACTTATTGATGCCTGTGGTGCGGGTGGTATTTATTCCTATGGTGAAGCTGAAGATTATACGATTAACGTGCCTTCCGGCGCTACTTCTGATATTGGCGTAAGTGCTATTGCACCTGTTGAAGGCACTTGCGGACTGGGTTTAACCCCTGTAACCGTTACCATTTCCAATTACGGCAGCGAAACTGCTGATGATTTTCAGGTGCGTTATACCCTAGTACACCCTGTTTTGGGCGCACTTACGCCTGTTACAGAAGCCTATACTGGCGCGCCAATCGCAGAAGGCGAAACGGCTGAATTTACTTTCGCTACCCTCGCTGATTATAGCACAGCCGGCACCTATTCAATTACCGTTTTGACGATTTTAGCCGGTGATGGTGTTGCCGCTAACGATGACCAGACTGGCAGCGTTAACTCTGTGCCGCTTATTGCTACTTATCCCTATCAACAAAACTTTGAAGCAGGAGCAGCCTTTTGGACAACCGGTGGTGTTTTATCTTCCTGGGAATTAGGTGATCCTGATGGTGATGCCATCTCTGGACCTCCTCCTGCAGCGCCTACTTCTTTAAAGTCATGGACAACCGAATTAGACGACAATTACAACCTGAATGAGCAGTCATATGTGATTTCACCTTGTTTTGATTTTTCATCTCTGATTCTGCCATCTATCGAATTTGATGCCAATTGGGACATTCAGCTATTTGATGATGGTGCGAAACTGCAATATTCTCTTGACCAGGGCATGACCTGGAATGATTTGGGTGGATTGGGCACAGGCATTAACTGGTATAACCACGCTTCCTGTTATGCGATGTGGCCAAATTTTTATGTAGATAATTATAATGGCTGGTCTGGTTCAAGTGAGGGCTGGGTGCATGCTGAACATGATTTATCAATGTTGGCCGGAGAACCATCCGTTGTTTTCCGTTTTACATTTAGTTCTAGCCCATTCTGGAATTTTAATGACGGATTTGCTTTTGATAATGTGCATATCCATGATGCGAATGCAAATGATATCGGTATCACGGATGTTACAGATCCTGTTTCATCAGCTTATTTGGGTGCCGCAGAATCAATCACTGTTGAAGTGATGAATTTCGGAACCACGCCAAAAAGCGGATTCAATGTAAAAGTTCAGGTTAATGGTGGAACAGTATTTACTGAAGTTTATACCGGCACCTTAAATCCAGGTGAATCCGGATTATTCACATTTGCTACCACATTTAATATGTCGGCAGATGGTAATTATACAATTCACGCATTTACAGCCTTGCCTGGTGATGGTGATGTATCAAATGATAATTATACTGAAACAGTAACCAATTTAACTCCGGTTACCGGTTCAGGTGCTTTTTATATTTATAGCGTAGAAACAGGTTTTGAACCTTATGCGACTACTTCTAACTCTGAACATATGAATAGTGTGTTTGGCGTGGGTGGATGGACACAAACATCATTTGAAGCTTGTGTGCCTTCAGTTATTTTTAGTGAAGATAATTGCTTTGTGTATTTAGATGGTTCATCTGATCATGCGTTAGCACTGGAAGAGTTTCTTGACGATAATATGACCCTGATTGAAAACTGGGTTGCTTCAGGCGGACATTTATTTTTAAATTCCTCACCAGGTGAAGGCGATGGTATGTCGTTCGGATTTGGCGGCACACAATTACAATATGTTTGGTATACTACAGATGTACAGGCATATGATGTTGCACATCCGATCTGGTCTGGTCCATTTACGCCTGTGACACCTTTTATGTCAGGTGAAACATTTGGTACGGCAGAAATTATTGGCGAAGATTTAATTCCGCTGATTATTGATGCTTATAATCCTGAAAAGATAGTTGCAGCAGAAAAAAATTGGGGTGCTGGTACTGTAGTTTTTGGTGGCATGCTTGTTACCGATTATCAAAGTCCGCTTACCGAAGCAGCTAACCTCCGTAAAAATCTGATTAGTTATTTGTCGAGCTGTGCAGTAAACGATATCGATGCAGGTGTATTGTCTATCGTTTCTCCAAGTACAAATTGCGGATTATCTGCTACAGAACATGTTACGATTAATGTGCGCAACTATGGTTTCGAACCTATAACAAATATTCCGGTTCATGTGCAGGTAGATGGTGGCGCAATAATTGATGCAGTTGTAGCAACAACAATTGAACCGGGCACATCCTTCCTCTATACATTTGCTGCAACATCAGATTTTTCAGCAATTGGTGATCATACCATTGTAGCATGGACAACTATGCCGTTGGATGTTATCACTGACAATAATCAAAAAGAACGTACGATTACACATATTCCATATGTAACCTCTTTCCCATATACGCAGGATTGGGAATCTGGTATTGCAGAAGGATGGCGTACATATGGTGCTGTAAATACATGGGAATTAGGTATGCCTGACGGACCGGTAATTAATACTGCTCCACCTGCAACACCGGGAAGTGATTATAGTTGGGCAACCAATCTCGATGGCCTGTATAACAATAGTGAAATATCCTACCTCGAAAGCCCTTGTTTTGATTTATCCTTATTGATTTTCCCGTATGTAGAATTTGATATATGGTGGGAAACTGAAGCATTGTGGGATGGTTTAGTGATGGAAGCTTCTATTGATGGTGGCGCAAGCTGGTCGATAGTTGGTGGTATTGGAACAGGTGACAACTGGTACAATGACATCGCGAATGCTGTTAGTGATGAAGGCGCCTGGGCAGGAAGCAGTGGCGGCTGGTTTACAGCACACCACGATTTAACTTCCCTCGCCGGTAATGAAAGTGTAAAATTGCGTTTTCATTTTGCAGCGGATGCGATTAATAATTTTGACGGTGTAAGTATCGACAACATCCTGATTCGTGATCCGGAAATTAATGATATTGGTGTAAGCGAATTAATTTCACCTGTATCCGGCTTAGATTTAACAGCTGCTGAAACGGTTTCTGTTTTAGTTCAGAATTATGGCACATTGCCACAATCCGGTTTCACGGTAAGTTATCAATTAGATGGCTTGGGTACTATTACAGAAGATTTCATCGGCACTTTACCTGCAGGTGGATCAGCCGTGCACACATTTGCCGGAACTATTGATCTTGGAACACCAGGGGTATATACTATTTGTTCATGGACTGATTTAGATATTGATACAGATATTACAAACGATTCTATTTCAGGATGTGCTACTGTGATACATTATGAACCAATTGATGGCACCGGCGCACAATATGTTTACAGTAGTGAGATTGGTATTGAACCTGGAATTTCTAATCCGGTTTCAACTGCAATGGATGCGGTATTTGGTGCCGACAACTGGGATTTAAATTATTACGAAACTGTAAATCCATATACCTTATTCAGTGGTGATAATTGTTTCATTTATTTAGAAGGAAGCGAATTGCACTGGACAGCATTTGAAACATTTATAAACGATAATTTACCATTAATTGAAGGTTGGGTATCTGCCGGCGGACATCTCTATATTTCAGCAAATGCTTATACAGGAGATGGTGGATTTATTGGATTTGAAGATTTGGGAATTACTTATCCATCTTTAACATCAACAACAACTGCAGTTGATGCTGCACATCCGGTTTATTCCGGTGCATTCGGTACTGTTACAGATGTGTATTCAGGCACTTATGTAAGTAATGCACATATTACAGGTTCCATTACTCCAATTATGCGTAACGCAGCTTGTGATGCATGTTATATCATGGGTGAAAAATTATGGGGTTCCGGTAAAGTATTCGTGAATACTTTAGGTGCACCAGATTATTGCACACCTGCTGATGAAGCACAACTCTTATTACAAAACACAATTGATTATATTAAATTGTGTTCTCCTGTTGATGCCGGTGTAACCGCCATAATAAATCCAACAGGTGGATGCGCACAAACCGCAGCAGAAACAGTAACAGTTACTGTATTTAACTACGGCCCTACTCCACTTACCGATATTCCGGTGATGTTCTCAGTGAACGGTTTGCTGGTGGGTTCAGAATCTATCGCTGGTCCGCTTGCTTCCGGTGATGAAGTAGATTATACGTTTACAACCACCGCAGATTTATCTGCAGCAGGTTCATATACTATTGAGGCCTGGACAACTGTTGTTGGAGATTATGAATCAACCAATGATATGTTTAATACAACAGTAGTTTCATTAGAAACACCTGTTGTAGAATTAGGTGAAAACTTATCTGTTTGTGATGAGGTAACTTTAGATGCAGGAAATCCTGGTTCTGATTATTTATGGAGCACAGGAGAAACTACTCAAACTATTACAGTAACAGCCAGCGGCGATTATACAGTTACGGTAACAAATCCTGTTTCTGGTTGTACGGCCAACGATGCCATTTCGGTTACTATTACCTATTCACCTGATGCATCCTTTACATATGTAACCTCCGAATTAACAGTAGACTTTACGAATACTTCCACTGGCGGTGATGCATATGATTGGGATTTTGGAGATGGTGGCAGTTCATCTGAAGAAAATCCATCGCATATATATACTACCGACGGATCTTATTCTGTGACATTAACGGTAACTAATGATTGCGGAACAGATACCTATTCAGAGATCATTGAAGTGGCAGATGCAATTGCTCAGACTACATTACAGTATGAAATAGCGGTATATCCAAATCCAACAACCGGATATATCAATATCGAATGCGCCCAACTGAGTAATATTCAGGTGCAATTACTTGTGTTTAACACCATTGGTGAACAAGTATTGGAACCGACCTCGATGATGAATGGTTCGGGTATATTCACTATTTCATTAGCTACATTACCTGCTGGTATTTACCAAATACATCTCATAACTTCCGATGGAAGCTCAAACCAACAGGTTATATTAACAAAATGATAATATGTTAAAAGCTTAATACTAACCGGAGCCCACCAGCTCCGGTTTTTTATTTTTTGTGGATAACCTTACTCCTGTTCGGTTTTATATACATTTTTTTGGGGTTTTGCTTTGAGATGACCGTTTACATTGCCTACCTTAGTGCCTTACGTTGCTTAAAAACCATTTTACGTATGAAAAAACACCTTACACTCCTGGTTTGTAGCCTGGTTGCTGCTTTGGCATTTATGACGCCAAAACAAGCTACTGCACAAACCGAAGCGTATTACATTTACTCAAACGCGTATGGTGGATTCGAACCTTGGTACACTACCGTTAATACCACAGCTATGAATGAGGTATTCGGTGTCGGGGAATGGATTCAGGAATACTTTGAGACTTGTGATCCGGCTATCGTTTTTAACGATAACACAAACTTCGTTTTTCTCGAAGGTAGTGATGGCTTTGCTGATGAACTGGAAACGTTCCTCACTGCAAACATGGCTACTATCGAAACATGGGTTAATAACGGCGGTCGATTGCTGTTAAATGCTGCACCTAACGAAGGTGATGGCATGGATTTTGGCTTCGGCGGCGTTACTTTAACCTATTGGGGTGGATCCAGTAACGTGCATGCGGAGGATCCTTCTCATCCAATCTTTAGCGGTCCTTATACACCAACAGGGTTGTCATGGACCGGTTCTTCTTTTTCGCACGCAAGTGTGAGTGGACCGGACATTACACCACTGATTGTTGATGATTTTGCTGCCAGTACTGTAGCATTGGCAGAGGGTCGTTATGGCGTTGATGGTATTGTGATGTTTGGCGGTATGACTACTGTTAACTTCCACTACCCTACTTATGAAGCTACTAACCTGTTCTGGAACATTATCGAGTATTTGGCCTATTTTGTATTTGCCGACCATGATATTGCAGCCCTGAACATGGTAACCCCAACCAGTGGTTGTGGCTTAGGTGTTTCAAACGTAGAGGTAACCTTTAAAAACTATGGCACTAATGATGAAGTAAACATCCCGGTAAGTTATCAATTAGATGGCGGAACGGTTGTGAACGACATTATCCCTGGTCCGATTCCGGCAGGTGCCTCTTATGTGCATACGTTCTCTATTCCCGGCGATGTTTCTGACGTAGGCACGCACAACTTTCATATTACCTGTGCTTTAGCAATAGACGAAAATCCATTAAATGATGAATTGGATGTTGCAATCGAAAATATCCCGGTTGTAGCCTCTTTCCCTTATTTGCAGGATTTTGAGGCCGGTGCTGCTGGTTGGATCACCGGTGGTGATGTTTCCAGCTGGGAATTAGGCACACCTGCTGGTCCGGTTATTAATACTGCTCCTCCCGCAACACCGGGAAGCTTAAATTCTTGGACTACAAGCCTAACCGGTTATTACAATGACAATGAAAAATCATATGTGGTTTCTCCTTGTTTCGACTTTAGTGATTTAGTATTTCCGTATCTGGAATTTGATTACATGAAAGACATCGGAACGTTTTCTGATGGTGCTAAAGTACAATACTCTACAGATGCGGGTGCTTCTTGGAGCGATTTAGGCAATGTGGGTACTGGTGAAAACTGGTACAACAGCTTCTATTGCTATGGCATGTGGCCTACGTTCTATATTACGGATTATCGTGGATGGGATGGCACAGCTGCTGGCTGGGTTACAGCTTATCAGGATTTGAGTTTCCTTGCCGGTGAATCTTCAGTTAAACTGCGTATCGTATTTGCATCTGACTTCTGGTCAAACTTCTACGATGGTTTCGCATTTGATAACTTTAAAATCTCTGATCTCTTCCCGAATGATGTAGGCGTTTCAGCGATTGAAGAACCAGAGTCTGGCCCATCACTTACAGCTGCTGAAACAGTTTCAGTCGAGATTACTAACTATGGTACTTTATCGCAAACTGGATTCCCTGTTTCCTATAAAATGGGCGCAGGTCCAGTGCATACAGAAACCTTTACTGGCACAGTAGCTCCAGGCCTTACTGCCATACATACTTTTGCTACAACTGAAAACTTATCTGTGTTAGGTGATTACACTTTCACAGCTTGGACAGGTTTAGCAACTGATGAAGATTTAACCAACGATACCATCGTTGAAGTGGTTTCAAATCTCGAGCCTATCGGTGGAACAAACGCTTACTATATCTATAGCAACACAACCGGTGGTGAGCCATGGTTTACAACCTCCAACACTGCTGCTATGGATGCAGTGTTTGGATTTGGCGAATGGACCCAGGGGTATTATGAAACAGTTGTTGCCGCTGATGTATTCAGCACCTCTACCTGCTTCGTATTCCTCGAAGGTTCTGACGGCCATGCAATTGAATTGGAAAACTTCCTGGTTGCCAACTTACCTATCATCGAAAACTGGGTTGCTGCCGGCGGACATCTCTTCCTGAATGCTGCACCTAACGAAGGTGATGATATTGAATTTGGTTTTGATGGCACCGTGTTGCACAACTTCTGGTATAGTTCAAACGTAACTGCCTCAGATCCGGGTCATCCGGTTTGGGCTGGTCCGTTTACACCTACAGCTACAAGCATGAGCGGCTTTAGCTATGGCCATGCATCTGTATCAGGTGATGATTGGGACCCAATTCTGTACGATACCTTTACGCCTGACCGCATTATCTGTGCGGAAAAATCATGGGGTGCAGGTACAGTGATCTTTGGTGGTATGACTTCTGTCGACTTCCACAGCCCACTTACTGAAGCAGCGAATTTCCGCAAGAATATTATCAGCTACTTAGCTGCTTGTACTATTTCAGACTATGATGTAGGTGCTAAAAACATTATAGCTCCTGTTACAGGATGTGGTTTAACTGCTGTTGAATCAGTTACCATTGAAGTTAAAAACTATGGCTTCCTCCCACAAACGGATGTGCCTGTTTACTATCAATTGGATGCTGAGCCTATAGTTGCTGAAATCGTACCCGGAACTATCGGTGTTGGCGAAACTGTTGAATACACCTTCGCTACAACTATTGACTTATCCGGATTTGACACTTACTCATTGGCAACATGGACTGGTCTTGTATTAGACACCATCGTTACAAATGATACAACTATTGAATCCATTACGAATGTGCCGATTATCTCTACTTACCCATATTATGAAGATTGGGAAGGTGGTGATGAAGAAGGTTGGACTACCTACGGTGTTAATAATACCTGGGAATTAGGTTTCCTCGATGGTCCGGTAATCAACGAAGCACCTATTGCTACTCCAACTAGCCAAAACAGCTGGGCAACCAGCCTGGTTGATGTATATAGCGACAATGAAATCAGCTACCTCGAAAGCCCTTGTTTCGATATGTCGTCTCTTGTTATTCCTTATCTTGAAGTAGACCTTTGGTGGTATACTGAAGATTTCTGGGATGGTATGATTCTGCAATACTCAACTGACGGTGGCGGAACCTGGTCAACTTTAGGTGATATCGGAACCGGCGAAAACTGGTATACCGGTACATGCTATTCACATAGCTACCTGAATGCCTGGGAAGGTTATGGTCCGGGATGGGTAACCTCTCACCACGATGTAACATTCCTCGCAGGTGAAACAGATGTAAAATTCCGTTTCAAATTCGCTGCTGATGGCATTTATACTTATGATGGTATCGGTTTAGATAACTTCCGCTTACAGGATCCATTCCCGAATGATATCGGTGTGGTAGATTTGATTACACCAACTAGCGGTGTTGATCTTGACCCGGCTGAGGTTGTAAGCGTTTTACTTGAAAACTTTGGTACTTTACCTCAAACAGGATTCAACGTTGCCTACAAGGTTGGTGTTGGCCCTGTGCATACAGAATTGTATACCGGAACATTAGCTCCTGGCAGCACAGACATCATGACTTTTGCAGCAACTGAAGACTTCTCTGCAGATGGTATTTACAACGTAACTGCATGGACTGAACTTGCAACTGATGAAGATTTAACTAACGA
>JAKQVC010000016.1 GCA_029571985.1 Bacteroidota bacterium | reverse complement strand
GCAAATTAACGGCTTCTGAAAAACAAGCGGCACAAAAAGAATGGGATATAATACAAGCGGAAAAGACAAAAAACGACACACAGGCTGATTTATATTCCGTATCAAAAACCGCTTACACAAATGCTTATAATGCGCTAAGCTCTTATCTGTCTACTTTACTTTCAAACCTTACTGCGACATCTAATATAACTGGTAGTGAGTTTAGAGGCAAATTCAAAGACTATTACAATGCAAGGACAGACCTTTTGAATGCAATTTCAAATGCAGCAAAGGCAGCCGCCGAAGCTACCGCCGCAGCCCTTGATGATGCTATACAGGTAGGGGGTAGAAACCTTTTTGCCATAAGCACAATGAACAAGAATGTTAGTCGCAGGGGCACGTCAAGCATTGAGTGGGCAGGAGCTGAAACTATATTCAAAAGCAATAACCCAAATGATTGGGCGCTTCTACCATTGCAGCAAACTACGCCACTCGTACCAATAAACACAGATTTTATCATAAGTTTTGATTTACGAAACACAACAGACCATTTTGGATTTGAAGTAACAGGAACAAGTGGCACGCCAACGCTTATATCTTATAGATTGTTCACAAACACAACAAGCACATGGCAGCGATTCTCAACGCAGTACAATTCTGGAAGTATAACAACAATCGGCGGAATAAACACAAGGGGTGTCGGAGAAATTAGGCACTTAAAAATAGAACTTGGCAACAAAGCCACCGACTGGACACCTGCCCCGGAAGATGTACAGGCAGAAATTGATGCCGCGTCATCTGCGGTAAATCAGCTTGAATCAGACTTGGAATATCTGAAAAATGGGTTTCGGGATGGCAGTACTTATGTTACAGGCGGATTGGTTCTTTCAGAGTTTGTCGGTGTTACAGATGGAGCAACGCCTACGCCAAATGTTGTCGCTGGAATGGCAGGAAAGGATTTTGTGCTTGACGGTGAAACGCCAATTACAAGCCCCATGTTTTTCGCAGGGGCTACCTCGGCGCAAAATGCAAATAGCGCAAAATTCAGGGTGTACCGAGATGGCAGTATGTATGCTGAACTTGGGAAAATAGGCGG